>CADECP010000005.1:0-122279 GCA_902825875.1 uncultured Acidobacteriota bacterium
AGTTTTGAATCCTGCGTGCCGGCTAGTTTTGAATCCTGCGTGCCGGCTAGTTTTGAATCCTGCGTGCCGGCGAGTTTTGAATCCTGTGTGCCAGCAAGTTTTGAATCCTGCGTTCCAGCGAGTTTTGAATCCTGCGTACTGGCGTGTAATCCATCACTAAACCTGAATGGCGATGAGTTCCTGATCTTCTTTCCGGGAAGAGGAGACTCTGTGTAGTTCTCATATTTGCGACGCGAGACCTCATCAAGGTATTTCTTGAGAAAATCGCCCCACGGCAGCAGTGAACCGGCGGTTGTCTGACTAAACCCGGCAGCTTCTGTAGTGGCCCATAGCGCCTTGTAATCCGCCTCCGCAGCTTCGTATGCCTCCAGCGACCACGGGAAAAAGATCGAGACTCCGTTGGAGTATTGATACCTTCCACCGCTAAAACCACTCTGAATCACGACTTCTTGAAGCGCCTGCAAAATATCCTTGCAGCTCCATTTCAGATCAGACAAAAGCTGGTCATGAGCGCCGCTCCCCAATTCATTTTCGATGCAATCACATTCCTGTAAGAGCAATTCACAAAAATCGCCCAGGTCAACATTCTGTTCGTACATGTATGACTGGCATTTCCAGTGAACCTTGAGAATGGCACGTTCCATCGGCAAGTAGAGGGGGCTGCCTGATTCAAAGCATTTGAGCAAGTTACTGGAAAGCGCACCTACGGCAACCTGCAACTCAATGAACTTGTCCATATTCCAGGAGGCCATGTCTACGGAAACGCCTCCGATGACAAACTCGCTCTGGCCTTTGATGTAATTCTCGACCAGACCTGCCGCTAAATCTTCGGTGGTTTTGTCAGGGACTTCACAGAGGTCTCGGAGCAGCTTTGCATAAGTCCAACCCGCGCTGGGGATGCTCCCTTCTGAAACGATCATCGTCTTCGCGCAGTGTTTGAACTGAGACCCCACTTCAAACATGCCCATCACACAACTATCGAATCCCAGAATGTCGAGTTGCTGGCCGAGTAAGGCGTCGGCGTTCTCACCCAATAAAAACCGTTCGGTAAATTTGTCGTCACCCCAGGGATTGACATTAAAGTCCGATGGATTGGCTTTAACATTCGACAGGAACTCCTGATCCGAAGTCATCCGATCAACGGCATACATAAGATCACCAAGGTTCATGGATTTGCCGGAGGTTTCATCCCGGAACAAACCTTCGCCCAGAAATCCCAGCGAATGCCCTGAAAGAATAAAGGCATATCGTTCGGCACGTCCTGATTGCTTGTTCACGCACCAATCCACAAAGTTCAGGATAGAGCTTGGGTCTGCCGCGTTTTCATTGATTCTGTTTTCCGTCCTCTGAAAAGGCTTATCTGCGATCAGATGCGAGCGGTAGTATGCCGCTTCTTTCCCAGAGAAATCGCAGTACAGCGTCGGCGTACTCGGTGAGTTCCCATCGTAATAAACGAACAGGTTCAGCTTACCGTTGGCTTCATTGGCAAACTCTTTTAGCTGCCCCATTGCATAAGCCATATTGGCGGCCAGATTATTATCGCCGGCCATATACAGCATGATCGTCCATTCTTTTTTGTTCATTGATTGGTCTTTGTTTGATAAATGGTTTTCCGCAAGTCATTCACACTAAACGCAACTGAAAAGCGCCTCAATTCAAATCAGGCAGTATCAGTCCAAGCGGGATTGGGACAGCGCCTGTTGACTGTGCCGATCACGTTGAAAGCTGGGGTCTGGTTCGGAAATGTCATACAGGTCACCCATCCGAGCATAACCGCGCAGGCACAGGAAATTGCCAAGTGAGAAATCAAGGACGCCTTTTAATTTCATAGTTCACCACCTTCGCCAAGGATGAGCGTTTCAATCTTCCTTTTGCCTTTCTCCAGTTCTACGGCAGCTTCTGCTAAAAGTTTACGAGCTTGATTTTTCATGTCTTCGGTTTTGATAGCAATTTTCTTTTGAATGGGTATCGGCGGTAAAGGAATCTCCAACCGGTGAAAAAACTGTTCATCAACACGCTGATGCCCGGATGTACCTGTAAAATTCAGCCTAGCGTTCTTGCGAACAACTTGCAGTCTGAGCAAATGATGAAGATAAAGTGGGTAAATTTCTGATGTCACAGGGCGAAAGACGTGAAACTCAGTTGAGCCAAAACCACAACCACCTAATAAGTTCCGTGCTATGGCTGATTTCCCATTTTCCATACAAGGAGTAATTTTTGCCCAGATCAAGTCACCTTCAAGGAATGTTGTGTACCCGCCACTTCCTTTAATTGGCCTAGTTTGCCTTTCCGCTATTTCGCCAAATCGGTCAGAGACTGAATCCATCGGAACGAAGGAAACTTCGCTTTCTTGATCCAGATTGGCAAATTGAGTTGGCGGGTTAATCGATACAACTGCACGAAGTTTGCGCAATGGAAATTTGCTACCAGCAAACGAAAGCCTTTTCCAATTTGAAGCCGGATCAATTCGACTTCCCCCTAAACTAGAAAAAGACCTGAAGAACATGCGGATCTCAATCGTATTAGGCGGCTCTGGCTGAAGCTTGATGCCGAGTTCGTCAAGCAGCACTTCATCTATTGTGCGGAGCAGAGAATATCCTTGTAGCTCTTTCGACCGCTTGGCTTGGAATGCTGAGAGCAGCTCATCAATAATTTGTTTCTGAACTGCCAAAGGTGGAATAGGAATCGTTAGTTGTTCAAGCTGCTCAGTGTTAATGCTTTGAACCGTCGCGCCTGATTTTGTAATTAACGGCAAGAGGCGGCTTCCGAAAATCGTAAAATAGGCGGCGGCGTATTCTGGCATTATGGATCGGTCGAAGGTAAAAGCCTTTACGTCCTGATTGATTGCCATTGCACGCTTTGCAACAGCCACAGGCATTGTGTGTTGCAAAATGCCGCTTCGGAAAACGAATAACACCGAGCCTTTAGGCACAACACTGGTTGAAGAATCAGTCACTGCGGCTTGGGTTATATGATCTTCAGTGTCTTCTAAATAGAAATGACCAAAATCTTTTGGCGAAGCCCAGGGAATATCTCCATTCCAGTAATCAGCGACTGCTTTACTTGGTGTGCCACCTGTTCGTGAGCTTGAGATTGTCCTGAGGGCAGATTGAGGATATTGAGAACTAAGACGAATGGTTAGACGTGCGTAATTAAACTCAGCATCTAGTCTGCCTTTGATATTACTGCGTCGGGTGAAAAACCCTTGTTTTGAGGGAGTAGTTGCACTTTTAATCATGCTCTTCCCTCTTCAATCGCAGAAATAAAACCTGTCAGTTCGGTGGTAATAGTGTCCAGTTCGTTTAAGGCGGTGCGGCGGCCTGTCGCGTCGTATCCGATGTCCTCAGCAATTGCCATAAAGATGTCGTAGTCTGGCAAGCCTTTGCGGCGGCGCTCCTCATAAAGCTCTTCTAACCTGAAACGCACATCTTCTACTTTGTCAGAAAAGCGGTCAGAGATTTCTTTGTTCGCGGCAACGTAATCAGCATTCTCGCGGCGTTCTTTCTGGCTGAGTTCGGCAAATTCGGGGCGTTCGTTGAGTGCTTTTACGGCTTGCTTTTTCTCGCGTTCGATCTGTTCCATTTGCTGTTGGTAGTTTTCTTCTTCGCGGATGCTGTCTTTCAACGCCTGTTTGGTGTCGCGCATTCGCTTGGTCATTTCAGCCGTATGCTTTTTGAGAAACAACACAGAGCTTTTGACGCCTGCGCCCGTGGCCGTGAAGGCTGTTTGCGGCAGCGAGACGACGGCAACGATGCGATATAAATCTTCGATGCTGTCGCGCACGTATTGCAGGCTGGAATTGGTCAGAATGCCATCAGGAATGACGATAGCCAGATAACCGCCTTCGTTTAGATACTTTGCGCATTGTTCAATGAACAGAATTTCGGTGTCCTGATTGGGGCGTTCAGTCCTGAGGCTTTTGGGATTCAGCCAATCCACTTCGCGCCAGCCAAACCCGTATTGGTGCAGATAGGCTTTCTCAGTTTGTTTGACCGTCGAGCCGAACGGCGGATTGGTGATGATGAAATCAAAACGTTCGTAAGCGAATCCTTTATTGCCAGTTCTGGCGGCAATCTCAGCGGCAGGCACAAGGCCATCGCTGGCGACAACATTCGTATGCCCGTCGTCGTGGATGATCATGTTCATCTTGGCAGTGCGGGCGATCTGTTCGTTGATCTCGATGCCGAAAAGATTGTCTTGAGCAAAATTATGCCAATGACGATAGTGCTTATCGCTGCCCGGTTTGAAATATTCGTCAGCTTGTTTGCGCACTTTGTCGAGCGCATGCAAAAGAAAGCCGCCGCTGCCGCAAGACGTATCCAGCACCAGCGATTCATTCGTGAGAGGCAACACATCAACAATGAATTTCACGATGGGGCGCGGCGTAAAGTATTGCCCGAAATCTCCGCGAAAGAACGAACCCATAAATGTCTCGAACGCGCGGCCTTTACTGTCGAGATCGGTGTCAGAAAGATTGATGCTTTCGAGATAGGTAACGACCGTGCGGGCTTTAGCGGCACTGAGGCGAATGTCATCCTTGAAAACTTCGGGGTCTTTCTTGCGGCCTTCTTCGTAAAGTTTTTTCAGACGATCCAGCAGTTCTTTTTCTGCGATGGCTTTGAGTTCGTCTTTGTTTTTGTCGGGATGGTCTTTCGGGTCAACGGCAAAAATCTGAAAGTCGTAAGGCTCGCCGCGTTTTCTTAGCTTCCGTTCATCCCACAGCTTGCAGAAAATCAGTTTATCGAGTTCGTCAAAAGCCTCTGACGGATTGAGTTCACCGCCGCCCCACAAGGCTTGATGCGCCTGTTTGAAACGACTGGTTAATTCGTCTTCGCTGACCTTTTCAAGTGGGAAAAGCTTTTGCCCGTTCTTAGTTGTTCCACCTTCGACGGCGTACTTGAATCTGGCGAGTTCAGTAACGCCAAATTGCGGCACGTCGGGAATCGTGACGCGATCTTTCGGCTTCTTTTCGGGAATTTGAAAGTATTCGTCTTTGAGCGAAGTCGTGACCCACACGTACCTTGCGCCTTCGGCTACGGCATAACTCACGGCTTGGTCAGCCGCGCGTGCAAATTCAAGTTCGCTGATATCCGGCTTCTTGCATTCCGTAACAATCAAAGGAGCTTTCAGCGGGGCATCGTCATAAACAATGATGTCAGCTTCTTTGGTTTCGACACCCATTTGCACTGGCACGAACAGCCGAATGCGATTCACCGGGTATTCATAGTTGATGGCAAGCTGAAGGAAGGCTTCGGCCTGTACCTTTTCTTCGGGGTTGTTGAAATTGCGTCGCTTGTCTTGATGAACATAGACAATGTATTTGCCATCGTCTTCAAAACGGATAAGTTTTCGTTTTACGCCTTCAGCGATTAGTTCCATATCGGTCATGATTTCACTCTATGTCTGAGACTGATTTGATAAAAAGTTGAAAGTACTCCAGCCTCAGCCACTCCAGAATAAGTAAGGGTATGATTCAAATCGGGTTAAGGCAATATCACGTCGAAAATTCCTCCAGTGCGCTCCTTTACAAAGAAAAAAAACTCAGCTCAGGCATATAGAAATAGGCCTGCGCTGAGTTTTTTGAACGCTTATTGAAAGTTACGTGCAACTCTACGGCGCGATACTATCAGGCAAAGCTGAAGCCTTGCTTCGTCATCGGCATCGTGCGGATGCGTTCGCCCGTCGCCGAAAACACTGCGTTCGCAATCGCAGGCAGAATTGGTTGCTAATCAAATTGATTGATGACCACATCTTTGTCAGGAAAGCTTGCCACCAGTTTCAAGTGGCCACCTAAAGCCGCCACGAACTTCCGCAAGGTACTGACGTAAATGTCGCTTTGATGTTCCATTTTGGAAACTACGCCTTGATTCATTTGCATGGCTTCGGCGACTTGCTCTTGAGTGAGGTTGAGCGCCTTACGCAATTCCTGCAAAGCGATTTCTTCCAGCATTTCATTCGCGCGGGCGCGAGCTTCCGCTTGCGCTTCAGGCGGTAGTTTATCTCGCAATAATCGAAACGGTTTTGCCATTACAGTAACCCTTCTTTCTTCAGTTGCGCTAAATGTTCGTCATAAAGCCGATCAGCGATGGGAACGAAAGTCTCGTACCAACGACCATCTCCGGCTTTGTTGCCGCCAATCAGCAAGATTGCATTACGGCGCGGGTCAAAGGCATACAGCAGCCGATACGGATCGCCTTGATGCTGCACTCTCAACTCGCGCATGTGAGCATGCCTGGAACCGTTGACTCCTGAGCAATGAGGGTAGCCGAGATGAACGCCACGGTCTTCAAGCAAATCTACGGAAGCCGTGACAGATGTTTGCTCTTCGACTGTCAGCGTCTCCCACCACGCTTCAAATTCATCGGTGTATTCAACTTCCCACATCGTTTTCAGTATAGCCCTAAAGTGATATTGCCCAAAAGAAATATGCGGAAGAAAGTTGATGTCTCAACTTCCTTCCGCATTTTTACTCTATTTGGTCGTGGCCGTGTAACAGGATTACGCAAAGCTGAAGCCCTGCTTCGTCATCGGCATGGTGCGAATGCGTTCTCCCGTCGCCGTGAAGACCGCGTTCGCAATCGCCGGCAGAATCGGCGGCAAGGCCGGTTCGCCCAAGCCTGTCGGCGAGTTGTTGGATTTGATCCAATGCACTTCGATGGGCGGAGTTTGCGACATCTTTACCAGCGGATGTTGGTGGAAGTTCGTTTGAACGACCCGGCCATTCTTCAAAGAAATCTCCTGCAGCATTTCGCTCATGCCATCTACGACTGCGCCTTGCGTCAGGTTTTCCGAAGCTCCGAGATTGATGATCTGGCTGCCGATGTCTCCGGCAACCCAGACTTTGTTCACTTTGATTTTCTTGTTGCCGGACACTGTGGTCACCGTCACATCGGCGACTTCGGCAAAGTAGCCGAGATGGCTGTAATGGAATCCGATGCCGAGCGCGCGGCCTTTCGGGAAGGTCTGTTTGCCCCAGCCTGATTTCTCTGCGACGAGTTTCACGACATCAATCATCCGTTGCGGATTCATCACGCCTTGCGTACCTGCGGGCGGCCCGGCGGCGAGCAGATCCAGGCGGAATTGCACAGGGTCTTTACCAGCAGCGTGCGCGAGTTCGTCGAGGAAGGATTGATAGACCCAGCCATAAACGTTGGAACGCGGCGCGCGCAAGGCTCCCGTTTTGATGCCGAGCGGCATCACCGTCGCTTGAAGCTGGAAGTTCGGAATGAACCGCGAAGGAAATTCGTTGCCGTCCACTTGCCCGGCATGCGTGAAGGTCTCGCCTTCGCCGTAACCGACAAAATGATTGTGCCAACCGACGAGTTTGCCTGCGCCATCCACGGCGGCTTTCAGGTATTGGAACCCGCCCGAACGATAATAGTCGTGTTGCATATCGTCTTCGCGCGTCCAGAGCAGTTTGACCGGCGCGCCGACCGTTTTAGAAATCCACGCGGCTTCGACCATGTATTCGTTATACAAACGGCGTCCAAAGCCGCCGCCCGCGCGAATCATGTGAACGGTGATGTCTTTTTCGGGCATCCCCATCGTGCGCGAAACGATGGTTTTGCCGATCTGTGGCGTCTGGCTTGTGGACCAAATTTCCAGCTTGCCGTCTTTGAAATGCGCCGTGCAATTTTGCGGCTCCAGCGGCGCATGCGAAATGAACGGGAAAACATAAGAACTCTCGACAATTTTCACGTCAGAGCGTTTGAAAACGGCTTCAGGGTCACCGTCTTTGCGAAGCGTGCGTCCAGCGGGTTGCCTGGAAAGCTCGTCGGCTTTTTTGGCAATGTCCACGCTGTTTTGCGTCGCCCATTTGCCTTCATCCCATTTCACTTCCAGCTTTTCGCGCGCGGATTGCGCCGCCCACCAACTGGTAGCGACGATGGCTACGCCGGATTCCAACCCCGTATCGTCGTTCAGGAAATTCGGGAAATTGCTGATACGCGGTTTGCCTTCGATGATGAAGGCATGCTTGACGCCTTTCATCGCTTTGACCGCATCGAGATTGGCGCTGACGGCTTTGCCGCCGGGAACGGGCGTTTTTTCAAACACGGCGTAAAGCATTCCCGGCACTTTCACATCAATGCCGAAAATCGGTTTGCCGGTAACGATGTCTTTGTTTTCCACATCGTTCGTCGTCGTGCCGATGATCTTGAAATCCTTCGGGTCTTTCAGCTTGAGCGTTTTGACATCGGGTACTTGCATCGTCACTGCTTTGGCGGCGAGTTCGCCGTAACCCAGCGAACGATTGGATGCAGAGTGAATGACGCGACCGGAAGCCGTTGCGCATTCCGCAGCAGCTACGCCCCAGGTGTTTGCGGCGGCGGCAATGAGCATGTGCCGTGAAGCCGCGCCGATTTCGCGCATCGGCCCCCAATTCGTCGGTGTAGCCGTGCTGCCGCCAGTGAATTGCGGGCCGTATTTGGTATCGGCATCTGGGCGAATGACTTTGACGTTCTTCCAGTCAACATCGAGTTCGTCGGCCACCAGCATCGCCAACATATTCAGCGAATGCTGTCCGGTTTCAGGGTTGCGCGAAATGATTGAGACAATGCCGTTAGGCGCAATGCTGACGAAATCAGTGGGCGTCAGCGGAACCTGCTGGCGTTGCGCCAAGACCTCGGCAATCTTCGGATACAAGCCCAGCATAAATCCGCCACCTGCCAGCGCAGATGCTTTTAGAAATGAACGGCGATTGAGATTTGTCTTTGTCATGAACTCTCCCTCTGATAACCCGATAATTGGTGGGACGGGTTCGTAACCTGTCCCACTGCGTAAGCAAGATAGTTGTGTGAACAAGTTACGAACCTATCCCACACCAAAATGAATACTTATTTGGTTGTCGTCTGGACAGGTTACGAACCTGTCCCACCTCAAAATGGATACTATTGGGCTTCAGTTCGACACCAAGTCCAACGCCACTCGCGCCAGTTGTTTACCAGCTCCGCTTTGACGGGATTATTGCAAACATAGCGAATCGTGCGATCCCATTCATCATCCGTGCGAATGTAATGATCGTAACTTTCAGCTTGCCAAAAAGCGCCGCTACGACTCAGCAAGATGTTTGCTTCGCGGGCTGAGTGTCGTTTGATCGAGTGCAGGATCGAAGCCAGTGAATGAAACGTAACCGCAATAAAATCGCGCTGTCCGTCTTTCTGCCCTTTCAAATAGCCGATTCGATTTTCGCTATCAGTAACACATATGCCGTTAAGCAATGCTTCTTTTCCTTCAGCAGTGGTCGGTAAGGGCTTCAAAACAGTGTGAACGTGGTTGGGCATCACACAAAAAGCGTCCAACCGATAACGATCTCCATCAAAGTGATGAAAATCCTCTTTTACTAAAGCAGCGATGCGTTCGTCTTGCAGCCATAAAGGGCCAGTTTGGCAACGGTGCAATTGTTCTTCGTATTCTTGAAACCAGAGGCGTTCGCGTTGCAGCAAAGACATTTCTTCATCTTCTGATGCAACAGCCAGTTCATCGTAAAGCGCCTGCAATCGTTCTTGCATTTCTGTCCAAACCTTTGCTGGCAAAGAACCTTCCAACCGAAACGTGATAAAGAACGTCGCGCCCGGAGGCTGAATATGCGGCAACTTGCGGTGGTAAAACCTTTTGTATGACAGCGTATTCATTTAACAGTAATGGTGGGACAGGATCGTATCCTGTCCCACGGTTTAGCCGTTGAGTCATTGGGACAGGTTACGAACCTGTCCCACCATTTCCACAGCTTTATTTTCCCTTCACGTCATAGCAAGTCAGATCGCCCTGATTGCGAATGTAGAGCTTGCCGCCAATGACCACCGGATGCGCCCAGCTATCCCAGCCTCTGTCGTTGATCGGAAAGCGGCCTTTTTCGACGTACGCGTTGGGGTTGGCTTCGGCCAGTCCTACCAGTTGTTTTTCGCCGAGCAGGTATAGCATTCCGTCCGCGTAAGTGATCGAGCCTTTGCCGACACTGCGGTCTTTCCACATCACCTTGCCTGTGCTGAATTCCAGACAGGTCAGAATCGCGTTGGAAAAGCCGTACAAATAACCATTCACCAACACCATTCCGCCGTGATGGTTCTGCATCTCTTTGGTGAAGTAGGCTTCTTCCGCTTTGACCTCGCCGTTTTCCGCCTTGAGATTGAGCAAGCCTCCGCCCGTGCCGTAAGCCGATGAGAAAAACACTTTGTTGTCGGCAAAAACCGGCGTCGCGCAATTGGCTGTGCGATTGGCGGCGTTGGCGTAACTCCACATCAATTTGCCATCGCTGGCGCGCACGCCTACCGCCGCGTTTGAAGTGAAGTTGAGATAACTGCGCACGCCGCCCACTTCCGCGATGATGTTCGACGCATACCCCGCCTGAGCCGTTAATTCTTTGGTACGCCAAATTTCCGCGCCGGTCATTTTGTTCAGAGCAACGATGCCTGCGCCGCTGCCGCCAGGCGAGACAATCAACTTATTGCCATCAATTAGCGGCGATTCGCTGATCAGCCAGCGGGGATTGCTGCCGCCAAACTCTTTCAAAATGTTTTTGCCCCAAATGCGCGAACCATCCTTTTCACGCAAACAAGCCAGATCGCCGTTTTCGGTCAGCACATACATCCGGTCGCCATCCAGCGTCGGAGTGCCGCGCGGCCCATTGCCTTTGTCTTGATCCAGGCGCGGCCCAAAGGCGACCGACCAAACCTGCTTGCCGTCAGCGCGATTCAAACAAAACACCGTACTCTTGCCTTCGCCGCTCGTGCCTTGCACATAAATACGATCACCGCGAATCGCCACCGAACCGTAACCTTCGCCAAGATTGGCGATTGACCAGGTAACTGCCGGGCCTTTCTCCGGCCATTGTTTGAGCAGCCCGGTTTCGCTCGATTTGCCGTCGCGCAGCGGCCCGCGCCATTGCGGCCATTCAGCGTCAGCCGCGGTGTTGCCAATCGTCAATGGCAGCGCGGCGAAGGTGCAAAGCAACACAAACGTAAATAAAAACTTCATGACATCCCTCTCCAGAAAGTGGGTGGGACAGGTTCGTAACCTGTCCCACGTCGTAAGTAGGATAATCAGGACAGGTTACGAACCTGTCCCACATACTTATTTCGTGCCGCCTCTACGCGAAGCGGCTCCGCTGTTCGCAGCTTTCACCGGTTTGGCCGGCATCGCCTCTGCCGCTTTGTGAACCGCGGCGCGGATGCGCAAATAAGTTCCGCAGCGGCACAGATTCCCATTCATCGCTGCATCAATATCGGCATCGGTGGGCTTCGGCGTTTTAGCGAGCAGTGCGCAAGCGGACATGATTTGCCCTGCCTGACAATAACCACATTGCGGCACGTCCAGGTCTTGCCAGGCGGCCTGCACCGGATGCGTGCCGTCCGTCGAAAGCCCTTCAATCGTCGTCACGGATTTATTCGCCGCCGCTGAAACCGGCGTCAGGCAGGCGCGAATCGGTTTGCCGTTCAGGTGAACCGTACACGCACCACACAGTCCCATGCCGCAGCCGAATTTCGTGCCCTTCAAATCAAGTTCGTCGCGTAACACCCACAACAGCGGCATTTCGGGGTCACCGTCAAATTGTTGGTTCTTTCCATTTACTTTCATCCTAATCATAAATTTTCTCCTTTACGCAAAGCTAAAGCCTTGCTTCGTCATCGGCATCGTGCGAATGCGTTCTCCTGTGGCGGTGAAAATCGCGTTGCAAACGGCGGGCAAAATCGGCGGCAAAGCCGGTTCGCCCAAGCCCGTCGGCGGATTGTTGGTTTTCAGGAAATGGACTTCGATTTGTGGCGGCGCTTGCGATATTTTCAGCCACGGATGCTGATGATAGTTCGATTGCACGACAGCTCCATTTTTCAAGGTGATTTCCTGGATCATTTCGCTCAGACCATCAATCACCGCGCCCTGCACCTGTGTTTCGGCGGAACTCGGATTGATGATGTGGCTGCCGACGTCAGCCGCGACCCACACTTTATTCACTTTGATTTTCTTGTTCGCTGCGACGGTGACTTCGGCGACTTCGGCGAAATAGCCGCGATGGCTGAAATGGAAGGCGACGCCTTGCGCCGTGCCTTTCGGCAACTTGCGTTGGCCCCAGCCCGATTTCTCCGCGACCAGTTTGAGCACGCCTGTCATACGAGCCGCATTCAATCCCTGCGGCCCCGGCCCGCGTCCGGCAGGCGCAGCCGGTGTAATCTGTGGCGCTGCGAGTAACTCCAGACGAAATTGCACGGGGTCTTTACCAGCGGCGTGCGCCAGTTCGTCAATGAACGATTGAATCACCCACGCCGTGCTGTTGGAATACGGCGCCCGCAACGCGCCGGTTTTCAGCCCCAAGCCCATCACCGAAGATTGCACGTGAAAGTTCGGCACAAAAAGTGCGGGAAATTCGTTCGGCTGAAATCCGCCGTCGTGCGCAAAGGCATTGCCTTCGCCATAGCCAACGAAGTGATCGTGCCACGCGACCAGCTTGCCGTCTTTGTCCACCGCGCCTTTCATAAACTGGAAGCCGCCGCAGCGATAATAATCGTGCTGCATGTCGTCTTCGCGCGACCAGAGCAACTTGACGGGCGCTCCGACGGTTTTGGAAATCCACGCGGCATCCAGCATCAGATCGTTGTAGGCTCGCCGTCCGAATCCGCCGCCGCCGCGCACGTTATGAACCGTCACGTCGCTTTCCGGCAGCTTGAGCAACTGGGCCACCATCGTGCGGCCTGATTGCGGAATCTGCCCCGCCATCCACAGTTCAATCTTGCCGTCTTTGAAATGCGCCGTGCAATTTTGCGGCTCCATCGTGCCGTGCGCGATGAAAGGAATCGTGTAATTGGCCTCGACGGCTTTGATGTCCGCGCGATTGAACACAGGCTCAACGTCGCCGTCTTTGCGCAGCGTGCGCATCGGAGTTCGTTTGGAAAGCTCGACTGCTTTTTTGGCATTCTCAACGCTGTCCTGCGCGCCCCACTTGCCCGCGTCCCATTTCACTTCCAGTTTTTCCCGCGCCGATTGCGCCGCCCACCAACTGTCCGCGACGATGGCTACGCCGGATTCAAAGCCGGCGTCTTCAAACAAGTAATTGGGGTAATCGCTGCGGAGCGGGCGGCCTTCGATGATAAACGCAGCTTTGACGCCTTTCATCGCTTTGATGACATCAAGATTCGCGCTCACGGCTTTGCCGCCCAACACTGGCGTTCTTTGCATCACGGCGTAGAGCATCCCCGGCACTTTCACATCAATGCCGAAAATCGGTTTGCCCGTCAGGATTTCTTTGGTTTCGACACTGATCGTGGAGGTGCCGATGATTTTGTAATCCTTCGGGTCTTTGAGTTTGACGGAGCGCAAATCCGGCACGGGCATTGAGGCGGCTTTCGTCGCCAACTCTCCATAACCTAACGAGCGATTGGAGGCTTTGTGATGTACGCGACCGGAAGCCGTCGAACATTCCGCTTCGGCTACGCCCCAGGTCTGGGCGGCGGCGGCAATCAGCATTTGCCGACCGGCTGCGCCAACCTGCCGCATCGGTTCCCAGTTTCCCGGCGTCGCGGAACTGCCGCCCGTGAATTGTCCGCCGTATTTGTTATCCGCATCGGCGCGCACGACTTTGACGGCTTTCCAGTCCACATCCAGTTCTTCGGCAATCAGCATCGGCAAGGTGTTGTAAATGTTTTGTCCGATCTCGGTATTTTTCGAGGTGAGCGTCACGATGCCGTTGGGCGCAATGCTGATGAAATTCATCGGAACCAGCGGAGCCTGACGCGGCGGCCCTTGCGCCAGAACAGTGGTTGCTTTGGGGTACAGTCCCAGCATAAAGCCTCCGCCTGCCAGCGCGGTGACTTGGAGAAAAGAGCGGCGATTGATGTTGTTTTTTTTCATGGAGTCTCCTTATTTCGTGCCCTTGCGGCCATTGGGGGAAGACGAGTTGGTTCTTGCGCCACCGTTCTCAGCTTTGGCCGGCTTGGCCTCAGCCGCTTGATGAATCGCCGCGCGGATGCGCAGATAGGTTCCGCACCGGCACAGGTTGCCGTTCATCGCTGCGTCAATTTGTGCATCCGTCGGCTTCGGCGTTTTCGCCAGCAACGCACACGCCGACATGATTTGCCCCGCCTGACAATACCCGCATTGCGGTACATCGAGTTCCTGCCAGGCGACCTGCACCGGATGCGTGCCGTCCGGCGAAAGCCCTTCAATCGTTGTGATGGATTTGTTCGCCGCCGCCGACACGGGCGTCAAACAGGCGCGCGTCGGTTGTCCGTTGACGTGAATCGTACATGCCCCGCACAAGCCCATGCCGCAGCCGAATTTCGTTCCTTTCAGGTCGGCCTCATCCCGCAAGTACCACAGCAATGGCATCTCAGGATCACCATCAAATTGTTGGTTCTTACCGTTTACTTTCAGTTTGATCATAAATTTTCTTCTCCACTTCGTTGAAGGTGCCGTTACTGCTGCTTCGGGTATTTGTCCAACCCTTTTTGCTTAAGCCACGCCGACATCACGTCAGCGACTTTCAAGTTGTTCAAATCCGAAAAGGGAAAATGCGTATTGCCCTTGATGCCGACTTCGGGCAAATGGACGACTGTGACATCGCCGCCGTGTTTATTCACGACATCGCGCCATTTCCGCGCCATCTCCAAACGAGCGCGCCAGCCATCCTGCCCCGCATTCGGTATCTGTTCTTTTGGGATGAAATCGCCGTAATAAATGACGATGGGAATCCTGATTAGCAACATAAATTCCGCCGACGGGATTCCCACCGCCGCCAGCGGCCCACCGGAACTCGGAATCGGAGCGGGCACTTCGCCTTCCGGGAAAACGAATCCGCTGCCCGGTTCATAAGAGACAATCGCGCGGACGTTTTGGTTCTTGATGGCCGTGCGCCAGCCGAAGCCGCCGCTGTGAGAATGGGTGACGAGAATTCCTTGTCCGATCTTGTCGAAGAGCGCCGCTACGGCGCGCGTGTTCACCTCGCCATCAATCGGGCCGATACTTGGGGTCATTTGGCGGAAGTACTGATTCAGCGCCTCAGGCTCGCGTGAAAACTGCACGCCGGGGAAAAAGTCGGGCCAAATACCGAGCCGGAACGTGCCAAACCATCCCTGCTCGTCAGGCGTAGGCTGAATGGTAGCGGGTTGCGTGCTGCGCCCTGCGTTCCCACGTCGCGGTTGGTCAATCAGATAAACCCCGAAGCCACGGCGCAGGAAAATGTTTTGATAGCCTTCGCGTCCATCCGGCGTAGTTTCCCAGGTCTTTGAGAACTGCCCGATGCCGTGCCACATCACCAGCGGAAGCTGACGCGCCCGCACCGGAATCTGATAAGTCACGTAAGCATGATCGCCGTGAAATGTTTGCCCTTCAGGCGTAGGGCGCAAGTGATCAAACTTGCCCGGATTTGTGATGACCGTTCCGCCGACAGCGAAACTGCCTTGCTCTTGAATTTGCAACGGCGGGAGAGAGGTTTTTCGGCCCGTCTGTGCGCCCACGGCAACCGAGAGAAGTAAGAATATCGTGAGTAATCTTTGCGGCGTGGATTTCATCAAATTCTCCTATTCATTAGGGCAATAGGCTTGTTTTCTGCGGTTGCTTTACGCAGGCTTTTTCCAGTATTCCATTTTGGCGCCAGCATAAACGCCTTGCCCGATGAGCGAACGCTTTTGCACATCCGCGATTTCTTCCGCCGTCATCTTTTTGAATTTCTGAACCGCGCGAATGTTGTCTTCCATTTGGCCTTGCGTACCCGCGCCGCAAATGGCGACGTGAACGCCGGGCTGGCTCAGCGCGTAACGCAAACATTCGGTCGGACTCAGCGAACGCAACAAAAATGCTTTGCCGAAAACCTTGATGGCTTGAATGCCTACGCCGCGCTCGACGGCGACGGGCAACGTCGTTTTTTCAAAACTCAGATAAGCGTGATCTGCCGCGTGAATCGGCATCATCACCGTTTCCCACTTGTCAGTCGCTTTCAGCAACGCCGTATGAATTTCGGGATCGAAATGTCCGGTGAATCCGATGAAGCGGCACTTGCCCGCTTTTTGCGCGCGCAGCACGGCTTCGAGCGCGCCGCCCGGAGCCAGAATCTTGTCAATGTCTGCCTGGTTCATCACGTTATGCACTTGCCAAAGATCAACGTAATCGGTCTTGAGCAAACGCAACGAAGTTTCCAAATCCTTTTCGACTTCGCTCGCAGTGCGCCCCATCGTTTTGGTCGTGAGAAAGACGTTTTTGCGCACGCCCTGCAAACCAATGCCGTAGGCTTCTTCCGACTTACCGTTCCAATAAGCCCGCGCGCAATCGAAATACGTGATGCCCGCGTTATAAACATTGCGCACGTGTACCGCCGCTGACGGAATGTCAGGGTGCAAATCCATCCGCGCGCCGCCTTGCGCGATGACGCTGACTTTCGCGTCCGTCTTGCCAAACGTGATTGTGGGAATGTCTCCGGCTTTGATTTTTTGCGGCTTCGCAAAGGCAGTGGTGAGCGGCAAACCCGCCAGCGCGCCGCCTACGAACAATCGTCTTTTCATAAATGCCTCCGCCATTTTTTAGAAAACCTTCCGCCTTCCGGTTAATGGCCTCTTGTTTTTAGAACTCCCGATTTGGCGGCCTTTTCAATCACGTCCAGTCGCGCTTTTTTGGGATCGGGTTTGCCAACTGGCGTGCCATCAAGTTGGAACTCGATAAGCTCCTCCTTTTGGGAATCGTAAACGGGCCATTTCGGCAGTCCCGAACCATTGGGATTGCCGGTCTTGGCGAAGTTGGCCCAATAGGTGTTCATCAACTTTGCGACTTCCTGGTCTTTGGGCGTTGGGGTGGCTCCACGGCGGGCGCTCAGGTTGTTAAAGACATAGGCGATTTCTGAAGCGTGCGGTGCGCCAAACCGTAACCGTTCCTGCATTGCAGCAGGGACGTAAGAGAAAAGATAGATGTAGGCTGGTGCGCCCTTGGCGGTAAAAGCTCTGGCGGTGAAGCGGGCTGGTTCCGCCCATACCTTGTCTGTGTTGACCAGCGAGAGCATCCCGGCGAAATCAGCTTTCCCATCAGGGTCGTAAACGGCCTTTCCTTCATCCTTCAAGGCCCCAAACTGCGACAGCAGTTCTTCCTTCGATTTGGCGTTGATGAAACCAGCGGGAACTTCCGCACTATTCGATCCGATGATGAGCGGAACGCGCGCCTGCCTGCCTGCTTTATAGGCGCTCTCAGCAGTTTCCACCACCAATTTACCGTCTAGGATTGGGCCGGCGTAAATACGCAAACCTTCGGGAGTGTCTTCCTGTCCCCCATCCACAATCTGCTCCACGCTCAGGGCGCGGAGCTTGGCAAGCGCGGCTGCATCCGTACCCTCTATCCCGTGTTTGCGGGCAAAGTTTATCCCAATCGTTTCCGCTGAAATGGGGTAGTACGAATCGGCATTTTCTTTATTGATCGGTCTGGCGGTAAGAATACCATCCCGGCCACCGCCAGACTCACTGATCGCCTTATGGAAAAGACCTTTGGCAGCCGGTATGGTCAGCAGTGAATGTACCGAAACACCGCCGGAAGACTCTCCGAAAATAGTCACATTGTCAGGATTGCCACCGAATGCGGCCACATTCTTCTTTACCCATTGGAGGGCGGCGATCTGATCCATGTAGGCGTAACTGCCTTTGAACTCGTCCGGACGCTCTTTGCTCAAGGCCGGGAACGCAAAATGACCGAGACGGCCGAGACGGTAGTTGATGGTCATCAGCAGAACGCCTTGTTTGGCAAACTGTTCTCCCGCTACATCAGGCCCGGAACCGCTGCCTCCCACAAAAGCGCCGCCGTGAATCCACACCATCACCGGCAGCTTTGCGTTTGGCGCGGCGCCGGCAGGTTTCCACAAATTAACAAACAGGCAATCTTCCGACGTACCCGCCCGAATTGCTCCAGAACTGCGTGGAAAACCGGCCTGCGCACAATCCGCGCCGTACTTGCTCGCATCGCGCTCCCCCGACCAAGCAGGCACGGGTTGCGGCGGACGCCAGCGATTGTCGCCAACTGGCGCGGCAGCATAAGGAATCCCCTTGAAGCTGGAGACATCGCCTTCCGCCACGCCGCGCACAATTCCAGCAGCGGTGCGAATCGTTGGGGCAGCAGTCGTGGGTTGGCTCTGTGCATTTGCTGAAATACAAAGGATGGCTACGATCAAGCAGAGTGCGGTGAAAGATTTTCGATGCATTGTATTCCTTTATTGATTTTGCTGAAAAACTTCTCTGGCTACTGCCAGGGCACTCACTGCGTTCGGCCAGCCTGCATAAAACGCAAGGTGCGTGATGGTTTCAACCACTTCCTCTTTTGTCACGCCGTTGGCGCGTGCGCGCGTCAGGTGTGAACGCAACTGGTCAGGACGATTCATTGCAATCAGCGCCGCCACCGTCGCCAGACTGCGATCACGTTTGGAAAGTTGCGGACGCTCCCAGACATCGCCATAAAGCACGTCGTCCGTAATCTCAGCTAACTTGGGAGCAAAATCGCCCATAGCTCTTGCCGACGGTCTGTTGTTTGTAGCGGAAAGACGTACCGGCGTAGGAGCCGCTTGCACTTTAGCGGGTGCGTTGTATTGGGCATCGCTGACCTTTTCCATCCATTCGACTCGCTTGCCGTCGCTCTGTTGTTCGGTCAGGGCGATGTGCGTCAGGCGGTCGGTAGCCGTCGCGCCGTGCCAGTGCTTCACGCCCGGCGGAGTCCAGACGACATCGCCTACCTTCATCTCTTGTTTTTCGCCGCCCGCCTGCTGCACCCAGCCCGCGCCCGCCGTCACTATCAACGTTTGCCCCAGCGGATGCGAATGCCAGGCGGTGCGCGCGCCCGGCGCAAAGGTGACGCGCCCGACAGACAGTGGCGAAGGAGCCGTTGCTTCCACCAGCATTTCGACACCGACGGAACCGGTGAAGTTTTCGGCCTCACGCATCTGCGGCGGCGGCGCACTGTTGCGCGTAATGCTGAGGTCTTTCGCTCTCTGTGCATTTGGCTGGGCAAAAGTCGCTGCCGACATACAAAGCAATAAGGCCGTGATGCCGAACCACACTTGACGTTTCACGTTCATGGATTTGCTCCTGAGTTGGTTCAACGATTTATCATCTGCTGCATCGCTGCGGGATAGCGTTCGCCTTGAATGGCAAGCTGCGAGACGGCGCTATCAATTTCGCGCAAGTCGTCGGCAGTCAATTCGACATTCGCTGCGCCGAGGTTTTCTTCCAACCGATGCAGCTTGGTTGTACCTGGAATCGGTACGATCCACGAGTTTTGGGCCATCACCCAGGCGAGCGCAATCTGTGCAGATGTAGCGTTTTTGCTGCGGGCGATGTTGCCGATCAGATCAACGACGGCCTGATTCGCTTGACGATTTTCCGCCGAAAAGCGCGGCACGACGTTGCGGAAATCCGTGCTGTCGAAGGTCCTCTTGGCATCAATTTTCCCGGTCAGAAAGCCTTTGCCCAGTGGACTGAACGGCACGAAGCCGATGCCGAGCTCCGCAAGCGTCGGCAGGATTTCCGCTTCCGGTTCGCGCCACCACAGCGAATATTCGCTTTGCAACGCGGCGACTGGTTGCACGGCGTGCGCGCGGCGAATCGCGGTTACGCCCGCTTCCGAAAGACCGAAATGTTTGACTTTGCCTTCCTGAATCAAGTCTTTGACGGTTCCGGCGACATCTTCCATCGGCACGTTCGGGTCTACGCGGTGTTGATAAAACAGATCAATGCGATCCGTGCCCAACCGCTTTAAGGCGGCTTCCGCCACTTTCCTGATGTTTTCCGGTCGGCTATCGAGTCCGTCCAAAGGTTTTCCGCCTTTGAAACCGAATTTGGTGGCGATCACCACTTGATCGCGGAAGGGCGCGAGCGCTTCACCCAACAATTCTTCATTGGCAAATGGGCCGTAAGCTTCAGCCGTGTCAAAAAACGTGATGCCGTGTTCAACCGCTGTGCGCAGCAATGCGATGGCTTCCTGCTTTTCAGTGGCAGGGCCGTAACCGAAGCTCAAGCCCATACAGCCCAAGCCGATGGCGGACACTTCCAGATTTCCAAGTTTGCGTTTTTGCATGGTTTTTTCGGCAAGTTTCATCTGTCGGCTAACAGTTCGCCTCTCATTTGCCATTTGAGATTTGTCATTGGCCAATAAAATCAATGGTATTTGCCAATCAATCACAAATGAAAAATGACAACCGACATAAGGAAAATAAGCGCAGACCGTCACCTACTTTTCTACGCAGGTGAAACTTGCCGTTTTTTCCCTTTGTCATTGAGGTTGGGACGAAACTATGGCGTAACCGAAATCGAAGGCGATAAGACGATACTCGAAAATGATTGTACGATCCTGCAAAAACCCGGCGACCAAAGTGCCAACAAAAACCAAAGTGGATAAGATGAAGGTATGAACCCAACAGAAGCAAAACGCGAGTCTCAACGGGCGCAAAGCAACCGCCAAGAATTGGTCGAACGCATTGCACAGGCGCTGCCCGCCGACGGATGGCTGGATCCGTTTTCCGGGTTCCGCCTCGCTCGCTCGTCCCAACCGACGGAGCCGACGCGCGCAATTTACCAACCGGCTCTCTGTTTCGTCGCGCAGGGCTGCAAGCAGGCGCTTTTGGGCGAGGAAGTCTTCCAATACGATCCGGGAACTTACCTGATCTTCACCGTTGATTTGCCGCTAACTTTTCAGGTTAAGAAAGCGTCCAAAGAACTCCCCTATCTTGGACTCCGACTCAATCTGGATCCCGCCCTCGTCGCTTCAGTCATGATGGAATCCGGCGTCGAGGCGAAAAAAGCGGATGCCACGATGAAGGCAGTGGCGGTCGGCACGACCAATGCCGATCTGCTGGACGCGATACTTCGATTGGTGCGACTGATTGACACGCCGGGCGCGGACAAAGTACTCGCGCCGCTCATTATTCGAGAAATCGTTTTCCGGCTTTTGATGGAAGGCGAAGGCGCGCGACTCAGCCATCTGTTGGCGGCGGGAGCGGACACGCGCCGCATTGCCCAGGCCATCGGGTATCTGCGCGAACATTTTGACCAGCCGCTCAGAATTGACGACATCGCCCACGAATTCGGGATGAGCGTTTCCAGCTTCCATCATCACTTCAAATCCGTCACCGCCATGAGTCCTTTGCAGTTTCAGAAACACCTGCGACTTCAGGAAGCGCGTCGGCTGATGCTCGGCGAAGATATGGATGCGGCAAGCGCCGGCTTCCGCGTCGGTTACGAAGACCCGGCTTACTTCAGCCGCGATTACAAAAAGCTCTTCGGCGCACCGCCGCAACGTGACATCGCCAAACTTCGCAACAACCTTGAGCTTTAAGAAAAGCTTGGAAGCAAAAGCAGCCCGCTCGCCATCCGCGATTTAAGGCAAGCCGAAAACAAAAATTGCCGACTGCGAAGCAATCGCCACGTATTGTTTGCCGTTCACCGCATAAGCCATCGGCGAAGCCACGATGCGCGCTCCGGTGTAATAGTGCCAAAGGTATTTCCCCGTTCGGCTGTCGAGCGCAATCAAGTTGCCGTCGTTCGATGAAGCGAAGGCCACGCCGCCCGCCGTCGCCAGCACGCCGGTGGAAGACGCTCCGACGTGCAAAGGAAAGTTCCATTTCACCGCGCCGGTCAAAGCATCCAGCGCACGAACGGAACCGGGCGCGCCGTTGGCGTCAACTTCGACGCCGCCGCCAGTGTAGCCTTGCCCTGGCACGGGGCTTTTCGTGATGCTGGTGTAAGTCGCGCAAGCTTCGCGGACGGAAACCAAAAAGTAACCCGTCGCCGGATCGTAAGACGGCGATCCCCAATTGGCAGCGCCCGCCGCGTCCGGACAAACGTGATTGCCTTCGGGCGTAGGCGTCGTGTTCGGCAACACAATCGGGCGACCTTTGGCGTCCAGGCCCTTCGCCCAGGTTTGTTTGGCGAAAGCCTGACCGGTCAGAAACTCACCCGTTTCTCGATCCAGCACGTAATAAAAAGCGTTTCGTTGCGCAGTGACCAGCAACTTGCGCTTTTTGCCATTGATGACGCCGTCAATCAGCACAGGCGTTTCGTTCGCATCCCAGTCGTGAACGTCGTGCGGCGTGAATTGAAACCACCATTTCATTTTGCCCGTGGCTTCGTCCAGCGCCACCACCGAACAGGAATACAAGTTGTCTCCGCCGCGCACCGAGCCGTCGTAATCCGGGCCCGGATTACCCGTCGTCCAAAAAATGGTTTTGGTTTCGCTGTCGTAGGTGCCTGTCATCCAGGTGGGCGAGCCGCCGAAATCCGCCGCCGATTCGGGAATCCAGGTTTTGCGATTCGGATCGCCCGCTTGCGGCGTGGTGTAAGTCCGCCAGAGCTTTTTGCCCGTCACCGCGTCGAAGGCATCAACAAATCCCGTCAACGCGCATTCGCCAGCCGTCACGCCGACGATGATTTTGCCGTCAATCGCCAGCGGCGCGTGCGTGTTGGAAATGCCTTTGCGGTAATCGTCCTGTTCAACATCCCAGACGATGTTGCCGCTTTTGGCGTCGAAGGCGATCAAGTGCATATCCAGCGTCGCCAGGTAAATCCTGTCGCCCAACACAGCCAAGCCGCGATTGGTCATGACAGTGCAATGGCTGGCGACGGCTGGCAAACGGCGCGTGTATTTCCAAATCGTTTGGCCCGTGCGCGCGTCCAACGCCGTGACGTTGCTCAGCGGCCCGGTGACGAACATCATTCCATCAACAACTATCGGCGTCGTTTCCACCGTCGTGCCGCCCAGTTGCGCAGTCCAGGCGGATTTGATTGCCGCCACGTTCGCGGGCGTGATTTGTTTCAAGCCGGAATAATGCGTGCCGCGCAAATCGCCCCAATAACTCAGCCAGTTTTGCGGCTCGGCTTGCGCGTTGTTCAGCCGAGCAAACGTCACGTTGAAATCCGCTGCCGGTTTCCAGTTCGGATCAGGCGAATAAACCTGCGGCGCGTTCATCAAAAAAGCCAGCACGTCGGCGCGGTCTTTGCCGCTTAACGCCGGATGCGCCTGCTCGGAAGTTTTGATGCCGATGTCGCGCTTGTTCAGAAAGTGCCATTTGCGCGCTTCGTCCATCAACCGCAGCGTGAAAGTGTCTTCGCCTTTTTGAACGCCGCGCACGACAGCGCCCGAAGCCAATCGCGCTTCGATTTGTTTGATCGGCGCTTGCATACGTTTGGCAAGCTGCGGCAGTTGATGGCGGCTGCGAACATCCGTCAGGTCAGCGGCCAGTATGTCGCCGCGTCCGCCGAACATGTGGCAACTGCTGCATTTGGCCGCGCCGAAAAACAGTTGCCGCCCGGCGTCTGCGTTGCCTGTCGCCAGATCGGTTTGGGCTGCCCCGGACAACGAGCGCAAAAAGGCTATGACTTTGCGCGCGTCGGCTTCTTTCAAAGCAATGGCTGGCATCTGCGTGCCGGGAATGCCTTTGGTTATGTTTCGCAGCAACTCTTCATCCGTGCTGCCGTGTTTCCATTGCCCGCTGGTCAGATCGGGCGCGCGTCCGCCTTTCGCCGTGTCGCCGTGACAGGCAGAACAATTTTGCGCAAAGAGCTTCGCGCCTTCGGCAATGGTGTTTTCAGGGTGCTGCGTCAGCGCCAAACCTGCGCTGGCAGCCAACACGAAGAAAGAAACACAAAGTCGTTTCAGGTTCATACAGAATTGATTCTCGCTTAGCGGTGAATTGGGTTCGGCAGAATTTGCCTACGGTGAAACTCGCTCACTTGCCGGATGTTTGCAAGAGTTTGGCAGAGAAAACCAAAGCTCAGGCGGGCTGCGCTTTGGCGCTGTTGATAAATGGATTCTGAAAAGTCTTTGGCGTTGGATGGGATGAAGGCCTTTTGTCGCCCTTATTTCATCCTGTTGAATCCCGTAAATCCTGTCTACTTCTGACCAATGACTACTGACGTTTCTGTTTCGGATCGAGCCATTCGCGCAAGCCGTCGCCGACGAAATTGAACGCCATCACCGTCAACATCACCGCCAAACCTGGGAAGATCAGCAGGTGCGGAGCGACTCGCAAAAAGCTGCGCGCGTCGTTCAGCATTACTCCCCAACTGGAAGTCGGCGGCTGAACTCCCAAACCGAGAAAACTCAGACTGGCTTCAGAAAGCACGGCTCCGGCCATTCCCAAACTGGCCTGGACAATCAGCGGCTGAATCGCGTTGGGCAACACGTGACGAAAGATGATACGAAAGTCGCTGGCTCCCAACGCACGCGCGGCAGTGACAAAGTCGTATTCGCGGACTTTCAACACCTGCCCGCGCATCAATCGCGCGTAACCTACCCAGCCGATCACCGACAAAGCCAGAATCAAATTGCGAATGCTCGGCCCCAGAAACGCGACCATCGCAATCGCCAGCAGAATGCTGGGAAATGACAAAAAGACGTTGAACAAAAATCCCGAAAAGAACCGATCCACCCAGCCTCCGTAAAAGCCCGAAATCGAACCGATAATCATTCCGATGAATGCCGAAATCAGCACTACGGTCACGCCGACTTGCATGGAAATCCGAGCGCCAAACATGACACGCGACAACACATCGCGCCCCAGATCATCCACGCCGAACGGATGGCTGGCCGAAGGCTTCAAGCGATCTTCCAGCGGAGCGTCAGCCGCGAACTGCTTTTGCTCTGTCGGACTGTGCGGAGCAATCAGCGGCGCAAAAATCGCCACGATGAAAAACAGTACAATGATGAGGGTTCCGATTTTTCCGAGTCGGTTCATGAGTTATTCAACTTTGATTCGCGGATCAAGCAGCCGGTACGCGAAATCGGTAATCAGGTTGGCGATGATGTAAGTCAGCGCGATCATCAAAATGCAGCCTTGCACCATTGGGTAATCGCGCGAGTTGATCGAATCAATCGTCAACCGACCAAGTCCCGGCCAACTGAAAATCATTTCGGTGATGATGGCTCCGGCCAGCAACACGCCGAACTGCAATCCTATGACGGTGACGACCGGGATCAAGCCGTTTTTCAAAACATGTTTGTAAATCACTTGCCGTTCGCTCAAGCCTTTGGCGCGCGCGGTGCGAACGTAATCTTCGTTGAGTTCTTCGATGACGCTGGAACGAACCATGCGCGTCAGAATCGCTGCCAACGGCGCTCCCAGCGTGACGGCAGGCAAAATCAAATACTCGAATCCGTAGCGGCCTGAAACCGGCAGCCAATCCAATTGGATGGCGAACAGCAAAATCATCAGCGGCCCAAGCACAAAACCCGGCGTGCTGATTCCCAGCAAAGCAACGACTGACGCGATGTTGTCCAGCAGCTTGCCTTGATGACGCCCGGCGGTGACTCCCAACGGGATGGCAAACGAAATGGCGACAATCAAACCGGCAATCGCCAGTTCAATCGTCGCCGGATAGCGCGTAAAAATTTTTTCGAAAACTTTGTCGGAAGGATTCAGCAAACTGACACCCAGATCGCCTTGCAACACACCTTTCCAATAATTGACGTACTGGCTGGCGAGCGGCAGGTCGAGTCCGAGTTTGTGTTTGAGTTCGGCAACTTGCTGTTCAGTCGCGTTTTCGCCAAGCGAATTACGAACCGGATCGCCCGGCACGATGTGAATCAGCAAAAAGACAAGCGTCACCACCGCCCACACAACAGGCAACACAAACAACAACCGTTTGGCCAGCACAACCAGAATGTTCAGCATGCGGCGGATGATAACAGAGGAGTTTCGCGGATGGGAGTAGAGCCAGCACGATGACCGCGCTGGCTCTATCGGTTAAGCGTAAACAGGTTGAATGGAATAACTCTCAACAGCTTTGGAATCGTCAACGTAACTGAGAGCGCCAATCCAGGTCGGCATGTCCGATTCGGTGGCGACATATTGGCTGATAACCCAAACTTCGGATTCGTCTGGCGCAATGGCCGCTCCGTTGAAATTGCTCCATTGGCAAAACGCCGAGGTTGGGCTGTGCATCAGCAATTCGCTCGGTTGCAGCAAACCGGTTTCGTCGGCGGCTCGGCGACCGGTGAAACAAATCGAAGGCGTTTCGTAATCGCTGACCCGGTTGAACACCATCAGCATGTTGGCTTCGCCGTCCACCATCACCGCCGGGCAGAAATAATGCCGACGCGGCGCTCCGTAAATTCCCTGCTGAATGACACACCCTGCGCGCGGATTGATTTGCATCCAGTGAATAGCCGCTGTGCTGGTCGCATCTCCCCAGTTGGCGGCAACGGTGTGAGCCGCCCACAACAACCCATGCCGAAACACCACGTTGACCAGTCGCGCGTCGCCGATTCCGACTTCAATCCCGGTCGAATGCTGCTGAGCGTCCGGCGGCAATTGATAACTCGCCGTCGGCACGAATCGCCGAGTCAGCACGGGTGCTTGTCGCATGGCTTGAGTCACCATCCACTGGGTCACGCCTTGTCCATCGGCAATCGTGTTGAGCAGATACTGCGCTCCGGCGGCTCGCAAATTCACTGCCGGTTGCACGCCGAACGCCGGTGAACCGTCCGCATTGCGAAGCTGCCAGAAATCCCAGCCGTGAACCACACTGCCGATTTCGATTTCGCGGATGTTCAGAACTCGCAATTTGGAATAGACGAATTCGCCTTGCCCGCTGAACATATTCGCCGTCAGGTATAACAACGAATTGTCCACGGCCAACCCCAGGCTTTCCGGCCAATAAGCAGTTCGAATCAATCCGTCATGCTCGGCATCCAACGCCCAAATTCGCCAATCGCCGAGCGGGTCATCGGTTTTGGAATACGCCAACAAAAACCACGACCGTTGCGAATCGAAACTGCGCGCGCAGGCAGCCATCACCCAACAGCCGCGAAACTGGTCGTACAGGACTTTCGGATTGTAAATGATGGCGTCTTCGACCAGCCGGGCGAAGACATCGGCCAACGTTCGCCGTAACAATTGCCCGCCGAATTTGTCGAAAACGGCAAACGAGGCATTGATCGCCGCCAACACATGATGTGGCCCAACCGCAATCTGGCTGTCTGGCGGAGTCCAATTGGAATCGTCCAGCCCGGCAAAGTCCGCGACAAGGCTGGGCGAAACCACGTCTTCGCCTGAAAGTTGGGAATCGAATTGGAGCAACTCCGCCGAATAAGCCGGAGTTTGGTTGGTAAGAGCCTGCGATTTGAGCTTGGCAAAGCTTGCCGCACCCAATTCACGACCACAGGGAACCTGATGAGGCATCATCAAACGATTTTCCCTCTTGGCTCGCAGTTCATTGAAATTGACCACAATACCTCTGGGCGAAGGCAGAGTTCGCATTCCCTTCGCTTCAGGAGTATTGATGATCTCCTGGTGTTCAAACATCCTTCCCATTGTTGTCTCCTACTGACGGTGAAAGTGGGGAGTGCAGCAGGGGGGCCGGACAGGAAAACAGCCAACCGATATTGGCGGATTCCCGGTCATGAGCCAGGCAAAAAAACGCCGCGCTGACGGGAAGCTCAAGAAAGGGCACAGCGAGATCCATTGAGTGGATTTGCGAGGAAAAGAGCAATCCCTTCGACGATTTATTACCTGGATTGTTTTCAGTGATCGAATTGAATGATTGATGAATTAAGTAGGACGGGCGTAATCATAAATACGACTTGGGTATTGTCAAGCTGATGGTCGCCGAAGCTTTGTAAGATTTCCATCAAGCAATTTCGCTATCGGTCAACCACAGTCTTCAATCGTTGACACCGAATACACCAAAAGGCGACTCCGTTGACACCGAAGCGAGTAATTATTGCCATGCGGTGGCACATTTTACTTCACTCGACTGAAACCGATTTCAAAAGTCCAATCAGCAAATCTGCTCGTACCATCTCTTTGCAAGGCCTTTAATTAAAGGCCGTTCTTTGATCGCGCCAGGAATTTTTCCAAGCCTGGAAAGCATCCAGAAAATGTATGAGCAACTTATGGCATCGAGGTTGCGTCAGAGGCAGCGTTCAATTGAGAAGTTTTGTGAAAGTGTTTGAGATATTTCGAGTTGTATTCTTGCAGGAGATCGGAAATCTGAAAGGGAGGCAAAAAACATGATCAAGAAAACCAGCGAACTCAACCTGACGACCAACGCGGAAGAAATTATCGCCGTCAACAATTCGGTCGAACCCAATCCGCCGATGGAAAGCCCGGCGCTTCCAATTGTGGAATTGCAGCAACAGGCCAAAGTCAATTCGATCATTCACGAATGGCTGACCGACATGTGGTTGCTGACCACAGGCGAAGAAATGGGCGATGATTTTCTGACCACCAACAAACACAACGGTCGTCCGCTGGCGATTGTTTGCGACGGTCAGATGCGGTTGATGGAATCCCGTCCGCTGGCCATTGACGCCCTGCGCGCCGTCGGCATTGAAATGCAGTAAGCCGCCGATCCAATTCAAAAGAAATAAGGGCTGGGAAGTATAAACTTCTCAGCCCTTATTTCTTTTCCGGCTCGGCCAATCGTCATTTCGCCAGCGAGCGAACATACGCCACCATTTGCCAGATTTCTTCGTCCGAAACTTTCCGAGTCGGCGGCATCGTTAGTTTGCCGTCTTTTCTGATGCCGTTTTTGATCGCCAGAAAGATCGCTCCATCCGCATCATTGATAACTTTTCCCGAAGTCAGATCGGGTGGTTTGGATGGCATCGAATCATCGCCGGTTTTGCCGTCATCTCCGTGACACAACGAACAGTTCACCGTGTACAACGCCTTGCCCGCCGTTGCCGCTGAAACCGGATCGGCCAACGGATTTTTAGTGTTTTCAGTAACCTCTGCCGGTATGACCGGCGACGAATTCTGATTTGAACAAGCGGAAAAACCTATCATTGCCCAAACGCTCAACAACACGAATCCAAGCCACACTGCTGGTCGAACTTTAACCCGAAACTTATTCATAGGCTCTTTTTCCCCTCTGGTTTTGTTGGAGTCACGACCGAACAAAGCTCGCTTTTCATCCCTCAGTCGCCTGTGCGATGATGCGCGGCGAAATGACGAAGATCAATCAGTTGCCTCGCCTTGAGTTGCCAAAGCTGTTTGATTCGTTCCCGCTCCCCCATCACGATAAATTTTGTTTTCCCGGCAACAGTTGTTGAACGGGTTGAGGAAGAAATCTCATGCGGTGTCCTAGCTGTCAAAACGATATTCCAGATAACCAGTTTTATTGCCCGATTTGCCGAGCTTCTGTGTACAGCTACGTCCCGGAAAGCACACAAAAAAAAGGCGGCAAGCTGGAGCGAGCCGGTCGGCGATTGCTCGACTTATTGATTTTGGTCGCGTTGGTCGGAGCGGCTGTCTTTCTGGCTCGCCAAATCAAATGGAATGAATTGTTGGGGCTGAAACCCGCGCCCGAAACCTCTTCGCCTGCCAAAACCGAACGTAAACAAAATCAGGCTGCTGCCACCAGCCCAAACTCACAGAAAAAACCTGAAGCTTCAACGCCGTCAACTTCTTCCGACGAAATGGAAAACGCCAAAGAATCCAAACCCAAATCCGAAGACCCGCCTGCCACCACCGAACCCAAAGCAACTCCGAAACCAGCCGCAACTGCGACTCCAAAGCCAGCCAACAGCGGTGAAACTGATTTATTTTGAGGAATCGAAAATCGTCAGCCCTGACAAAGAACGAGGCCTTGCCGGAATAAGCAGGCTGGCCAGATAACCCACAACAAAACAACTGCAAATGCCGATCGCGCCGTACAGAAAAAAATGCGCGCGCGTGTGCCTTTGCACAAAAACCAGGACAACGATGCTGACGGCAACGCCAATCATCGCGCCGACACCGCCAGCGCGGCGAGTGAAAATGCCCAGCGCAAACACGCCAGCCAGCGCGCCGCCGAACAATCCCAAAATCTGCAAAAACAAATCCCAAAGCGATTTGATTTCAAACGTCGCCATCAACAGCGCCGCTCCCGTGCCCAGAATTCCCATTGCCAACGTCAACCCGCGCGCCAGCCGCAACCGCGCGGCATCGGCGCTTTCCGGTCGAAAGCGCACATAAAAATCTGTTACGACGGCGGTCGCAATGCTGTTCATGCTGCTGCTCAGCGTGGACATCGAAGCCGCGAATACTCCCGCCACGACCAACCCCGCCAATCCGGCAGGCATTTGCTCGGCGATGAACCACGCAAACGTCGCATCGGTGGACAGCGTGGGATTCAACCGCGCCGGATGCTTTTGATAAAAAACAAACAGCGCCGTTCCCAGCCCGAAGAAAATCACCATTGTCGGCAACGCCATCCAGGCGTTTGCCCAAATGGCGCGCGCCGAAGCGCGTTCGTCTTTGGTGGTCAGGTATTTTTGAATGACGGCTTGATCGGTGGTGTAAGGAATCAACACCGAAAACAGATTGCCGAACAACGCCACCCACACGGCGGTGGTCGTGTAATCCCACGTCCAGGTGAACGTGTGGAATTTGCCTTCGGCCCAACCGGTGGAAACGATTTTGCCGACGCCGCCGTCAACGTCCACCATCACCAAAGCCAGCGCCAGCAACGCGCCGCCCAACAAAACGACGGACTGAATGACATCCGTCCAGACAACGGCTTCGATGCCGCCTTTCATCGTGTAAATCGTGCAAAGCACGCCCATCAGCAAAATCGAAACGTAGACGTTCAATCCGCTGACCGTGGCCAGCGCCATGGCTGGCAAAAACATCACGATGGCCAGACGCCCGGCTTGCAGCAAAATGAACGACGCGCTGCCAAACAATCGCACAGCCAGATTGAATCGCAATTCCAGGTATTCATACGCGCTGGTGACGTTCAACCGTCGAAAGAACGGCAGATAAAACGCCACGACCACTGGCGCGACAAAGATGATGCACATTTGCGCGATGGCGTATGTCCAATCTTCGGCAAAGGATTTGGCCGGAACCGCCAGATAAGTGATGGCGCTGAGCTGCGTGCCGTAAATGCTCAAACCCGCCGCCCACCACGGAATGCGTCCGCCGCCCAAAAAGAAATCCTGCGAAGTTTTATTGCGCTTGGAAAAGTAAAAGCCGAACAGCAGATTCGGCAGCAGGTACAACGCCAGCACAGCGTAATCCAGCCATCCGAATTTTCCTTTTTGCGAAACGTACGAAGCTGCGACGACATTGGCTGAGCGTTGGCCGGGACGAGTTTCTCCGCCGGGAACGACGATTTTGTTTTGCCACAGCACGGCGGTCGAAGTGACGAATCCCGCCGGATATTCGCCCGCCTTCGCCCAGGTGTTGGTGATGGTGTGATACAGCCAGGCTTCGCGGCTGAATCCCGGATGCGCGTCTTTCAATTCCTGCACGCGCGCGGCATTTGCGCCGTCGTCTCCGCCCAAAACCAGCGCGTGCGATTGCCCGAACGCCAACGCCGGAGCCGCCACCATCGGGCGCGGCGCATCGGCGATTCGTCGCCAGCCTTTGCCGGGTTGATAAGCGTACCAATCGTTCAAATAACGCCGCGTCGTTTTGCCCTCGCCGTCCGGCGTCAGCTCGGCTCCACTGCCGACCAACACCACGCCGTTTTGAGCAACGACCACTGGCAAAATGCGCCCAAAGCTCGGCCACGATTCCAACTGCTGCCAACCTGCATCGGGCTTGGACAAGTCCAGCGCCCAAAATGTATTCATCGCAGAAACCGAATCCGGCGCAAGTTGTCCGCCCGCCACATAAATTGTGTTGCCGAGTTTGGCCGCGCCCAACATCGCGCACGGTTGCGGCAAATCAGGCAACGGAGTTTTTTCCAGCTTGCCGCCGCGATAACGCAGCCGAAACACTTCGGCGTAATGCCGCGCGCTGTCCGAACCGCCCAGACAGATCAAACCGTCATCGGTCGTAATGCTGCCGCCATAAGCCAACGGATGTTCCAGCTTGCCCGCCACGCGCCATTGCGATTGACCAGGTTCCAACGCATAAACCGTGTCGTACCAAACTTTTTGCCCGCCGGAAAATAGCGGCACGGGAAAGTTCGTGCCGCCCGCGACCAGCAAAGCGCCATTGCTGACGCCCGCAAATTGGCCGCTTAGCGGTTGCAGCAAATCCGGCAGAGTTTGCCAGGTCAAATTGTCTGTGGAGATTTCTTTGTGTGAAGAGCAAGCGAGCGTCAGACAGCCAAACAACAACACGCTCAATCGAAGAACAAAGCTCATGGAGCGTTTCCCTTTTTTGGTGATGGATTACGAGCGTGCGAACACCGCATCGGCAAACACGGATTGCGACAGTTGCCGTTGTAATTCGCGGGCTTCGTCGGCAGTCAGGTTGCGGCGCGGAGGCAACACGGTTCCGCAATCAATGCCCGACCAGCCCAGCATGGTTTTGATTGCGCCGAACATCGGAAAGCGCAGCGTGATGGTGATGAGTTCGTTGATTCGCCGCTGAGTGGCGCGCGCTTCCGCCCACTGCCCGGTTTGTGTTTGCGCGTAAAGCCTGACGAAAAGTTCCGGCACAAGATTGTAAAAACTGCCGATGCCACCGTCCGCGCCCATCAGCAAGCCCGCGCACAACACTTCGTCGTAACCGTTGAAGACCGTCGCGCCGCTCTCTTTCAATAACGAAAGCTTGTAAAAATCGTGATCAGTGAATTTCAACCCGCGCACATTCGGCAGCGCGCACAGTTCCAACATCTGCGCCACAGTCGAAATCGCGCCGCCGCCCGCCGGCATGAAGTAAACCAGTAACGGCAAGTCTGTGCTTTCGGCCAGCGCGCGATAATACGCCGCCACTTCGGCAAAGGAATAAAAACCGGCGGGCGGCAAACTGCTGATGGATGCGGCTCCGTGTTGCGCGGCATGACGTGCCAGTTCGATGGCTTCGCTCAGACAAGCCGCCCCGACCTGCACCATCACCTGCCTGTCTTTGGGCGAATTGTGCAGCACGCATTCGGCGACGGTTTTGCGCTGAGCAACGGTTTGCAACAACCCTTCGCCGGTCGTTCCGCAGACATACACGCCGTGAACGTCCGCGTCATACAGCCGTTCAAGCAGCCGTTCACAGCTTTTCGCGTTGAAATTTCCCGCTTCGTCGAATGGAGTAATCAAGGCAGGCAGAATGCCGTGTAGTTGTGTCAATTGAAGTTTTCCTTTCGCCGTATCAAACGGTGAGTTTACTGACGAGAATACACTGAAATTCAGAGTGGATGATGTCGCTGATGTTCGGGTCTTCGTCGCGTTTTTTGCCGTTGTTGAAGCTTCGTCATGGTTCCAAACTGAAATCACGCCGCAACAAAATCTCTGCGTTCCATAAACAACCTCCGCTTCAAGCCTGACTCAATCCAGTCAGGCTGCCAGTGCTGCTGCCGAAAGAATCCGCTTCGACACCCATCCGCTGCAACATCGAAACAAACAGATTGCTGAGCGGCGTGTTGTGATGGCGGCTGAAGGCGATGTGCTGGCCGTGTTTGAAGCCGCCGCCGGCCAGAATGATCGGCAGATTGGTGTTGTCGTGAATGTTGGCTTCGCCCATGTTGCTGCCGTAAAGCACCATCGTGCGATCCAGCAAGCGTTCGCCGCCTTCGGATTTGTCGGCCAGACTGGTCATCAATTTGTTCAGCACGGCCATGTGTTGACGGTCGGCGGCTTCCAATTGGCGCAACTTCTTTTCGTTTTGGCCGTGATGGCTCAGGCCGTGGTAACTCTCGGTCGTGTCTTGTTGTCCGCCCAGTTTGAAAATCGGCGTCCAGAAAGCATCCAGCATCAGCGTAACGATGCGCGTGGAATCAGACTCGAACGCGAGTTGCGCCATCGCCAACATCAACTCGAACTTCTCAAAAAAGTATTTGCCTTCCTGAATTGCAGTGGGCGCAGGCTGTGTAGCTTTCGGCAGCGGGCGCTGCTCCCATTCGCGCGCGGCGACCAGCCGTTGTTCGACTTCGCGCACGGAGGTGAAATATTGATCGAGCCGCGCTTTGTCCGTCGCGCCCAAATTGCGGTTGAAGCGGTTGGCTTCGTCGCGCAAGGTGTCCAGGATGCTGCCGCGTTCTTCCAATCGGCGGAGTTGCTGCTGAACGGCTGCGGCATCGCCCTGCACGAACATCTTTTGATACAAGGCCGTCGCGCTGTCTTCGGCAGGCAACAGCACGCCGTCGCGCGTCCACGAAAGGCTGCGATTGGCTTTTTCGATGTTGACGCCCAGGTTGAACGAAGCGAAGCGCGTCACCTGACCGAGCTTTTCCGCCGCGAATTGATCCAGCGAAATCGTGTTGCGAAAACCCGCCTTGAACGCGCCGCGCGCCGAAGTCAGAAAGCAATTGTCAGTGCTGTGGCCGCTGGTCACATTGGGATGCGACAGGCCGCTGAAGACAGTGAAGTCTTCGCGATGCGGGGCGAGAATCGAAAGCAGCGGCGAGGCTTCGTAATTGCGGCCAACGCCTTGCGGAAAGAAATGCTTCGGCAGGACGCCTATGTTGTTGGCAATGAGCAGCATTCGTCGCGGCGCTTCAGCGTTAGTCGGGCGCGCAAACGTCATGCATTCCAGCGCGGGCAACGCCAGCGTGACGCCCAGCCCACGCAAAAACGTGCGGCGCGAAAGGTGTGATGAAGAAGTGCGTATGTTCATTTCGTGACCTCCTTTTTGACCGAGCCGGTTTGTCCCAGAAAGATTTTGCTTTGCACCAGCGCGCGCAACAAATCTCCGACGCGGTAATCGTTTTTGGCGCAGGCATCGAGAATGGATTCAAGCTCGCGGCGATCCGCAAAACGCACGGGCGTGCCCGTGGCGTAGACAGTGAATTGGTGCAGCAGATTGCGCGCAAGTTGGCGCGGGTTGGATTTGAAAATCGCCTTGAGCGCGTGAATGTCTTTGAAGTCGCGCCCATCGGCGAGCCGGCCGCTTGAATCCACAGCGCCGGCGACGGTGTAGCTGAAATCGTGGCCGGAAGGATCAATGCCGCTGATGCGCTCTCCCGTTTCCAATCCGCGATAGTTCGTTCGCCAACGTCCCATCACATCGAAGTTTTCCAGCGCCAACCCGACCGGATCGAACTTGGCGTGACACGACGCGCAAGTCTCGGATTTCGTATGCAGCGCCAGCAAATCGCGCATGGATTTCGCCCCGCGAATATCCGGTTCAACGGCGGGCACGCCGGGCGGAGGCGGCGCGGGCGGCTGTCCGATCAAACGATCCATTACCCAGGCTCCGCGCAACACCGGCGAAGTCGCCACGCCGTTCGCAGTGATTTTCAAAATTGATGCTTGCGTCAGCAATCCACCGTAAGGACTGCCTTTCGGCAGCGAGACTTTGCGCAGGGTGGAACCGGCCAGCGGCGGCAAGCCGTAATGCCGCGTCAGCCGGTCATTGGCGAAAGTGAAATCAGCGTCAATCAAAGTTGCGGCAGGCAGGTTTTCCCGCACCATCGCCGTGAAAAACGCGCGCGTTTCCAGTCCCATGGATTCGACCAGATAATCATCCAGCCGATATTCAGGGTAGAGCCGGATGTCCGGGTCGTCGCGGCGCAGGTCGCGCAAACTCAGCCAGGAATCAGTGAAGTGCGTGACGAATCGCTCGAAGCCGTCACCGGCAATCAGCCGATCCGTTTCGCGGCGCAGCACGGCGGCGTTGCGCAACTTTCCTTGTCGCGCCAGTTCGGTCAGTGCGGCATCCGGGCGCGTGTCGGTCAGAAAATGTGAAAGCCGATTGGCGACGGCAAACTGATCGTTGGCGCGCATCGGCTCACGCAAATACAAAAACAGATCGGAACACAAAAACGCCTTGTAGCCGCTGAGCAAGGCTTCGGCGAGCGTCGCGCCGTTGTTCAGACGCGACAACGTCAGTTGCTCAAACTTGACGACGGCTTCTTCCGGCAAGGGTTGGCGCGCGGCCAAATTGATGAAACGCCGCAGCAATCGTTTGGCGTCTTGAGCCGGATTGGCGGATTTCACTTCGACGCCCAGATTGTCGAACAACACGCGATGCGAAGCGGGCGGCCACGTTTCGGGCGCAAGCGGGCCTTCGACTTCCATCCATTGAAAGGCAATTCCCGGCTGGCCGCCTTCGGGAAAGGGCGGAAAGCGATACGCTCCGGTGATGCCTCGCGCGTCTGGTTGCGGCACCGGCAAACCGAGCAAGCCGTATTCGATGGTTTGCCCCGCGCCAAGCTGCACTATGGTTTCATAAACTCCAACGCCCGGCTGCGCGTTGGGTTGAATGTCCAGAATGCCGCCGACTGATTTCACGTCTTCGGCAATGTCATGATTGGTCGGACGCCGCGAACGAAAGGTCATAGGCACGGGCAGCGTCGCGGGTGTGAGTTTGAAGCCCGGCTGTTGCAACACCGCGCGAGCCGAAAACCGCACGCGATAAGCTCCGGCGGCGGGCGTCACCAGCTTTTTCGGGAAGACTGCATAAGGCCAGCCGGGCGAACGACACAGCACCATTTCCACGGTCGGGTCGGCTTCTTCGCCTTTTTCGTTGGAATCAATGCCGACGGCATTGCGCGCGAAAAACATGGACTGCTTTTCGCCTGTGATCGCGCGCACGAACGACAATTGTTTGCCGACTGCGCGGTATTTCATCGCCACCGGAGGCTGTGCGGTTTTGACCATCGCTTGCTGCAAAGCGGCTTCGGCGGCGTCCAGGTAAGCCGCCAACTGCACGCGAGACATGTCCAACGTGTCTGAAACCTTGTTGAAATGATGCGCTTCGCGGTCGGCGGGCAGCAGGTCGCGTATGTCCAGATGCGGCAATTGCAACAGGTCGCGCAGGTTCTGTTCGTATTCGTCACGATTCAATCGCCGCATCGGCCCGCGCCCGGCGGCAAGGATTTCGGCTTGATCCGCCGCGTGGATTTTCGTGCTGAGTAGCTTCAGTAACTCCGCGCGTTGCGCCGTGGAAAAGGCGACGGACTTCGGCGGCATCTCGCCTTTTTCAACGCGGTCGTGAATGCGAATCCACTGCTCACGAATCGCACGATCCGCCGGATCGAACGACAAGGCCGTCAGATCAAGCCCACCGCTGCGCGAGTCGCCGTTATGACATTGGCCGCAATGCTGCTTGAGCAATTCGGCCAGCCGCGTCGGAACGGAGTTCAGGGCGGATTGATCGGCACCAGCGCGATGAACCGCGACATAAAGCCCAAGCAGAATGGTTAGAATCGAAAGCGTGCGCTTCAGGCGACGCTTCCCACGCGATGGTGAGTCGCATTTACTTTTCACGGAGTTCCTTTCGCGCGGTCGTAGCTCAAACCCGCGCCGAATTTGAACAGCGGAGCTTTTGAATCATACGGCAGGTCTTCCAACTGTTCGCGCATGGCATCCATGGACGCGGGCAATTCAAACGGCAGCTTGCCAGTCGGGTTGAATTTGCCCACCAAAACGTCGAACAAGGCTTCATCGCTGACGCCGAACGTCGCCAGTAACGCGGCGGATTCGTTCGCCAATTCGGGAATCACATACGGACTGTCGAATTGCACCACGATGATCGTCGGTTTCTTTTGCATCAGCGCGCGAACCGGCGTCAAACGTGCAGCAGGAATCGTCAAATCAACGGGCTGGCCGCCGCCGCCAAAGCCGCCGCCGGGTCTGCCTCCACCTGCACCGCCGCGCCCACCTCCGCCGGCAAAACCACCACGTCCACCCCCTTGCCCACGTCCGCCGCCGCCGGCTGGACTTACGCGCACGATGCACACGTCCGCATCGTCGGGATTCGTTGTGGAGACATAGCCGAATTGCGCGGCGACCGCTGCGTCCAAACCTTCAACATACATCCGAACGCCTTTTTTCAACGGCAAAATGCTCTTGTCATTTTTCAGCAGCACGATGGATTTGCGCTGCGCCAGATCGGCTTTGCCCTGAAATTCTTTTTTGCGCACGGTGCGTTCGGCTTCATCCGGATTGACATACGGGCTTTCAAACAAGCCGAGACCGAAATAGACGCGCAAAATGCGGCTCGCCGATTCGTTAATGCGGGCTTCGGTCAATCCGCCGCCTTTGACCAATTCGACAATCAGTTCCGGCGTGGCGTCGCCGCCGATGCGGTCAACGCCGGCTTCGATGGCTTTTTTGTAACGATCCTTGACGCTCAGACTTTCGACGCCCCACGGCATCCCGGTGGAAATGCCGGTGTCGGAATTGACGACGCCCATGTAGCCCAACTTGTTGCGCAGCAATTCGGTGATGATTTCCTTGTTGTACGCCATGCCCAGGTCTTCGCTCGTCAAACCTTTGGGCACGGCGTAATACGGCATAATCATGGCGGTTCCGGCGGCAATCGCGGCTTTCCAGGGTTGCAGATGGTATTCCAGATTCTTCCCGGGATAGACCTGATTTTTGCCGTATGCGAAATGCGCGTCCAGACCGTCGTCCGCCGGCCCCGCGCCGGGAAAATGTTTCGTGGTCAGCGCGACGCTACGCGGGCCTAGCTTTTCGCCCTGGAAACCGCGAATCAGCGCCGTGATGATTTCCGAGGTCAGTTTCGCGTCTTCGCCGAAGGTTTCGCGGAAGCGATTCCAGCGCGGCTCCGTCGCCACGTCGGCGGTCGGATGGTAAGCGCCGCGCAGACCGACCGCGACGTATTCCTGAGCGGCGATACGAGCGAACTCTTCGATCAACGCCGGATCGCGCGTCGCGGCCAAACCCAGCGGGCCGGGCCATTGCGAAAAGGCACCGCCCGCTTCCTGAATGCCGAACACATTCTGCGTGCCGTATTGGTTGCGCGGATTGGTGACGAAGACGACGGGAATGCCCAACCGTGAACCTTCCGCGATTTGCTGCACCGAGTTCAGCCAGGTTGCCATCGTCCGCGCCGGAAGATTTTCCCGATTGATGAACTGGCGAATATGACGCCTGAGCAAGGCATCAGTCGTTGCAGGCGAAGTCAATTGCACCGGCCCCGGATTAAACGGATTCTGTCCCCAGACGGCCTGTTCGCTGGGGGTTCCGTTCGGCCCTGCCGGTAACGAAGGCCCGACCATCAGCCCGGCTTTTTCTTCGATGGTCATTTGCGCGACCAAATCGTTGACTCGCTCTTCCGCCGAACGTCGCCAGTCTTCATAACCATCCAATTTGCCGTTTTTGTTGAGATCCTTGAAAAGCAGGCCATTGATTTGCATCACATTGACCACGCGCGCGCCAATGACGGGTTGTGGCGTTGTGGTCTGACTGACTACGCCGCCGGCCAGCAGCAAAATTACGCCTAGTAAACTCAGTTTTTTCATCTCATGTCTCCGGCAAAACATCTGCCCCATTGATCTTGAACACAATACCGGAAAATTGATCCGGTCCAGGGTCAGGCGTGGTGATCGTCAAAACGCCTTTTTTACAGCAAGTTTTCAATGCGCCCGGCACACCAGTCATTTCGACTTTGGCTCCGGCAGTCGCTTTCAGATCGCGCCGCAACTGTTGTGTGCCCGGTCGGCCGGCGGTATTCGCAATGGTTTTCTCAGGCGTAACAGCGCACTTCAAAAACTCGCGCCAGTTTGTCACCGTTGGTTTCCTTGACTTGAAGACGGATTCGTTTGGCTTGCACCGCCGCAAACTTGTGACGACGAATGCGTTGGTGATTGTTCGCCACGTTGGCAAGTTCAACCCACTCCTTGCCGTCTTCGGTTTGGTATTGCAGCGAATAAGTCTTAACCGTTTCGGGTTGCGGCGCGCGAATGATGCCTTTGTTGGCATTGTCCGAAGAGGAAAGTGTGAGTTCACGAATAAAGCCTGAATCAAAGGTCAGTTGCACCTGTTTGATCGTTTGCGGCTTGTCCCAGGCCAATTCCAGCCAGGCTCCATCCGCTCCGAGCGGCGCGGCCCATTGATTGGTGTATTCAGGTAAGCTGCGCGTCCATCCGTTCAGCACCTGCGCCGGGGAGCAATTCGCGTCTTCGCCCGAAGCCGTAACGGTTGCACGTCGCGCCAGATCAAGCGGGTCTTCGTTTTTCAACCCCTTGATGGACTGATCGTCGCGCAACAAAGTTTGTTGCAACTCTTTCAGCTTCGCTTTGTTTTCGTAGAGCTTGCGCGGCAACAGATTGTTTTTGATGCAAAGCGCGGCGGCGGTTCCGATGGCCTGGCCTTCGACCGCGCAAGTTCCCATCACCCGCGTTGACGAAAACGCCGTGTGCGTGGCGCTGATGTTGCGACCGGCCATCATCAGATTGCGGATGTTTTTGCTGTAAAGCGAGCGCAGCGGAATGTTGTAAACGCCCGGCAGTTTGATCGAAACAAAAGGCGGCAATTCGGGATTTTCAAACCCAGTCGGCGGATGTTCGTCCAGGTTCCAACCGCCTATGCAAACGGCGTCTTCAAATTCGCCGTTCAAGCCCATCAAATCCATTTGCGTCAACCAGTGATCGCCCGCCAGCCGACGCGCTTCGCGTTTGCCGGGCAGCATGCCCACCCAGTCCATGGCCCAGTTCGCGGAGTTCGGATACTTGCCCGAATTTTTGATGTAATCCCAAACGCCCATCACGATGCCTAACAATTCAAAACGAATGCGTTCGTTATCGCGCACAGTGTTCAGATGTCCGCCCCATTCGATCCACCAGTAACCGTATTCCCACGAATTGATGCCGCGCGATTTCAAATCTTTTTCGGTGATCTTGCGCGCCCATTTCGGCGGAGTGAAGGGCATGGGTTTGCCGTGATCGCGCGAAGTGAACAGGATGCTGCAACCTTGAGTCTTGTTGTCGGCGGTTTCCGGCGCAAGTGATTCGCCGTGCTGAGCGCGGGATTCGTGACCGACGCGATATTCCGCGCCTGCTTCCACTCCCAAACGGCTGTCGCCCGTGCAGTCAGCAAAAAGTTTGGAGGTGATGCGGTAAATGTGTTCCGTGCGGTCACAACGCGCCAACACGCGCTGAATTGTGCTGTCTTTGACTTCGGCGGAATAGAGCGTGGTTTCGAGCAACAAGGTGATGTTCGGTTCGCTCACGACTTTGTCGTAAAGCAACAAATCCCACAGCTCCCAGCAGCGCTGCGGATTATTGGCGGCGTCGTCCAGCCGGAACTCTTCCAGCAATCCGCCTTCGCGCCAACCGGGACGGCCTTTGTGATTGTTGGAGCCGACCACGTGCATTTTGATTTCGCTGGACGAATTGCCGCCCAACCGCGAACGATCCTGCACCAGCACGACTTTGGCTCCGTGCCGCGCGGCGCTCACCGCCGCCAACACACCGGCCAAGCCTCCGCCCGCAACCAGCACGTCGCAGTTCAACTCGACCAGTTTCATGTTGCGTTCCAGCGGCGCAGCGGAAAGATCGCCCGCCGGAGCGACGCGCTGCATTTCCTGACGAATCTGTTCAGCGGAACGTTTGTCTTGTTCCTGAGCCAGTCCGTCAACTTTGATGAACATCGAATAGCCGGTTGTGGCGGCTGCGGAAGCGATGAAGTCACGTCGTCTCATAGTTATCCCTCGTTATCGGAAATTGGTTTGCCCGGAATTTGAGCGGGTTCAGTCTATGCAGGCTTGCTGTTTTTGGAAAGCGCGCCCGCCATTTACTTGCGCCTGTTCCAGTAAATCTTCACGCGCCGACGTTTGCGTCAATGACTTGCTCTTGAAAGTCGAAACGTGCGGATTTGGAGAACGCGATGGTTGATAAAAACAGCGGGGGACAAATCAGCAAGAACGCCAAGCCGGACGGCTTGAATGTTTGAGGCGTGGCTCCGACGCGCGCTGGCGACGGATATAGATACGATACTCATTAAGGATCGGCGCGGAAATAACTCCACCAATTCGTGGAATCCTCCAAAGTGGTAGCGCAATCCTGCCAAGGTTGCGCTGCTTCTCAATTAGTCTTTTTGAGAACCGGCGCAACCTTGGCAGGATTGCGCTACAGCTTCCCAATGGAACACTTATTTCGTTTCCATTTCTAAATAGGTACGGAAGCTCAGTTAGAACGCAATTGCCGCGAAAGTCTTTGGTTTGACCCGCTGCCCTCGCAAGCTTTTTCCCACATTTCGCATTGCGAAGGCTGAAAAAGGAAGACCGCGCCGCTGCTCAAATTGCCCGCCTCAATGCAGTGAAGATGCAGAGGGCGTTCCCAAGCAAGCCATTCATAAGATCGATTCATCGGCCTTTCCAGTAGGCAGTGAAGGTGTGATTGCTAGAGTTGACACAGGCGGGGTGGACGGCAAAACACGAACAGGCAAGAGCGACTTGGTATACGCTGAGGCTTGAATAATAATTTTGGCAATATCCTCAACTTGAACTAACAATGAACTTACTTTTAATGAGATTCAGAAAAGCTGAGTTTCTAGAATCCGCATCTTTAATCACAGCATCAATATCCCAAATAAAAACCCCAATTGGTAAAATTATTTCCGGAGTTTTCTGTATTGCTACTTTCACCTCTCTATAATACATCTTGCCAGACGAATAAAGCTCTTTGTATTCCCCAGTCAGCGCCAATTCGACTTCTTCGTTAAATTCGATGATCCCGTAATACCAAATGCGCTGTATCTTGTTGTTGTAGTACTTCATCAGCTTTCGTGCGCGCTTCTCTAGTTGAGTTACGGTTTTCATGTTTTCTTCCAAGCTAATACCTCTTTTTTTCAACTCAACCATTACCACGTCAAAAACTTTCGAATTATCTGGGTCGTTTGAAAACACTAGAGCTATATCAGGACGGTCATCATCTCTTAAAAGGCCATTGTCTTCTGTTATAAATTTAATCAATTCGCTCATTTCACGGTCACTTAAGACTGCTTCATAAGTCATATACTTGTCGTCTAAAAGCCAGACGTTGTTTCTGTAGAGGTCTTCTGACGCATTATTCTTGTCAAACTGCACTTTCATAGCCGCGAATAAATTATGAAGTTCTGCCTCGCTGTTTTGGCTCGACGAGTTTTTTAATTTATCAATCGTCATTTGTCTAAACAGAATGTATTCGGTTAGCGATCTAGCTGAGAGTTCAATCGACTTTTCATACTGTTCATCCGTTAATGAAGTTGCGTCTAATAGCTCTTTTTGAGCCTTAAAGAATTGCTCTTGGGCATTTTGCAAAATGTCTGCATTAGAGGCAAACCCAATGCTATCAGCTTGAAAATATCCAGAAAGATGAGGGTAACGGTTGACCAACTGGTTTTGGATTTTTTCGTGCTGCTTTTTCACCGTTGGAACTCTCTCCTCAATGATTGAGGCCACTTTGTTTCTAAAAATCGTTTGAATACTTTTCATCTCAGGTTCGGTGATCTCCAAAGCGGTTCTGTCAGAGTTCATTTTTCCGATAAACCAATCTGAATAAAGCAGAAAAACCATGCTATAACCAATAAGAATATTTTCTTTAGCTATGATGTCTAGTTTCACCGTTCTGTTGTCAACTGAAACTGCGGCGATAAGCGATGTTTGATCGTTCTCAACCTTCGTAATTGAAAAGTGAAGAAGGAGTTTACTAAACAGGTCAAGTTTAGTCTCAAGCTCGACGCTTTCTAGTTGCGGCATATCGCTATTCTTCAACACTTCCTCAGTCTTTTCATTGTCAATTATTGAGGTAACCGTGATAGAAATATCCTTGTTTTCTTGCTTGAATTGATAAAGCCTAGAGTAAAACTCTTTTAGCAATCTATTCTTTAAATACTCAGGGCGAATAAAATTATGCTGCGCTAGTTTAGATAAAGTGTAACCATTCATCTCTAATGTCGAGCCTGGGTGCCGCTTTTCTACATCAGTGACTTTTGCATCTTCTTCTTTGAAGGTCGCAGTGAAATCAAACTCCCTTTTTTTCGTGTCTGAATAAAAACTCGTGATACTGGTTTTCTTGAAATAGTAAAGATAAACAAGTCGTCCCAACCCTTTGTGTGACTTTTCTTCAACATCGAAAAGGTTTGAGAACTTATTGTAGCGTTCATCGGTGAAACCTTCACCGTTGTCACCAATTAATATGCGAAGCGTATCTGTCTGACTATATGAATCTGCTGAGATACGGATTGTGATTTTCGTGGCTCCTGCATCAAGGGCATTTCCAACCGCCTCAAGATAAACCATTTCGAGAGAGGAGTTTCCGAAAAACATTTTTACTGCTTGATCTAGTTTTACCTTCATGATGCTTCTTGTGCCTAGTCTGAAACCAAGAATCGAGCCAATAGATTGCTTCTAGGGACGTATCTTACAGCTTCTTCAGCATATTAACGGCTTGAAATGAAAACTCAAAATCTAGGGCGAACAGGTTTCTCACCGGAGAAAAAGGTTTCCGCTAAACCGCTTCTGACTTCCTGACAAAGGCGCATCGTGCGTAGCCAACGTCAGCCACGCCAGCGCGAAAATCAGCAAGGGCACACGCGTCCATGCCAGCCAGAGGAATCGTCCGCGCAGCCAGTTCACTCAATCCGTGTCACTCTTCTTCATCACCTGCAGGAATTCTTCGGGCTTGACGATTTTCAGAAAGCGAAAGCGGCGTTGAAACTCGCGGCCATCCGGTTTGTTCCAGTCCATCAAGTCGAGCAAGTCGTTATCGCGGCTGATGAGGTAATCGGCTTTGACTTCGATGGCGAGATTCAAGAAAGGTTCATCTTTGGGGTCACGCGGGTAGCTGAAACGTTTCCGCACCTTCTTTTCCAAATGACCTTTGCGTGACAAAACCTGGATGAGGTTGGCTACCACTTCTTCCGTGATGTGATCGTACCTTTGACGAAGGTACGGGCGAGATAAGACATCTTGGGCTTCGGCAAGCGTAGCTCGGCTGACTGCCACTGAGATTTTGCCTTGTTCAAATAAGGTGAGGCACCTGCCAGCCGCACTAAGCTCATTGATCGTCGCTTGCACTAGCGCGACCGTATCGAAGATGACCAGATATTTATCGGGCACGGCGTTCCGCCCTCACCTCTGCCAACGCTTGTTCGATGTCTTGCTGTAATTCTTCGTCGCTGATGCCGCTTGCGTGAAACGCGGAACGAACGTCGGCAAAAATTTCACTGATCGTCGGCAGCTCGGCCGCGCGGCTTAATTCGTTTAACGCGAACTGCTCAACGTTAAGTCCCTCAACAGCAGCCTTCTTGGCCAATTTAACTTCAAGCTCAGGCGTTAATGTGATCGTAGCTCCCATACGTTTTTCTCCTTGTTCTGAATCATACCGCCGAATGCGCTAAGTCAACAACGCCTGAACTCAAACCTGCTCAATTCGCCCACTGTCATCCATCACGTGCAAGAACTCTTCCGGCTTGACGATTTTCAGCCACCGAAAGATGACGCGCAGCACCAAAGCCACAGTGTCGAAGACCACCAGATATTTTTCAATCACGATGTTCGGCTCTCACTTCGGCAACGGCTTTTTCCAGCAAATCGCCCAACTCATCTTCGGTCATACCGCTGGCTTTGAAATCGGCTTGTACGTCGGCAAAGACTTCGTTGATTGTCGGCTTTCTGGCGACGCGACGTAAAGCATCCAACGCAAAATCTTCCACCTTGATGCCTCGTGAAGCCGCGCCAGTCTTAAGCCAGCCAGCCAGCTCCGCGTCAATCGGTAAAGTGATCGTTCCGTTCATAAACGTTTCCTCCTTGTTGCCAATCATAGCGTCGTAGCGGCGTCTGCGACAACGTTCCAAAACCGTTTCTGGCTCCGTGACAGACGTGTGCCGACAAGACGAGGTGTCGCTTGAAATAAGCGAAAGTTAGGCGGGAAACGAAATCCAGCCGCCCGCTTCGACGGATTGGTTCGCCATCAAAATGGTTGCGCAATCGGCCAGTCCGACATTCACATCACAAATGGTTTTCGCGTCCTGCCGCCGCACGCAATCAACGAACGCGACCAATTCGTCGCGCGTGTCGTTGCCTTCGGCGATGTCAATTTCAAACGGCGCGCCGCGATGCGCCCAGGGATCATTCGACAGTTTCAAAGTCTTTCCGGCTGTCACGATTGCCGCGTTGGCATCGGCGGCTGGTTGGTCTTTGTTGCCTTCCCAACTGACAACGTCCGTGCCTTTTTCCTGAAACAGCAAACCTTTCGCGCTGGTCAAATACAGGCTGCCTTTGGTCCCCATCACCAATTCCGCCGCGCCTTCGTAGGCGTTGTTGCACAGCGAGGTGTAGTTCACGCGCACGGTGTAAGGCTTGCCGTTCACGCCGTTCAGTTCGTATTCGTAAAGGCAACTGATGTTGTCGTAAACCTCGCGTCCGTCGCGGAAGTATTCGATGCCGCCGGAAGCGATCACACGTTTCGGATGCCCGCCCAAAAACCAATTGGCCACATCCATTTGATGGCTGCCGAGTTCCGCCATCAAGCCTTGCGAATAAGCTTTGTACAAACGCCAGTTCAGTTTGCGCTCCAGCCTCGGCCAGTCGGCGTCGCTCTTCGGCACGGGCACGGGACGCCGCCAGGAATTGTTGCGATGCCATTGCGATTTGATCGAAACCACCTGCCCGATCATTCCGGCGGCGACCATCGCCTGCGCCTGTTTGTAAATGGCGTTGGCGCGGCGTTGCAGGCCTACTTGGAAAACGCGCTTTGAAGCAGTGACTTGAACCGTCAGCTTTTTGGCTTCGGCGACGGTGTAGCACATGGTCTTTTCCAAAAAGACATCGCAACCCGCCGACAAACAATCCGCCGCGACTTGGTAATGCATGTACAACGGCACGGCGATGACGACAGCTTGCGGCTTCAATTCGTCCAGCAGCTTTCGATAATCAACAAAAGTTTTTGCCTCCGGGCCGGCGTACTTTGCACCTTGTTCCAGATGCGGCGGGTAATCATCGCAAACGGCGATCAATTCAACGCCGTCAATCGTCGTCAAGGCGCGAATCAAATCCGAGCCGCGTCCGCCAGTGCCGATGACGGCAACGCGCACGGGCGAATTGCCAGCGCGCAGCATTGAGCTTGTCGCCGCAGCAACTCCGGCGGTTTCCAGAAATGTTCGGCGAGTAATCATTTTTTCAGCAGTGCCTGAACGCTCAGCGTCGCCAGATAAATGGCTGATTTGCCTTCGTGGCTCGCGTAATACGAAACCAACAACTTGTTTCCGCGCAGCACCATTCCGGCGTAACTGGTGTCTCCGCCGCTGGGCAGCGCGACGATTTCCATTAAAGCGCCGTCGCGTTCAAGCCAGGCCAGATAAGTGTTTCGTTTGCCGCCTTCCAAATGGCCGCGCGTCGCGCCGACCAGTTTGCCGTTCGGCAGCACGATGAATTCCGGCCCACCCAATCGCACAGGTTGTTCTTTCCACAACCAGTCTTTGTATGGAGCGCGGCTGGTTCCGATGAACCCGTTTTGACTGCCGGCTTCACGTCGAACCCAGGCAATCATTTCGCCGTCGGGCGTGAAGCGCAGTGTCGTTTCATTCGGACGCCCGGCAATCGCCAACGAAGTCACCAACTGGTAATGAATGCCGTCGCGCGTGGAAACCAGTTGCGCGTTGAACTCTTCGCCGCCGGATTGGTAAACCACGCCGTAGCCAGCGCCGCGATGCCAGGTCACGCGCCACAACCAATCGCGCTGGCTGCGAATGCGAGCGTCAATCACTACTGGCTGCGGCGCGCTGAAACTCTTTCCCAGCTTATCGGAAAACGAAACTCGCGTTTGACCGCCTTTCAACGTTTCGGCTTCATAAAACGAACCGCCCATCAACGCCATCAAACGCCCGTCCGGCGTTACAGACAATTTTGGGTCGCGCAAATCAACGCCGTCTTCGGCCAGCAGAGCCGCCGATTGCCAGTTCTGCCCATCGGCGGAAACCAAAATGCGAATCGTGCCATTGGTTCCCTGCTTGCCGGGCACGTGACCGGAACCTTCGCGGAATGTGCAATACAGCTTTCCGTTGAATTCGACCAAATCGGTGAAGGCGCTGTGCGGCGCGCGGTCATAAATGCGTTCGACTGAAATCAGATATTTTTGCGCGGCGGATTCCTGCGCCTGAACAATAGCAGCCAACAACAACCACGTCGTTGCCAGCCAAATAAAATTCGTGCGTTTCATCTTCGTTCCTTGAGCCATAAAAAATCGTCTTCAAACCATCCGATCTGTTCTTCGCCGTCTGCCAGCATAGCCAAAAACTTGCTTGCGCGTTCCAGCCCCATGGCCAGCAAAGCCGTCGAATAGATTTCCGCCGTCGTTGCATCGGCAGCCAAAACGAAACAAGCGGCCTTGCCGAAAATCGCTTCGCCGGTCAGCGGGTTCACAATGTCAGAGGTTTTCTGTTCACTCCGCCGAACGGCGGAACAGGACAAACTGCAATTTGCCAGTTCAATTTGGCCGATAACCAGTTCAGGCGTCAAAGGGTGGCGCAGGTCAATCGGCCAGACTTCCTGGCCAACTGCCAGCACGGAACTCGTGCCGCCCTGCAACAAACCGCTTTCAACATTGAATCGCCGCAAAATCTCTCGCCCGCGATCCAGCGCGAAGCCTTTGCCGATACCGCCCAAATCAATTTGCGATTCGACCGCCAATCGCACCGAACTGTCCGCCGCATTGAGTTCCCAGCCGCCGCCGCGCGTCACGTCAAAGTAACCATCGGTCAGTTGCCGCCCTTGTTCGCAAGTTTCCAGCAAGGCAAACAACTCACGATCAACGCGCACAAACTGTTTCGCGGCTTGACGATTGATGCGGGCGATTTCGCTGCGTGGATCGAAGCGCGAAAGTGCGCCGTCCAATCGGACGATTTCTTCAGTCACGGCCACGGCGACGGCTTCCAGATGCTGTTCGTCATAATCAGCTTTGGAGCCGCGCAAAAACACGTCGAAGCGCGTGCTCATCGCCTCGATGCTTCGCTGGTAAGGCGTGCGGTTCATCTTGTTCAGGTTTGAAGGTCGCTGACGATTTGCTGCAATTCTTCAACGGCGATACCGTCCAGCGAACGGGTCGGCGGACGCACGGTTGTGTGTTTGATGACGCCAGCCGCTTTCAGATTGTGCTTCATCGCCGACACGCCCATTCCCGGTTGCAGTTCAAATCGGATCAGCGGCAGATGTTGATTGAACCGTGCGCGAGCTTCTTTCAACCGCCCGGCTTCGTAATCGCGCCAGACTTGCACGAACATCGGCATCATATCGCTGCCGGGCATTGTGCCGCGCGCACCGCGTTGCAACTCTTCTAAAAAGAAATGGCCGTTCAGGCCTCCGAAAATTATCATCGTGTCGCCGACTGCTTGTTTAACTTCTGTGACTTTGGCGGCGGTTGGCGGAGCTTCGACTTTGGTCAGTTTGACGTTGGCGCATTCTTTCGCCATTCGCGCCATTTGCGCCGCGCCGATGTTGACACCGGTCAGCAACGGAGCGTCCTGAATCATGATCGGAATGCTGACGGCGTCGGAAATCGCTTTGTAATAGCCGAACAAATCTTCGGCGGAAGGCTTCAGAAAATAAGGCGGCAAAATCATCAACCCATCCGCGCCTGCGGCTTCAGCGGCTTTAGAGATTTGAACGGCGACGTGCGTTCCCGTGTGGCCTGTGGAAACGAATACCGGAACGCGCTTGCGAACCTCTTTGATTATCAGCGGCATCAATCGCGCTTTTTCGGATTCGCTCAGCGCATAACCTTCGCTGGCGTTGCCGAAAATGGCTATGCCGTGAACGCCGCAATCAATCAGATGGTTGATCAGCGAAAGCTGGCTCGCTTCGTCAACTTCGCAATGTTCGTCAAATGTCGTCAGTGCAATTGGGAAAATCCCTTCGTAATGGTTCATTCCAGCAAAGCTCCATGACTGTGTCAGTAGCCCGCGCGTAAGCAAGGGCTTCGGCTTTTGCCACACAGCCCTTGCTTACGCGCGGGCTACTGACACAAACGGTTTTAGTTTTTCTTCGTCAATTTCGACGCCCAGCCCTGCGCCGTCAGGGATGCCAACCACGCCCGCGCCGACCGGCAACGAAGCGTGCAGCAAAGTTTCAGCCACTCGCCAAACTTGCGGGTTGCATTCGACAACCATCAAGTTCGGGATCGAAGCCGCGACGTGCAAAGCCGCAGCGATTTGCACGCCAAGACCAATGCTGATGTGAAAGGCGATTTTTACGTGATGCAATTCAGCCAGCGTACACAGCTTCATGCCTTCGGTAATGCCGCTGCGTCCGATGTCGGGTTGCAGGATTTCGACTGCGCCGTCGGCGAAAAACGGCAGCATTTCAAACCGTGTGCGATAACTTTCGCCAATGGCAATCGGCGTTTCGACGCTTGCCGCCAATCGAGCGTGACCGGCTACATCTTCCGGTTTCAGCGGAGCTTCAAACCAGCCGACGTTGCGCGCGTCCAGTTGTTTGCCGAAGCGCACGGCCTGTGCCGAATCAAACCGCCACAGCGCGTCAACGAAAACTTGCGCGTCGGGCAAGCGTTCGCGCAAGCCGTCCGTCAATCGCAAAGTCTCTTCCGGTTCGGCGTCCATAAACAACTTGAACGATTTGAAACCTCGCTCGTGGTAACTCGCCGCTTGTTCGATTCGCGCAGTTTGGCCAGCGCCGGACAAACCGGAAACGTAAGCAGGCAATTGATCCGCGAACGGCCCGCCGAGCAAATCGCAAACCCGCACGCCCAAAGCCTTGCCTTTAATGTCCCACAACGCGGTGTCAATTCCGGCAATCGCGTCCAGCATGAAAGAAGTCGTATGGCCGCGCACGCGCATTGCCGCGTACATCCGCGCCCACAATCGTTCGTGCGCCATCGGGTCTTCGCCAATCAGAATCGGAGCCAGAATGGTTTCGATGATCGTCCGCACCACTTCGGGCGCGACAGGCGATTGCGATTCTCCCCAGCCGATCGGCCCCGCGTCTGTTTCGATTTTGATGAGCGCGGTTTCGATCTTGGTCGAATACAGCGTTTGGTAATTCGTCGCCCAGCGGTAATCGTTCTGCGATTCCACCAGCGGCGCGGGCGAACCGGCGGTTCCGCGCGCGGCGTTTAAGTCTCTGGGAATTTTGATGGCGAAGGCTGAAATGCGCGTGATCTTCATTGCGATTGCTCCTGCAATTTCAATTCGACGGCGGCTTGCGAATCGCTTTTGACCAAGATTCGCACGCACAAATACGCCAGCGGATGCAGCACGCCCATCAACACCAGCAGCGGCGTGTACGAATATTTATCAATCACCTGACCGGCAAAGGATTGAAACAGCGCGCCGCCTATGCCGCCGCCCATCGCCACAATGCCGTGAATGGTCGCCACAATCGGGCGCGGAAAAATGTCCACAGTCAGCGTCACCAGATTGGTTTTCCACGCCGAATGCACTCCCAACACAAAGCTGATAATCGCCAACGCCACGGGAATCGGTGGTCGCAAAACCAGCAACATCCCCAGCGGCATCATCAACGCGGTGACGATCATGACGGATTTGCGCGCGGCGACTGCGCCAATTTTTCTGGCGATCAATCGCCCCGAATACCAACCGCCCGCCACTGAGCCGACATCGGCAATCAGATAAGGAATCCAAACCACGTAACTCATCCGCTGTTCCGTCATGCCTTCGCGTTCGGTCAGATACTTCGGCAGCCAGAACAGATAAAACCACCAGACCGGATCGGAGATGATGCGCGCCAGCAACAATCCCCAGGTTTGAGGCAAACGGAAAAATGAAAGGAAAGCGGGACGGGGAGATTGAGGGACAGCGGGACTGAGGGAAGTTCGTTCCGTCTCTCCGTCTCCCCGTCTCTCCGTCTCTCCTTCCCGAATCAGCGCCAGTTCTTCAGCCGAAATGCGCGGATGTTTTTCCGGCAAGTGATAAAACCAGAACCACGCCGCCGCCCAAATCAAACCCAACGCGCCTGTGGAAACAAACGCCGATTGCCAGCCCCAACGGTCTGCCATCCACACGGCGATGAGCGGCGTGATAATCGCGCCTGTCACCGTTCCCGCCTGAACCCAACCGTTGAGCGTGCCGCGATCTTTGGGTGGAAACCATTCCGCCGCCACTTTTTGCGCGCCGACGAAATTGGCTGATTCCGCCGCGCCAAGCAAAAACCGCATGGCGCCGAAACCGAAAACAGAACCGACCGCCGCATGCAGCATCGCCGCGACTGACCACCAAACAGCCGCAACGCCGTAGATCAATTTCGTACCGTAACGATCAATCAGCCAACCGGAGACGACGAACATGACTGTGTACGGAATCAGAAAAGCATTTGAGATCAGGCCGTAATCGCTGTTTGTCAGATGCAGTTCTTTGGTCAGACGCGGAGCCAGCGACGACAGCGTTTGGCGGTCAACGTAATTGATGACCGTGCCGAAAAAGACCAGCCCAGTGATCCACCAGCGCAAATTGGGAATTGGCTTTTTCATCATTGGTAAATAAACGTCACCGTCGCGTTGCAATCCGCGTTTGCCGTCACACGTACCCAGTGGGCACTGAATCCGGCGGGAAATTCGTGGTGCTTGTATTCATTGTTGCCCAAGTGAACAACCTCGTAGCTTTCCCAGCTTCCATCGCCGAGAAAGTCCACTTCGATATTGAAGGCCACCGATTTCGGCGAGGCGTTTTTCAGATGCACGACTTTGCGATCAAAGCCCGTCATCAAAAACGGATCGGAGGGAACATTCGCTTTCACATCTTGTTTGTGCCACACGCTGCCCCAACCGGCAGGTTTGCCCATCTTCCACAGATCGTCTACTTGACCGAACCATAGGCCGGTTTGCGGCTGCCCCCACGAGTTGTCGGTTTGATCTCCGCCCAACACGAAGAGTCCGCGCCAATAACAAAAGTCAGGCACGATCCTCAAGTGATTGCTGATCGGGCGAATCGGCAGAATGCGTCCGTCATAAATTTGCGCGGGCAGTTCGTAAAAGATGCCGTGCAAATCCATCAGGAAGCGTTCCGTTTGCGCGTCGCGGATTCGCATCCATTCGGTGTTCCAGGCGTGATCGAAGGTTTGCGCGCCTTTCGGCAGACGGTAGGTCAGCCATTTGCCTTTGGCGAAAACTTTCAGAATCGCCGACGCCTGGTCCCAGCCTGTAGCAAAAATCGGATTGCCGTAAGTTTCCGCCGACCAGTGTTTGCCCGCGACTTCGACAAAAGGTTTGCGCTCCAGAATTGTCCAGGTTTTGCCGTTCCATTCGGCCAAACGACCGGAGGCGTCTTTGCCGAGATAGTCCGCTTCGTAATAAGAATTGTTGGCGACGACTACGCGTCCGTTGGCTGAAAACGCGGCTTTGAAATGGACGCGGCCTTTGATGTCGAGTTCTTTGACCAGATTGAAAAGCTGTTTGGCTTCGAGCGTCTTTACGTCCACTTCATAAAACTCGCCTTCCATCGCCAGCATATAGACTTTGTTTTTCGGATCGGTCAGGTGAGTCATCGTCGAAGTCAGCCGCACATTCTTGATCGCTTCGATGGTGCGCACGTTGCCTTTGACATCAATGGCGTGCGGGCCGAGAAACGCCTGATTTGACGGATTGTGAATGTAACGATTGGTGAACGTGCCGACGACCGAAGCCGGATGTTTGTGCATCTGCATCTTTTCGTCCAGCCAGAACAGCCCCGTGCCTTCGCCGCGAATGTGGGCGACATAAGCGACGAACCATAATTTGTCAGCCCAGGGCAACAACGCGCCGATGCCTGCTTCGCTGCGGTTTTCGTGTCCAGCGACGACGGCAAGACCGGGGAACGCGCCGCCAATTTGAATGGGTGGCGTTTCAATTTTCTTTTCCGGTTCTTGCGCGCGCGCCACAGTCACCAGCACGAACAGACAAAACATGAAATTTATGAGCCAATGTTTCATAACAAGTCGTAAGCGTTATCCTGCTTTGAGTGGAATCTGCACGTTGAAGGAATACTCGCGCGCTGCCGAAACATCCGCTGCGCACAGCAACACCGCCGGTTTGTCTTTTTCAAACCAAAGCTGCGGTCGCTCCAATGAATTCATTTTTTGCTTCGTGCCATTGGCCCATTTCACTTCCATCGTTGCCACCAACGGATGCCGTGACAATTTCCAGTCCAAGCCATCCGCCGATTCAAACAACGCGAGCGATTTGCCTGCGTTGGTGAAATAGCCTTCGTTGTCTTTGACGATGGCGCGATAGCGTTGACCGTCGTGCCAGATGAACGGGTCTTCAGCGGCAAAAGCTACGCCCTCTTTCACAAAGACCGGATTGGGATGTTTTTTGAAAGTGCCGGTCGGGCTGTCGCTGGTTGCCACGCAATGCAGCACGGGGCCGCCGAACGGCATTTTGTTTTTATCGCCGACCGCTTTGTAAACCATCAGGAACCCGCCGTCAGGTCGTTTGGTGACGCTCGGATTGGAACACATCAGCGCGTCATAAAATCCTGCCGTAGGTTCGATCAACGGTTTATCAAATCGCTGCCACGGCCCCAGCGGATGATCGGCGACGGCCACGCCGATGCGTTGATTGTTGCGATGCGTCCAGTTGAGCGACTTCATCGCCAGGCCATCGCCCGTGTTGCCCATGTAATACAGATAATACTTTTTCCCGAACCGCTGCACCGTTGGATTGTGCGTGCAAAGCCCGTCCCAGAGCTGCTTGCCACGCGCGGGCAACGCGACCGACTTGAAGGTGAACGGCCCCAGCGGACTCTTGCCAACCGCCACCGCAACTTCGGAATGCGTCACCCAGGCGTTGTGTCCCAACGCGCGCGGCCAGCGCGAAAACAGCAGGTAGTATTTGCCGTCGTCGCCTTTGGTCAGCGTGCCGCACCAGACGTAATAATCCGGCAACTCAAATTTCGCCGTCAGTGGCACAGGCTGAATCAACTTTTGAAAATTCAGGTTATCGGCATTATGTTGTGGCAATGCCAGCGCACTCGCCAAAATCTGTCCGATAAATTGTCGGCGCGTTGGATGGTTCATACGATGACTTTCGCCAACTCCTTTTCATTAAACTCAACGCCGAGTCCCGGACGTTCGGGCACGCGCGCGCTGCCGGGTTTGAACTCCAGCGGCTCTTTCAGCAACACGTTGCCAAACGGCCCTTCGCTTTTGTTGCCGCCTTCGATGATGACGAAATTCGCTGTGGCTACTGCCAGATGCAGCGAAGCCGCCACATAAGGAGCAGTCCCCGTGCTGACATGCGGCGACCACAAAACGCCGTGCGCGTCGGCAAGCGTCGCAATGCGTTTGCATTCGGTGATGCCGCCCGCGCGGCAAACATCAGGGTTGATGATGTCGCAGGCTTTCGCGGCGAACAGGTCGCGGAACTGAAAACGATTCGACAAGCCTTCGCCCACGCAGACGGGCGTACTCAGCGCCGCCGCCAAACGCGGATAACCAGATGTGTCTTCGGGCATCAGCGCGTCTTCCCACCAACCGATGCCGGGCATTTGATCGAGTTCGCGTCCGAGTTGTTCGGCTTCGTGCAACTTGAACGCGCCGAGCGAATCCAGCAGCAATTGCCCGCGGCCTTTGACGGCTTGCGTGACGGCGGCCAGGCGATCCAGCCCGCGCGAATTTGCGCCTTTGCCGAGTTCGGTTTTCATCGCGGTGTAACCCGCTTCGACCGCGCGCACGGCTTTGTCTTTCAACTCTTCGGCAGACGCGCTGCTGATGCCGAGGTAGGTCGGAACCGTGTCGCGGTACTTGCCACCGAGCAGCACATACAACGGCTGTCCGGTGAATTTGCCCAGGATGTCCCACAGCGCCAGATCAATGCCGGCGATGGCTTCGGTGAACGGCGCAGTGGCGTAACCGCGCAATCGTTCGCTGGAATACATCCGTTCCCACAGCACTTCGACGTTGCGCGCGTCTTGTCCAATCAACAGCGGCGCGAGCATGTCGCTGATGATCGTTTGATGAACGCGCGGCGCGGCAGGCGCGTGGCATTCGCCCCAACCGATCAAGCCTTGATCGGTTGTGACCTTGACGATCACCGCTTGCGTGTAGCCGTTGAAACGTGACGGACTCGCGTGATCCAACCGATTCCACAAACCTACGCCGCCCGTGCGATTGCCGACCGGAGGCATGACGATCAACTCTTCGGGCGTTTTGTTGTCTTTGGGAGTGCGAATGACGAAGGGTTCGATCTTCGTGATTTTGAGCGGAGAGGTTCCGACGCGAGCGCGCTGCACGACGGACATTTGAGCGAAATTTGTCGTGGCGGCGACGACCAACGCGCCGCCGCTTTTGAGCCATTCACGTCGTTTCATGCGAAAAGGCATATAGTCCCAGCTTCAGCCGTAATGCTTCGATAATAAAGGCATTCCGGCTGAAGCTGGGACTACGAACTTAGAAAATCAGCTTCAAGCCCAACTGCATCAAACGCGGATCGCGCGAACCGGTGATGCGTCCGAAAGCGTCGTTGTTATTCGTGCCGCCCGGCCCGGCACCGAACGAACCGTTCGGCGTGCCCAGGTTGACGTGATTCGGCGCGTTGAAGGCTTCGGCGCGGAATTGCAGCTTCAGCCGTTCGGTAATGGTGAAGTTCTTGAACACCGACAGGTCAATGATGATCGCGCCCGGATTGCGGAATTGGCTGATGGCGCGCGGCGTGTTGCCGAACACGTACAAAGCCGGATTCACGAAGGCCGCCGGGTTGAACCATTGCACGCCGCGGTTTGGATTGGCATCGGTGAAACCGCTGGGCAATTCCAGACTGCCGATCCAGTCGGGACGATTTGCCAAACCGTTGTTCGCGCCGCGCACCGAAGTCGGCGTCCCGGCCACAATCGTCGTGATCGTGTTCAATTGCCAACCGCCAAGAACGTTGTTGGCCACTCCGTTTTTGAAATCGAAGCGTTTGCCCGCGCCGAAAGGCAGTTCGACCAAACCGCTGACCACCAAACGATGCGGCACGTTCGACGGGTCTTCCGAACGTTCGGCGCGACGATTGTACAAACCGTTCTGATAGCCGAAATCGTTGCCGCCTTCCGAACCTATGAAGTTCAATCCGTTGAAGATCGAATCGCTGATGAGTTTGGCGAAGGTGTATGAAGCCAGCACCGTGAAGCCTTTGGAAAAACGTTTTTCCGCCGACACCAGCATTGAGTGATAAATCGAATTGCCCGCGTGCGGCGCTTGGACGGTGATGCCGCCGACATAAGGCAGCGGACGCAGCGCCTGAGCCTGTGTGATGGTCGCTCCGCCGAATGGGCCTGGGACTTTGCCCGCGAACGGATTCGGCACGTTGTTGGTCAGGCGTCCCGCCAAACCGAATTCACGAATCTTCGCCGGATCGGCTTGATTCAAATCGTAACTGCCGGACAGCAAGTGAGTGCCGTGATTGGCCGAATAAGCGACTTCGACCAGAAAGCCTCCGCCGAGTTGTTGTTGCAAGGACAGATTCCATTGCTGCGACATCGGCGTGCGCGAAATTTGCTCTTTGAACGACGCGCTGGACGTGGCAAAAAAGTTCGGCCCTAAACGCGCGCCCAAGGGTTGATTCGGCGCGAAGGGAAAACCGTCCTTGAATTGAAATGCCGTCAGCAGGTTGTTGCCGTTCGGCGCAGGGTAAGCCGTCGTCGTTCCGGCAAAACCGTTCGTGCTTTCGTAATTGGCGTTCCAATAAGAAAACAGCGCCGACATAAAGATGCCGTAACCGCCGCGAACAACCGTTTGCTGATTGCCGCGCACATCCCACGAAAAACCCACGCGCGGCGCGAAGTCGTTTTTGTCGTCTTCGGAAAAGGTTCGCCCGTAATCAATGCAGGCGTATTGCGTCAAGCCTGGCAGACTGTTGGTCGGGTTCGTAGCGAAAGGATTGAACCTCGAAGTGCCGCAACGCCGTTCGTAAGGCTGTTGCTGGTAATCGTAACGCAATCCCAAACTCAGACTCAGGCGGCGGCGAATCTTCCATTCATCGTTGACGTAAAAACCGTAAGACTTGCCGACTTCGGATTCGCCCAGATGCGTCGTCACGCTGGCGCTGCCGACCGCGCCGAGCAAAAACGTGGCGAATTGATTGCCGGTGTTGATGCGGTTGCCGGCGATGGGCGCGGCGTTGTCGGTCAAGGTTGTCGGGAATTGGAAATCGCCGGACGGCGAGCTTTTTTGCAGGTTGTTGGCCTGTGTCAGTCGCAACTCCGTGCCGAATTTGACTGTGTGATTGCCTTTCAACCAGGTCAGCGAATCAAACAATTGCCAGACCGAGCCGCCGCGTTTGCCCACAGTGCCGGTGTTGAATCCGGGCAAACCGTTGTTCGGACGCGGCAACACATCCGGCGGAACGATTGACGGCAAACCCAATTGCGACGGCAGGTTCTGATCGGCGCTCGCCACCTTGAATTCAAAAATCTGCCGCGCCACGCCGATGCGGAATTCGTGAATCAGGTTCGGCGTGAAGTTGTGAATGTCGCTCAGCACGACGTTGTGTCCGCGAAACGGGTCGGTGCGTTGGCGCACAATCGGATCGGGATAAAGATTCGCCGTGCCGTTGTCGGTGAACTGTTTGTAAAAGGTGTAGCGCGCCGTGAAGTTGTTCTTTTCAGAAAAGCGATGATCCACGCGCGAAGTGTGATTGGTCAGCGTGCGTTTGTTGCTGACCGCGCCGAAGAAATTGTTCAGATTGGTGAAGGCGTTGTCCGCCGTGCGGTTGGGCAGCGGATAAAACCGCAGGAAGTTTTTCGAGACCGCATCAATCCGATTGGCCGGAATGATGTTGCCGGGAAACGGGTCGCGCAGAAAGCCTTGCCCGTTCGGATTCGGGCGAGTGGTCGCCGGATCGTAAATGATGATCGGTTTGCCTGTGGCGTCGGCCAGCTTGGAAAAATCGCCGTTGCGGAAAGCTTCGGTCGGCAAGGTGTAAAAGCCCGAAGCGTTGGTTACAAACTGATAGCCTTCATAGTTGTAAAAGAAAAAGCTCTTGTCGCGTCCGTCGTAACCCAGCGGCCCGAAGACTTTGCCGGGCAAACGGATCGGCCCGCCAATCGAACCGCCGTATTGGTTGTAACGCAGCGGCTGTTTCGGACGCCGCGCGCGATTGTTGGCCCAAGAATTGGCGTCGAGCGAATTGTTGCGGAAAAACTCGTAAACCGTGCCGTGATAAGCGTTCGTGCCGGCTTTGGTCACCAGGTTCACCACGCCGCCGAGCGTGAAACCGTATTCCGCCGACATGGTGTTGGTCTGGACTTTGAATTCCTGCACCGAATCCACGTTCGGATTGATGTTTGCGTCCGGCAGATAAGCATTGACGCTGCTCAAACCGTCCACAACCAGATTGTTGGTGGCGAACGGCGAGCCGTTGATGCGAATGAACGAGACCTGCGTGCCGCGATCCGCAAAGCCCGAAGCCGTCGGGCCAACGCCGGATTGAACGGCAGGCGCGAGCAGCACCAGCGACAGCGCGTTGCGCCCATTGACCGGCAATTCTGCGACGCGGCGGCTTTCAATCACTTTGCCAAACGTCGCCGTCGTGGTGTCCACGAGCGGAGCCTGGCTGGTGACTTCGACTGTTTCCGTCACCGCGCCGGTTTCCAACACCAGATTGATTTCGGCGCGCTGATCTACTTCCAGCGTGATGCCGCTGCGAAGCGCCTTCTTGAAACCGGTTTTGGTCGCCGCGACGGTGTAACCGCCGACGTTCAAGTTCGGCACTACATACCCGCCGCTTTCGTTGGTGACGACAGTCGTGCCGGCGTTGGTTGCCGGATTTGTAATCATGACGGTTGCACCGGGAACCACCGCTCCGGTGGAATCGGTCACAGTGCCAAGAATGGTTCCGCGCCCGCGTTGAGCGAATGCGGTCAGTGATGACAGCGCCAACAGCGCCAGAATTGACAAAGTCACGGTCGCAATTTTTACTGCGGTCAGTGACCTTTGGATAACAAGGTGATTCATCTTGAGCCTCCAATGGAAACAAGACAGCGTGTCGGTTTCAGTCGGACTGTCACTCGCCAAAGTCGTCTGTCCGCTGAAACCGCCCGCTGCTGATAGCTGCGTGTTGATAAATGTGATTGCTTAATCCTGTTTGACGGATCGTTCGACATCTTCCAGCAAAGAAAAGCCGCCGCGTTTGATATGTTCGCCGATGGCGCGCGACACGCCTTCGGCGTCTTTCTGTTCCAGAGCGCGCAAAATGGCGCGATGCTCTTTCTGCTCCTGTGCGATGCGCTCCAGCCAGGTTTCCGACCGATAATGAATGCCCGCCACCTGAATCGGCACGCGCAAGCGGTGATAGGTTTCTGCCAGTTTTCGATTGTCCGACAATTCCACGATCAGGCTGTGAAATTGAAAATTCAGTTCCAGGTGATGCGCGACCTCTGTGGACTTTTCCATTTCGGCAATCAGAGCACGCAATTTTTCGATGTCCGATTTTTTGACATGGGCTGCGGCCAGTTCACCGGCCAGCATTTCCAGCGCGCGACGCACTTCAAAAGTTTCAGCCAGTTCGCGCGGGTCCACGCGGCTGACAAATGTGCCGCGTTGCGCCTGAACATCCAACAAACCTTCCGTCGCCAATCGGCCAATGGCTTCCTTGACCGGCATTTTCGACACCTTCAACCGCTCGACCAATTCGCCCAAATCCAGCCTGTCGCCCGGAGCAAACCTCCCTGTCAAAATTTCCGACCGCAAATAATCGTAAATCTGATCGCTCAGCGTGGCGCGATTGATAATGAAATCGTTTGCCGCACTCGTTGAAATCGCCGTTGAAGCCATCGGTCGTTCCTCCTTAACCCTCTCAGTCCTCGATTCAAGTTTGAGATTATTTTCTAAAATCACAGCAGCTAATATATTAGTCACTGTGATGCTAAGTTTCTAAGGAAAAATTGTCAACCGCCGCTTCTACACTCAATGGCCAGCCATCGTAACTATTCAGTCCGCTCAGCCACGCAAACCGACTTTTGACACCCCGACAAACGACATGCTACAACGCCGCATCAACGCACTGATTTCGCAGCATTTTCCGAATAATTATTGACGTTTGACCGTTTCGGCCCCATCCCGAAAGTAAAAAAACTGCGGTTGGAAATTAACCATCTGACGCTCGTTCCTTGTCGCTCTCCGAACGTCAACCAACACAAGAAAGGTGAGTACATTCATGAAAGCAACCGGCGCTGCGCCTGCTCGTCAGCAGGAAGAGACAAAAATCGAACAACTGATTCGCACAGTTCACCTGACCGTTCAGCCAATGACGGCTGAAACTTTTTCACCTTACGGCGAAATCGTCACAGAGCGCGGAAGCATCAAGCTGGATTTTGACGGCGGGCAGGCCAGCGTAGCGGCTCAGACCGTCGAAGCGCGCCCGATGACGTTTGATTTCCTGGGTCGCCATTTGCGGTCGGAGCAATTTTTCGCGCCGTTGGGCGGGACGAAATCCGTGATTGCCGTCGCGGCTCCGTCCGAAAACGGAACCGCCATGCCGGATGTCAACAAACTGGCGGCGTTTTTGGTGGATGGTTCCTGCGCGTTCAAATTGCATCGCGGAACCTGGCACATCAGCGCGTTTCCATTGGCAGAAAACGCCACGTTTCTGGTGCTGGATCGAGAAAACACTTTGGAAGAAGATTACGATTTGCGCGATTTGAAAACTTCGCTCGGCGTCGTTGTCGAAATTCACAGATAACTCAAACCAAAACAAATCATGAAGAACACCACGTTTATTGTCCGAAGTGCGCTGGTCGCGGCGCTTTTTTCAGTTGTTGCCGGAATGACGGCTTGCAGCAAAAGCAGTGTAGTTTCTGATTCGCCAGCGACGACGCAAGCCCCTGCTGCTCAACCGCAAACGGCGACACAATCGCAACCAGCGGCTCAATCGGCGGAACAGGCTCCCGCCGCTGAACAAGCTGGCGCAACGCAACCGCAACAACCGACGCCTTCGCCAACTCTGCATCCGATCATGAAACAGGCGCAATCCAAACCTGGCGTGCCGGTTTCAGTTCCCGATTCGATGCGTCGCCCGCTGAACGCCGAAGAAATGAAAAAAGCGATGGAAGCGATGCCGCCTGAAGTCCGCGCACGGCTTCAGGGAATGGCCGCCGCTCCGCAAGGCGCTAAACCGCAGGCAACGCCTAAACAATAATTTCGTCATGTCCAAGCCGTCTGAACAGGGAAAGTTCGCGCTGGCTTATTCGATGGGGTTGTCGTTTGCGTTCAACGTCATCGGCGGAATCGTCGTCGGAATTTTGGTGGATCGTTGGTTGACCACCACGCCCTGGGCGTTGCTGGCCGGAATCCTGCTGGGAGTTTTCAGCGGACTGGCCAGCATTTACCGCATCACCAACCGGCTGAACCGCACCGACGAATAACTGTCTGACGGACACAGCCCGGAACACAGTTATGCACCGAATCTCACTTGTCCTCTTCTTCGCTTTTCTCGCTTTCCCGCTCGCTTCGATCGTTACTGAATCTACTCAAGCGCAATCGGCTCAACCAATCAATGTCGTGAACGGCTACCCGCAATTTCAACTTCACGGCCAGCCTTTTTTTGCCCACAGCACTGCGTTCTTTTACAACCGCATCCCGCGTGACGAATGGGCAAGCTCGCTGGTCAAGTTGAAAGAAATGGGCATCAACACGGTTGACCTTTACATCGCCTGGAATTGGCACGAACCCGAAGAAGGCAAGCTGGATTTTGACGGACGCTCGAATCCTCGCCGAGACGTGAAAGCTTTGATGCAGATGGCGACAGAAATGGGATTTGCCGTCATCGTTCGCCCCGGCCCGGTGATTCTGAACGAATGGAAAAACGGCGGTTATCCCGATTGGTTGCTGGCTCGACCTGAATTCCAAATGAACGAAGTCGCTCGGCGAGACGGACATTACCCGCCGCTTTCGGGCGTCAGCGCCTCCAATTCCGAAGAAGCCAGCAAGCAGTGGATGGCCAACGAAACTCATATGCGATACACGCGGCGCTGGTTCGCCGATGTCATGCGCGAAGTTCTGAAAGGCAAACAAGCAACCGAAGGCGGCAACGTCATAGCCATTCAGCTTGACGACGATCAAGCCATCAACCGCGCAAATTACAACGGCCCTGTGTTTTGGAAATACATGAATTCGCTCGCCGCTTTCCTGCGTGAAGCCGGAGCGACCGTTCCCGTTTACATCAACCCAACAGACATGCGAGTTTCCGCCGCTGGCGCTCCGCATCAAATCGGCGCAATGGGTCAGTGGTATTTCAATTTCGGAACCGATGCCGCGCTGCGTTGGGAAGACACTGCGACCTTGCAGTTTTACACCGAGACGCTGAAGACCCAGCCGCACTTCCCGCCTATGGTCATCGAGTATCAGGCCGGTTGGTACGGCAACGGCGAAGACAGTTACGCCAAAACCGCTGACCCGACAAACACTTTGCTGTCTTCGCGCGTGATGATCGGACACGGGCTGCACGGGCTGAATTACTTCCCTGTTCAAGACACGCTGTACCCCGCTGGTTGGGAAGTTCCTTGGACGAATCATTACTACACTTGGGAATCGGCGTTGAACCTGGCGCGCGAAGAACGTCCGCGAGCCGCCGCCGTGCATCGCAACGGCAGATTGATTTCGGGACTTGGCCACGAACTCGCCGCCGCGCACAAAGCCGCCGACCTGGGCTTGGTTTATCCCATAAGCTCCTTCGATCAACCTAAACTGACGCGCGAAGACATTTTGCGAATCTCCCGCGCGCAAATGCAGATTCAACAGTTCTGCCAACTCAATCAAATCTCAGTCGAATATCTCGATTTGGAATTTCAGCCGCTAGAATTGCTGAAACGCCACAAAGCGATTCTGCTGCCAACTTTCGACGACGAAGCCTTGAAGAAAACCGCAGCAACCGGTCGAGAGGAAATTACCGCCGCAAATGAGGACAAGCGCGGAAACGCGGCGACGGGGAGACGCGGCGAGAGGAAGCTTGAGTTGTCAGTTGAAGCTCAGCGAAAGTTGGTTGAGTTTGTGAAGGGCGGCGGGCTGTTGGTTTGTACGCCTGCTTTGCCAACTGGCGAAGCGTTGAACGAATTGAAAACCGAGCCGTTGGCTTCGCGTGTGATCGTGGTTCCCGATTTCTGGCGAACGATTCCGACCGAGCCGGGCAAAACGAAACGCGAAGAATTGCTGGCCAGCGTGCAATCGGCGACTGTCGAATTCGTCAGCCGTTTGTCGCGGCTGGGCGTCAATCGCCGAGTCAAAGCTCGCGTGTTGAAAGCGGGCGAACGAACCATCGCGGCGGCTTCGGTTGGAGCCAGCGTTGAACCGGATTTGGTGGCGACTCAGTTGATTCCCGACGATGGCAAGCAGACTTTCGGCTTTGTCAGTCTGGCGAACTTCGACGACAAACACACTATGCGCGTCACGTTGAACGTAGCCGATCCGGCGTCAACTGGACGGCTGGAATTGCCAGAATTCAGTTTGCGAGCGCGCGATGCGTTGATGCTGCCGCTGCGATTGCCACTGGGTTCAAATGGCGAAGAACTCGTTTATGCCACCGCTGAATTGTTAAGCCATGAAATATCGAACGGTAAAATCCAGCTACGATTTTATTCACCTGACAGGGCGGACATTGCACTGAAACTGCCGCACAAACTTCAAGGTGGAGTAACGATTAATGGCCTCCCAGCAGTTTGGGCAACTGATGAAGCTGGCCACCTCACCATTAAGTTAGCCCCGCCGATTCGACGAGCCAACGCCGACGACGAAGACGAATTGGCCGGACGCCGCCAGCACGAACTGGATGTTGAAGTTATCTACGAACGCGGATTGCCGGAACTGGCTGTCAAAACGGCGAAGCTCATCATCGGCGAAACGAATCAGGTGGCGGTTGAAATCTCGAATCGCACGGCTGCCGCAGCCGTGCGTGGAAAGCTGATACTCAGCGTTGATCGCCTGTTTCGCCACGAACAATTCACGCTGGACGTTGACCTGCCGCCGCAAGCAACTCGCGTCTTCAACTTCGCCGTGCCGCTCAGCAAACAAGCCGTCGCCGACGATCAAGTCACTCTACAAGCGACACTGACGACCAACACTCGGCAATTCAATTCGCCAACCGCGACCGCCGAAATCCTGCCGCGCTTTTCATGGCAAGTCTTTCCGAAAACGGCCATCCCGCTCAGAGCCGACACCGCGCTGACCATCAATCCGCCGCTGCTTTTGCCAACCGACGCTGGAGCGACTTCGGCGCAATTCAGTTTGCGCGTCGGCAACAACACCTCGCAGCCAATCACGCTGAAACGTGAATCGTTATTCCTGAACGCCTTGCCGCTGAAACTCGCCCCCGACGAAGAAATGCAGAGCACGTTCACCTTCAATTACGCGCCCGGCGAAAAGTCTGCGCTGAATCAATTCAACGTCACGCTCAGCGACGGCGCGTTGACCGAAACTGCGCGCGTTGTGCCGGTGACTTTGCGAAAAGGCGAAGCCATCGCTTTCGCTTACGACGTTGACCGCGACGGTTTTGACGATTACGTGATGGAAAATGAATTTCTGCGATTGGTAATTTCGCCCAACGCCGGAGCGCGGGCTTTCACTTTGCTGAACAAACGCACAGGCCAAAATGTCTTCACCGGCATCGGCGGATTGCGCGATAAATTCGTCGAACTCGATCCGGCTGATCCGACTCGAAATCCCAAACGAAAGCGCGGAGCTTACGGCACTTTCAACCGCGCTTATTCCGCCGAAGTCGTTTCGGGAATGGGCGCTCAATCGGTTCTGAAACTCAGCTACGACGCGCCGGACGTGTTCCCTTCAGGCGCTCACATCGAACGCACAATCACGCTGAAAGGCGGCGAAGAATTCTTCACGGTTGATTACCGAGTGACTCCGAAAGTGGCCAATAGCAAACAAGCGTTTTGGTCAGCTTCGTCCATTGCCGTTGGCGATCCGGCCAATCAGGCTCGGAAGTTTTCGGCTTCGGAAGGATCGTTCGATTTTGCGGCGAACAAAATTCGTGAAGTGAAAGGCGGCTGGCTGGCTGCGCCGATTGGCGGCCAAAACACTTTCGGAATTTTCTGGCGAGAAGCCGAAACCGAAACGGTGGAAGTCGAAATGAAAGACTTTTCTTCGCTGGTCAACCTGAAATTCAAACCATTCGCTTCAGCCACGGAGCATTCTTACCGGCTGGCCTTTTACTTCGGCGCGCTGCCTCCTGAGCGCCTGCAAGCAGAGCGAATGCGGCTGTTGGGGCAGTAGAAAAAGCCATGCCCATCGTGTAGCTTATTGCCCGTTCCCTGACAGAAAATAAAAGAGGTACTAAATGAGAAGAAGGTGTTCGGAGTTTTCTTTGCTCAGTTCGTGGGATTTTTTTTTGCTTCGTGGCGCGATTGCTTCGCTGATAATTTGCCTGATTTCTGTTGCTGCGTTCGGCCAACAATCGCAAGTTCGCACACGGTTGCGAATCACAACTGTTGATGAAGCCGGTCAGCCTGTCGCAGGTGTCGCTGTTCAAATCAAACTGAAAAACGATGTTCTTTCTTCGATCTTCACTGACGAAAAAGGCGAAGTCGTTGCCGCCAACTTTCCTCCGGGAACTTACGAAATCACAGTTTCAAAAGAGGGTTTTCAGCCACGCACTCAAAACAAACTTGACCTCAACACAGGCCTGGAAGTTGCCATCAACTTCGTCATGGTTGCGCTGATTTCCATCAAAGACGAAGCCAACATTACGGCCAGCACTTCGGACAGTCCGCCGGAACAGACGACTTCGACTTCGATGGAACTGTCGCGCGTTACGCTGCGCGAACTGCCAATGCCGACCAATTCGGTCAAAGACGCTTTGCCGCTGCTGCCCGGCGTCGTTCGTTCGCAACAGGGCGAAATCAAAATCTCCGGCACGGGCGAAAATCGCAGCGCCTTTATAGTCAATTCCGCCGACGTGACCGACCCGGCTACGGGACAGTTCGGAATGACTGTGCCGGTGGACAGCGTTCAATCCATCAACGTTTTCAAAACACCTTATCTGGCGCAGTACGGACGCTTCACCGCCGGAGTCGTTTCGGTCGAAACTCGTCGCGGCGGCGACAAATGGCGGTTTGAGCTGAACGACCCTTTCCCGGAATTTCGCTTCTTGAATGGCCACTTGAGGGGTTTACGCGACGCCACTCCGCGCATTGTGTTCAACGGGCCGTTGGTCAAAAACCGGCTTTTCATTTCGCAAGGCACGGAATACACCATCAGCAAACGCGCCGTGCAGACGCTGGAATATCCGAACAAAGAAATGATCAGCGAATCAGTCAATTCCTTTACGCAGCTTGATTACATCGCGTCGGGCACGCACACCCTGACAGGGACCTTTCATCTGGCTCCGCGCAAAGACAAATTTCACGGCCTGGATTTTTTCAACCGCCGAGAAGTCACTCCGAATTTCAGCGGCAAGGATTACACAGGAACTCTGATTGACCGGCTGACGCTGGGAAGGAGTTTGCTGGAAAGCCTGGTGTCTGTGAAAAACTACAGCGCAAACGTCTGGGGGCAAGGCGTTCGGGAAATGACGCTGACCCCGACAGGCAATCGCGGGAATTATTTCAGCGAACAGGATCGTCAGGCGACGCGCGTGGAATGGACAGAAACCTTGTCGCTGCAACCGATCCGCAGTTCATCCATTGGCGGCACGCACAACCTGAAATTCGGCAGCGTCATTGCTCGCACCACCAATCGCGGCGAATTTGTCGCGCGTCCGGTGAACATCGTTGACAACGATAACAACCTGCTTCGCCGCATTGAATTTGTTGGCGGCACACCATTCGATTTGACCGATTTGGAAACGCACGGCTTCGCGCAGGATCACTGGAACATCACGCCGAAAATGGCGATGGACATAGGGTTGCGCGTCGAACGGCAACGCATTGCTGAAACGTTGCGCCTTGCTCCGCGAGTCGGCATCGCCTGGACTCCGTTCGACAATCGCAAAACCGTGTTGCGCGCCGGAGCCGGATATTTTTACGACCGAGTGCCGCTGGGCGTTTACGCTTTCGACAAATATCCCGAACAGGTGTTGTCGTTTTACGGCGCGAACGGCGCAATCGTTGACGGCCCTCGCCGATTGGCCAACATCACCGACCGCGCCAAAAGCCGCAACAACCCGTTCATCGTGGGCGACGGCGATGTCGGCAACTTTTCACCGTACAGCGCAACGTGGAATGTCGAACTGGAACACAGCTTCACGCGATTGCTGAAACTGCGCGTCAATTATCTGACCAGCAACTCAGACGGCGTGGTGGTTGTCGAACCAAAAGTTTTTCAGGGAAAAGACGCTCTGGTTTTGGGCGGCGGAGGCCAATCGCGGTATCGCCAGTTTGAAATCACAGGCAAGTTGAATTGGAGCGAAGGCAAACAGAATCTGTTTTTGTCTTATGTTCACAGCAGCATTCGCGGCAACATCAACGAATTCAACACCTACATCGGCAACTTCCCGTTTCCTGTGGTGCGACCGGATCAACTCGCCCGGCTGAGCGCGGATCTGCCACATCGCTTTTTGGGCTGGGGAACTTTCAACCTGCCGTGGAAAGTGCGGTACTCACCAATTGTCGAATTCCGCAACGGCTTTCCGTATTCGAAACTGAGCGCCAACCAGCAATTCATCGGTGAAGCCAACAGTTTGCGAATGCCTAAGTTCTTTTCTCTGGACAGCCGCATTTCGCGCGACTTTCAGGTCAATCCGAAATACGCTTTTCGGTTTTCGCTGAGCGGATTCAACCTGACGAATCGCAACAATCCGCTGGACGTGCATCGCAATGTCGCCGATCCGCAATTCGGCAGGTTCTTCGGCAACTTCCCCAGATTTTTCCGTCTGGATTTCGACGTCATCTTCTAGCCAAAACTTTTTCATCCACGAAGAAACACGAAGATGACACGAAGAAAACCAAAGTTTTTTCTTCGTGAAACTTCGTGTTCCTTCGTGGATAGAGATTTATGCTTTCCTACCTTCGCCGTCTGCTTCTTCCTTTCCCGCCCCCGCCAATGGATTTGACTGCCGACCAAGCAAGGTCAGCCGCCGTGTGAGACAACGCTCCCAGACACAATCCCAGAAATCCAGCCCACAAGTAGTTTTTGTCAGCTTGGTCGTAAAAAGAAAACATGTCGCTTTTGACCAGATTGAATTCCGCCGTCCAGGTGGTTTGCATTCCTCGCAAATAAGCGTGTCGCAAATACAACAACGTCGCCGCCACCACCGCGAACATCAGCGCGAAATACATAATCCGCAACACAGTTCCCAAAACCGGCCCATGTGATAACGCCGAACGATGCGGCAAAGCGACTTGATACGGCTTCCAGATAAATCGCAGCGGCCCCCAACGTTTGTACGGCCGGCTCATCAAATCCAGGTCAGGCCCGAACATCAACCCGGCGAACAACATCGCGGCTGTGGCGATGACGGACATCAGGTGATCGCCGCCCCAATACATTTCCGCGCCCAGATACGTGAACGGAACCAACACATAAGTGATGATGTCGTGGGTGTCAGCATTTGGCATAGACGCCTGCCTCCTTCTCTTTCATTGTTCTATCTATGAAACAGAAAGATACCGAAGCCGACAAGTTCAGGTCAAGCGGCGTAATTTCAGGATTCATTTCGGCGGGAAAGTTCAGGCGTAATCGGCTTGGGAGTATGGTTTGGGAATTGGCGAATCCACCAATCGCAACAATGAGTACACGCTCAACGCGCGTTCGGCCATCTGCGTCGAAGAGTAATGTTCGCGGACGTTTGCTGCTCCTTGCCGAGCCAGATCATTGGCAAGTTCAGGGTTTTTCCAAAGCGAATAAATGGCATCGGCCAACGCGGCGACATTGCCCGGTTCAAATAATAACCCACCATTGGTTCGTTCGATGATTTCGGTGAATGAACCGTGGCGAGGTTGCACGACTGGGACACCGCTGGCCATGGCTTCGAGTACGGACAAACCTTTCGCTTCGACATAAGTCGTCGGGATGGAAATTACGTCTACGTTTTGAAAGAAATTGAGCTTGGATTCGCGCTCCAAAGCGCCGTGATAATGAAACTCGCCGGCCAAACCGGCTTCGCGCATTTCCCGCTCAATCTTTTGCAAATAGTGTTTGTGTTCCGGCGCCAGATAACCTGCGACCTCAAGCTGCGCAGGTGCAAAATCTCCTCGCCGTCTCAGCAGCCGGTAGGCTTCGGCCAGCACATGCAAACCTTTTTCCGGCGCGATGCGCGCGAAATATCCAACACGAAACACTTCATTGCTGGTTAGTTGTTTCGGTTTGTACTCTTTCAAGTTGATGCCCAGCGGCACGACATGAATTTTGCTGCGCGGGATTTTCAGGTAGTCGGCCATGAAGTCGGCGTAATAATCGCTGACCGCCAGAAAAGCATCCACGTATTGCGAATGTTCGTGAATCAGACTGAGCGCCTGGCTGCGATACGGTTCGCGCATTCCGTCAAGAAACAAATCTTCACCTTGCAACGTGCAGCAAATCGGACTACCTGTCGCTTCTTTGACGGGTTTGGCCAACCCGATCAACATCGAATTCTGCATATCCACAACATCGGGAGCGCCATCAAACGGGTCGGTTTTCAGCCAATCAGTCAGCTTGGCAATTTCTTTTCGTTGATTGCCGTGTTCACCTTTCAAAATCGAAAGCGTCATTTCACAGAGCGAATCCGGGTCAACGGCGATGGAACGTTTTGACGCGGCTTTGAGCGCGAACGACGAATCCCACAACTTATCCAACCAGCGCGGTGTGTGACGAAAAAGTGCCGAGTGCTGTTCCAGATACACACTGATTCCACCAAAGAAGACCTTCTCGCTGCTGACGCTGGGTTCGTCGGTCAGCGGCGGGGTATACAACGGCTGCAACGTGACTTCGTGCCCTTGCCGCAACAACTCCGAGGCAAGCGCATTGTCCCGCAAACAACTGCCGCAATACATTCCAGCGGCTCCGGCTGTCAGGTACAGAATCTTCATAAAACTATTTATCACCTACTGCAGGCCCAGAAGTTTTCTTTTCATTGATCTAGGGGACTGCCAGTAGCTCATTCCAGGTGGAATGCGCGGATTACGGGGAGGCGGGTACTGTTTCCGTAGTATTGCAAAAACGTTTTGAGTCAATTTGAGAGCGTCTTTATCATCTCCTACCCTGTCTTTCTGGGCCTCTAGCCAATGTGCGACATAGGTCGAAAAATTAGGGTGTGTGTTACCGTAAGCCTCAACCGACCTCCAATAGTGTCCTTCAATGAGCATCAAAGTTGCCCGCGCACGCTCCTCATCTGTTGTTGCGTTGTCATACATCGTCGAAGCTTGGTCTTTAAGCTTTTCCCGCTCGCAGTAATCCATAAGAAACTTCTCCGCTTATCACAATTGAGCAAAAACTGATTGGACACTACAGCTTGACCAGTCAAGCTGTCATCGCGCGTTGAAACGCTCGCCGTGCGTACAAATGTTCGAACAAATTGCCTTCGTGCGGTTGATCCCAGGCGATCTTCATCGTCGGAATCGCGCCTATGTTCAGGCGATCTACGTGCGAAGAATTCACCAACCGATTGATAAGCTTCAGGTCTTTGGTGATTGCCGTCACCACCAGCGAAGGCCCAAAGGCTTCGGGCATTTGTTCGGGTTTGACTTCGACTACGCTGGCAAACGGGAACAGGAATTCTCGATTGGCCAGCGGGTGTTCCGGGCTTTCAACGTGAACGATGGTCGGCAGTAAGTACGTCGCGCCGTCAACTTCTACCAGGCGTTCGCCGCGAACTTTCGCCGAAACATCGGTCGCGCCCGATTCGCGCAAACCGGAATCCACGATCCCTGAAATGCGTTTGGCAATGTCGGCATTGGCAAACGGAGCCAACAAAGCTTCGGGGTCTTCGGCGTCGCGCGGAACGATTTTGGCAACTCGTTCGGCCACAGCCTGAGCAATCTCTTTTCCGTGCCGAGTCACCCAAACGCCCGAAGCATTGATACAAGATCGTCCGCCGTTTTCCGTGATCGAAGCGACCATGACATCCAGGTATTTTTCCCAATCGTCCACCACGTCATCACCGAGCACGACTTTGCTGTAACCGGTTCCGTGCAATTCAACGCGAGAATCGCTGGCGTATTTTCCGACCGTAGACGAATCGCCAAAAAACATTCCGCGTCCGCACGATTGCAAGATCGCGCCCGCTCCGCCGTGATCCGCCGGGTAATAACCGAAAGCTTCTTTCGGTACGCCTGCTTTGATCAGAGCCTGAGCAATTCGATACGGCGACCAAGGCTCGCTGCTGCCGGGTTTCAAAACCAGCGGCACTTTCATCGCAATCGAAGGAATCCATAAGCTGTGAACTCCCGGCGAATTGCTTGGCAAAATCACGCCGAGCGAATTTGTGCGCGGAAAGAAACTGACCGAGTGGCCTTCGTGAGTACCAAACCCATCATCCAGAATTTTCAGATCAATGCCGCGCGTCAGCCCGTCGAGCACGGATTTCATTTCCGCCATCACGCCGCTGATCTTGCTCATGTTTTTGCGAACCAGCACGTGCGGCATTCCAGTTGTTGCCGACAACTGGCGAACGTAATCATCCGGCGTTTGCGATTCGTCACCGACCGGCAAGGTGTCGTTCATAAAATAATCCGCAGCCTGACGACACATCGCTATCAACCGATCGGTCGTGAAGGCCGCCAGCATCGCCTGAATAGAGTCCAGGTCGCGCAAATCGCGCCGGATCAATCCGGCATTCGCCTGACTGAGTTCAACAAACGTTTCGCGCGTTCGGAAATGCGGCACGCGCGAAACATCAACACTTTTATAAGAATTGCCTTTGCGAAGAATGGGTATGTGAAGCATTGCGTTCTTAAATTTCCTCATCTGTTGTTTCTCTTAGGTACTCATTAATCAGAGATTCGACAACATAAAAGTTAAAACCACTTTGGTAATGAAGTCTGTAGAAGTTAACAATATCCGCAATTTCGTATAGCAACTGCATTGACTTCGGCAACTGGCCAATTTCGCGAAAACCAAAGCCGCTGTTAATACCACAACTTTCAATAACCTTTTCTTTTAAGTGCTCCAGCGCAGCAACTCTCCTGCCTTCCAATCCCATAATTTCGCTCAGCAGTGGCAGCGTCTGAGCAGCTTGCTCACAAAGATTCCTGAAATAGGTTTGACTGAACATCTCCAAACGAAGCAACTCAAGAAACTTTTCTCGCACATAAAAATGCACTTTCTCCGCATAGCGAACCCCAAGAGCTTTGATCTTTATCAGTTCTTGCACATCAACCAAGTCTTTTTGCCTTTGTGGATTTGTCATGCCAGAGGCAAGTTTCAAGCTGATGAGGTTATCAAGCGTAAGTGTTTTAACCTGATTAATGACAATGCTCGCTGTTCCAGGAATCGGAAAGCTAATGGGTTTTACTTCTCCATCTCCGGGATACTCACCCGCGGTGATGATTTCAATTGGAACGTTCCTTAAAATCTCGCGGAAAGTTTTCTTCGCTCCCTTGAACTTTTCCACATATCCAAGCCCGACAAGTTCTTGATGAAATTTCTCAAGCCCTTCTTTTGTCATCAGCAAGTCTATATCCGAGGTAAAACGTGGATAACCATGTTGATTCAAGGCGACAGCACCAATCACGGCGTAATCAATCCCATGTTTTTCCAAGTCTGCAACAAGTTTTTTTAGAGTTTCGTTCAGCATGCCTTTGCCCTCAAAGAAATCCAGCCCTTCTTCGTACGTCAACACCGGTGACAACAAGACCTGTTGAAAATCTGTTCCGCGTTGAAAGCTTTGTACAGCACTCATAACAAACTGCTTGCTCTGGAAAAAGGTTTTACAAAATCCATGATCGGGAAAATTTGACGGCGAAACGATACCGGGCATCGCGCGTTTTCACAATCTCGTTGAGTCTAGGCTGGAAAACGAAAAGCGCGGCTGAGGAGGCGCTTTTCTCATCTTATCGGCAGAACCGGTTCAGGATTCAGCGCGAACAGGGTCTTCGACAATGTCGCCTGTGGGTGCGTGTTTCGGGAAAACTTCAGGAATGTCGAAGGGTTCTTGCGGAGCACGCCAGTTGTCCAGCATCGCCACTTGCTGGACGCAAGCGATGGTGCAGAATTTGGCGCAGGGTTTTTCCGACCGGAATTCATGTTCAATATGTTCGCGCGTGTATTCTGCCAGCGGGATTCCAGGATAGCCGCGCTGTTGCGAGCAGTAATGCACAAGGCCGTCTTCGCAAATGTACAGGTAACGTGCTCCGGCTCGGCAGCGCCAGTTGTGCGGACGCCCGTGAGCAAGATTGTCTTGAAACTGATTCAACCAGCCGAATTTCTTTTTGCCGAATCGGCGAAGCTTTTGATAAACCACTTCTTCCCTGCCACTCAACGGTTTCAACTGGCCGCTGTGGTCGTGAATGATGCCCAGCGTCGAACCGAAGCCGAGTTCGACCGCGCGTTCGGAAACCGTCACCGCATCTTCCGGATTTTGAATGCCACCGCCAATCACCGAATTGATATTGATGTGAAACTTGGCGTATTTCGACAGGTTGACCAGATAGCGGTCAATCACCTTCAAGCTTTTCTGCGAAACCTTGTCCGGTTTGACGTTATCAATGCTGATTTGCAGGTATTCCAATCCGGCTTGATTGAGCTTTTCGATGTTTTCACGGGTCATGTAATACCCGTTGCTGATAAGCCCCGCGATCATTCCGTGAGACCGAATGTGGGTGATGATGTCGAAAATCTGCGGATGCAACATCGGCTCGCCGCCGCTGATGGTAATGGTAGTTGTGCCGAACGAAGCCAGTTTGTCCAACCGTCGCTTCATTTCTTCAAACGGCACTGGGTCAGAAGTCTTGTCGTATTCGTTGCAATATCCACAGGCCAGATTGCATCGGCGCATTGGGATGACGTGCGCCAAAATCGGGTGACTGGTCGAAGCCAGTCCTTTGGCAACGAGTTTTGCTTCGCGCAGAGTTCGGCTCAGTTTGCTGCTGCTTAAGTCTGTCATTGAAAGTCCATTGGTACGGATGAAGTACCTGCCTCCTGATTACACAAAGTCGCTCCAAGTCGTCGTGGACAAGATTAGCGAAATTGGCGAAAAGGACGAGCTTTTATGAACTCGTCCTTTTCGCAACCGTTGAGTTATTTTTGAATCGTAAAGATGTGGTGGATTACAGCTTGTCTATGATTTTCGTGCCGCCCGGCAGATTGATGACAAACGCCGAATCGGCAATGTTCGTGTTGACCTGCGTATTTTTCAGCGAAATGACGGTGTAATCGCCGTTGCGTTCGACCATCTTCCACTGCACAGGCAATCCGCTTTGCGAAACCCAGATGTCAATCGAAGTAAAATCGCTCTTGGTTTTCGGAGTCAGCCGCAGAATTGTCGCCATCTGTCCACTCACTTGAGCATCGCCTGCGATGTCCATGTTGTAACTGTTGAGCAATGCTCGCAGTGAACCATCCAAACCGACCAAATTGGCGGCAGTTTTGCCTTTGGTGGCTTTGCTGACCGTGCTTTTCATCGCCTGATTCAGCTTCGGTTCGTAAAACGTGAAGCTTTCGCCGATCACCGACAATGTCTTGATGCCGGGTTTGGTGTAATCAATCCGCAGCTTGCCTTTGTCTTTGCCGACACCCGGTTTGTAAATCAACATGCCGTAATCGGAATCCTTGCTGCCGATTTGCGGATTCACTTTTTCCTGAACCAATTCGGCTTTCAGGCTTTTCATTTGTTTGTGGGCAGTCTCCATCTTGTTGAGAATGCCTGTGAGAATCTGGGGCGATGCTTTGACATCAAAAACCGGCTTCGCTCCGACCAGAGTCAGAACCAGACCGGTAATCAGCGCCAATGTCATAAATTTTTTCATTCGTTACTTCTCCATCTCCGTATGGCTTTCAGGTTACAACCGCTGGACTTTTATTTGATCCAGACCTTATAGCCGTTGCCCCGCGTTTGCGGGTTGATAAAGGGTTCGTATTTGCTGACGCTTACATCCTGATTGAGTTTGTCGCTCAGAAAAAGCGAAAGAGCTTCCTGTGGCGCATTCAAAATCAACTCAGCCTTGTTCAGCCTGTTCAAAAAAAACTGCAATTCGGCAACAGGGACCTCCTGAACCGTTTCGCCCGGCTTCGATGCCGAAACCGGACGTTCATTTGCCCTGACGGTTTTGATACTTTCGCGGTCACGGTCGCCGAAGTATTCGCTGGGAACCAAAAATATCGTGCCAATAATCAACGCGCAAAGAACGTCGTATTGCCAGGTTCCGCGCTCATGCGACCAGAGTATGATGTTTTTGATTTCCACGAATAACGATTTCATCTCACATCTTCTCTGCAATTCAGCAAGGTTGCGACGACAATTGTCATTTTTCGCCGACAATCATTCCGTCGCGCATGTGAACCGTTCTGGCGGCCACCGCAGCGGCTTCGGGATTGTGCGTAATCATGACGATTGTCTGATTCAGTTCGCGATTGAGCTTTTGCAACATCTCCAAAACGATTTCGGAATTTTCCGAATCCAGATTCCCTGTCGGCTCGTCGGCCAAAATGATCGCCGGACGAGTAATGATTGCTCTCGCTATGGCGACTCGTTGTTGTTCTCCACCTGAAAGCTCTAAAGGCTTGTGCCGCATTTTATTTTCGAGCCGCAATAACCGCAAGACTTCGCGGCGTACCTCTTCGTCCACAACCTTTTTTCCGTTGCCGTGAATTTGTTCGGCCAATCGCAAATTGCCTTCGGCGGTCAGGGTTGGAAACAGGTTGAACCGCTGGAACACAAATCCAATCTTGCGGCGGCGAGTGTCTGTTCGCTCAGCGTCGGTCATTCCGGCCATGTCTTCATTATCAACGATCACCTTGCCCGAAGTCGGTTTCAGCAAGCCGCCCAAAATGTGCAGCATAGTGGATTTGCCGCATCCCGAAGGCCCCATAATTGAGACGAACTCGCCACGCCCAACCGACAAATTGACTCCGCGCAGCGCGTTCACGTCCACTCTGCCGACGCGATAAGTCATCACCAAATTTTCAGTTTTTAGAATTGCGTCCATAAAAGTTCACAGTTCTCAGTTCGCGGTTCACAGCTTTGGCAATTGCTCAGGTTCGGGATTCAACTGCGAACTGCCAACAGCGAACTCTTATTCGTAAGACAAAGCCTGTACCGCGTCTTTGTTCGCCGCTCGAATCGCCGGATAAAGCGCGCCCAAAGCTCCGGCTCCCAAGCCGATCAAACCGGCGCGCAGAATCCACGACCAGGTGAATTCCAGTTGCAGAGTCGTCGCGCGCTCCAGCGCCCAAGCCGCGATCATCGAAATTATCAATCCGACCAAAACTCCAATCAGGCTGATGGTCAAAGCTTCTTTTTCGATGACGCCGATGATGAAGCCTTTCGACGCTCCCAGCGATTTCAAAATGCCAATTTCGCGTGTGCGCTCGGTAATCGTCGTGTACATCGCCAGCAAAATCACCAGCGCACTGACAATCACCGACAACACCAGCACGGCGCGAACAAAGCCTTTGATACCAGGAATTTCGCGCCCAACACCGACGCCCAGGTCGCGCGTCAGCAGAATTTCATTACCCGGCAATTCATCCAGAATGCGCTGGCGAACATCATCCTGCTTTTCCGGGTCTTTTACTTTGACCAGAATTTCAAAGCACTTGCCTTCGGCGGACAGCGCATTTTGCAACGCGCTGAGCGGCATCTTTATCCTTGATCCAACTTGCGGCGAATAAATTCCCGATACTTTCTTGGTTTCGCCGAACACTTGAATATCGCTGCCGACCTTTAACTTATTGTGGAGTGCCTTGAATTCGTCAATCATCACTTCCTGATCGGTTTTCGGCGCATTGCCTTCAACAACTTTCGCGCCCGTGATCGCCGAATACGACTCGAACTCCACGCCTTCTACAATTTCCATTCCCAAACCGCTGTTGCCGCTTTGAATGTAATACCCGACAGGGCTGACCTGTCCGACGCCTTCGATTTTCATCAGCCGATCGGCGTATCGAACGTCAACCGGATTGCTGGACGACGGCGAAAGCATCGCGCCGCTGCGTCCAAAGCGAATTTCTGCGCCGACACCTCGTTCGCGTTTGATGCGGTCGTTGAGCATTCCTTCGACCAGCCCGGTATTCAAAACAATCAGCACCACACCCAAAGCTACGCCGGCCACACTGAGCAGAGTGCGCGTCGGTCGCTGACGAATGTTGGAAGCTACCAGATTGTCCATAAAGTTTTGCGCTCTGAATTACGGCGCAGGCGGTTTGTCCAGATCAACTTCTTTCAGTTTTTCGGTGTTTTCCAGCATGAACGCAGTGGCAGGAAGTTCGGGATCAATTTCAAAGCTCATTTCGTTGAACAACAGCCGAGCCGAGTATCCATCGTGCGGGCGACTGACCAGAATCACGCTCGGCCAAAGATCGGCGCTGTTTTCGTTCAGCTTTTTGTAGTCGGAATAATAGACTTCAGTGGTCAGCGTGCCTTTAACATCAAAAAGCTGCTGGCGGGCGAACCTTAATCCGTTGGTTCGATCAAACCAGAGTCGGCGAACGATTTTTGAAATCCCCGTCCCCATTCCCGGCACACCAAGTTCGATCTCGGAAATCACATAAAAACTGCGAACAACGCGCGAACCTTTCGGCGCTTTCGGCGTCGGGTCGGCTTCTTCGACCAACGCTTCTTCCATCAAATAAGTGTAGCGCGAATCATTGACCATCAGCGGGCGCATCATGAGAGCTTCAGTAAAATGAAACGGACGCGCCGCCACCAATCCGCTGTTTGCCTTTTCACCGAGCTTTTCACGCCACATGCTGTAATCGGCGTCATTGGTTCCGATCAAAAAGCTTGGCGATTGTTGGTAAAGAGCGACTTTGAACTTGCTGGATTCCGAAACCATTTCGGCAATTTTGATCTTGCCGATAGGAGCATTAATGATCAGACGAATCTTGTCCGGTCTCATCAACACCAGATTGGAATCCGTTTCCGGCCAACGTTCGGCAAGCCCAGTATCCTGAAAAACTATGCCGACACGTGTCCTGAGTGATTGAAGGCCGGCAAACGGCTTCACCTGTTTAACCAGGTCTTCAAAACTGGCATCCGCCAATGGAGTAATAAGTTTAGGAATTGAACGGTCTTTGGTGACGATCAAACTTTTACAGGAAGCGCCGAACAAAGACAGTCCGATGACTGCCATCAACACGCCTGCATGCAGAAATTGACGCCTGATTTCCCACCGCAATCGGTCTACTTGAACCATAATTCGTATGATGCCTGCTAACCGCTAAAAACAAGGGCGCGAAGCTAACAGATGGTTTTTTGGATGTCAAATTTTGACGACAAGCAGCGAATCAAACCGCCAGTCAGTCATCATTCGCCCTGTCGAAGATGCTGGCTTGACGCAATTTACGCGCCTCGCGTACACTCCGACTGTCTCTTAAACCTTCCAACTCGGGTGACATTTTGGAGCTTGATCCGATGTTTCTTTGACTCAGAGTTGAAGATGGCAAACATTCACGGCAAAGACTTTGGCTTTGTTCGTTCTGAATTTGCCAACTCTGCGGATTTAGCTCAAACATAAAGAAGCAAAACAAGTAGGCCACCTTCGAGAGGAGAAAAGTTGTTATGTTACACAGATTGTTCTCAAGAAATGCCGCGCGCCGTACCGCGCTGCTGTTGATTGTTACGATGCTCGTATCGTCGCTGTCCGTCTTTGCCCAGGATACAAAGAAAAAACAGGATAAAGACAAAGAAAAACGTGCCGCTCAGGAAAAGCTGAAAAGCGTTTACAAACGTTGGGTGAATGAAGACGTGCTCTGGATCATCACCGACGAAGAGCGCAAAACATTCAATTCGCTGAAAACCGACGACGAACGCGAAAATTTCATTGAACAGTTCTGGCTGCGCCGCGATCCAGACCCGGACACAGACGCCAACGAATACCGCGAAGAGTATTACCAGCGAATCGCTTACGCCAACGAACAATTCACCAGCGGTATTCCAGGCTGGAAAACCGACCGCGGGCGCATTTACATCATGTTCGGAGCGCCTCACCAGAAAGAATCCCATCCTTCGGGCGGCAGTTATGACCGACCGATTTGGGAAGGCGGCGGTTCGACCTCGACTTATCCTTTTGAAATCTGGTGGTATCGCTACATTGAAGGCGTCGGTTCCGATGTGGAAATCGAATTCGTTGACCCGACCGGTTCCGGCGAATATCGCATCGCCCGCAATCCCAACGAAAAAGACGCGCTGTTGTACACGCCCAACGCCGGTTTGACGCTGGCTGAACAACTTGGACTTTCCAACAAAGCCGACCGCATCGCTTACGGCATGTTCGGACCGAGCGGCGGCGGGGCTGGTGGCGGACAGTTGTTCGGCACGCGCGCCAAAGACCAGCCGTTTGAACGTCTGGATTTGCTGGCTCGATTGCAAAAACCGCCGAAGGTCAAATTCAACGATCTGGCTGCATTGGCCGCCGAATCCGATCTGCCCAAAGCCAGCTTCGACGTTCTCGCCGCCGGATTGAACATCAATCTGCTGCGCGTGACCGAAAACGCCGTGTTGTCTTCGTTCACCGTGCAACTGGAAAACTCCGATCTGGTGTACAAAGATATCGGCGGATTGCCGCAAGCGGCGATCAACGTTTACGCCAAAATCACCAACGTCGCCGGTCGTCGCGCCGGACAGTTTGAAGACGTGGTGACTTCCAGCTACACGCCAGAAGCGTTGGAATTGGGCATGCAGCAACGTTCGGCGTATCAGAAAAACGTTGTGCTGCCGCCGGGTAATTACAAAATTGACCTGGTTGTCCGCGACGTGAACAGCGGCAAAACCGGCGTCATCAAACAGGGCTTTGTCGTTCCGCGTTACGAAGAAGGCAAGCTTTCGACTTCAACCATGATCCTGGCTTCGCGCATTGAACCGATGGCTGGCCGTTTGTCCACAGGCCAATTCGTGCTCGGTTCGCTGAAAGTGATTCCGAACGCGACCGGCGAATTCAAACAGGATCAGCAAGTCGGTGTTTATATGCAGGTGTACAACATCGCCATTGACCAGGCGACGTTGCGTCCCAGCGTTGACATCGAATACGTCATCACGCAACGCGACAAAGAAATTTTGCGCTTCAAGGAAGATGGCAAAAACGGCATGAGTTCGATCAACAGCCAACAAATTACGTTGGCGCGTTCGTTCCCGCTCAAGCAGTTCAAGCCCGGCTTTTACGACGTTCACGTCGAAGTGAAAGATAATGTCGCCGGTGTGATGGTGAAAACTGACAAAGACAACTTCCAGGTGAAGTAACTTTTCTATTCCGGTCTATTCCGGATGTTGGGTTTTGGATTTTGAAAAACTGGCGCTTTGAGTGCGATTCAAAATCTAAAATCCAACATCCACAATTCGTTTTTTCTCCCTCCCGCAGCACGTCAGCCCCCAAAGTTTCCGATTTCGCCCCTCACTTAGCTTCAAGAGGTTCCAAATGAGCAAACGTACAATTCAAATTTTGACTTTCATCGTCACACTTTGCCTGATGTTACCGGCGCTGGCCGCATACGGGCAGGACAGGCGGCTGACTTACGAAAACTGGTATGGCGACGTGAAAAAAACGCTGGCCGATCATTACACCGGCAAAACCGTCAAACTGAGAATGGCGATTCCGGCAACCAGACGCGGACTGGAAATGGTGGATGGTTCGTTTGATCGCGCGGCGGTTCCGGTCTCCACCGAAACCCTGGCGCAATCCGGCGACGACGTAACTATTCAAAACTTCATCGTTCGTGACACCGACATCGAATTGTTGCTGAACAAAAACGGCGAAAAACCCAAAGGCTGGTTCTTTCCGAAAAAACCGCGCATCAAGCTGCGGTTTTCGCGCGAACTGACGGCCAAAGACATGACCATCGAAACCATCAATCGTTGGCTGGCTCCGGCTTTGGATGTGACGGCATTGGCCAGCACTCAGGAGGCTTCGATTGCGCCGCCGGTCGCTCCGCCGAAAGAAGCGGCTCCACAGCCGGTTGTCGCCAAAACCTCTTCCGAAAACGCTGCCGGATTGCCTACGCCGGAAATCATCGGCGACCTGCCGAAATCAGAAGCTCGTTTGGCGGAATTGACGGTTGAATGTCCTGGCAAATACGCGCGCGTGTATATTGACAGCGCCTACAGCGGATACGCCCCGCGCACGATCCGACTTCGCGCCGGAGTGCATTCGATTTTGGTGATGGCGGATGGTTATTCGGCTTGGGAACAGAGGCTGTTCATTCCCGGCGGCAAAGCGTCTGTGGTGAAGGCTGAACCCGCAAAATGATGGAAAGACGGAGAGACTGAGGGATGGGGTGTTTTCTCTCCGTCTCTCATTCTCCCTGTCTCTCAAATCCCGCCATCGTCCCGCCTCAATTGATTGACCAGCAAATGCGCCTGTCGAGTCGGTTCCGGTTGGCGATATTTCGTCACTGACCTCATTGCCAGATCAACCGCCGTATTCAAATCCATCAAGTGCCCGGCGGAGATGTACACCGGCGCAACTTTCTTTTTCGTCCTGAGCGCAACGCCGACAATTTCCTGTTTGTCTATCAATGGCGAACTGCTTCCGGCATCCAAATCAAGCTTGCCGTGCCGCCCAACCAGAATGCTTTTCGCACAACCAAGCGTTGGCAAATCCAGAATCAATCCGATGTGACAGGCGATGCCAAACCGTCGCGGATGAGCCAGCCCTTGTCCGTCCAGCATCAAGGCATCCGGCTTGGTCGTCAGCTTTTCCCAGCATTCCAAAAACGAAGGCGTTTCGCGGAAACTCAACAAGCCCGGCACGTACGGAAACTTTGCCGTGCTGCGAACGCTGGAGGTTTCGACAATCTGCAAATCAGGCAGGCTGAGCACAACAATGCCGGAGTAGATCACGTCCGAAAATCGGTTGAAGGAAATGTCTGCTCCGGCAATGGTGTGGATTTCGTGGTTGGGCGGTTCGATGCGAACCAGCGAGCGCCATTCTTTCTGGGCTTCGATGGCTTCTTTAGGCGTCAGATTCCAATTAGTAAGCGAATAAGGCATAGACAGGATTTACAAGATTCACAGGATTCAAGAAGAAATTGTGCCAGATGTCTTGTAGATGCGATATTTGCGCCTGACTTGAACCGACGAACCGAAGTTGAGCAACAACCCAGAATTATTTCCGGTCGCAACTAAATAGTTGACCAACTGAACCTCGTGATCTTTGCTCAACGACTGAACCGCTTTCAATTCAACAATGATTTGGTTTTCAACCCACAAGTCAGCGAAATACTCACCTATCGCCCGTCCGTCATAAAAAACAGTTATGGGAACTTCAACCATAGCTGACAGCCCAACCTTTTCAAGCTCAATACACAAGGCTTTTTTGTAAATCTTTTCGAGAAAACCAGATCCAAGGGTGTTATGAACTTTGTAAGCACAGCCAATGATGATTTCAGTCAATTCGTCATCGCTCATAGACTACACACCATCCTGTTAATCTTGTAAATCCTGTCTATTATCTGTGTTGCTTTAACCAGCGATTTCTACCAACTTCAAATCGAAATGCAGTTCTTCGCCCGCCAATGGATGATTGGCATCCAGCGTGACGGTGGTTTCGGTCAGTTCGGTGATGACCAGCGGGATGGCTCCCTGCGGAGTTTGCATTTCAATCGCCATGCCGAGTTCCGGTTCGACATCGCCGATGTTGAATTGTTCGCGGCTGATGGTTTGCATCAGTTCTTCCATTCGCTGGCCGTAGGCTTGATCGGCGGGAATGACGACATTCTTGGTTTCGCCGATTTGCATTCCAACCAACGCGGCGTCAAAACCCGGTATAACGTGACCGGCTCCGACCGTGAATCCCAACGGGTCGCCGCCTTCCGAAGAATCGAAAACCTGGCCGTCATCGAACTTACCTGTGTAATGCACCTTCACGGCGTCGCCGTTTTTCACTATAGACATGTAATTGTTCCTTTCAGAGTTGGAGCTTCGAGATGAAGCAGGATTTATGACTGTCCGCAGCTTCGCACACGATTTTGTAAAAAGCCAGTAACGATGATGCTTGAAAATGCCGGACGCTTACCGTAGCTTCGCGCGCGTGAAGGCATTACGTTTTGAACAAGGCGAATTGCATCTGGCTGAAATCGCCAAGCCCAACCGCGAAGGCGAAGCGTTGGTGCGCGTGACGCTGGCTGGAATTTGTAATACCGATCTGGAAATCGTTCGTGGTTACACCGGGTTCAACGGCACGCTCGGTCACGAATTCGTCGGCGTCGTCGAAACTTCGCCCGACGCATCGCAAATCGGTCGCCGCGTCGTCGGCGAAATCAACATCGGCTGCGGCAATTGCAACTGCTGCCAAGCTGGCGATGCCCGGCATTGCACGACGCGAACGGCGCTCGGCATTCATCGCCGCGACGGAGCGTTTGCCGAGTTTCTGACCTTGCCGCCGCAAAATCTTTTTGTCGTTCCTGACAACGTCAGCGACCGTCAGGCAGTGTTCACAGAACCGTTGGCCGCTGCCTGCGAAATTTTGGATCAAGTCACGATAAATTATTCGCACAAAGTCGCAGTCATTGGCGACGGCAAGCTCGGTCAATTGATCGCTCGCGTCTTGGCGACAACCGGCTGCGAATTGATTTTGATCGGCAAACACGCCGACAAGCTGGAACTTGCGGCCAAAGCCGGAATCAAAACATTCAAGTGCGGAGTCAGCGGGTACGGAACCGGGAGCGGTAGCGACCGGGTTCGTTCTGGCAAAGAAATAACCGGGGCGCTACACCGGAGTTTTGATTTTGTCGTCGAAGCCAGCGGTTCCGTCAGCGGATTGCAGACGGCGCTCGATTTGGTGAAAGCGCGCGGGACAATCATTTTGAAATCCACTTTTCACGGCGGAGCGGTTCCAGTGGACACCACGCGCATCGTTGTAGATGAAATCTCGCTGGTTGGCTCGCGCTGCGGACGATTTGAAGCTGCCTTGAAACTTCTGGAATCCGGCCAGATCAACGTCGAACCATTGATCGCCGCCGAATTCCCTTTAACCGAAGCCGTCAACGCGATGGCTTCTGCCGCAAAACTCGGCACGTTGAAAACTCTACTGACTACTGTCTACTGACTACTGTCTACTCAAAGAAATGTATCCTGCTGGCAATCTTTTCATTCCTGCGCCACACGGCCAACTCGAAGCGATTTATCGTCCGAAAACCAACTCTGCCGAACGAGTCGCGCTGGTGCTGCATCCGCATCCGCTGCACGGCGGCACGATGCACAACAAAGTCGTTTTTCGCGCGGCTAAGGCACTGGGCGAATCCGGCTTTGAAACCTTGCGGTTCAACTTTCGCGGCGTCGGCGCAAGCACAGGCCAATACGACGAAGGTCGCGGCGAATGCGACGACGCGCGCGTGGCGCTGGACTTTCTGATTGCCGATCAACCAAACGCGCGCGAAGTCGTCGTCGCCGGATTTTCGTTTGGCTCGATTGTCGGTTTGAACGTCGGTTGCGCCGATGCGCGAGTTGATCGGTTGATTGCGATTGGCGCTCCGGCGCGATTCGGCAAACTGGATTGCCTGCTCGATTGCCTGAAACCGAAGCTGTTCGTTCACGGTGCGGAAGACGACATTGCGCCGCTGGCTCCGCTGGAAGAATTTCTGGCCAGATTGCCGGCCAACAGCAACCATCGGTTGGTGAGCATTGCCGGCGCAGGGCATTTTTTCGACGATCAGGCCAGCGAGTTGATGCAAACGATCAAAGATTTTGTTGGCGATTTCATCGCCCAATAACTTGAGAACCTTTCATGCGCCTCAAACCATTCCAAGTCGCCCGTTTGTTCGGCATTCCGCTGATGATTGATTACAGTTGGTTGCCGATGGCGGCGTTGCACGTCTGGCTGGTAGCGCAATTCTGGCTGCCGATGAAAGTCAGTCCGCCATTGCCGTTGTGGCAAAACCTGTTGTTCGGCGCTGGCATCACGGCGCTGTTTTTCGCGTCGGTGTTGGGACACGAATTGGCGCATGCGTTTGTCGCCCGGCTGGAAGGCATCAAGATTTACGACATTCAACTGCACATCTTCGGCGGATGGGCGCGACTGGTTGGCGAACCGAGCACGGCGATGGCCGAATTTCGAGTCGCTGTGGCTGGCCCGGCAGCTTCGTTTTTGTTGGCGTTTTTTTTCTGGCTTTGCCTGTACACTGTGCAGGAATTCACCAGCAAAAATCAGATAGAGCGCGCTCTGGCCGCAGGCTTTCTTTATCTGGCAGCCGCAAATCTGTTTTTGGCGATGTTCAATCTTTTGCCGGGTTTGCCTCTGGATGGCGGACGAGCCATGCGGGCGTATCTTTGGCACAAACGCGGAGACATTCTGTCGGCAACACGAACGATGAGCCGCATGGGCGTCGGCATCGCGTACATGCTGATGTCATACGGAATCTTTTTGGTCGGATACGGAATGATTCGCGGCACGTTCTGGCAGGATTTCGTCGTCGCCGTCTGGATGATGGTGCTGGGCGCATTTTTGAAAAACGCCGCCGAAAGCGATTACCGCAATCGCCAGCGCCTGGCCGCCGAATCCACCTCGAACGGTCAGCGCGAACTGGTTATTGCTCCGGGAACCGTCGGCGAAGTGATGATCGCTCCGGCGGTGAGCATCGCGCCGGAACTTCGCGTCAGTGAATTCGTGGACAACGTCTTGCCGAAAAATCGGCTGGTGATGTTTGCCGTCGCCCACGAAGGCCGATTGCATGGAATTTTGTCGCTGGTGAAACTGCGCGAACTTCCCAGCGAACTGTGGGAGCAAACCATCATACGCGACGTGATGCTGCCCATCAGCGAAGACCTGTTCGTTCCCGTTCGCGCCTCCATCGAACACGCCCAGCGCAAATTGAAATCCAATCAATTGGGCTTTTTGGCCGTCATTGACCAGGATGGATTTCTGGTCGGCTCCCTGAACCTCAGCGATCTGGAACGCGCCGTCTGAGAAAGCCAGAGTGTTTGGTGTTGATGGAAAAACCGCGCCGTTTGGCTTATGCTCTCGCGGCTTCGATGTCCCGCTCGAACTTCTTCACATACGTCGAATTCATACTTTCGGAGGAATTATCCCAGTGCAATCTTCTGTGCAGTCCGGTGCGAAGGCGAAAGCCGCTGCGAAAGCCGAACACGAATCCGGTTTGTCCGGTTTGGCGGCTTTGATGCTGCGAGCCGCCGTCATCATTGGCGGCGCATCGGTGATGATCGTTGAAATTCTAGGTTCCCGCGTTCTGGCTCCGGTGTTCGGAACGACGCTTCACGTCTGGAGCGCATTGATCACCGTCACGCTGGCGTCGTTGGCGATTGGTTACGCCTGGGGCGGACGCATTGCCGACAAACGTCCGGGACTCGGCACGTTGATGACCGTCATGGCGATTGCGGCGGGCGCATTGTTGATTGCCGACCTGATTACCAAACCCGTGCTCAGCACTGCTTATGCAGCCGGAATGGTCGGCGGAACCTTTGTCGCGGCAATTTTGCTGTTTTTGCCGACGCTCTTGCTGCTGGGAATGGTTTCGCCGATGGCGGTGCGCGCGGCGGCAGATCAACTTAATCTCGGAACCAGTGTCGGCAATTTGTACGCCATTTCGACCATCGGTTCGGTCATCGGCAGTCTGGCGGTTTCGTTGCTCATCATTCCCAACATGAGCGTTCACACAGCGATCATCGGAACCGCTGTCTTGCTGGCCATTGTCCCGCTTTGGTATTTGCTGACGCGCAAACGCATGCAGCAGGCGGCATTGTTACTGGTCGGTTTGGCGGTCGCTTCGGTCGGAACGGCGGTCGCCGGACAGGAATCGGACAAGGAAGTTCTTTATAAAAACAAGTCGCATCGTGTAACCGCCCGCGTGCCGTCTTCGTATGGTGACTTGGTGGTCAGTGACGAAGGCGGCGTCAAATACCTGTTTTTGAATGGCGTTCAGCAGGGTTCATTGATCGGCGATGTTTCTTATGCGCCGTACGCTTATGGTTTGATGCGGCTGGCAACGGCCAAAGGCATTCCGAAAAAAGTGATGATCTGGGGTTTGGGCGCGGGAGTTTATGCGCGAGCAATGGCCGAAGCCGGTTCCGAAGTCACTGTTATTGAAATTGATCCGATGTCGGAAAAAGTTTCGCGCGAACATTTCGGACTGCCGTCGTCGGTCAAAGTGATCGTCGGCGATGCCCGAACCGAAACCAAACGCCTGACCGATAAATACGACGTGATTGTGCTGGACGCTTTCAGCGGAGATTCGCCGCCGTTTCACCTGCTGACGCGCGAAGCTTTTGCCGATTTGAAAGAAAAGCTTGCGCCGAACGGCCTGATTGTGGCAAACATTGTCGGCGGAATTTCCGGCGAAGCTGCTCGATTGGTTTCGTCAGTGGTGATGACGCTGGAAAGTGTCTTTGGCAAAACACAAGTTTTTTCGCCCAACCTTTATTTGGCAAAAAAACGCGACTCGAATCTGAACACGGCAACATTTGTTTCGACAATGTTCCCCGTTTGTGGAGAATTACCCGAAACGCTCGCTCCGTTCACGATGAAAGTTTCGGAAGGAATTCGCCAAATGAATTACATTGATTCGGTGTTTCCCTCACGAATTGACCTGCCGCGAGACAAAGCAGTAATTCTGACCGATGCCTTCGCCCCACTCGAAGCCTGGTCGGATGCGGCGGTTCAAGCAATGCGCTATTAATTTTTTTCGTATCCCAACCGGCGCAAAGCCGGAAATCTTCATCATACACTCCGATCCCCACCGCCTTTGTTCGTAGGCGGTCGAACTGCAATTGTTTTCTACAATTGAATGCTGCCCCAGTAAGAATTCATAAGCTCAGGTTTTTTCCGAGCAAAAGGAGTGGTGTCGCAATGAAAAGATCACGTTTTGTTGTTTTGCTGTTGCTCCTCACAGCAACAGGATTGTTGGCAGGCGGGTTGATCGCCCGCGCCAAATCATCGAATGCAGGTTCCCAAGAACTGCGACAGGCGGCGGCCAGAAAAATTGCGCCGTGGGTAATGGCTAAAACCTCTGACGGCAAAGCAGCCGAATTTCTGGTGTTGCTTGGCGACCGCGCCGATCTGAGCGCCGCCAATTCGCTGCCGACCAAAGCAGAAAAAGGCCGCTTCGTTTTCAACGCTCTACACGCCAAAGCCGAAAGCTCCCAAGCCGCGCTGTTGAACCTGCTGGCCGAACGCAAAGTTCCTCATCAATCGTTTTACATCGTCAATGCCGTACTGGTGACTGGTTCCGAAGAACTGGCGCTGGAAATCGCGGCTCGCCCTGAAGTCGTCAGCATCGTCGGCAACCCTGAAATTCAGGGCGTCCGTCCGGTCGAACTGGCTGAGTTGAGCGAAGCGGAAAAAACTTCACTAAGTTCCGAAACCAGCGCGCCAGAAGATGCCGAACAAGGACTCAGCAACATTCGCGCAACCGAAGTCTGGGGGATGGGCTTTACCGGTCAGGGCATCACCATCGGCGGTCAGGACACTGGTATTGACTGGAATCATCCGGCGCTGAAAAACCGCTATCGCGGTTGGGACGGCACAAACGCCAGTCACGATTTCAACTGGCACGACAGCATTCACGCGGACAATAGCAATTGCAGCAAAGATTCTACTGCGCCTTGTGACGACGACAGTCATGGAACGCATACGATTGGTTCGGCGGTCGGAACCGACGGAGCCGCGAATCAAATCGGCGTCGCCCCCGGAGCCAAATTCATCGGCTGCCGCAACATGAATTTGGGCAACGGCACACCGGCAACTTACCTGGAATGTTTGGAATGGATGCTGGCGCCGTATCCCAATGGCGCAACTCCGGCACAAGGCGATCCGACGAAAGCTCCTGACGTGACGGTGAATTCGTGGACGTGTCCGCCATCCGAAGGTTGCGAACCGAACACGCTGAAAGCCGCCATCGAAGCTCAACGAGCCGCCGGCATCGTGACAGTCGCCGCCGCTGGCAACAGCGGAGCCGCCGGTTGCTCTTCGGTCAAAGACTCGCCGGGAATTTACGACGCGGCCTACACCGTCGGAGCTTATTCGTCCAGCAGTAATTTGATCGCCGGATTCAGCGGACGCGGCCCTGTGGCAATTGACGGCAGCAACCGCTCCAAGCCGGACATCACCGCTCCCGGAGTTCTGGTTCGCTCGGCAGTGCGCGGTGGCAGTTATTCAATGCTGAGCGGGACTTCGATGGCGACGCCGCATGTCGCCGGAGCCGTCGCGCTGCTGTTGTCTGCTCGCCCAGAACTGCGCGGCAAAGTCGAACAGATCGAAAATATCCTGAACGAATCCGCCGTGCGCGTAATGACCACAGATTGCGGCGGGACCAATACCAGCATTCCAAATGCTGTGTATGGTTACGGACGGCTGGACATCAAAGCGGCGGTTGATCTGGCCGCGACGACGCTCAACCAGACGGAGTTCATGTTCGGAGTCAAAGGCGGCGCGGATGAAATAATCGTCAATGCCCTGCCCAACGTGACTTGGCGAGCAGTCAGCGATTCCGACTGGATCACTGTCACCGCCGGTCAAACCGGAACCGGCCTGAGCGCGGTGTTTTTCTCAGTCGCGGCCAATTCCAGTCCGAATCCCAGAACCGGCACCTTGCTGATTGCCGGTCGAACGGTGAAGATTTCGCAGCCGGGTTTGGCCCCGCTGTTCACGGTTTCCGGAAAGGTTGCCAGTTCGGCGGGCTTTGCAATTCCGGGTGTGCGGCTGAGTTTTTCGCGCGTATCCGGTGGCGGAGAAATTCCAGGCGAAGCACTGACAGACGCCGACGGCAATTGGAGCCAGTCGGGATTTGAACCGGGAACGACTTATCGCGTGACAGCCAGCAAGATTCGCTCGTCCTTCTCACCGGCTTCGATAGAGTTCAATGCTGCGAATTCGGCGTTGGATTTCACCAGCGTCGGACGCGCCATTTCCAGGTAATTTGCGGTTGTCAGTTATCGGTGGTCGGCGCGAAAATACCGGCCACCGATGACAGACAACCGAGTACCGATGAAAACCAAAACCACTCAGTCGCCAACACTTGCCGCTCGTTATATCGCCAACGGTGAACTCGTCGCTTTCCCAACCGAAACCGTTTACGGGCTTGGCGCAAACATCTTCAACGAAGACGCGATCAAAAAAATCTTCGAAGCCAAAGGCCGTCCTTCGGACAATCCGCTGATTGCTCACATTGCCGATTTATCGCAACTGAACTCCATCACCAGCGAAATTCCCCCTGTCGCCAAAAAACTGATCGAAGAGTTTTTTCCCGGCCCGCTGACGTTGGTGCTGCCTAAACACAAAACCGTTCCGGCCATCGCAACTGCCGGGCTGAACACCATCGGCGTTCGCATGCCCAGCCATCCGATTGCTCAACAACTGCTGCGCGCCTGCGGAGTTCCGCTGGTTGCGCCATCGGCAAATCTTTCCGGTCGCCCAAGCCCTACGACGTGGCAAGCTGTCCGCGAAGACTTGAGCGGTCGCATCGCCTGCATTCTGCAAGGCAATCAAACTAAAGTCGGGCTGGAATCTACGGTGGTGGATTGCACGGGTGATAAGCCGAGAGTTTTGCGCGCAGGCGGCGTGACGTTGGAACAACTGCAAGCGGTCGTGCCGGAAACCGAACTCGCCGCTCATGACGACAGCAGCGCCCCCAAAAGTCCCGGCACAAAGTACCGCCACTATTCGCCGCACGCGCAGGTATTTGTCGCCAACTTTCCGCAACACATCGTTCCCGGCAACGAAGCCGCCTTTATCGGTATTGACCCGCCCTCGCCCGTCGAAGCTTTTCAAAAAACTCTGCTCTGCAAAGACATCGCCGAGTACGCGCATTCGCTGTTTCAATTCTTCCGCGAATGCGACGACGCAGGAATCAAGACTATTTACTGTCAGGCGGTCAGCGAAAGCGGATTGGGATTGGCGTTGATGGATCGAATCCGGCGGGCGGCTCACGAGTGAATTATGGGATTCCTGTTTTACTGATCTTGGCAGATGAAACTCATAACCATGGAGGTTTACGATAGGATTAGACGCGAACCTGGCGGGCGCTAGCTTCGTAGTAGCATACCCTAACTCGAAGGTCTCCAATTTCCCATTCCAGTTGTTCCATCGCTGCTGATACCTCTTCTAAATCCTTCAGGGTTACTTGTGTTGATTCTAGCTGTGCTCCCTTCGTTTTGTTTTTTACTACTTTGATTCGAGTCGCTGAATCTGGCTTCAAGGTGCTACCAAACGCCCACATTGAATGAACAAATTTATTCCTCTGCTCTTCAAATCGAACAACTTTCTTGCGGAACTCCTCAAAGCTTTCAAAATGCTGGTGATGAGGGCCGAATTCATGCGACAGCAATGAACCAAGCAGATCAATGAGCGCACCAAAGGAAAGTCTATGGGTTATAAGATTTCCTCTTGGCTCATCCAGATAAAGCAATCCCTGAATGAAATTGGCCATCTGCGCCTCAATATGTGACTGATACACTGCAATTCGACCTATCTCACATAGGATGGCATTGCTTACTGTTAGTGGCACTTCTTCCTCCAATCTTGATCTTAGCCAAGGCTTAAGCGGTAAATCACATAGCCACCAACAGGCTTCAACTATCAAGCACCATCAAGCCAAGCAACAGCGGCAAATACATCACTGAAACTTTCAGCAGCCGGACAGCGTGTTCGCGCGACATTTGCTTTGCAGTAATCAAACTGGTTTGCAGAAACCACGCGCCGAGCACGACGGCTCCGGCCAGATAAAGCCAGCCGGAAAAACCCAGCAACGTCGGCAGAACGCTCAGCGCCACCAAGCCAACGGTATACGCCACAATTTGTCGAGCGGTTGATTTTCCGTCCGGTTCGATCACCGGCAGCATGCGAATGCCTGCTCGCCCGTAATCTTCGCGGTACATGGTCGCAATGGCGTGGAAGTGCGGGAATTGCCAGAAAAACATGATGCCGAATAAAACTGCCGCTTCCAGACCGATTTCATTGCGAGCCGCCGTCCAGCCCAACACCACCGGCAAAGCTCCGGGAAAAGCTCCGATGAACGTACACCAGTGAGTCCGCGTTTTCAGCGGCGTGTACAAAAACAGATAACTGGCCAGCGCCACAAACCCCCAAGCCGCCGTCAACGGATTGACCAACACAGCCAGATAAATTTCAGCAACGACCGAAATGGCGACGCCAAACACCAAAGCTCCGCGATCGGAAAGTTTGCCCATTGGCAGCGGACGCAACTTGGTTCGCTCCATCAACGAATCCAGATGCCGCTCCCAGTATTGATTCAGCGAAGAAATGCCGCTCGACAGCAAAGCCACGCCGAGCGCGGTGTGAAGAAACAACAGCCAGTTGATCGGCGACGCCGAAGCAACGGCGAATCCCGCCAATGACGACAACACGACCAAAAACGTGATTCGCGGCTTGGTCAGGTCGTAATACGCCGCAACCCGCTCGCCAAAGCTCACAGGGTTGGCGTCGGTTGCCGCCCCTCCAACAGGCGAACGAGCAGCCGCGTCCCCGCCAGACGTAACGATTTCCATTGGTACCTCTCGAATTGTTATGAAGAAAAATGATTCGGATGTCAGGCCATGAAAATAACAAAGCGAATGGCCTTAAGCAAAAAGAGAAAAAGATGATGTTGCTGCAGGCTTTCAATGACGGCAGACGTGGACGTCCGCGCTCCCGGTTCAAAGAACCTTTAACGCCACCAGAGTCATATCGTCATGCCGATGAGCGCCTGCGGTGAATTCGTTGACGTAAGCAATCAGCGCGTCAATCAGCGCGCCGGATTTCAAATGACGATGCGCGATTAAAAACTCAACGATGCGAGCTTCGCCGAATTCCACGCGGTTCGGTTGCGGCGTGTGGGCTTCGACCAGTCCGTCGGTGTAAAACAACAACAGATCACCTTTTTCCAGACTCAAGGTTTCAGTCTTGTATTGTTGTTTGTCGAACACGCCCAACAACAGTCCGCCGGTTTTCAACGCGCGCCACTTGCCCGAAGCTTTGACAAGTAACGGCGGATTGTGACCGGCATTGCAGTAATTCAGCGTTTTCGTGTCGGCATCGAGCACGGCGTAAACCAGCGTCAGCAACAATTGCTTTCCCAGATCGCGGTGCAAACGCAAATTGGCATCGCGCAAAACTTTCGCAGGGCCGCCGCCTCGCCTGGCCACTGAACGCAAGATGCTGCGCGAAGCCGCCATGCCCATCGCCGCGCGAACGCCTTTGCCCGCCACGTCGCCGATCATCAAACCCAACCGGTTCGGCGACAGCATCATGTAATCGTAAAAATCGCCGCTCAAATTCAAGGCCGGTTCCAATCGTGCCGCCAGTTCAAAGCCTTTCAGCGGAGGCTGGTCTGGCAACATCGCTCGCTGCACATCGCGCGCCATCAACATCTCGTGTTCCAGTCGCTGTTCGCGTTCGACATGCTGATGATGCAAACGGGCGTTGACGATGGCGATGGACAATGGATTGGCAATGTTTTCCAGTAATCGTCCGTGGTATTCGTTGAACGCATTTTGGCGATTGCTTTCCAGCGCCAGCACTCCAATGACTTTGTCTTCGTAAATCAAAGGCACGGCGATTTCGGATCGCTGACCTTGCTCGCGCCAGATGTCCGTGACGAAATAATCCGGGTCGCGTCGCACATCGCCAACAATCTGAGTTCGCCGTTCGCGCACCGCACGGCCAACTACTCCGTGCGACAATGGAGTCCGACTGGCTCGTTCCAGCTTTCGAGCGGCATATCCTTCTTCGACATGCCAGACCAACTCCTGTCGTGTTTCATCAATCAATCCAACCAGCAGAAATTCGTAATTGATAATGCGATCCAGCATAGGTGCGATGTGATCCAGCAACCGATCCAGGTCGAGAATCGCCGTGATCTCATGGCCGATTTCGATCAACGTACGCATCTCTTTCGCCCGCTGGCGAAGTTCGTCATACACGCGCGCGTGCTCCAAAGCGATGGCAAGTTGGCTGCCCAACACGCCCAGAACTTTTTCGTGTTCGTAAGTGAAGTAATTCGGCTCGCAACTTTCAATCGTCAAAACGCCGACGATTCGATTTTCACGCACCAACGTCAACGGCACGGCTATTTCGGAACGCGGCGAAAGGCTTCCCGCCGGAGCTATAGGCAAATAGCGCGAATCCTGGCTGACATCACCGACGTTGATCGTCTGGCCTTCGCGCCAGGCGGCGGATGCGATGCTGGAATCGAACGGAATCAATTCGTTGGCGGCGACGTCTTCAGGGTGATAACCGACCGCCTTTTTCCACAACAAACCTCCGCGCACTTCGTCCACCAGAAAAAGATTGAAAAATTTGTAGTCAATCACTTCGCGGACGCGCTGCGCCACACGTTCCACCAATTGATCCAGATCGAGAATCGAAATGAACTCGACGCTCAATTCGTTAATCAGTTGCTGCAATCGTCCGGCGGATTGTGGCGCGGTCAAAGTTGTTTCGGGTGTGGAATTCATCAATATCAGAAAACGTCGTTACGCAGAGGCCTGGACTTCACGAATTGCAGCCAGCACTTCATCATCGCCGGGACGGAAAATCGGAACGACGACTTTGCGAAATCGAACTACTCCGTCTTTGCCGATAATGACGACTCCGCGCCGCGTGCCGAGCAGGTTTTTCATGTCATAAGCGCGCACGGTTTTGCCTCCGCTATCAGATAACAATCTCATCGGCAGTTGGTGATTAGCGGCAAAGGCTCTGTGCTTTTCAATCGAATCGGTGTTGATGCCAACGACTTCAGCGCCGGTTTCCAGGTATCGCTGCCAGTTGTCGCGCACGCTGCAAAGCTGTTTGGTGCAAACCGGAGTTTCATCTCCCGGATAAAACAACAGCACTACGGTTTTCCCTCGCTGGTCGCCGAGTCGCCAGATTTCGCCATTGCCATCCGGCAATTCGATTTCCGGCGCAAGCTGGCCGACCTGAGAACCAATTGAATTGCTCATAACTTCTTTTTCCGGTGTTTGCCGTCTCAAGATTGAAAATTCGCGGTCAAAATCAATGCGGCATTCTGCATTAGCCAACCGCTTTTTGCCAATGCGGGCTTGGCTGAACGTGAAAATGCCACGTCGCTGTGGTAATTATTGGCTCGAAACCACACTCAATCCCCTTTTGGAGAAAAGCTATGCGAGTTGCTTTGATCGTTGTCCTGCTAGCGGCCACAGTCATGGCTCAAGACCGGTTTCGTCGTCCGCGCGAAGCCTCGCCGCCCAATCGCCAAACGCTGAACAAACAAATCGCCGCGCGATTCGCGCCCGTCTTTTATCAAGGACTCGGCGACAATCCGCGTTCGGATTTCATCACCAACTTCGATTTCGACGGAGACTGGAAAGGCGATAACAACTGGTGGAATCTGGACAACAAATCGTTTCCGCTGAAGGCTTACATTTATTATTCGGTCATTGAAACCGCTTCACATTATTTTGTGCATTACGCCTTTTTCCACCCGCGCGATTACAAAGGCGGACTGGCCAAAACCGCTTTGCTGGACACGTTAATGGGCGAAGGATTGCGCCGAGCCGGTAAAGACCCAACCGGCGGATTGGCCAACGATGTGGCGCTGTCGCACGAAAACGATCTGGAAGGCTGTCTGGTCGTTGCCGAAAAACGCGGCGGCGATCCGAATCAAGCCGTCGTGCAGTTTGTCGAAGCAATGGCTCACAACAAATACCTGAAATACTGCCCGCGCGAAGCCAGCAACTCCGCCTGCGAAGCGATTGAAATGGATGGCGAACGGGCACAGATTTTCATCGAACCAAAAGGCCATGGTCCCGAACGGTATCTGGGCGACCGCAATCAACTGAAAAATTCGATCAATGGCGTGATGATTTACCGTTACACCGGTCGAGCCGAAAACCACGACGAAACTCCGGGAAAAGAAATTGGCTACGACCTGATTCCGATTTACGACACGTTCTGGCGACAAGCTCAGAAAGGCGAGAACGAAACCTACGGCGAATCGCTGGATTACGAAACTCGATCTTTTTTCCGAATCCTGACTGGGAAGCCGCCGGAAAAATCAGAGCAGAAACTGGGTGTTTTAGGCGTGGCGTTGCGCGGCACTGTAGGTTTCAAGAATAAATCGCGTCCGCCTTGGGGATGGTTCGACGCCAATGAACGCGACCGTCCGCGCGGCGAATGGTTCTTTGACCCGGCAGCCGTCATCGCCCGACACTTCAACCTGGGCGAAGCGTTTTCAACCGCGTACGTTTACAACCCGTATTTCAAAACTGGAATGTAAGATTTTAAGTTTGAAGGAAGAGTAAGTGGAGCTAAGGGGGCTCGAACCCCTGACCTCTTGACTGCCAGTCAAGCGCTCTTCCAAGCTGAGCTATAGCCCCACAATGGAATATCTAAATGTCTGAGAACGCGCCTTCGTCGAAGGCGCGGGCATATTAGCCAACCATCCTTTTTCCGTCAACCGGTCATCGGCAATTGTTGTTAAAGTGAGTTGGGAACAGCAATGAGTTTGCGCTGGCGGCACTGCTTAAGCGAATCTTCTGCAGTCAAAGGCAGGTATAATTGCTCGCAAACAGGAACACCGGGCTGCGAGCAAATTTTTACATCGTTGCATTTCTTTTTTTTCAAGAGCAGCAATTTAGCGAAATTTTCCATGACCGGTACGATCACCGTAGAAATGGACGGCGATAAACAAGTCAATTTTACAGGCTCTATTCCAAGCGCAACACTGACGGCCAGCCCTAATCCGATTCAGGTTTGCGATGGCACGGGACAGGGCATTACCACGTTGACCTGGAACGTTACCGGCGCTGGCGCAAGCTCCGTTCAATTGCGAGCGGGCGCGCCCAACGGAACGCTTGTCGCCAGTGGCGGAACCAGCGGCAATGTCACAACCGGAAAATGGGTGACCAATGGCACGGTCTTTTATCTGCAAAACGTCACTGGCGGTTTGCCTTTGACTTCAGAACACACACTGGCCACTGTCACAGTCGCCACCACCACACAAGGCTGTCCGCCGCCCGCCAGCTTTAACAAGACCATCAATTACGCTCGCAACAACACCGGCGTCGTTTCCGGTATCGGCACAAACCTGATTGGCAGCGACCCGAATGCGACGACCAACGTGGCTTCGGCGATGACTTATCGAGCCTGGAACGCATACCGAAGCATGAATTTCGGCAACGGATTGCGAGTGACCAACACGCATAACAACCGAATGCAACTGACCAGTTATGTCGTTGACGCTCAGAACGGCTCTTCGACGTTGTGGCAACAACATTACGATTATTACAACGGAGGGCAGAACAACAGCCGAATCCGCCGGGTTTCGGATACCGCCAATTTTGCCGTGTACAAGCTTTACCAATACGACCCATACAATCGGTTGCAAACGGTGCTGAATTCCAACAGTTCCAACTGGCACGCCGGATACACCTACGACGAATGGGGAAACATCCGCACGATCAATTCCGCTGCGGGTGGCGGAGGCACGCTGACTTACCAAACCAATTCGACCGGAGCGCCAACCAACCGGCTGGCCACGGCAGGCGGCAACAGCGTCGGTTACGACGCGGCGGGAAACATGACCGCAATGGGCAGCACGACGTACAGTTACGACGCCGCCAACCGGTTGAAAGCCACCGCCGGAGCTTCCAATCAGTACGGCTACGATGGCGACGGCAAACGAGTCCGACAACCTGGGTTGTATTACGTCCAGTCCTCGGTGCTCGACAAAGTCGCCATGGAAATTGACGCCAACGCCAACGTCCAGCGCGCTTACGTTTACCTGAACAACAAACTGATCGCGTTGCAGAGCACCGACGGCAACTTTTACTGGGCGCATACCGATCACCTGAACAGCGGTCGCATGTTGACCAGCACCGTTGGCAGCATGGTCTACCGAGCCGATTTCGACCCATTCGGACAACTGACTTACGAATGGTCGGCGTCGGGGAACACCAATTTGAACAGCCGCAAATTCACCGGCTTTGAACGGGATGCGACGGGGCTGGATTATGCTCAAGCCAGGACGTACACGTCCGGCTGGGGGCGATATATGCAGTCCGACCCAATGGGAGCAGGCTATCGCGGTAAAAAGCCGAATCCGATGGGCGCAGCGAGCGTTAAACTTCCGCAAAGCCACAATCGCTACAGCTATGTTGGGAACGATCCAATGACTCTGACCGACCCTTCGGGGTTAGCTATAGACCCATGCTGTGTCTGCCCCGGACACGGTGAGGGCTGCGAGGGAAGGGAGGCTGTTTGCCCCACCGGCGGCGGCGATGGTGGTGGTGGTGGTGGTGCGTCTGAGGGATACAGTCTTTCCTGGTATCAGAAAGTCGCCCAATCTGCCACTGATAAGTCCATGTGCCTATATAGAAATATCTGTAAAACTTCCGTAAGATGTCCTGGGAATGATGAATATTGGAGAAAATGCCTAGCAGGTGACTACTTACGCTTTACTTCCCTTTGGACAAAAGTTTATGGATCTAGGTACTGTAGATTAAAGGGTAGCGCTGATTCCTCATCGGATACGCCTGGCAGTTGCGGAGATTTTGATTTGTAGTTGTTGTACTTCTACGCAAGTTGGCGGGTAAAAATAACCACCTTAGGAAAATCGCTTTGAGCCGGTAAATTGCTATTGCGACCAATTCTTCAGGTTAGATTAGCTTTGCTCGCCAACTTAACTTAATTGGAACCTCAGATTTATATTCAGCAGATAGCTATTAAAGCTACTGCAAGGAGATTGCTATGAAGACAATTAGCCGATTAGTTAGTTTGGTAATGGTGATTTGTTTAACTCAGATTGCATTTACCCAGCATAAGTTATTAAACGATCTCAAACGCGAGGGGATACTAGGAGAGTTACATACAGTTAAAACAGTAAAAATACCAGTGTCGCCAGCAGGCGTTGAGCTTAAAAGCTACCAGCCTACCAGTTGGCAAATTACCATTTATAACCGTGTTGGCAACAAAGCTGAAGAGCAATATTTCAATGATCTTGGGGTGTTGATCGAGAAGAAAATCTTTAGCTATAGCGCTTCGGGAAAATTGACTGAAGTTATCGCATACAACACGGATGGCTTAGTTATAGATAAAATTCGCTATATATTCAATCTGAAAAAGAATGAAATCGAGGAAGTGCATTTGGATGGCAAAGATAAATTTATGTATAAAAATATCAGAGCATACAACCAACAAGGGAAACCCATTAAATTCACTCAGTATGATGGTCAAGGTGTGATTACCAGTGAGACAATTATCAGCTACGATGCAACAGGAAAACTTATTGCTTCTGAAAATCACACTTTTCCTGACGGCGTAAGAACAACCGACAAAATAACCTATATCTATAACAACCACCTTAGTCAAACTGAAGTAAATTTCTTTGACTCAGCCGGCATTCGAACAAATAAAATCGTTGCGTTCAAAAATCGCGACGGAGCCGATATTAGGATTAAGGAATATAATGCAAAGGATGATTTAGTAAATGTAAGGCTAATTGTTCATACGCTTGACTTAATGGGGAACTGGATTACCGAAAAGACATTTCTGGAAAATCCACAGAATGGCTCAGCTAAGTTGATAGAGGTAACTAATCGAGCCATCACCTATTACTGAACTGAAGACTATCACGAGTTTGGACAAAATCCGGCTCAATGGGTGATGGTCTGAGCGGAGAAGTCTTTTGGGCACACCACCGGCGTGTGGTTGACTCAATGCAATTGGGACTTTCCCTCGAGTTTGCACGAGATCACACTGCATCCAGACTTGCACGAAAGTCCCAACCTTTCAGATCAGTCCCGATTGACGGGGATCTGCTGAATTGAGAAGACTTACGAGTCAGAACTCGGGCCAGCCCCTGAACCGGCAATGACTCGGAAGAGCCGTTTTTTTGTCCAAACTCGTGACTATGGTGGCACGGCCAAGGCAATGCCAATACTCAAATATACCTTCCCTGCTTCATACGACAAACCCAAATTCAGGAGGTCAGTGATGAAGTTCGTTATGTCGCTTCTTGCATTGCTTGCGGTCTGTTCGACTCTGGCGATGGCTCAGAATAACCCGAAAGTGGAATTGTTCGGCGGCTACTCGTACACGCGGTCGAGCTTTTTCCAGGATGAGTTGAGCAAGGTGAATGGCAATGGCTGGCACGGTTCTGTTTCGATGCCCGTGTGGTTTGCGATAGAAGGCGCGGTTGACGCGAGCGGACATTACGGTTCGGCAAAGGGCGTCAATTCCAGTTTGCACGTTTTCCTGGCCGGCCCGCGCTTCGCGTATCACGGCAAGCGGTTTTGCTTCTTTTCTCAAACGTTGTTTGGCCGCGCTCGCGTCCGTGTTGATGCTGCAATTCCGGGAGTGACTGCGGCAGCGACGACTGATTCAGCCTTCGCCGTAGCGCCAGGCGGCGGCTTCGACGTGCGAATCAAAGATAAACTTTCCCTGCGGTTGGTGCAGTTGGATTACATCAGCACCAATTTCAACGACTTTTCGCTGGGAACTCTCCGCGTATCCACCGGAGTCGTGTTGCACATTGGCAAGCGTTAGTTCGGATGCTTGAAAAAGTTGATCATCCGCAGGTTTGTTACTGAACCGATGTCCCGCATCTAGCCAATAGATTGTAAAACTCCGGCAGCGAAACCGAAGCGGCTTCGGCTCCGGCAATTTCGGTTTCGCCGGTGGCGATCAATCCAGCAACCGCAAACGCCATGGCAATGCGATGGTCGCTGTAAGATTCCACGCGAGCACCTTTCAAAGTTTGTTTGCCGGTCAGACGCAAACCGTCGTCGAACTCTTCGACTTCGATTCCCATTCGCCGCAAGTTATCCACAATCGAACGAATGCGGTCGCTTTCTTTGACGCGAAGTTCGCGCGCGTCACGAATCGTCAGAGTGCCTTCCAGTTGAGTTGCTGCGACAGCCAAAATCGGAATTTCATCAATCAGGTTGGCAATCACCGCTCCGGACAATTCCAGGTCGCCGCTGAGTTTTGACGAACGAATCAGGAAATCAGCCACCGGTTCGCCGTGAGCCAGCCGCTGGTTTTCAACTTCGATCTGCCCACCGATTTGTTTCAACACGTCAATCAACGCCGTCCGTGAAGGGTTGACGCCAATATGTCGCAATAGAATTTCGGCGTCCGGCGCAATCAACGCCGCGACAATGAAAAACGCCGCCGAAGACAAATCGCCCGCAACAGTGTAATCGCCAAGCGGTTTCAGCCGCTGACGTCCTGTGACGGAAATCCGTTCGCCGTCGGCGGAAGTTTCCGGGCTTGCGCCAACTTCGCGCAGCATGACTTCCGTGTGATTGCGCGTCGGAGTTTTTTCGACCACTGTCGTTTTGCCTTCGGCAAACAGCCCGGCCAGCAACACGCAAGATTTGACCTGCGCGCTGGCAATCGGCGGAGTGTATTCGATGGCTTTCAAATTCCCGCCGGTGATTTTGATTGGCGCGAAGTTGCTATCCCGCGCTTCGATGGTTGCGCCAAACAAACGCAACGGATCAATGACGCGCTTCATCGGACGGCGCTGAATGCTTTCGTCGCCGGTGATTTCAGTCGTGAAGTTCTGCCCTGCCAAAATCCCCGACAGCATGCGAATCGTGGAGCCGGAGTTGCCGACATCCAGCACCTGAGAAGCCTGCCGCAGCCCGTCAATGCCTACGCCTTCGACAGTGATTAAGTCCGGTTCGCGTTTGACCTGAACTCCCAGAGCTTCCAGGCAATCCAGAGTGCTTTGGCAATCGCGCGCCGAAGAGTAGTTTCGCAGTCGGCTCTGCCCGTCGCCAATGGCGGCGAACATTGCCGAACGGTGAGAGATTGATTTGTCTCCAGGCAGTTGGAAATCGCCGCGCAATTTTCCAACTGTAGTGATTTTGATTGTGGTGGTTTCGTGATTTTTGATTTCAGACATTGGATTTTTTATCGCAGCGGAACTTTACCGGTAAACCTGCCGTAGAACCGGGCATCCTGCAAAGTGTCCGCAAGTCATATTCTTGACATAACTTTTTTCGCTGTGTTACACAGTGCGAGCTTTCAAAAGAGCATTAAGAAGCTTGATTGAAGCGCCTGACCGCATTTGCCGCAGCGAAAATTCGCGGGCATCTTAACAGATCAAAATTCGCCTGAAAAAAAGGAAGCAGCGGCTTTATGATGCTAGCCGAAAACGTGGTCGAATTGACCATTGCCAGTCAACTAGAGTTCATTGATCTGGTTACCACACTCACCGACAACATCACACACATGATTGGTTTCGATGACGAGTCGGCGTACTGGGTCAACATGGCTGTGCGCGAATCTGTGGCCAATGCAGTCGAGCATGGAAACAAATACGATCCGCAGAAGTCCGTGGATATTCGCTTTACCATCGGAGTTGATGCGCTTCGAGTCACCATACGCGATCACGGCGAAGGGTTCGATCCGTCTACGCTGCCCGACCCTCTTGACCCGAACAACCTGCTCAACCCGGCTGGGCGAGGCATTTTGTACATGCGAACCTTCATGGACAGCGTCGAATACGAACGCCATCCCGAAGGCGGGATGATTGCCACCATGTCTAAACGCCGCGCGCCCAAACTGGCCGGTCAGGAATCCGGCGAAGGAGATCACAAACTCGATGCAGTTAGAAATTAGAGAACGCACCATCGGCGAAGTCACCGTTCTGGATTTGATCGGCAAGATCACCATCGGCGACGGCAGCGTGCAATTGCGCGACGCCGTTAATCATTTGCTCGAAGCCGGGCGTAACCGAATCATACTCAATCTGGGCGGTGTGACTTATGTGGATAGTTCCGGCATTGGCGAACTGGTATCGCGTTTCACCACCACCAAAGGCACGGGCGGCAAATTGAAGCTGCTGAACCTGCCGAAAAAGATCAAAGACCTGTTGATGATTACCAAGCTGCTGACCGTCTTTGAAATTCACGAAGACGAACAAGCCGCCATCGAAAGTTTTCAGTAACACCCTTCAACCTGCGAAAAAGAAAAACCGGAGTCGAAGTCAATCTTCTTCTCCGGTTTTCTTTTTTTGACGATTTCCAGGTCATCACTTTCGGCGAAGCCAGCCCACCGCTTTCCACACGACTCCAATCAGAATCATGACAAGACAAATAGTCACTCCCCACCATTTGCCGGTTGAAAAGATCGGAGCCACGCTGGCCAAAACGTCGTTGCGCTCTGGCTTAAAAGTCGCAGCCAGATAAGCCGTCGTGAAGTTTTCCAGCAGATCGAAAAGCCCAGTCAGCAGCGGCAGCAACACCAGACAGCGAAGCTTTTCCCAGCGATAAAGAACCACCAGCAAAACGGCAAACAGCAAGCAATACACCACCGGATAAATGACATCCAGCGTGACCTGAGTCCAGGCATAAAGCCGTCTGCCGCTTTCGCCAATCCCGCCGAGAAAAGCGTAAAGCTCTTCTGGCGAATAATGACTTTTGGCATCGGGCGGCTCCAGCTTCAACTGGTTATGCCGCCAGTTGAAACCAGCGATGCAAGCCAGATTGGCGACAAACAGGAAAATGCCGACTCGCCAGTTAGCGATACGATTGATGCGTTGATAAAGGGAATCACACATCTTCGCCTCCACTCGCGGCTTAGTTACAAGCTTCGAACAAGCCAGCCATGCCTTGTCCGCCGCCGATGCACATCGTCACCACGCCATATTTCGCTTTGCGGCGAAGCAATTCGTTGCCGATGGTTCCGACCAAACGCGAACCGGTCATGCCGAACGGATGCCCAATCGAAATCGAACCGCCGTTGACATTCAGTTTGTCAGGGTCAATGCCCAGAAAATCGCGGCAGTAAACGACCTGCACGGCGAAGGCTTCGTTCAATTCCCACACGTCAATGTCGTTGACCGTCAGACCGTGACGCTTCAGCAGTTTCGGAATCGCGTAAATCGGGCCGATGCCCATTTCGTCCGGCTCACAACCGGAGACGGCGAATCCGCGAAAGATCATTTTCGGTTTGATGCCCAAGGCTTCCGCGCGTTCACGCGACATCAGCAAATTGATTGCCGCTCCGTCGGACAATTGCGAAGAATTCCCAGCGGTGACGCTTCCCTGCCCGCTGTCTTTGTCGAAGTGCGGTTTCAACGCCAGCAAACCTTCGAGCGTGGTGTCCGGGCGATTGCATTCGTCTTTGTCGCAAAGTCGTTCTTCTTGGCTGACCACCTGTCCGGTTTGTTTATCCAGAATGCCTGCCATCACTTTCATCGGAGCGATTTCGCCCTGGAAAAATCCTTCGGCCTGAGCGCGTGCTGTGCGTTGCTGGCTGCTGAGCGAGTATTCGTCCTGCGCCTGTCGGCTGACGCCATAGCGTTTGGCAACGATTTCCGCCGTGTCGCCCATGACCATGTAAATTCCCGGCTTCATTTCCTTGACCACAGGATGCGGATTGCTGTCGCGGCCCAGCATCGTGATGCTTTCGACTCCGCCGCCGATGGCAGCGTCCGCGCCTTCGACCATAATCTGGTGAGCCGCCATCGCCACCGATTGCAAACCGGAGGAACAAAACCGATTGACCGTCGTCGCAGCCACCGACACCGGCAAGCCCGACAACACCGAAGCCACGCGAGCGACGTTTGTGCCTTGCGCTCCGCACGGATAACCCGCGCCGATGATGACGTCTTCGATTTCAGCCGGATCAAGTTGCGGAGTTTTGGCCAACACATCCTTGATGCAATGCGCCAGCATGTCCGCAGGCAACGTCAGGTTGAACGATCCGCGAAACGATTTGGCCAGCGCCGTGCGCGAACTGGCGACAACAACTGCTTCTTTCATGATTTTTCCCTTCTGAAATGTAGGTTAAATCCACGAAGTCACACGAAGCAGCACGAAGAAGAAAAGACCTTAGACAGGATTTACAAGATTGGACAGGATTGACTGGCAGTCTGTTGAATCAGGCTTTCATCCTGTTGCATCCTGTAAATCCTGTCTAAAAATTTCTTCTCTTCGTGTCCTCTTCGTGTGTCTTCGTGGAAGATAAGTTATTTCAACAGACCGCCCAGTGCGATCTTGCAAAGTTCTTCGGCGACTTGCTCGCGCGACAGTTCGCCGTCAGGCCGGAACCAGCGCGCCAACCACATAATCATTCCCAACAAACTGAACGCCGCCGCCGTCACATCAACAGCTTTCAGCTTGCCTTCGGCGTTCATTTCTTCCAGCGTCGAGCGAATCAAATCCACGTACAGACGTTTTCGCTGACGCAGCTTGCGGCGATGCGCGGGCGACAATCCCAATTCTTCTTCGACCAGAATCGTCACCGGACTGTGACCTTCGTCCGTGCTGCTCCGAGCGATCAACATCGCGTGATTGGTGATGATGAACCGCAAACGTTGTTCGGCGTCAGCGACTTCCTTTGCCGGTTTGATGACCGCAGCCTCCAGCGTATCCATGCCGTAGCTCATAATCGCAAAGAGCAATTCTTTTTTGCTGGGAATGAAATGATAGACACCGGCTTTGGTGATGCCGACGGCTTCGGCAATGTCGCTCATTGAAGTGGCGTCGAAACCACGCTCGCAAATCATCTGCGCGGCGACGGAGTAAATCTGATCCGTGCGTTCTGAACCGCTCAATCGAATTTGTTTCTTGCCGTTTTTCATAACTGACCGACCGGTAGGCAAGTTATCACGCAGCCCGACAGAGCGTCAATTTTTGGCCGTCAGGTCAAATCGCATGCCATCTTTGGCAAGAACAACTTTGCCTTTGAAAATGTCTGCGACTCCGCGCAGAAACATTTGTTCGGTGACAGGCGGATTCAGCGGAGGAACCATGTGCGTGAAAACCAGCGTTTCGACTTTGGCTTCGTTGGCGATTTCGGCGGCTTCGGTGGGGCTGGCGTGGTAAGTCAAAATGTCTCGAACCAGCTTAGCGCGGCGTTTATCGCCGGAACGTTCGGCGTTGGCGGCTGCCATGATCATCACGTCTTTGGCCAGCACATCGTGAATAAGCAAATCGGCTCCGGCAGCGTGCTTGGCCAGATTCGCGCTTTTCGCCGTGTCGCCGGAAATGACTACGCTGCGGCCTTTGTAATCCAGCCGATAACCGTAAGCCGGTTTAACCGGATCGTGTTCGACTTTGAAAGCCGTCACTTTCAAACCATTACGGTCGAAAACAACAGCGGCTTCGGCGTCGTTTTTCAACTTCACTTCACGGGCGACGGCTACGGCGGCGGCGCGCGGCAACATCGCTTCGGTGTGATGAGCGATGCGGTATTCCACATCCTGGCTGAACGCCTGAGCAAAACCGGCAACGATTTTTTCAACGCCCGGCGGGCCAAAAACTTCCAGCGGTTTCGCGCGACCGCCCAGCCATGTTTGCGTGACGGCTTCGCCCAAATCGCCGATGTGGTCGGAATGAAAATGCGTCAGCAAGACGGCACTGACGGCTGCGGTGGGGATGCGATTGACCGCGACTTGCCGCCAGGAACCGGGTCCGACATCAATCAAAACGACTTCTCCGCCAGCGACAACCGCCACACACGACGAAGCCCGCGTCGCATCTGCCAGCGGCGAACCCGTTCCGCACATCACCACGTGCAATTGTCCGTCGCTGAGCATCGCGATGTCTGCTTGTTGTTGCGCCGACACCGCACCAACCATCATCAACAATCCCACAACCAATCCAACCAAAAGCTTTTTCATTGTCAGAGCTTCCTTTTGCCAGCGCGTTTGTAGTTCCGCCTTTAGGCGGCTGAAGTTACGCAGCCGCCTAAAGGCGGAACTACAAACGCGATTCAGTTTCGTTGTTTGAGCTTGGCGACAAACTCCGTCGCCATTTGTTTATGTTCTTCGGATTGCAGCCGTTCGCGGATGGCTTTGCCCATTCGTCGAAACGCAGTTTGAGTATCCACATCAATCAATTCGCGCGTCAGGCGTTTGGTTTCAAACAAAGCTTCGCGCGGTCTGGCCGCCAAAGTTTCCGCCAGCGACATTGTGCTGCTGAGCAATTGTTCAGAATCGCAGACGTGATTGACCAAGCCGATTCGATGGGCTTCGTTGGAGTGAATGACTTCGCCGGTCATCGCCAATTCTTTGGCGCGTCCCAGTCCTATGATTTTGTAAAGCGGGAAAACCATCTGCGTCAAACCCAGCAGGATTTCGGTTTGAGCAAATGTCGCTTCGGGCGAACACAACCTGAAATCGCACATCACAGACAGATCGAATCCGCCCGCGATGGCCGGGCCATTGATGGCGGCAATCACCGGCTGCGGCTGAGTGTAGATTTGTTGAAACATCCTGAAGACGTTTTCCAGATAAACAACTTTCTCTTCAAACGAAGCTTCGAGCACGAATCCAAGATCAAGCCCGGCGCAAAAGCTTTTGCCTGCGCCGGTGATAATCGCGACATTGACTTCAGGATTTTCCGCCGCTTCTTCCAGCCTCGCGGTAAGTTCGGCGATCAAATCAGGATGAAGCGCGTTACGTTTTTCAGGCCGATTGAGCGTGAGCAGCAACACTGCGCCGCGTTGTTCAGTAATCAACATTGAATTCTCTCCATTTTGCCGCAGACTTGGCTAAACCAACTGCTATGCTACAATCCGCGCCTTGTTCTGTCAGGCATTTTCCAGCCTGCAACACCAAAACCAATCCAGTAGCCATTCAAACAGCGGCTTCAAACTACTGTCTACTGTCTACTGTCTACTGTCTACTGTCTACTTCTTTATGATTCAAACCGTTCGAGGAACCAGAGACATTTTGCCGAGCGATATGCCTTTGTGGCACCGCGTCGAAGCTGTCGCGCGCGAAGCTTTTCGCCGTTACGGCTTCCGTGAAATTCGCACGCCGATTTTTGAAAAGACCGAACTGTTCGCTCGCGGCGTCGGCGAAGCCACAGACATCGTTCACAAAGAAATGTACACCTTCACTGATCGCGCCCGTCAGGGCAGTGAAGGCGAATCGCTGACGTTGCGGCCTGAAAACACTGCTTCCGTCGTTCGAGCATACATTCAACACAAGATGTTTGCTGATAAATCTCCGGGCGAATTGACCAAGCTTTATTACATCGGCCCGATGTTTCGCCGCGAACGCCCGCAAGCCGGACGTTATCGCCAGTTTTATCAAATCGGCGTCGAAGTCATGGGTTCCAGCGACGACGCAGCCATCGAAGCCGAAGTGATGGAAATGCTGGATTGGTTTCTGAAAGAACTGAAAATCACCAACACGACGTTGCTGATCAACTCCGTAGGCGAACCTGCAAGCCGCGCAGTGTATCTGGAAACACTGCGCGAAGCGATTCGCCCGAATCTGGACAAACTCTGCGGCGATTGCCACCATCGGTTTGAAACCAACGCGCTGCGCGTGTTCGATTGCAAGGTAGAAAGCTGCCAAACAGTCGTCGCCACTTTGCCGACGATTACCGATTCTTTGGACGAAGCTTCGCGCCAGCACTTTGAACAGTTCAAAGCTCACCTGGACGCGCGCGGCATCGCTTACACGGTCAATCCGCGAATGGTGCGAGGTTTGGATTATTACACTCGAACGGCGTTTGAAATCGTTGGGCACGACGGACTTGGCGCGCAGAACACCTTGGTTGGCGGAGGCCGTTACGACGGATTGTCTGAAACCATCGGCGGCCCTCCGACCAAAGGTTTTGGCTTTGCGTTTGGGCTTGATCGAATGGTCATGGCTTTGTCGGAAGCTGAAGCCGAAAGCTTGCGCGCCGCTGACGCCCCAAGCATTTTCATAGTCTTTTTGGGCGAAGCGGCTCGTGCTCATTCTTTCGTCGTTGCCCAACAATTGCGCGCCGCTGGCGTTGCCGTGGCGATGGAATTTGAAGACCGGAAAATGAAAAAGGCTATGGCGGCTGCCGACAAATCTCGCGCCACTTACGCGCTGATCGTCGGCGACAACGAAGTCGCCACCGGCAAATACGGCTTGAAGAATTTGAAAACCGGCGAGCAGGAATCTCTGACGCTGGACGAAATCATTTTGAGATTAAATTGAACCCGGTACAGAACCGGGAGCGGTAGCGACTGGGTGATTTCGTGAAGCACTCACCTAGTCGCTACTGCTCCCGGTTCCATACCAGTAACAGGAAAGAACAATGTTGGATCATCTTGGACAAACGAAACGCACTCATAATTGCGGCGAGCTTCGCCGGGAACACGCAGGTCAGACAGTCACGTTAATGGGCTGGGTGAATTCGCGGCGCGACCACGGGCCGTTACTGTTCGTGCATTTGCGCGACCGCGAAGGCATTACTCAAGTCGTCTTTGACGCCGAACGTTCCGCCGACGCGCACGCCAAAGCCAAAGACGCTCGCGGCGAATACGTGCTGGCCATCACAGGCAAATGCGTGCTGCGCGAAGAAAGCAATTTCAACCCAGCGATGACGACCGGCGAAATAGAAATCATCGCCGACGAAATCAAAATCCTGAACGATTCGCGCACGCCGCCTTTTCAAATCGAACGCTGCGACGCTTCGGAAGACGTGCGCTTGAAATATCGCTACCTGGATTTGCGCCGCCCTGAAATGCAGAAGAATTTCAGGCTGCGCCATCAACTGGCTTTCACCACGCGCCGAGTGCTGGACGAACACGGCTTTTTTGAAATCGAAACGCCGATCCTGACCAAATCAACTCCCGAAGGCGCGCGCGATTATTTGGTTCCTTCGCGGACAATGCCCGGCAAGTTTTTCGCTCTGCCGCAATCGCCGCAGTTGTTCAAACAGTTGCTGATGATTTCCGGCTACGAGCGTTACTTCCAAATCGCGCGTTGTTTCCGCGACGAAGATTTGCGCGCAGACCGCCAGCCGGAATTCACGCAGATTGACATCGAAATGAGCTTCGTCCAGCCCGACGACGTGTTCAACGTCATCGAACCGTTGATCGTCGAATGCTTCAAAGTCGCGGGTTACGAAGCTCCGGCGCGTCCATTCCAGCGAATGAGTTACAACGACGCGATGAACCGATTCGGCTCCGACAAACCGGATATACGTTTCGGCATGGAGTTCATTGATCTGACCGCGCAATTCGATGGCAGCGCATTTCCTGTCTTCGCCGACGCCATCAAAAAAGGCAGCGTAGTCAAGTCCATCGTCGTTCCCGGCGCAGCCACCTGGTCGCGCAAGCAGTACGACGACATCATCGAACACGCCAAAAAGTTCGGCGCTGGCGGACTGGCTTACATTCAAGTGTTGGAAGGCGAAAACAAATCCGCGCTGACTAAAACGATGGGCGCTGACGGAGTTGCCAAAATCGTCGAAGCAGCCGGAGCCAAAGTCGGCGATTCGATTTTGATGATGTGCGCCAAATGGGAAAAGGCTTGCGACGTGTTGGGCGAAGTTCGTCTGGAAGTCGGTCGCCGCGAAAAACTCATCAACGAAGATGACAATCGGTTGCTGTGGGTGACTGAGTTCCCGATGTTTGAATACCACGAAGAAGACAAACGCTGGTACGCCAAACACCATCCGTTCACTTCGCCGCGCGACGAAGACGTTGAAAAGCTGAGCGGCGGCGATCTGGGTTCGGTCTACGCCAAAGCTTACGATCTGGTGCTGAACGGCAAAGAATTGGGCGGAGGCTCGGTTCGTATTCACCGTTCTGACGTACAAGCGACCGTGTTCAAAGCTTTGGGACTAAGCGACGAAGAAGCGCGCGAAAAATTCGGCTTCTTCCTGGACGCGCTCAGTTACGGAACCCCGCCGCACGGCGGCATCGCCTTGGGCTTGGATCGTTTGGTAATGCTGCTGGCCAAAGCGACTTCACTGCGCGATGTAATCGCCTTCCCCAAAGTCTCAACCGCTTCGGATATGATGACCGACAGCCCCAGCGAAGTCGCTCCGGCGCAATTGGCTGAGTTGAAAATCAAGACGTTGGTGTAAATCAGTGGAAGGGAGATGATTATGGCAATTTCAAAGTTGATGCTTCTTGAATCGCGCATTGTGATTCTGGAAGCAGAGGTAGCACAACTCAAACAACAAATCTCCGTCACGCCGAACAATGAAACGCCTTGGTGGGAACAGCACTGGGGAATCTTTAATGACTATCCTGATTACGAAAAGGTCGTGGCATTAGGCCGGCAGTACCGCGAATCGCTACGACCGAAACCAACGAAGAACAAAACCAGTAAGAACACACAAAAGAAACTCAGCGAGGATTAATTGTTATGCTCACCAATATCCACATCAAAAACTTCAAGCGATTTGAAGATGTCAGCTTTGAACTTGGGGAAAGAGTTGTGCTGATTGGGCCGAACAATTCCGGTAAAACAACAGCATTGCAGGCACTTGCTTTGTGGGAAATTGGGCTGCGGCGTTGGAATGAAAAGCGTGGCGGCAAATCACCCACTGAAAAAAGAAGTGGCGTCCCTATAAATCGCAATGATTTGATTGCCATCCCATTGCCGGGTGCAAATTTGCTCTGGCGAGACTTGCACGTCAGAAATGTCGAGTACGTAGATAGCAAACCGAAAACCCAAAACATTCGCATTGATATTTGTGTTGACGGCATAACTGACGGACAAGCTTGGTCGTGCGGTTTGGAATTCGATTATGCCAATGAAGAATCCTTTTATTGTCGAACGTTGCGTTTGAACGACGACAAACAGCCGCAACGAATGGAAGTCCCTCTTGCCGCTAGCGCGATGCGTGTTGCGTTTCTGCCTCCGATGTCCGGCTTGGCCGCAATTGAACCAAAGTGGGAACCCGGACGAATCAACGTGCTGCTTGGTGAAGGACAAACGGCACAGGTCTTACGAAATTTGTGTTATCAGATTTATGAACAGCACAAAGCGAACGGTCACTGGGAAAAGCTGCAAAGGGATATTGAGAAGCTGTTTGGTGTGCAATTACTTCCGCCGCAATACATCAGCGAGCGCGGCGAAATAACGATGGCTTACAAAGAACCGAATGGGGTGAATCTTGATCTGAGTTCCGCCGGGAGAGGTTTGCAACAGACGCTGTTATTGCTGGCCTATCTTTATGCCAATCCTGGCACTGTCATATTACTTGACGAACCGGATGCACATCTTGAGGTGCTGCGCCAACGCCAAATCTATCAACTCCTAACAAACATTGCTCAACAGCAAGGCTCTCAAATCATTGCTGCCAGTCATTCCGAGGTTATCCTTAATGAAGCCGCAGATCGTGACATCGTCATCGCCTTCCTTGGCCAGCCACACCGCATAGATGATCGCGGCAGCCAAGTCCGAAAATCCTTGAAGGAAATCGGATTTGACCAATACTATCAGGCGGAACAGACTGGCTGGGTCCTATACCTGGAGGGATCAACGGATTTAGCTGTCTTGCAAGCTTTTGCCGATACACTTGGCCATTCGGCAGCGAATTTTTTAGAGCGCCCATTTGTTCATTATGTGGGAAATCAACCACCAAAAGCCGAAGAGCACTTTTATGCTTTACGTGAGGCTTACCCTGACCTTATTGGAGTGGCGATCTTTGATCGTCTAAAGCGCGAGCCACAATCTACTGAGACGCTCAAAGAGACAATGTGGAGCCGGCGTGAGATCGAAAATTATCTATGCACTGAAACAGTTTTGCTCTCGTACGCGGAGAGAAGCATAAACATGAATTTGTTCGCTGAGATTTCTAAACAGTTAATGGTTGATGCAATAAAAGAAATCTCGCAAGCCCTCCTTACTTTGGGCATTGATCCTTGGTCTCACGATGTTAAAGCTTCAGATGAGTTTCTTGACAGACTTTTTGCCTTGTATTTCAAGAAGCTAAAGCTCCCGAATCTTTTGACCAAAACGGATTACCACGTATTGGCGCAATTTCTGACGAAAGACCAAATTGATACTGAGGTGATTCAAAAACTCGATTTGATTGTTGAAACCGCTTCAAAAGCCAAGCCTCGTGTAAATTAAAGAGAAGGGGCACTGCCACAATTGAAGAAAATAGCTACTCCTAAAGATAAAACTCTCCTGCCTTTCGCCATTTAGCCGGGTTGTTTATACTGTGGCTTACATTCATCGGGTACACCATTCACAACCAAAAACTATGTTCGACAAATTACGCGAAGAGTGCGGAGTCTTCGGGATTTACGGCCACGAAGAATCTGTGCGGCTCACTTATTTAGGCTTGTACGCGCTTCAGCATCGCGGGCAGGAATCGGCAGGGATTGTTTCGTCCGATGGCTCGCGGCTGTATGCCGAACGGGGCATGGGCTACGTCGGCGATATTTTCCAGGAAGAAAATCTGGGGCGAATGACCGGGCGTTCAGCCATCGGCCACGTGCGATATTCCACAGCCGGCAAAGTCAGTTTGAACGAAGCGCAGCCGTTTTCGGTCAAATGCAGCTTCGGCCAGATTGCGCTTTGCCACAATGGAAATTTGCCTGATGCCACCGAAGCGCGGCTGCAATTGGAAAACGACGGCGCGATTTTTTCTTCGACTTCCGACACTGAAGTTGTATTGCATCGCATCGCGCGTTCGCGCGCGGGCGACGTGGTCGAAGCCATTGCCGAAGCATTGCGAAACGATGAAGGCGCTTTTTCGATGCTGTTTGTCACGCCGGACAAATTGATCGCCGTGCGCGACCCGCGAGGTTTTCGTCCGTTGTGCATGGGCGAATTGGAAGGCGCAACAGTCTTCGCTTCTGAAACCTGCGCTTTTGATTTGATCGGCGCGAAATACGTGCGCGATGTCGAACCGGGCGAAATCGTCGTCGTCGAAGCCAACGGCATTCGGTCGCTGAAACCATTCGCCGCGCGCCCGACTTCGCATTGCGTTTTCGAACACGTCTATTTTTCGCGGCCTGATTCGCTGGTGTTTGGCCGCAGCGTCAACAAAAGCCGTCACTTGTTTGGCCGCCATCTGGCGCGCGAACATCCGGCGGATGCCGACATCGTTGTGCCAATTCCCGATTCCGGAGTTGCCGCCGCGATTGGCTTCGCCGCAGAATCCGGCTTGAAGTTCCGATTCGGCCTGATGCGAAACCATTATGTCGGGCGCACTTTCATCGAACCACGTTCGTCCATTCGCCATTTCGGAGTGAAGATCAAACTCAACCCGGTGCGCGATTTGATCGAAGGCAAGCGCGTCGTGCTGATTGACGATTCGATTGTTCGCGGCACAACTTCCAAAAAAATCGTCAAGATGGTGCGCGACGCCGGAGCAAAAGAAGTTCACATGCGAATCAGTTGTCCGCCGACCATCGCGCCGTGTTATTACGGCGTAGACACGCCCACACGCGAAGAACTGATCGCAGCGCAAAATTCCATTGAAGAGATTCGCCAGTTTCTGGAAGCCGATTCGCTCGGTTATTTGAGCATGCAAGGAATGCTGGAAGCAGTTGGCGACGGCTCCGACACGAAATTCTGCACGGCTTGTTACACCGGCAAATATCCGACCGAACTGGGAGTCAACGTGATGACTTCGCGTCAACGCGAATCCATCGCCGCTGATTGATTGGGCAGGTTGATTGAATTGAGACAAGTGGCTTGAATCGCTTAACATCCCGCTTGGAGGTAAAAAATGAGCTTACAAGAAATCGTGAGCGAGATTGGGAGATTACCTTTTTTGGAAAGGCGCCAACTGATCGAAATTCTCAATAAAAACTTTGATCGCCAACCTGTGCTAACTGAACCGACTCGTTCTGCTGAACCGATCAGTGAAGATGAGGTTGAAAGGATTCTGCGCGCAAAGGGAATCATCTCTTTCTCTGATCCGAGCAATTACACAGACGAGGACGAAGACTTCGAGCCGATTGAAGTTGAGGGCGAGCCTCTTTCTGAACAAATCATTCGGGAGCGTCGTTAGTGGCAGCCTATTTTTTTCGACAGCAGCGCACTGATGAAACGTTACGCCAACGAAACCGGAACGACATGGGTTGTCAGCATTTTCAAACCGTCGTTGGCTAATCGCATTTATGTAGCACAAATTACTTTGGTCGAAGTTATCGCCGCTTTGACACGACGAACACGCAGCGGACGGTTAAAGCCAGCATCAACGGCAAAAGGGATTTCAAGGTTCCGCCGAGCCTTCTATGACCCATTCCGTAAAATAGAAATTACAGACGCCTTGATTGAAGAAGCTGCTGTATTGGCTGAAAGACATGGCTTGCGAGGTTACGACGCTGTCCAACTGGCCGCAGCATTGTGGGCAAACCTAAATAGAATGGCCGAAGGTGGGACGCCTATTATCTTTATTTCTGCCGACACTGAACTGAACGCTGCCGCGCAAACCGAAGGTCTTGCCATTGATAATCCCAACAATCATCCGTAACTGACAAAGCAAAGTATCTGTTTCCAGTCCCCATGCGCTTTCTGAAAGTTCTTTTTGCCATCTTGCTTGTCGCGGCGGTCATCACCGGAGTGATTTACTGGCTGCGCCGACATCGAACCGAACCGCCGCCAACTCCGACGCCGTTTGAAACCAAAGGCAAGCTGCAAGTTGTCGCGCTGGATGTCGGGCAAGGCGACGGCTTTTTGATTATTTCTCCGGGCGGAAAAACCGCCTTGATTGATGCGGGCAGCGCGCAGGCAGGCGATGACGTGGTCGCAGCGTTGCAACGCCGCAATCTGCGAACGATTGATCTGGCTGTAGCGACTCATCCGCACGCCGACCACATCGCAGGGTTGCGCCGCGTGATTGGCAAACTGACAGTAAGCAATTTGCTGGATAGCGGCCAGAATTTCGCCAGCGACGAATACGACCGATTGCAGCGAGCCGTCAAAACCAGAAAAGTTCAGTTCATCAAGGCAAAAAAAGGCTGGAAGTTCAGCTTGGATTCCGGCGTTGAACTTGAAGCGTTCAATCCGCGCGGCGATGGTCGCTGGATCACCAACATTCGTGAAGGCGGCAGTGTTGAAAACGCCAATTCGGTTGTGTTGCGGTTGAGTTACGGCAATTTCGCCATGATCTTCACCGGCGATGCAGAGACCGACACCGAAACCGAACTGGTTAAACACAAATTTCTGCTTCGCGCTCAAGTGCTGAAAGTCGGTCATCACGGTTCGCGGCACGCCACCAGCGAAAAGTTTTTGAACGCCGTCAAACCGGAAGCAGCGATCATTTCCTGCGGAAACGACAACCGGTACGGTCATCCTTCGCAGCCGACTTTGGATCGTTTGAAAAAATCGAATGTGAAGGTTTACCGAACCGATCTGGGCGGAGAAATTGCCGTTATTTCCGATGGCAATACATTTCAGGTTTCTACCGCTCGCCAAATGAATTTGGCTTCGTTGTGGCAAGGCAGGATTGAATTGGAAGATTTGCTCGTTCAACCTAAGAAAGCCGCCGCAAAGTCGAAACTGAAAAAAGAAGAAATTGACTGACAACAAACCCCAAAACCTTCTTGGGCTAAATCGTCGAAACACTTTTATGAGCAACTCAATCACATACAAAGACGCAGGCGTAGACATTGACGCCGCCAACATCGCCACTGCGCGCATCAAAAAAATGGCGCGCTCGACGTTCAACGAAAATGTCATGTCCGAAATCGGCAGCTTCGGCGGCATGTTCAGCGGGCTGTTCAATGAAGTGCGCGAACCGGTTTTGGTCGCAAGCTGCGACGGCGTTGGCACGAAGCTGAAAATCGCTTTTGCCACAGGCATTCACGACACGGTTGGTTACGACCTGGTCGCGCATTGCATCAACGACATTCTGGTGCAAGGCGCGCGTCCGATGTTCTTTCTGGATTACATCGCCGTCGGCAAATTGAATCCTGACGTGGTGGAAAAAATCATCGAAGGTCTGGTGCGCGGTTGCCGCGAAGGCGAATGCGCGTTGTTGGGTGGCGAAACTGCCGAAATGCCCGAACTTTACAAGGACGGCGAATACGACATCGCGGGGTTCATCGTCGGCGTGGTGGACAAAAAGAAAGTCATCAACGGCAACCGCATCACCGCCGGAGACGTGGTGATTGGCTTGCCATCCCTCGGTTTGCACACCAATGGTTACAGTCTGGCGCGAAAAGTTTTGTTCGACATCGAAGGTTACAAGGTTGACCAGCACGTGCCGGAACTCGGATGCACCATCGGCGAAGAATTGCTGAAGCCGCACAAAAACTACCTGCCGTCTCTGGAACGATTGATCGAACACGAAGGCGTCATCAAAGGCCTGGCGCACATCACCGGCGGCGGTTTGGTCGAAAACATTCCGCGCATTTTGCCGCGCAACGTGGATGTAGCCATCAAGGAAAATAGCTGGCCGGTGCTGCCCGTTTACGACCTGATTCAAAAGATCGGCAATGTCCCGCGCGAAGACATGCTCAGAACTTTTAACATGGGCATAGGCATGGTCGTCATCACCAGCCCGCAGTTTTTGCAATTCGTTCAGGATCAATTCAACGTCGCCCGCCAACCGTTTTATATTCTGGGCGAAGTCGTGAGCGGTGAAAGCAAAGTTCAGTTTGTGTAAGCTGGACAAAAAGGAGGAAATAAATGGCTGTTTCAATTCAAACGATTTCACAACCTATTACAGCGCCACTTTTTCCTTTGCCGGATTTCGTCTGGAAGTTTAGCGTTGATCAGTATCACGAAATGATTCACGCGGAAATTTTGGGCGAAGACGATCCTATTGAATTGTTAGAAGGGGTATTGGTGACCAAGATGCCGAAAAATCCACAGCATAGCTTGGTGACGCATTTGATCCGGGAGGCATTGGCACGCCTGATTTCGCTGGGCTGGTGTGTCAACACTCAAGAACCGATTACGCTGGCAGACAGTGAACCGGAACCGGATGTTGCCATTATTCAAGGCTCTCCGCGCCAATACGCAGATCGTCATCCGGGCGCTGAAGACACGGCGTTGGTCATTGAAGTCGCCGATTCAACGTTGTCGCGGGATCGCGGATTGAAAAAACGAATTTATGCGCGGGCAGGCATTCCTCTGTACTGGATCGTCAATTTGGCTGAGCGAAAAATCGAAGTTTATTCAGAACCGTCTGGCTCGGATTATCAGCAACGTCAGGATTTTGAATCGGACGCTGAAATTCCTGTTCTGATAGAAGGCAACGAGCTTGGCCGCATCACAGTCAGCGATTTGTTGCCGTAATCGAAATCCGGCTTTTTTCAAACCCATCTTCGGAGCTTTTCCCATGACCATTTCTCTCTGGCGTCGAGTTTGTTTCTCGCTCTGTCTGCTTTCGCTGTTGATTCCTTCGCCGATTCTTTCCGGCTCTTCTTCGGCTCAGGCAAAGAAATTCGACTTGACGGTGGACAACATCATGCGAGCCAACGAGTTGATTGGTTATGAACCGGCCCGGCCCTATTGGTCGCAGGACAGCCAGCGAGTTTATTTTCGCTGGAAGCGCTCGGGCGAAGCTCGGCTGAAAGAGATGGATTTGTACGTCGTCAATCGCGACGGCAGCGGGTTGCGAAAGTTGACCGAAGACGAAGCCAGGCAAGCGCCTCCGGCGACCGGCGATTTGTCGAAAGACAAACGTTTGAGCGTCTTTGCCGAAGACGGCGACGTTTTCCTGTACGACCACGCCAAAAACGAACGCCGCCAGATTGTCGCCACTGTCGAAGGCGAAAACAGTCCGCGGTTCGCCGCCGATCAAAAGCACGTGCTTTTCGTTCGTCAGAACAATCTTTATCGAATGTCGTTGGATGGCGGCGCGTTGACGCAACTGACGGACATTCGTGCCGGAAGCGGCGGAAGTTCGGCTCCGCCAAAAGGAACGGAAAGCCAGGAATTTCTGAAAAAGGAAGAGCGCGAATTGCTCGAAGCCGTCCGCGAACGCGCCAAAAACCGCGAAGAGCAGGAAGCCAAACGAAAGGCGCGCGAAAAGCGCAAAACGTTTTCTCCGCCCGCCGGACAAGCCGTTTCTACTCTGTCGCTGTCGCCCGACGGCAAGCAGGTTCTGGCAACGGTCATTCAACCAGCCAGCGGATCGAAAAATTCCATCGTGCCGAATTACGTCACCGAATCGGCTTACACCGAAGACATCCCCGCGCGCAGCAAAGTCGGCGACGCGCAAGGCAAATCCCGGCTGGCAATCATCAACGTCGAAAATGGCGAATCGAAATGGGTCGAACACGGTTTGAAAGAAGCTGCTCCGGCTCAGCCTCAAGCCGGGCAAAATCCGGCTAAAGAAAAAGACCGTGACGCGCAGCTTTTCAACGCGCAATGGTCAGAGGATGGAAAGAATCTCGTCGCGTTGGCTCGGTCAGCCGACAACAAAGACCGTTGGGTGATGGCGATTGACCCGGCTACGGCAAAAGTAAAAGTGCTGGATCATTTGCACGATGACGCCTGGATTGGCGGCCCCGGAGCTTTTTCGCTCGGCTGGTTGCCGGACAACAAAACGGTTTATTTCCAGTCTGAAAAAGACGGCTGGGCGCATTTGTATTCGGTTTCGGTCGAAGGCGGCGCGCCGAAGCAACTGACCTCCGGCAAGTTTGAAGTCTCCGACGTGCGGCTGTCGAAAGACAAAACCAGATTCTTTTTCACTTCCAGCGAAGGCAGTCCGTTTGAACGCAACCTGTATTCAATGCCTGTCGGCGGCGGCGAACGCACTCGGCTGACCACGATGACTGGCAATAACGACACGACGATTTCGCCGGACGAAACCACGCTGGCCGTCATTCGTTCGTACAGCAACAAACCGCCGGAGCTTTACATCGCTCCGAACAAGCCGAACGCGGCAGCCAGCGAAATCAAACAGGTGACGATTTCGCCGACCGAAGAATGGCTCAGCCAAAATTGGATTGATCCGCCGATTGTCACTTTCAAAGCGCGCGACGGAGCCGAAGTTCCAGCGCGAATTTACAAACCCGCCAACTGGAAGCGCGGCGGCCCGGCGGTGTTTTTCGTTCACGGAGCCGGTTATCTGCAAAACGTTCACAAATGGTGGAGCAGTTATTTCCGCGAATACATGTTTCATCACTTGTTGATGGAACGCGGCTATCTGGTGATGGATGTTGATTACAGAGCTTCTGCCGGTTACGGGCGCGATTGGCGCACAGGCATTTATCGCCACATGGGCGGCAAGGATTTGAGCGATCAAGTTGACGCCGCCAAATGGTTGGTTGCCGAACACGGAGTTGATGCCAAACGCATCGGTTTGTACGGCGGCAGTTACGGCGGATTCATCACGTTGATGGCCATGTTCACCGAACCGGACGTGTTTGCGGCGGGAGCCGCGCTCAGGCCAGTTACAGATTGGGCGCATTACAATCACCCATACACTTCGAGCATTTTGAACAATCCTCAATCCGATCCTGAAAGTTACAAACGAAGCTCGCCGATTTACTTCGCGCAGAATCTGAAAGGCGCGTTGTTGATTTGTCACGGAATGGTGGACATCAACGTGCATTTTCAAGATTCGGTGCGATTGGCTCAGCGGTTGATCGAACTCAGAAAAGAAAACTGGGAATTGGCCGTTTACCCTGTCGAAGATCATGGCTTCGTCCATCCGACCAGTTGGGCGGATGAATACAAACGCATTCTGAAACTGTTTGAAACGAATCTGAAACCGGCTGTTCAACCCGCAGCGCCAGCCACCGGCGGAAAGGCCAAAGCCAAATGAAACGAATCGGCATTCTGATTTCCGGGCGAGGATCGAACATGCTGGCGCTGGCTGAAGCGGTCAGCGATGGGCGCATTCCCGAAGCCGAAATTGCGCTGGTTGTCAGCAACATCGAAACCGCCGCCGGGTTGGAACGTGCGCGCGAACTCGGCATTCCGACCTTCGTTCACAGCCACAAAGGCCACGCGCGCGAAGAACATGACCGCGCGATGGCCACTGAACTTCACCGAACCGGAGTTGATCTGGTTTGTCTGGCTGGTTACATGCGATTGCTGTCGCCGTGGTTCATACGCGAATTCGAGCATCGCATTTTGAACATTCACCCTTCCCTGCTCCCGGCCTTTCCCGGACTCGACGCCCAGCAACAGGCGCTGGATTACGGCGTCAAATTCACCGGCTGCACCGTCCATCTGGTAGACGAAGAACTCGACCACGGCCCCATCGTCAAACAATCGGTCGTGCCTGTGTTGCCCGAAGACACTGTGGAAATCCTCTCCGCTCGTATTTTGGACGAAGAGCATAAAGCTTACGCCGAAGCCGTCGCTTTGACTTTGAGCGGCAAATTTCACATCAAAGGCCGTCGAATCATAGCTGCCTGAGCGAATTCCGCCTTTTTGAAAAGATGTTCCGAGCGCCAAAAACCGCTAAGTCTTTTCAATCCAACACTGGTGCTTTTGGTAAGTCTCTGCCTGAAATCGAGACAGTTTCTCCTAAAAAACTGAAAAGACAGCACTTGTGACCTGTTCGCCACATCCGTTTCAAGACCAGATGTGATTTCCTTTGCTTGCAACAAGTTAAAGGCTCTGCGAGCACATTTTTCGAAAATTTTTCGACTAATTTTCCTAGATGTGCAAAATCGCTGCTGCAAACCCGCTCATTTGTGGTATTTACAGGGGCAAGAGTCGGAGTGCTGATCGAACCTGAGAGGAACTGAAACAATGCCTTTTGGCAAAGGAAAAAAGCAATGAAAATTAGTCGGAGTGCTGATCGAACCTGAGAGGAACTGAAACTATACTATGCCTGGTTCCCCAAGCACGTCCCGCAAAATGGTCGGAGTGCTGATCGAACCTGAGAGGAACTGAAACTTAGTCTCCCTCTGCTTATTGTGCAGAGAGGTTTGTGTCGGAGTGCTGATCGAACCTGAGAGGAACTGAAACATTTCACGAAGCAGATGTTGACGGAGTCTGTATACTCGTCGGAGTGCTGATCGAACCTGAGAGGAACTGAAACTTAGCGAACCTTATTTTCTGATTCAGCCCGCACTGGAGTCGGAGTGCTGATCGAACCTGAGAGGAACTGAAACTTAGACATTAGCAGGCCTGCGACGAAGCCTATAGTGGTCGGAGTGCTGATCGAACTTGAGAGGAAATGAAAACCAAAAAGCAAAAGTGTTTGCTAGGAAAATTTATTTAGTCGTAGTGTACAACGTACCATGAGGAAACAAAAACCAAAATGAAGTAGCATCAGAGAAAA
>CADECP010000005.1:122301-260012 GCA_902825875.1 uncultured Acidobacteriota bacterium
GTGCTGAACGAACATAAGATGAACTGAAATCAAAATATCCAGGGCGTAGAGGCCATGTTTAAGCAGTGTCGGAGTGCTGATCGAACCTGAGAGGAACTGAAACTTGCATCCATGAAAAATACATAGCTGCGAAAGTGAAGCGTCGGAGTGCTGATCGAACCTGAGAGGAACTGAAACAAACAAGTGGCTTGTGCGTTACTTTTTTACTTCTTGGTCGGAGTGCTGATCGAACCTGAGAGGAACTGAAACTTGCGATCAGTTAACAATGTAGCACCTCATAGATAGGTCGGAGTGCTGATCGAACCTGAGAGGAACTGAAACGATCTCCTTGTAGGTTGCGATCAGTTAACAATGTAGTCGGAGTGCTGATCGAACCTGAGAGGAACTGAAACGAAAGCGCAAGGCAGGACAGACGCTTTGAGCGTCTCGTCGGAGTGCTGATCGAACCTGAGAGGAACTGAAACCTAACGGTTGCCGAACCACTCGCTTCGTTGACACCCAGTCGGAGTGCTGATCGAACCTGAGAGGAACTGAAACAATTTGTTGACCTTACTCCAGATAGTTGTTGTACGGGTCGGAGTGCTGATCGAACCTGAGAGGAACTGAAACCCAATTGCTCACCCGGACGCGCCAACGATGCACCGTTGAGTCGGAGTGCTGATCGAACCTGAGAGGAACTGAAACCAAATTGCTTTCGATCGCAGTGTTGGCGTAGGTGGCGAGTCGGAGTGCTGATCGAACCTGAGAGGAACTGAAACCAATCACTCCGAAATTAATACCGCCTTCGACTAGTCGGAGTGCTGATCGAACCTGAGAGGAACTGAAACATGATACGGCTAGAACCACCGCCGCGAAGATGCCCAGTCGGAGTGCTGATCGAACCTGAGAGCTTGTTTGGAAATTCCTTTTTTCTTTAGCCCAGCCATTTATGGCCTTGTCATTACCCAAAACTTTTGCGTTTGGCGATTTCTGCCTTTTGCCCTGAAAAGGGCTGTAGATGTTAGCCGGTGGTGAAACCACCGGAACCGAGCACAAACGTTTCGCACTCCGGCAGGAGTGCCGGACAGAACCTTGAATGACGAAATACCCCGTCACCACGCTTCGGTCCAGCGCCCCAATCGGGGCGCAAGGCAATAACGACACCATTTCCGGTGGTTCCACCACCGGCTGATCTCCACTGGGCCTCCGGCGCAAAAGAGAAAAGTTTTGGGTAATGACAAGCAGTGAACTGCCAAGCTCATATCAAACCTTCCCTACCGGGACGAAAACCGTGTCAAACCCAATGTCCGACTCTTTAGCCCGTAACATCAGTTAAAAGCTCTACTTTGGTCGCCCCCAAAATTTCTCCCTCCCTCTGAAACGTTTCCTTACTAATTCCCGCTTAGGTGAGTGGCGGACACAATACAGGCAAGCAGTATCAGCCATCTGCCAAGAACGAATGGCAAGAACCAATGGAGGTCTCAGCAATGTTTACTCTCAAATCAGAACCCAGCAACTTGTTCAGCAGAATCATTTTGTCGCAAGCGGCATTCGGCGTGTTTGGCGTGGCGGTGTTGATTGCGATGTTGTTTGTCGCCTTTGTCGGCAACGTGGCGGAGCAAGACAAACTGTTCGGTCATCGCCAAAGCGCGAAAACCGTCAAACAGAAACCGGACAACAACGGCGTTGTGGCAAGAAATTTGACGAAGCTTGGCCGTTAGGTTTCACGACGAAGGCTGGTTCGCTTATAAGGGGCAATCAGCCTTCGACTTTCAGTTCGTTGATTAAACGGTGCAGGTATTGGCGGCTGATTTTCAGCCGGTGAGCGGCTTCGGAACGCGACGCATTGCATTCGCGCAAAGCTTGGGCGACCAGTTGCCGTTTGAAATTCTGGATGGCGGTTTCAAACGACAAATCCGGCGGCAACAATCCATTGACCAAGTCCAGTTGCGGCACGGCGGTCTGTTTCGGCGAATTCTGAACGGTGTTTTCCTGCGCCATCACTTTGCCCGGCAACAGGGTTTCGTCCAACACAGGCGATTGGCTGATGACTACGGCGCGTTCGATGACGTTTTCCAGTTCGCGTATGTTGCCCGGCCAACGGTACGAAACCAGATGATCCAGAAAGTTCTGCGACGGCGTAGGCGGTTGTTTGCCGTGTTTGTTTGCGGCTTTGGTGGCGAAATGATTGGCCAAAATCGGAATGTCGTCCGGTCGTTCGCGCAGCGGCGGCAATTCCAGATTGATGATGTTCAAACGGTAATAAAGGTCTTCGCGGAATTGTCCGGCTTCGATCATCTGTTCCAGATTGCGATTGGTGGCGGCGATGACGCGAATATCCACTTTGATTTTTTGCTGCCCGCCCAAACGTTCAAATTCGCGTTCCTGCAAAACTCTCAGCATCTTGACCTGAATCGCCGGAGTCATTTCTCCGATTTCATCCAGAAACATCGTGCCGGTGTCGGCCAGCTCAAAACGTCCTTGTCGGCGAATGGCGGCTCCGGTGAAAGCGCCTTTTTCGTGGCCGAACAATTCCGATTCGACCAAAGTTTCAGGCAAGGCGGCAATGTTGCAAGCGATGAACGGCGCGCGAGCGCGCGGGCTGATGTTGTGAATGAACCGCGCCATCATTTCTTTGCCGGTTCCAGATTCGCCAGTAATCAAAACCGTCGCGCTGGTTTCGGCAACGGCGCGCGCCTGGTCAATGACTCGGCGTAGCGAAGGACTGGAACCGACGATGCCTTCCTGCCAACCGGCGCTGGAACGCAATTCGTTACGCAGTTTCAGGTTGTCGTTTTCCAGCCGGAAATGCTGAGCCGCGCGACGAACGATGATTTCGACTTCGTCAACTTTGAAGGGTTTGTAAAACAGGTCGTAAGCGCCGCGATGAACAACCTGCAACGCGGTTTCGCGGTCTTCGTCGCCGGTGATGACGATGACAGGCAACAGCGGGTTGAACTTCCGAACGAATTCCAGAATGCCCAGCCCTTCGCTGATGTCGTGTTCGGCGGGCGGCATTCGCAAATCGCTGAGCACCACATCAATCGGTTCTTTTTCAACCAACGCCAGAGCTTCGGCGCGCGAAGAAGCCTGAAGCACGCGGTAATTTTCTTCCAGCGCCCAGTAAAGCTGTTTGCGAATGGATTCATGGTCGTCAACGACCAGCACGGTTTGTTTCGGTTGTTCAGGCATAACTTTACTGCGTCAAACGTCCGGAATCGGATTTCACCTCAGGCAACAGCCACTGTGGCTTCAGCTTTTTTCTCTTCAAATTGCGTCGGCAGCACCATTCGGAATTCGGTTCCGACATCCACTTTGCTGCTGACATCAATGCGCCCGCCGTGTTGTTCGACAATGTCGCGGCAGGAATACAATCCCAACCCGATGCCTTTCTTTTTGGTTGTGGCAAACGGATGAAACAACCGATCACGAATGAAATCGTCGGTCATTCCTTTGCCGCTGTCGGCAACGGCGACGATGGCGTTGCCGTTGTCCACTTTGGTCGTCACGCGCAACGAACCGCCTTCAGGCATGGCTTCCAGCGCGTTGATGACCAGATTTTCAATCACGCGCTCAATCGCTTTGCCGTCCACATTGGCGACCAGTTCCGGCATCAACTGGCTGGACACCTGATATTTGGTCGGAGCCTGAGCCGCCGTTCGTTGAATTACACGTTCGACCAATTGCGTCAGGTTTGATTTTTCGCGGATGCGTTTTGTCGGCGTGCGCGGATCAGACAGTTTGGCCACCAGATTTTGCAGGTTGTTCACTGTTTCGGACAGCGTCCGCATGGCGTCTTCGCGGAAACCTTCGCGGTGGAATTTGCGCTCCATGTTGTTGACCAGCAGTGACAGCGACAAAATCTGATTCTTCAGATCGTGCGTCAACACAGCGGACAATCGCGCAAAAGATTCAAACTGTTTCTGTTCGCCTTCTTTGCGAATCATCTCTCGCAACCGGCTGGCCATTCGGTTGAATGATTCGGCCAAAACGCGCGTTTCATCTTTGGCTTTGACTTTGATCTGATAACCCAGATTTCCTGTGGCAATCGCGCGTGCGCCGCTGGTGACTTTGCGAATCGAATCCGTGATGCTGCTGATTAAGTAATACAGCGTCAGCATCGCCACAATCACCAGCAACATCGTCAACGCCAACAACACGTAACTGGAAAATTCGATCTGGCCGACCGCTTCGCTGTAATTTTGAACCATGAAAATCGAAAGCGGCGGATTGGCTTCGCGCAACCGATGACGCACCAACCAGGGCTGCCAATCGTCCGTGTCTTTGTCGGATTCTTTAATCAGAGAAGTCATCGGACGTTGAAGCTCACGAAATGCTTCGGTGTAAGGCCGCCACTGTTTCGACGCATCCGCCGCAAACAACACTGTTCCCTGCGGGCTGACAATAATCGCTTCGGGTTGCGGGGTTCGCGGACGGCTGGGGTTGGCGACCGGATGCGGGCCGACCACTTCGCCCATCAATTGTTCGGCGCGCATTTTGACAACCAGCGCCGCCGAAATGTTTTTGGCGTCGTCGCGCAGCGGAGCAATCAATTGCAGATAAGCTCCGTTCGTGTCCTGTTGAACTTCGGTAGCAAACACAACGTCCGAAGCGGCTTCGGCAAACCCCGAAGGCATCGTGACGATGTCGTCACTGGAAAAATCTCTTTCGGTAATCAGTGGTTTCAACAACCCGTTCAGGTCTGGCTGAGTTTCGATTTTGAACAACGGATTGCCTTGCCGGTTGACGCCGATCAGCGCCGAATACTTGGGCTGGTTCGCCAACAGAAACGTGGCCAAATCAATTCTCAATTCGCGGTCTGGCAAAACCTGTGCGCTTTGCTGCGCTCCGCGCGCATAATTCAACAATGCGGGCGTTTGCGTCAGTTTCAGAATTTGAGCTTTGTCTTTTTCCAGCGTGACCGTGATCTGGTCGGAAATTTCTCGCGCGCGCTGGGCCAGTTCCTGGCTTAGAACCGACTTGATGCTTTGGATGGCCGTATCCTGCCAACGCGCCCACAGCAAAAACATGGGGACAATGATAAATGCAAAAAAGATGATGACCAGCTTCGCGCGAATCGCCATAAAGTTTACGTTGCCAGTTCGGCCAATCGAAAAAAGACGCCGAGTTAAGAAGGAAAATCAAGCCTGTCAGCAAAGGCGCAATGTACACCCAAGCTGAGAAAGCTGTCAAAAATTCGAGTTTTACTTGCAGGGTAACGAGACGAATCGTAGATGTTCGCTGAACTGGTTCAGGTTGCAGCATTACATTTTGGCAATTCCGCAACCTGAATGAGGATCACTGTTTGGCCGCGGCATCGGCGGGTTTGTTGGCGTTCTCCGCCTTGAACGCATCTTCTTTTAACTGGACGTTGAACACGGCTTCGACGATTTTGCGTTCTTCGACCAGTTTACCGTCTTGAAATACCAGAGTTTCGTAAGGAATGAGCGTGTTCTGAATGACGCGGAAATCTTTGAAGTTCAGGCGATATTTCACCGGTTCGGATTTTTCGCTCAACTTTTCTTCGTAATTCAGATACAAGATTCGACCGGATTTGCGGCTGATTTCGTAGCGTGTGCGAACGCCTTCGGCAGAAATCAGATCAATAACGTCCATTTCCAGATTCAGTAATTTTGTATTGCTGACGTATTCCAGTTTGGAATTGTTTTCCTTGTAACGCAGCAAAGATTCGTAACTGTGTTCATGCCCCAGCCGAAACGCCTTCATCACATCTTCGCCGGTCTTTTGAATTTCGCCATCCAGAATGCTCCAAATGTCTTTGCCGTCGAAACCGAGCATGTAGCGCGTTCCGGGAAAATCCAGTTCGATGATCCGCAGATCGTCTTTTAGTTTTTCTTTGCGAATGAATTTGGTGACGGTTTTGCCCTCGCGCGTGCCTTCGGGCGAGATGAATTTGACCAGAGCGCGCAATGTGCCATTGCGCTGCACGGCATAAACTGCCGCTCGGCTGCCATAGGCCAGAATGGTTCGTTCGACCACGTCTTCCGGTTTAGGATTTTTATCGGCTTTAACCTGGTCAGTACGGCTGAGCAACAGTCCAAAGCTTAAAATTAACGTTGCACCTGCCAAAACCGCCCAGTGTGCTTTCCTACTAAATTTCTTAAAGGTCATTTGAGTTGACACCTCTCGACTCGAAAACTAGACTCCCCGGTTTGATTAAGGCGGATGATACCCCACTGCGCGTAACAACCGCCAGCCCTGAACCCTGAATACTATTAATTGTCAGGCGACCGATATTAGAACGTCCGAGCCTGACAAACGAGCAGTCTTATTTTTATTTTTCCTGTCCTCATTTATTAAACCGGCTCGAATCGCATCAGGCAGTATCCGCGACTTTCAGCCCACCTGAGAACCATCTTGAGAAGGAGTCAATCATGAAAATTGGAATTTTGGTCGGAATGGAAAACACTTTTCCACCGGCATTGATCGAGAAAATCAACAACATGGACGCGGGCGTCACCGCCGAATACATCAAAATCGGCGGCGTCAAAATGGCCGAAGCCACCGAATATAAGGTCATACTCGACCGCATTTCCCACGAAATCCCGTTTTATCGTTCGTTTCTGAAAAACGCCGTGCTGAACGGAACCATCGTCGTCAACAATCCTTTTTGGTGGTCGGCAGACGATAAGTTCTTCGGTTTTTCGCTGGCCACAAAGCTCGGCGTGGCCGTTCCGAAAACCATCCTGTTGCCACAGAAGGCTTACATCAAAGGCGTCACCGACGACAGTTTGAGAAATCTGGAATTTCCGCTCGACTGGCAAGGCATCGTTGACCACGTTGGCATGCCCGCCATCTTGAAACCGCACGACGGTGGAGGCTGGCGCGATGTGTACAAAGTGGATTCGCTGGAAGAACTCTGGCGTGATTACGACCAGACTGGCACGCTGGCCATGACATTGCAGGAGTTCATTGATTTCACCGATTACGTTCGCTGTTATTGCGTAGGCCGCAAGGAAGTTTTGATTATGCCCTACGATCCGAAAAATCGCCGTTACCTGCCACAGGAGAGCTTGTCGCATTATTCGCCGGAACTGATTGACCGCATCACGCGCGACACAATTCTGATCAACGAAGCTCTGGGTTACGACCTGAACACGGTCGAATTCGCCATCAAAGACGGCGTGCCGTACGCGATTGACTTCACCAACCCCGCGCCCGACGCCGACATCTGGTCAGTCACCGAACCGTATCACAACTGGATCACCGAAAAGATGGCCAACCTGTTGGTGGATTACGCCAAAAATGGCCAGCCGACTTCGCATTATCATCGCTGGTATAAATGGCTGAACCCGGAAGCGGCTTCGCCCATCGCTTCGCGCGCTGGCGAACTGGCTCAAGGACTGGCCACCGGAGTCGAACAGATGGCGCAAAAAGCTTCGGACGTTTTGTCAGAAGTGATTGACCAGATCACCGAACCGATCAAACCCAAACGCGCCGTTCGCAAATCCGCAGAGAAGGAAGCTAAAGAAACCAAAGCGGCTCCGAAAGCTGCCAAGAACGCAAAACCAACCAAAGCGACAAAAAAATAGTTAGTTCGATCAATCGGTCTTAAAACAAAAGCTTCCAGTGTGCTGGTATCAACGGCACACTGGAAGCTTTCGAGCTTTTGGACTCGTGCAATTCATTGCGACAGGCCGGGTCGCTAACTATAACTTTTGCCATGGAAGTAGCAACGACAAATCGGGTTCACACCTGAAGCAAAAGTCCGGTTGCTGACTTCTGCTTAAGCTGAGGAATTGGCCCAAGCAAAACGTAATTACGCCGGGCAACATTTGCCATTGGGTTTGGTGTACGCGCGAATGAGGTTGGTGAAAGACGCCGAACGCGAAATGCAGGCGCTGGCAGCGGCCAACCACGATTCGCCAGCAACGGAAAACTGGTACGGGAAATTCGCTCCATTCGCCGAAACGTAAAAACGTCCCGATAAAACTCTTCGGTCAGGAAAACAAAATGCCCAGACGAATCTCACTCGCAATCGTTGCTTTGGCACTTTCTCTCTGCTTCGACGAAAGACCTTCAATCAGCGCCGCCTGCCATGCTGCCGCACACTTTCAACAAGAACGCATAAACATCAACACGGCGTCGGTCGCGGAGTTGATGCGATTGCCGGGCATAGGTCAAAAGCTGGCGGAGCGCGTGATCGCACATCGCACCAAACACGGTGCGTTCAAACGTCCGCAAGACATCATCATTGTTCGTGGATTCAGCGCAAACCGTTATCGCCAGCTTGCTCACCTGATTCGCACTTGAGAAAAGTCTTCACTCGCAAATCATTGCCATCGGTGGAAATCGTGATGGCTCCGCATTGGCTGGTGCGCCAGATTTTCGCGCCAGCGATTTGCAGCCGTTCGATGATTTCGGCGTGCGGATGGCCGTAAGGGCTGGGATCGGCAACGGAAATCACGGCGTGCTGAGGCTTCGTTCGTTCCAGAAATTCCGCCGTCGTCGAAGTCCGCGAACCGTGATGAGCGATTTTTAGCACATCGGTTTTCAAATCGGCAGCGGAGACCAAACGCGCTTCGGCTTCTTTTTCGATGTCTCCCGTCAACAAAAAGCTTCGCGCGCCGAAACTGACGCGCAACACCAACGATTGATTGTTGCTGGTCATGGCTGCGGAACCGGCGTCGCCTGTCGGCGAAAGAACTTCGATGCGAACGCCGTCAATTTCAAATGTATCGTTTGAGCGAACGCACCAGACAGGCAACCCGGCGGATCGCGCGGCTTGATCGAACAAATCCGTCGGCGAATTGTTCAACGGCGAAAAGGCTCTGACGACCTGGCCGATTTCAAAACTGCGAACGATGTCGCCGAAACCTTCGGTGTGGTCAGCATCGCCGTGGCTGGCTGCGATCCAATCCAATCGTTTGATGCCACGACGCCACAACGGAGGCATTACGGCGGCTTCGGCAATGCCTATGCTGTCTTCGACAAAAACCTCCTGGCCGAATTCAACTTCTTCGTCGGAATCGAAAATCAGCCGCCCACCGCTGTCCAGCAACATCGTTTTCCCGGCGGGGAACACCAGCAACATCGAATCTCCCTGCCCAACATCCAGAAACGTCACGCTCAATCGTCCGCGCTCGAATTGCGGATCGAAAGGATGAACGACCAGTAAAAACGTCAGCACAACCAGCACGCTCGACGCGACGGCGAAAGCGATTTTTCCAACAAGTCTTCGGCTGGCGGCTGGCGATTCGTCGCCTTTGCCAAACGGATTCCATTCGTTGACCAAAACAATCAGCACCAGCACGGCGGCAAAAAACGCTGCGTAAACCAACACTGGCGATTCGCTCCAATCAGGCACGCGCAAACTGGCTTTTCGCCAGGCCAGCAAAGGTTCTCCGGCTTTGACCGTCAACCAGCCCAGCCAGTTGATCGCCCACGCCAGTTTCAATGCCAGCGAACCAACGACGGCATACAGCAGCAGACAAACAATTCCCGCCAACATCAACGCCGAAACCAGCACGCTTTCGATGACGTTGGCGACAGGCGAAACGATTGAAACGCGATGAAAGTGCGTAATCATCAGCGGCAGCAGGCCGATCTGAATGACCGTCGTCGTGAAAACCGTTCCGACGATCCAGACCAGCGGCGATTGCAATCGCCAACGATTGAGCCAACGCGCGGCAGCGGATTTTTGCAGATGAAATCGCACATGAGCCTGTTCCATTTCGCGCCGGAATTCGCGCTCGTTCCAGAACAGAATTTCGGCCAGCAATTTGACCGGCTTCAGCACACGCGGCGGGTAAGGAGTTTTCGCCGATGGTTGCCATTGGCCGATCAACTGCAATCGCCGGTAAAGCGGCGCAACGATAACGACGATCATCAACACGGTCAGAAACGAAAGTTGAAATCCGGGGCTGAACAAATCGCGCGGTTGCCACGCCAGCAAAAACATCGCAGCCGTCGCCAAAGTGTTTGCTCCGGGCGAAGTTCTGAAAATTAACTGGCCGGCCAACACGACGCTCAGCATAACGACGGCTCGCGTGACCGAAGGTTGCGCGCCGACCATCAACGCATACGCCCACATCACAGCCATCACCAACGCGAACTGCAACCATCGCACGCGAATCAATTTTGCCGTCAACCACATCACAGCCAGCGCCAGCATCGCCACATGCAAACCTGAAATCACCAGCAAATGAAACGTGCCGCCCGCGCGAAAGATTTCCGCCGTCGAACGATCCAGAAAGTGGCGATTGCCAAACACTGCCGCCATCAAAATGCCCGAAGCAGGCTGGCGAAAATTTCCCAAACAAACGGCAATCGCTCGCGCGCGAAGCCGATAAAGCCAGCCGAGAAAGTGGTTGCGCGGCGCTTCGCCCAATCGTTCGATCAGCAAAGGGCTTTTGACCGAACCCGCCGCGTCGAATCCGTTGAATTCCAGCATCTCGTCAAAATCCGGCGCTCCGGGATTTTGGTAGCCACGGCGATTGTTGAGCACGGCCAGCAGTCGCACTTGCGAGCCGTAATCCAATCGAAGCTGGTCGAATTCCTGCCGCGAGATTTCGTCATTGAGCGGCACGACCACAGCAATTACACCTCTGGTTTTGTGTTCGCGCCCAAAGCTGAAAACCCGTTCGGCTTCGACACTCAGGTGAATTCGCTCCGGCGCAAGTTCCGGCGAGTCGTTGATCGTTCCGAACAATTCCACAGACTCACCTGATTTCAACTCGCCGCGCGCAAACAAACTTCGCACGCCGGTTTCGCCGCCAGACTTTTCGTTGATCGCCCACAACAATCCGCCAGCGGCAAAACATCCAGCCAGCAACATCGCCAGCGCAACCGTTTGGCGTTTCCACAGACACACGCCCGCCGCCAGCCACCACGTCAAGGCGACAAAAAACCAGGCTCGAATGGAAAACGTAAATTTGGCGGCGAAGAGCAACCCGCCAAGGAAGGCCAGCGAAACAAAAATCAAAGGCTGATGCGACGGGCTGAGCCGCGTAAAGCTGAGACGACGCATAACTGAACGAGGAAAGCGGAACGAGGAAGGATGAAGATTACAAACGGTCGCTGCTATTCAGCATTCAGCATTCCGAATTCATCCTTCTTCAACCGAACAACAGTTTCGACGTGAAATGTTTGTGGGAACATATCCAGCGCCGTTATGGATTCAATCGAATAGCCGTAATTGACCAACAGTCGCAGGTCGCGTGCCAGCGTCGCCGGATCGCACGACACGTAAGTCATTTGCGGAGCAGCCATCGCCGCCAGCCGTTCGATCACTTGCGCGCCTGCGCCGGAACGCGGCGGATCGAGCAAGACGAAATCGGGGCACGGCAATTCGACCGATTTGTATTTCAACCACGCTTCGACCGAAAGCTGTTCATACCGAACGTTCGATAAATTATTGGCGCGAACATTTTCCATTCCGTGACTGGCAGCCGGACGATTGCCTTCGACGGCAACCACCTGATCGAAACTTTTCGACAGTTGCAAACTGAACAAACCTACACCGGCATACAGATCAACCGCCAGTTTGCCGCCACCGTCGCCAATCGCCGTGCGAACGAGTTCTTCGACCAATAGCCGGTTGCCTTGAAAAAACGACCGCACGCCGAACCCGTAATTGAATCCGCCGATGCGTTGATAAGCCGTGCCGAGCGCGTCTACGGCTTCGGATTTGCCATTTTCGCCAGTGGCCGGAGTCACGATCATTTCGGTGTCGCCGACCGTGAAATGAATGCGCGTCGCATCCTTCGGAATCAACGAAGGTTCGGCGTGCAAACGTTGTAATTCCCGATTGGCGACCGGCATCAGGATCAAACAATTTTCGACTTCGCAAACTTGCTGCGACGCGGGGCGATAATATCCGATGTGCGGCTGACCGTTTGCGCCGCGCGCGATTTTCAGTTCGGCACGCGAACGATAGCCGAACTCTTCCGCCGAGCGCGTCGCAATCTCTTCATCCCAATCAATGCCGCCAAGCCGACGCAGCGATTCGCGCACAAACGCGACTTTGGCTTCGAGCTGAGCGTCATAATTCAAATGTTGCAATTGACATCCGCCGCACACGCCGAAATGCGCGCACGGCGGAGTTCGGCGTGTCGCCGATGGTTGCAGAATTTCTTCGATCACGCCGCGCGCATAATTGCGTTCGACTTCGGTGATACGAACGCGCAATTGATCGCCCACTGCCGCAAATGGAACAAACACGGCCTGCGAACCGATGTGCGCAAACCCGTCGCCGCCATACACCAACTTTTCAATCGCCACGTCGTGAAGTTCGCCAATGGCGATGCGGGAATGATCGTTGACCTGAGATTCGAGTATGTCTTCGGTTGTTGTCATAAAAGTCAGTAGACAGTAGACAGTAGACAGTAGTGGCTTCCGATAAAGTCACTACTACCTGGAAAGTGCATTCAATATTGAATGCGGCCAGCATCCAGCCAAAGTAATTCTCCGAAGAAAACTACTGTCTACTGTCTACTGTCTACTGTCTACTTCTTCAAAGATAGAACAAACTCAAGCGTGGAACGCCGAATTGTTCGCGCAATCGTTGTGCGACGAAATTGCCGAGTGTTTGTTCGTACACTTCTTGTCCCATGCTCTTTTTGTATGCCCGGAGTTTCTGGTTTCCTTCCTGCTCGATCTCTTTCAATTGCTCTTCGCTGACGCTTTCTTTCAATCCGTCCAAAATGACTTCTTCGATCATCGTCAAATCGGCTTCCAGATTTTCAGGAGAAATCGCTTTGGCCGTTTGCACGTCTTCGATGATTTGTTCCAGTCGCAAAATCACCCGCTCAAAGGTTTCTCGCAGTGAAGCGACACCCGCGTGCCTGGCGCAAAGCTGCGTCAGCATTTCCAGGTGATCGTTCAAATAATCATTGATCGTGTTTTTCGTAAATTGCGGCGGCTCATTACCATTGGCTTCGTTACTGTTTTCATTCGCTGTCGGTTCGCTGCTGCCGACGCGCGATTCGGTGAATTCCTGAAACAGGGCTTCGACTTCCTGCTGACAATAAAACAGCGAATTCACCTTGCGACCTCGATGAGCACGCTGATCGTATCCGTCAAAAGAATTGCCGATACCGCGCAACACCACTTGCAAAGGAATGTCGCGCTGTTTCCAGCTTTCCATCAACGACCAATCAAGCGGGGAAACCAGCATGTGGCTACCGCGCCGCCTGACAAATTCTTCTTCGATTTCGGTAAAGTAGTTGAAATAATTCATCCGCTAAGAAACAAACGGCGAAATCAGGCATGCGCGTGTTCGATGATTGTGATCGTCTTTTTGACCTGTGTTGATGTTGGGGAATCGGCAACTGCATCTTAGCTTGCGCTGAAAACAGAGTCCACATTCAACCTCGTTGAACAGCGTTGCCGAAAGAAAAAAAGTGAATGAACCCGGTCAGGTTTCATCTTTTCGCAATCGTGTCACTTCACCCGCCAGAATCGTTCGCAAATTGCCATCGGCCAGCCGAAGTTTCAGCGCGCCATCTTCGGTCAGCCCGGCGGTTTCGCCGGTGATGGTTTCGGCATCGAGCGTTACGTTTACCTGTTGGCCCAGCGCGTAACTGGAAAGCTGTTGCCAACGATCGGAAATCATTTTTTCTTCGCCACGCTTCCAGCGTCCGTACCAAACCAACAATTTTTGCAGCAATTGATCGCGGAATTCGTCCACCATCACCGCGCTCCCGGTTTCGATTTTCAGCGAAGTTGCTGTCGCGCGGAGTTCCGCCGGAAAAGAAGCGTGATTCAGATTGACGCCGATGCCGGCAATGATTCGCGGAGCATTCGCGCCCGTGCTGACGCTTTCAATCAGAATTCCGCATAACTTGCGCCCATTGACCAACACATCGTTCGGCCATTTGATGTCCACGCCGGAAACATTACGCTCGATCAGGGTTTCAGCGACCGAAACGGCGGCAAGCAAACTGAGCAAGGAAAGCTTCTTCGTCGCTTCCGGCAACAACAGCACGGACAAATACAAACCGTCTCCGGGCGAAGAATGCCATTGGCGTTCTCGCCGACCGCGACCGGCACTTTGCTCATCGGCCACCACGCAGGTGAATTCCGGCTGGTTCGCCATTTTCTTCAACACGTCGTTTGTCGAACTGAGCTTGTCGAACTGATGAATGATGAATGGCTGGCGGTGAACAATCACTTGGCTTCTCTACGCTGCTTGCCCACAACATTTTTTGTACTTCTTGCCTGACCCGCAGATGCATGGATCGTTGCGACCGACTTTGTCACGGCGAATGACGTTGCCAGCTTCGCCTTCGACATAACCGGCGGGAACGGAAACTTCGGTATTGGGATAACACCGCTCGAACGGCAGCGGAAAAGGCGCCGGGCCGACATAAGCGCGATGATAATCGTGTTCGCCGAATTCCAGAGTGTCGTTCGATTCCCAGCGTTTTTGGCGGACGGCAATGGCTTCGGGATCGTAAAAATCAAACAGGTCGTCGCCGAAATCATCTTTCAGATCGTAGCGGCGATCGCTGACGTACCGAACCACATCGTTGTATTTTCCATAAGCCGATTCAATGATGGCTTTGCGATGAAAAACCTTTCGCACGGATTCCAGACCGGCTTTGCGATCCAGAGCGATCGGACACAGAACCGTTTGCGACAAAAACACACGGTCGTATTCTTCGGGGTCGGAAAACAACTGACAAAAAAACTCTGCCGTCTGCGGGCGAACGGTTTCGTTTTCCAATCCGACCAGCGTCAAAGCTTTGGCCACCTGGCCGCGCGCCTGCGAATAATCGAAACTGTCTTTGTAAGCGCCTTTCAATTCCCGGACGAACTTCATCAACGGTTCGGCGGCAGCATCTCCAAATTGAGCCAGCAATTCCGGCCAACGAGCCGTCACCCAATGCTGTTCGGCAAAATACGAATCCATCACCACGCCGAGCATATTCGGCAACAATGCCGGATCGCCCATCGAACTCAGAACCATCAACGAATGCAGTTCGATCCAGAATTCTCCGCGCTGGCCTTCGTACCAGTAATCTTCGTTCGACAGAATTTCCAGCAATCGCGGCTTGGCTTCATCGCCACGGCTGGCGATTTCCCGGATGTGTTCCAGCGTGACGCGGTCTTCTTCCTTAAACAGCAACTCGATCAGTTCCGCCGTCGCCATTTCGGCGTAATTGAACATTTTTCTTACCTTTCCTGTTGTAATGATTGCGACCGGATAATCGCAAAGCGACAACCAATTGTCGAGACTTCGACCGGTTTTGATTCGTGCTATATTGGCTTGCGTACGGTTCATAGTACCGGCTTCAACCGGAATTTTCGGAGACAGTTATGGATAAAGAAGTAAAAGAACTGGAAAAGGCTCTGGAGCAGATTTGGGACATCGCCACCAACAAATTCGGCCTCGACCCGTTTCCAACTCGGTTTGAAATCGTTCCCGCCTCGGTGATGTACGAAGTCGGTTCGTATGCCTTGCCCGGAAGGTATTCGCATTGGACCTTCGGCAAGGCTTATCACAAGATGAAGACGATGTACGATTTCGGCCTGTCGAAAATTTACGAAGTCGTCATCAATTCCAATCCTTCATACGCTTTCCTGCTGGAAAACAATTCGCTGCTGCAAAACAAACTGGTCATCGCTCACGTCTTGGGGCACGTGGATTTTTTCAAACACAACGCCTACTTCGCCCAGACCAACCGGCGCATGGTGGACGACGCTGCCATGCACGCGCGCCGCATCAACGAATACGAATTCAAGTACGGGCGCAAAGTCGTCGAAGAATTCCTGGACGCCGTGCTTTCCATCGAAGAACACATTGACCCGAACTTCTTAATCCAAAAACAACGCGAGGCTAAGCAGTCGGACGAAGAAAAACCGCGCCGTTCCTCCAACGACCCGTATGAAGACCTGGCTTCGGTTCAGGAACGCGAAGCCTCTGCCAAAGCCGACGCTGCCAGAACCGAGGCGGAACAAGCTCAACCGGAAAAGGATTTGGTCTGGTTCATCCTGCAACATTCGCCGACGCTGCAACCCTGGCAACGCGACGTGATGAGCATGATTCACGATGAAATGTTGTATTTCGTGCCGCAGATGCAAACCAAGATCATCAACGAAGGCTGGGCGTCGCTGATCCATTCTCGAATTATGCGCGAACTGGATTTGCCGGATCACGAACACATGGAATTCGCGGAGCTTCATTCCGGCGTGGTTTCGCCGCATCGCAATCAACTCAACCCGTACTATCTGGGTTATACGATCCTGGAAGACATTGAACGGCGCTGGAACGAACCGACCGAAGAAGAACAGGAAAAGTTCGGACGCAAACCTGGCGAAGGCTGGGCGAAATTGCTGGAGGTGCGCGAAACCGAAAACGACATTTCGCTGCTGCGGAACTACCTGACCGAAGAGTTATGCGAAAAGCTGGACTTGTTCGTGTATGAACTGGTTGAAGAAGAAGAATGGACGATCACGGAAAAACGCTGGCAAAAAGTCCGCGATCAATTGGTGGCGAACATGACCAACTTCGGGTTTCCCTACATTGAAGTCGCCGACGGCGATTATCGCGGCAACCGCGAACTGTACCTGCGCCACCGGTACGAAGGCGCGGAACTGGACGCCAGATACGCGCACAAGGTGCTGGAATACGTTCACAAACTCTGGGGGCGTCCCGTTCACCTGGAAACCGTTGTTGAAGAAGAACCGCGCGTTATGCGCTTCGACGGCGAAGATCACAGCGAAAGCTAAAGCCGGAGCGCGGACATTCCTGTCCGCAACCTGGTACGCGGACGTTCCCGTCCGCCAGTCTCACAAGAACGCTTGACGGGCGGCCTGGAAGTCCGCGAACCAGGCGGACGATACGTCCGCGCTCCGGCGCTATTCCATCACTCTCAGCACTACACACTTCAAGTAATACGTTTCCGGCACAGTCAGCAAAATAGGGTGGTCGCGGCTTTGGGTTCGTTTTTCGACGATCTGAACCTGACGACCGGCGTCGCGGGCGGCTTCTTTCAACATTTCCAGAAACAACTCTTCGTTGACGTGGTACGAACACGAACAGGTGATGAGCATTCCGCCGGGGCTGAGCAATCGCAAGGCGCGCAGGTTGATTTCCTTATAGCCACGCAACGCGCCTGCCAACGCTCCACGATTTTTGGCGAAGGCGGGCGGGTCGAGGACGATAGTGTCGAAGCGTTCTCCCCCGTCGTCGTAATCGCGCAGCCGATCAAAAACGTTCGCGGCGACAAATTCAACGTTGGTCACGCCGTTGAGTTCAGCGTTGCGGCGGGCGCGTTCGATGGCCGGTTCGGAAATATCAATCGCCGTCACCGTGTCGCAATCGCTGGCCAGATGCAGCGCGAACGAACCGTGAAAGCTGAAACAATCCAGTCCGCGCCCGCTGGCGTAATTCATCGCCGCTGCGCGGTTTTCGCGCTGATCCAGAAAAGCTCCGGTCTTTTGGCCTTCCAGCAAATCCACGTGAAACTTGATGCCGTTTTCAGAGATGACGAATTCGGCGGTGGTCGAACCATCGCGGGAATAAAGCACTGAATTCACCATCGGCAAACCTTCGAGTTGACGAACCTTGGCGTCGTTGCGTTCGATGACCAAACGCGGTTGAAACTGTTCAACCAACAGTTCCACCCACATCGGTTTTAGCGCATCCATGCCGCGCGTCAGAGTTTGCAGCACGAAACAATCGCCGTACCGATCCACGATCAAGCCGGGCAAAAAATCTCCTTCGGAATGCACCAACCGATAAGCATCGGCGTCGGCAACGATTCTACGCCGCCATTCAATCGCGGCCAGCAATCGGTTGCGCCAGAATTCGCGGTCAGGCGCGGCGTCGTTTTTCGACAACAATCGCAAAGTAATTTCAGTTTCCGCGCCGAAATGCGCCCAGCCGACAAATCGGCTTCGATGGTCAACGACGCGAACGACTGAGCCGCTTTCGACTTTGGGGCGGGCGATCACGTCGCTGCGATAAATCCACAAATGGCCTTCACGCGCGCGCGTAGCGCCTTTGGCGGAAATGACTGCGGTGTCTGACGGATGTTGCGGCGTCTCTTGGTTACGTTTCATAAGTTCGGATTTTTGATCTAGGTGCTTTGTGGCTGCACATACTCGCCGATTCCGGTCGCAACTGGCAAAGGCAGAAAAATGGCGCGACTCAATCGAATCGCGCCATTTGTTTTTCATTCGTAACTACTCAGCCGGTACGGAACGGGAAGCGGTAGCGCCCCGGTTTCTCGTGAGGAGTGAGCTTTGCAAGCATCCCGTCGCTACTGCTCCGGGTTCCGTACCGAGTTTTGACTCCAGGCTGAGCAGTTACTTTCATTCTTCAATCTCACGTCTTACTTCAACCTGCCTGAAACCGCTGTCGAAACAGCCGCCCCATCCAATCACCCACCAAAATTACAATCATCGAAATTCCAGCCGCAGGCATCAACACGCCGAGCAATCCGATCAACAAGATCAACCATTTTGATAGCTGAACTTCTTTGGACTTTTGAGGAAACCCTGCCTTGCCTTTTGGGCGACGAACCCACCACATGGCAAGGCCAGTAACTCCCATCGCCGCAAGCAACAAACAAGTCAGCAAGGCTAAAACTCTGGTCGGCCAGCCCAAAATTGTTCCGGCGTGAATCGGGTAAGCCAGCAATTGAATTTTGTAGAGCAGCGGCAATTGCGCCCAGCCAGCCAGCCCCATCACACTGCCCGAATACTGATCTATGTAAAACTGCGTCAGCGTGTGCGGCCTGTCACTGCTGCCTGCGTACACGTACACACTGGCTTCGGCGTTGTTCGGCAAATCAATGTACAGTTCTTTTTCGGTTTGCGTGCGTCCGGCAATGGCAATGATTTCATCCAGCGGCAACGGAACAGCGCCCGGCTGGCGAACGGATTTCGCTGTTTCGGCAAAGCTGGTCGGATTGGAATTCGTCACATCCAGCATTCGCTGATACCCACGCCCGAATCCCATCGTGTAAAACAACCCTGTGAACATCAACAAGATTGCGAACACCGCAGCATAAAATCCCGGCACGGCGTGCCAGTCGCGCCAGACCAGATAATTTTTGCCGCGAAAGCGCGGCAGCCAAACACCCAACACGTTGTCTCGTCCGCGCGGCCACCACAGATAAAGCCCGGTGATGGCCAAAATAATTCCCCAGCTTGTCGCCAGTTCTACGGCGATGCGACCAGTCACCCCCCCAGCCAAGCGGCGATGAATCGTCATCACAAGATCGAAAAACGAATTGCCGTAGACATAACTGCCTTGCACGACACCTGTGTGTTGATTGACGAAGATGTTGAGGTTGTTTCCATCTTTGGTGGAAAACGCGAATTGCGTTGGCCAGGTCGGATCGGCGCGCAACAGCATGGCCGTGGCTCGCGCTTCGGCGGGAGCAGTCGCTTTGGCATTGGCCAGTTGAGTTTCACAAGAAACTCGCTGCGTTTGCGGCTCAACAGTCATCATCGCGGCGTTGAATCTCTGCTCCAACTCCGGGCGAAACACGTACAGCGCGCCGGTCAACGCAACGATTACCAACACCGGCCAGGCAAACAGCCCAGCGTAAAAATGCCAACGCCAGATTACTCGGTACAAACGCGGCGAAGGCGACGAAGTGGATTCTTCGTCGCCAGCCGTGTTGTTTACGTCAGTAATTTCGTTGACCGCCTGTTGCAGCGGAGATGACATGGTGCTTCCTCCAATTGAGTAATCGAAAATTCGTTGACGGTTTCACCACTTGAATTTCACGCCGCCCTGCACCAGACGTGGGATACCGGGCAGGATGCCACGCCGTCTGTCCACCACAAATGTGCCATCGGCAATGTTTTTGACAGCGATGAATAGCGTCGGCGCAAAGCGTTCAAATTTGCTGAGCCGGTAATTGGCAACAACGTTCCAGACAGTGTAACCGGGCATCAATCCCCGTTGGCCGTTTGGCGAAATCTGCACTGTGTTCAAATCATCAGTGAATTGTTGGCCGGTGTGAATGGCTTCAACCAATGCGTCAAAGCCGCTTGAATGCGAATAACCCAAGGTCGTCGAAACCAAAAGTTTTGGCGAATAAATCAGCCGGTTGCCCGTGACGCTAACCGTATTGAATCCGCTGATGCTGGAAAACCGCGTTCCGCGATATTCCGCCGTGCCAATGTATGTGAACGCTGTTCGCGCGTAAAAATTGTGCGGCGAGTTGAACAGTGTTCCCGTGTCAATTCGTCCATCGAATTCCAATCCCTGATGGAGTGTTTCGCCTGCGCTGGTCAACGTTGCGCCGACACCGCCTGACAAATTCGCCGGGACGATCTGGTTTTCGTAATCAAGCCGAAACAACGTCGCGCTCAGTTTTACACCGCGAGTTGGCGTCGAACGAAATCCGACTTCGTAATTCCACGAAAGTTCCGGGTCGAGTTCGATCACTCCGCCTGTCGTGTTGCTGATGATGTCCGCCGGACGCGGAGGCGAAAAACCGCGATGAACACCGGCAAAAATCGTGAAGCGATCAGCCGGACTGTACGCAATGCCGAAACCGGGAATGACTTGCGTCAAATCTGTCTTGCCGGTAATCGGCGTGCCCAACCGGTTAGTGCGCTCGATGTTGATATGTTCGACGCGAACGCCGGGCGTCAGCGCCAACTTGCCGAACAAAAAGCGATGCTGGACATACCCTGATAGAGCATCGTTTTTTCGATAATTATCTTCGACCGTCGTGCCAGTGCGCCCGTTCGGGCCGAATGTATTGTTGTTTTGTTGAATGCGGTTTTGCGTTTCGCGGTGATAGCGGAATCCCAGATCAGTTTCGCCCAGCTTGCTGCTCAGCTTCAGACGCGGATCAATTCCGAAGGTGTCGTAATTTCGCAATCGCCCTTCGTTGCCGCACAACGTGTTGAGTTCCGCCAATCCATTGCAACCGTTATTGCCGCGACGATTTGGGCGCTGGTCGGAATTCGACGATTGACGCCACCAGTGACGATTGAAATCGGCGGCGTAAAGCGTGGTCGTGAACACGGCCTTGCTGCTGAGCGCGTTGGTGTACAAGACCGAACCTCCCCAACGGTCGCCAAAAAAGAAATCGTTTTTGAACGGATTGGCTCGCGGATTGGCTTGGAATTCCGTCAGCGTCAGCCCGGAGTACGTGACGTTGGAATCTTCGCCGTAATACGTCAGCTTGGTGGCAATCGTTTGCGTCGCCTCCCGGTTCAGATTCGTCACCGATTTGAACAGAAAATCATTCAACCTCGAATGAATGTTTTCGCGCGAACCGTCGCCTTCTTTTCTCAGGTAATCGAACAGGAATCCTGTCTTGCCTGCGCCTTCGCCAAAACTCGCTCCAAGACTAGCGTAACCGTTGAAGTAGCCGCGATTGCCGCCGAGCAACGTCACCGAACCAGTAAACCGATCATCTCCACTTGGCGGATTGGGCGTGATGTAATTGATGACTCCGCCCAGCGTGTTCGGGCCATAAGCAATCTGGCTTGATCCTTTCAGAACTTCGATGCCGTTAAACCGCTCAATGGGCGGATGGTAGTACGAGTCCGTATCACCATAAGGAGCCATCCCCAACGGAGCGCCGTCTTCCAGCAACAAAACCTTCGCCGAACGATTCGGATCAAGCCCGCGAATGCCTATCGAAGGACGCAAGCCGAACCCTTCCTCTTCGCGCGTGTACACGCCGGGAATTTTTCGCAAGGCTTCGTTGAAATTGAATGGCCGCGAAATTTCCAAAGTGCGCGCATCAATGATTTCCACTGAACCCGGAATGCGCGTTTGCTCTTCAGCAGTTGAAGCAATTTGCGTCGCCACGACTTTGATGTCGGCGACAAACTGTCCGGGGCGCAACTTGAAATCCAATCCGCGATCTGCCGTCAACGAAACCTTGTGCGAACTCAACGAAAAGCCTTCGGCCACAGCATTGATCTGGTATTCGCCGGGCGGCAAAGCTTCTAGTCGGTATTCACCTTTGGCATCTGTGCTAACTGTGCGCTCGAAACTTCCGCCAAGCTGACGCGCGGCCAACGTAGCGTTTATCAGCGCCGCACCTGCCTGATCGGTTACACGTCCGCTGATTGTTACGTTCTGTTGCGCCGAAGCAGCAAAACTCAGATTTATCATCAACAGGACGACATAAAAAAAGTTCGCAAATGGAGTGCTGTGGTTCTTAAAGCTCACGGTATCTACTTCCTTCTCTGAAAAAATGGCAAGCAAGCGGTCAAGCTACCTCTTTGCTTGAGTAAAACGCCTTGCATAATCTTGAAATTCATTTTCAAAAGAAGTCAGAGAATAAACTTGCCACAGGAGAGCGTCAAGTTATTTTTTTGAAAAACTGTTGGAGGATGAAGACCCGCTGACAATTCAGATTGTTTGGGCAGATAACAAAGCGGTGATGAATCAATTGAGCAGCAAGATCGGCTGAGGCGTTACAAAAAGATTCAGAGGCTCGAACTGGGAGACCAAATATCTGGTTTTGATTTTTCTGACTGAGCGGGCAAACGCGGAGAATTGTCGGACGAAGATGGCTGGCCAAGCTCCGAAGCAAGTTGGCCTAATTGCTCCGCCAGATAAAGCGTGATTGGTTTATCAATCGTCAATTCCGTTTGAGAAAGATTTTCAGCGTGATTCGCGGCTTCCGTCAAAATCGAACGGCGTAACAGTTCCGGCAAATATCGCAGCAACAACATATAACCGAGTTCGCCATCGCCGGGTTTGCCAGCCATTTGAGCGATGATGCCCAGAAACTCCTGCACAAGCTTTCCCTGCTCTTCCCGGCTCAATCGTTCCCACCAACGTTCGTAATCGCGCCCGGCTTGAATGTCTGCAATCGCCATAACCAACCGGCGAAACGAAGCAGGCAAGGAATCCCAAACCGCGTTGCGAGCGGAGGCGGGCGCAGTGTCAGCTCCGGGCAATAAGTCTTCAATTGTGAACGCGCGCTCTGAAACCAAATGGCTGTCGCGCAACACGTCAATAAATTCGTCCGAGTCAATGAAGTAATCATCTTCGGTAGCAGCCTGATCCGACGGGCCTCCGCGCGGAGTTTGCGCCGTCTGTGAACTCAGCAGCTTGACGTAACCGTATCGCGGCGAACGAACGCCTAGTTCCACACGATACCTCCGGTCTGGAAACACGCTGAACCAATACTCGCGCGTAAACGCAGCGTTGAAGAAAGATGAAATGTTCGTGGTTTCATCCACCAGCTTCAGCACCGAATGAAAGTTACCAACTTCGTGAGCCGGAAAAATCTGTCGCAACCGATCAAACGGATTGTCTTTCAATTGCCAGTATACAAACAGCCGAAACGGGTCTTGCCACAAAGCCCGCATCATATCGAAATCGTAATGTTCGGGAATCGGTAAGCCACGATCCACCACAGGTTCATCGGCGACGGCTTCGGCTTCTTCGACTGGCGGTTCTGCCGCTGGCAACGTCAGAACGGATTCGTCCACAGTTGTGGCTTCGTCCTCGCCCAAAGGCTCGGCGACAGGAACATCCGGCACAACCGGCGGCTCAAAAGGATTGCGCTCTACGACCGGAACCAACGAAGTCAGATCAAAAAAGAAAGGCACGTGGCTTCTCCCAGCAAAATTTTAGTTGTGATGTTGAGCTTGAAATTTCCGTAACGCTCTATGTTTTGGTGATGGACTCGAACGAAGGGTAGGAGTGGGTCAGCAGCTTGTCAAGCAATGCAAACCGGGCGCAGCCGCTATTCAATTGCGGCTGCGCCCGGCAAAATTTAATCGTAAAGGTTAGAAGTTGATCTTGCCCGCAAACTGCAACACGCGCGGATCGAATGTCGCCGTGATGCGGCCAAAAGTCGTGTTGTTGATGTTTTGCGCCTGGCCGACGTTGAAATTCGTTTTGTTCAACAGGTTGAACATCTCAAATCGAAATTCAAAGCCGACGCGCTCCGTGATGGCCGTACGCTTGATTAACCCGGCGTCGAAATCGAAACGACCTGGGCCGCTGACAGGCGTCAATTGCAAAGTTCCCAACGTTCCCGATTTTGGATTTTGGAAAAGCTGCGTGTTGGCGCGTCCATCGGCTCCGATCAAGCTCGGATCGAAAATGATTGGGCGACCTTGCGAGTCGCGGAACAATCCGGTTTTCGATTGCAGGTCACTGACCGACAACGAAGTCACAGCAGTATTTTTGCCAGAACGTCCGGCACGATTCAGCGTGCCGCGCGCCGAGACAATCGAAATCGGTTCGCCGCTTTGCCAGCGAATGATCGGATTGAAGCTCCAACCGCCGACGATCTTGCCCCAAACTCCGCCTTGGTCGAAGAAACGTTTGCCGCGACCGAACGGAAGTTCGTAAACCGCATTGGCCTTGAACACATGCGTGATGTCGTCGCCAATGCGCTGTTTTTCAACCGCGTTGGTCGAACCCAAATCCAGCAAGCCGGAAAAGTTCGTCTGACCGCCTTCAAAATCGCTGAAGCCTTTGCCGTAGGTGTAATTCGCCTGGAAATACAAACCATTGCGGAACCGGCGACGAATTTCTGCCTGCAAGGCGTTGTAATCCGAATACGAACCGTTGCCGACGTAATCAGCAACATAAGTGTTCGGGTTGGCGCGCAAGAAAAATTCAGGCCCAAGCTGCGAATCGAATACGCCAGGATCCAAAAACAGATCACGATTGACGACGTAAATTCGCGCCAGTTCGCCAACCTGTCCCTGAGAAATCAGGTTCAGAATTGTCGGATTCGACAGCAACCCGCCAAGTCCGAGTTTCGGGAACACCTGCAAGGCTTCGCCACGAGTCGGATCGCCATTCGCAGCCAGATTGCGTTCCGCGCGTTGGAAATCTGCCAAAAAGCCGTTGTCGAAAATCCGCATTTGATTCACGTCAATGCCGCGCGTCAGTTTGACGCCGCGATTGCCTACGTAACGCAACTCCGCCACGGTGTCGCGGAAGATTTCGCGTTCAAAGCTCAAGTTCCATTGCTGGACGTAAGGCGTTTTGTAATTCGGATCAATCGTGAAAAACGCCGATTCAAAATCAATCGCCAGATTGTCGGCAATCGTTCGCGGCACTTTGAACGCCGGAGGAGTTAGAGGACGAATGCCTCCGCCGCTGACCGTGCCGCTTGTATTCAGCACGCTGGCGTCAGCTTGCAAACCGTTGTTGCCGTCAACCACTGCATTCAAAATCGTGGTGATGTTGTTATCCACCACGTACGAAATCGAATATCCGGCGCGAATCGAAGTCTTGCCGTTGCCAAACGGATCCCACGCCAGGCTGATGCTCGGCGCGAAGTTGTTGTAATCCTCGTTGAAGAATTTTCGTCCGGTTCCCGAACCGGCGAAATCCAGCACGGCGTCTTTGTTGAACAAAGCGTTCAAGCCGATTTCTTTCGGCAACAACGCCAATCCCTGTTTTTCGGTCGGCACGGAAATGTATTCCCAGCGCAAACCGACGTTCAGCGACAGGTTCTGCCTCAAACGCCAGGTGTCGCCGCCATACAGACCAAACGTGTTGTACTGAAACTGCTGGCGTTGCGGAGCGCCGTTGACGAATCCGGATGAGCGCGAAGTGGAAAAGAAGCTCTGATCCACCTGGGCAATCGGTGCAGCCAGAATCGCCAAAATGTCACGCGCGCGGTTGAAATCATTCGACGAAATGCCACCGGCGAATAATGAAGTCCGCAACGGATTCGGATTGCCCGCCGTGTTGAAGCCGATGGTATACAGCGGCAAAGTTCCGGCGGCATCGAACGATTCGATAAACACGCGGCGGTAATTGCCGCCGAAACGAACCTGATGTTTGCCTTTCACCCACGTCGCGTTGTCCATCACTTCGTAGTTGTCGGCAATGCGCCCTTGCGGTTGGAAGTTATCAACCGGGTCAGTAATGATCGGGAAAGTCAGCCGAAAACCATCCGCGAATTTTTCGTTGGTGAAGAAACCAACGTTGTAATTGTTGAAGCCATAGCGAAGCTCGTTGTTCAAACTGGCGGTTGGCGTCCAGTTCCAGGCGAACGATCCGCGTGGACGATGCGATGACTGACCATCGCCGGGGCGACCCGGAAACGGTTCGTTGCCTGCATTCGGGAAGCTGAACGTGAAGCGACTGTAAATCGCTTCAAAGCGATGGCGCGCCGAAGCGTCGTAATCAATTCGGAATCCCCACAAATCGCTGTCAAAGCCCGTCGGGCTGTTGAACCGAAAACCGGCTGTGTTGGCCAGCGCGGTATTCGTCGTGATGTCCGCATTAGTGAAATCGTTCGGCAGCGGAGTCGTGGCGATTAAGCTGGCAACTTTCGGATCGGCAATTCTGCCACCGGCGGTCAGCAAATTGATTGTTTGCAACTGGCCGTTGTCGGCTCGGCGATACGTAAAGTTGCCTTGACGCGCCGCTTGCGTCAGCACGGTTCGCAATGTGCTGGTGTCGTTTTTGACGCGCGTGCCTTCGTAATAACCGTAAAAGAACAGCTTGTTGCCGTCATAAGCCATCGGGCCGAACAACTTGCCCGGCAATTTGATTGGGCCGCCAAGACCGAATCCAAATTGGTTTTGAATCAGTTTTTCTTTGTCAACGCCAGCCGCGTTGTTGAAAAACGAATTGGCATCCAGCGCGTCGTTGCGATGAAACTCGAACAGGCTGCCGTGATATTCGGTCGAACCGCGCGGCGTGGCCAGTTTGACCTGCGCCACGCCAAGCCCGTCGCCCGGTCCGCCGTTTTGAGTCGTCAACGTGAATTCGGCAACGCTGACCACGCTGGGCGCGGCGGTTCCGAAAAAGCTGTCCGTGCGAATGAAGTTGTCGTTGATATTGATGCCGTCCCACGTCAGGTTGGTGAACGTGCCGCGCGTGCCGTTGACCGACGCCGTACGATTGCTGCCGCTGGTGTTGACGCCGGCTTGCAGCGCCGCCAGCGAAAGCGGGTTGCGACCGTTCAGCGGCAAATCGTTGATCTGACGTTCCAGCACTGTGGTTTGCAGTGTGCCGTTTTCAGTGTTGACGACGGCCTGCGCTTCGGAAGCCGACGTGGTGATGATTTCGGCAATCTGTCCGGTTTGCAGTTCGAAGTGAACCGTCGCCGGAGTTCCCACGTTGACCGTCACGCCTGTGACTTCGCCTTTTTTGAATCCGTCGCGTTCCGCCACAAGTTTGTAATTCCCGGCGCGAATTTCTGGAAAGACGAACACGCCTTGATCGTTGGTGGTCGCAGTGACTTCGCGCTGCGTGGCCAGATCAACCAGCGTCACTTTTGCGCCAACGATAACTGCTCCGGCTTGATCTTTGACCGAACCGGTCACAGTCGAATTGAAGGTTTGAGCCATTGCGCTTGCGCCGCCAATCACGCTGAACAGCGCAACCAGCAACCAGGCAACGACTCGATTCGATTTTCTGTTATTCGAATTCATTCGATACCCTCCTTGTTGGGATGTTTCCATTTGTTTGAGTTCACAACCTTTCTCCGACGGCAATCGCTGAATGTGCTTCCAAAAACGACTACCGCCGCTTACCACTTGATTGGCGCAAGCTTCGTTCCAGTGCTTCTGAGTTGTATTGATTGCTGCAATCGAAAGGTTTAGCAGGGCGTTCGCGGCAAATCGGATGAAACGGCTGTTGGAAAAAACGAACGGAATTTCGTTTTTTCAGATCAAACGCTGTGGTCTTTCAAGGTCAGGCTGGCTGCGGCTGAATTCAACCGTTCGCAATTGAACGGCTTCAACAGAAACGACAACGACAACCGTCAGGCTTCTCACTTTCGAGGCAGAAACCCATCAAGAAAACCCGACAAAGAGCAAAGCCGTTTTCCATACTTTCCTGATGCTCATCAAATTCTCGATTGTCGTTGTCCATCCAGCCATAAAAAAAGGCCTGACATTCGCCAGGCCTTTCAGTTGAGATGTTAAAGACGTTTAGAACGTCAGCTTCATCAAATACCGAATCACGCGACCGCCGCCATCGCCGAACTGCGGTTGCAGAAACCGTCCGGAGGGCGAGGTGAACACCGTCGCTGACGGCCCGGTTCCGGCTGGCGAAAACGGGCTGATGCTGCCGATACCGTATTGCGGATGATTGAAGACGTTGAAAAATTCCGTGCGGAATTGCAATCCAATGCCTTCAGTCACGCGAAAACGTTTTTGCACGATGAAATCGAAATTGTTGGTTCCTTTGGTGCGTTCGGTGTTGCGCCCCAAAGTTCCAGTGCGACCGATGCCGGCAGCCAGACCGATGTAACGAGCCGTCGCCGGATCAATCGGCGCATTGTTCGCGTCGGGATTGACGAATCCGGTTGGACTGCTCGCATTCGGAACCGCTCGCACACCGGGCAAACCGGCGGGATTGAAATCCGGTCGGTCGTTGTTGCCAGCCAACCCATTGGCATCTTGTCCGTTGGCAACCGTGAAAGGCACACCGCTTTCAAACGTGGTCACGCCTGAAAGCTGCCATCCGCCGACAATCTGTCCCAACACTCCGCGTTGATCGCGCATGAACGGCAGTTCATACACGTAAGTAAACACCGCGCGATGTGTGCGGTCGAACAGCGAAACCGCGCGTTCATTGCGTTCGCCGCCCAAAACCAATGGAATGATCGCCAACGAAGAATTGACCAACCCGCCGGAAGCGAAAACTTCGCTGCCGTTGTCAATCAACTTGGAATAGGTGTAAGAGCCATTCAAAGAAAGGCCTTTTGAAAAACGACGCGCGACTGACAATTGCCCCGCGTGATAAGACGACGAACCGCTGTTGGAACGAATCGTGCGGACTCCCTGCAAAGCGTCCAAACGACCTGATCGCGTTCCGGTGTAACCAGCCGGAACGACTTGCAGAGCAGTCGGAACCAGCGGATTGCGGTCTTCGTTCGCGTAAAGTTTGGTTCCTTTCGATCCGACGTAGGAAGCATCCACCATCAACAAGCCTGGCAATTCGCGCTGAATTCCCAACGACCAACGTTGAAAGTAAGGATTGACCAGATTCGGATCAACCAGCGTTTGCCCGTCAAAAGGCGAAAGCGGGCGAGCCTGAGCCGGGAACAACGTGGACAAATTCGCCAGACCGCGATTCGTGCCCGTCGTGGTCGGAGCCACATTTTGCGTTGAAACCACGTTCGGCGAAGACGAAGCGGCGTTCGACGCGATGTTGTTAAAGAAAGAATCGTAGCCAATTTGATAACCCGTGCGGATGACGCTCTTGCGTTCTCCGAACAGGAATCCCAAAACGCCGTTCTTGAACGACGGCGAATAGGCGATGCCAACGGTCGGCGCCCAATTGTTGTTGTCGCTCGCGGCTCTGCTCGGTTGCGAATAAGGTCCTTGCAAAGTAACCGGGTCAACATTGAACAAACCTGTGAAAGCCGCCGTGCGAACCGAATTGACCGGATTGCCGAAGTTTTCGTAGCGCACGCCCAGAGTCAATGTCAGAGCGTTGTTCACGCGCCAGCGATCCTGGAAGAAATAAGCCTGACGAAACAGTTCAGGGTAATAACGCGGACTGCCGAAATCACGATTGGCCGATCCGCCCGAACCGGAAAAATCGTCAATGAAATTCGCCAGCCCGGTGAAACCTCCGCCAGCGTTGTAAATCAGCGAACCGCGTTCGTTGATCGGCGCGAACTGCCGCGAACGTTGTTCGAGCAAATCGAATCCGCCACGAAACGTATGACTGCCGCTGACATAAGTCGTGGTGTTTTGGATAACGTAATTGTTGGCAATGCGCCCTTGCGGCAAATTCGTTTGAACACCGATGTTGTAAGCCGAACCGGTCACATTGCTAAATCCGGCAATGGTAATGCTCGGCAAAGTCAAACCAAGTTCATTGGGCGGATTCAACGGGAAAGACAGCGCAATGCGGTTGTAGGAAATTCGCAGTTCATTAGTCAGGCTAGGCGTCAGGACGTGAGTTTCGCTGATCAGAAAATTCTGGAAACGATTGGACTGGCTGGTGGTGAAACCGGGCAAGCCCAACGTTGCGCCGCCAACAGGCGCGTCTTGATCGGAAAACAGGTAACGGCCTGAAAGCTGCGATTTTTCGCTGATCTTGTGATCAATGCGTCCCAAAATTTGTGGTTCGACAAAAGTTTGAGCGAAAGTCGTGACAGCCGAACCAACCTGCACTGCCGGGCGACCGTTGCCCAATTCGATATTCGTCGGATTGGAAACGCCAATTGCTCCCTGAGTGATGTTCAACAACAAATCAACGCCGGGATTGACGCCCTGGGCAAACAACCCGCGCAAAGTCTGCCGACCTGCTGCTGTCGGAACCAACACTGTCGCGGTTTGATTCGATGCCTGACGTTGATTTTGGTAAGAAGCGAAAAAGAAGGTGCGGTCTTTGCCGTCGTACAAACCAGGAATTTTGATTGGGCCGCCCAACGTGCCCGCAAAAATGTGTTCGGTTCCGTAAGGCGGATAACCTCGTTGCGTCAAAACTGGCGACAGCGACTGAGTATTGGTAATCGCATCGTCGCGCGTTGAATCGTATTGCCACGAAGCCGTGCCGTGAAATTGATTCGTTCCGGATTTGGTGATGGTGTTGACGACCGCTCCTCCGGCGCGACCGAATTCCGCGTCGAAGTTCGATGTTTGCACTGACACTTCCTGAACCGCATCCGGGTTTCTGATCTGAAATCCCTGACCGGCAATCGAAATGTCGTTGTTTTCCGTTCCGTCAATCAGGAAGTTGTTGGAACGTCCGCGTCCGCCATTGACGGAAAACGTCGCCACGCCAAACCCGAAACGATTGGTCGAAACTCCCGGCAAAGTCAGCGCCAACGAAACTGGATTTCGAGTGGCGATGGGCAATTCGACAATTCTGGTGACATCAATGTTGCCGCCTCGCACCGGAGCTTCGGTTTGAATCAACGCACCGGATTCGGCGGTCACATCAACTGATATTTCCTGTGTGCCCGGTGACAGTTGCGCGTCCACAGTCGAAGTCAGATTGGCGCTGACGACGACATTCGATTTATTGATTGCGCCAAAACCTGACGCTGTCACCTTGATCGTGTACATCCCCAGGTCAACCGCATCGAAGCGATAAAAGCCTTCGCTGTTTGCGACGGTCGAACGGCTGACCGTCGTCGCCGTGTTGGTCAACACCACGTTGGCGCCGGAAATCACAGCGCCTGTGGAATCGGTAATTGTGCCGCTGACAGTTCCGCGACTGGTCTGTGCGAACGCTGCCACCGACATGACAAGCAGCAACAAAACTGCTCTGAATTTCATAATCCCTCCTGTGAGTCTCACTGAAAAACTCGGTTGTTATTGAATTCGCCTTAGAGTTCAGTTGGATGAGCATCCAAAGCGATTGAGTCGAATGACGAAGGGACTAAGCGCAAGCGTTGTTCCAGTGGCGTAACTGTTGCGTAAAGAGCCTGAATTCATTGGCTGAAACACAAACGACGAAAAAATGGACTAACGTGCTCTTCAAAAATTCGGATTTGGTTTGAAATCTCGGATTCGACTGCTGCCGGTGTTTTGGATGCGGGTCAAAACGATTTGCGAACGATGAACAACCAATCAGCCTTTACGATTGGAGCCTTAAAAATTTTCGACAGCCCTACAACAACTGAAACGACAAAAGAGTGAATGAAACCAAGAAACGAGAATTCATCACTCTGGCGATTTAGCCTTTAACCAAATTTGCCGAACAGCTATTGACGCCGTCGCCATAATTTCCGATGTAGTGATTGATGACTTGAACGGATGCGTTCTCAGATTTTTTCGGCAAGGTAATGCTGATGGATTATGGCTGCCCTTGCCGATTAACAACGATGCGAAATCTGCATTCAAACCGGTTTCCGATAATGGAAACTTGCCTCCATTGTCGGAAACCGATTTTCTGAAACCGGAAACGTCAAGTGAGTTTCCGTAATCTGTTTGCCGCTAACAGATGGGTTAAACGTCCAGATTCTTCACATCCAGCGCGTTGTCTTCGATGAAGCGGCGGCGCGGTTCGACCTGATCGCCCATCAACACGGTGAAGACTTGATCGGTTTCAACCGCATCGTCAATTTTGACTTGCAGCAAGGTGCGCTTTTCCGGGTCCATTGTCGTTTCCCACAACTGTTCCGGGTTCATTTCGCCCAAGCCTTTGTAACGTTGAATGTGCAGGTCTTTTTTCGCCGCGCTCAAAATGTGATTGAGCATGTCTTCGCGCGACTCGACTTCGGTTTCGGCGCTGCCTTCGATAATGACGAACGGCGGCTGGCTGAGTTGAGCGAATGATTTGAACAACTCCACCGCGCGTTGAAACTCTACGTGCGTGGCCAGTTCCCAATCAATTAGCACCGTCGAACCATTGGCCAGCTTGATTTCAATTTCCGACAAACCGTGCTCTTCGTCCGAAGTCAGTTCGGTTTTGTATTCGGCTTCGGCGATGGCGGCTTCGACTTTGCCCAACAGGTTTTCGTCGGCAAACACATCGTGCAGCTTGCGACCTTCTTTTTGCAGCAAGCCGCCTGTGCCGCTGAAAGCTTGCAGCATGGCATCAACGATCTTGCGCTCTTTCAATCGTCGCTCCAGCTTCAGGTAATAACCGTTGAATTCAACCAGACGTTCTAGCAACGAAGTCAGGTCTTTGCCTTCGATCATCTCGCCGGTCTTTTTGATTTTGACCGCGACGTCTTCCGTAGCCTTCTTCATCAAGAAGCGATTCATCTCACGTTCGTCTTTGATGTAACGCTCTGTTTTGCCTTTTTTGACTTTGTACAGCGGCGGTTGCGCGATGTAGATGTAGCCACGCAAATCCGTCGAAACTTCTCCGGCTTCATTGGTGATTTCAACCTTGTGTTCCAGCAACTGCGGCATCTGCCGGTAAAAGAACGTCAACAGCAGCGTGCGTATGTGCGAACCGTCTACGTCAGCGTCTGTCATCAAAATGATCTTGTGATAGCGCAATTTGTTCACGTCGAAATCGTCTTTGCCGATGCCGGTCCCCATCGCCGTAATCAAAGCTTTGATTTCGTTGTGGCCGAGCATCTTGTCGAAGCGCGCTTTTTCGACGTTCAGGATTTTGCCTTTCAGCGGCAAGATGGCTTGGGTGCGACGGTCGCGTCCCTGTTTGGCCGAACCGCCTGCGGAATCTCCTTCGACGATGTACAGCTCGCACAAAGCCGGGTCTTTTTCGGAACAGTCGGCCAGTTTGCCGGGCAGGTTCATCGAATTCAGCGCGCCTTTGCGAACGATTTCGCGCGCTTTGCGAGCGGCTTCGCGGGCGCGAGCGGCTTCGACGGCTTTGCCAACGATGGATTTGGCGACTGACGGATGTTCTTCAAAATACGAAGTCAGTTTTTCGTACAGGAATGAATCCACCTGACCTTTCACATCGGAATTCAGTTTGCCTTTGGTCTGGCCTTCAAATTGAGGCTGCGGAATTTTGACGGAAATGACAGCTATCAAACCTTCGCGCACGTCGTCGCCGGACAAACTGCCTTTGAAATCTTTCAGCAGGTTGCTGGTCGTTGCATAACGGCTGATGGCTTTTGAAACCGCCGAACGAAAACCTGAAAGGTGCGTTCCGCCATCCACAGTGTTGATGTTGTTGGCGAAGCTGAACACTTTTTCGTCATAAGCGTCGTTGTATTGAATCGCCACTTCGACGGTCAGGTCGTCGCCGTCAACTCCTGTGGCAGTCTTTTCAAAATACATCGGCTTCGGATGCAGCGTGTTTTTGTTTTTGTTCAGGTGCTTGACGAATTCGGCGATGCCGCCTTCGTAAAAGAACTCGTGTTTCTTTTCGGTGTCGGAGCGTTCGTCAACGATGGTGATTTTGATGCCTTTGTTCAGGAAGGCTTTTTCGCGCAAGCGTTCGGACAACTTGTCGAAGCTGTATTCGCCCGTCGTGAAAATTTCCAGATCGGGTTTGAAGCTGATTTTGGTTCCGGTGCGCGCGGATTTGCCGGTCTTTTTCAGGTCAATGGATTTGATTCCCTGCCGGAATTCCATCTCGTAAACTCCGCCGTCGCGCCGGATTTCCATACGCATCCATTCAGACAGAAAGTTGACGCAGGATGCGCCGACGCCGTGCAATCCGCCGGAAACTTTGTAAGCGTTCGAGTCGAATTTGCCGCCCGCGTGTAACACAGTCATGACGACTTCCGCCGCCGGACGCTTTTCGGTCGGATGCATGTCCACAGGGATTCCGCGCCCGTTGTCTTCGACGGTGATGGAATTGTCCAGATGAATGGTGACTTCGATCTTGTCGCAAAATCCGGCCAGGGCTTCGTCCACCGAGTTGTCTACGATTTCATAAACCAGGTGATGCAATCCCATTTCGCCGTTGGAGCCGATGTACATGGCAGGGCGTTTGCGGACGGCATCGCGGCCTTCCAGCACGGTGATGGACCCTGCGCCGTAACTGTCGGCGTTGTGTCCGTTGTTTTCTGCGTCAGCTTCGTTTTTCTTTTCTTTGGCTTTCATAAACTTTCAATCAATAGGGGAAGCGGTGCAGTACAGGAAGCGGCTGCAACCTGGTTTGCACCAATAGTGATTAACCCGCTTGCTAATGCGCGTGGTGCCGACCCAGCCTCACGCGACACGACCGGCATCAACCATCAAGGTCGAAGCCCGTTGGCGATAACGATCGGCAATGGAACGCTTGGAGGTCGAGACGATGGTCTGCGCTTTGCCATCCAGGTAATCGAGCAAAATTTCGATTCGTGTGCGGTCGAGTTCGGCATCAAGGTCATCTATCAGGAAAATTGGGTACTCTTCAAACGCCTGATAATAGACGCTCAACTGAGCTAATTCAAGAATCAATAAGGCGCTGCGTTGTTGTCCCGAACTGCCAAACCGCGCGATTTCATAACCATCCGAGAGGATTTCCAGATCGTCGCGGTGAGGGCCGACCAAGCTGTATCCAATGGCTATCTCGTTCTTCAGCCGTAAGTTGAGCCGTTCACGCAACAGCGCCGCGTAATCGCCCAAATCGCCTTTTCCTTCCAACGAAGACTTATAACGAACTCGGATTTCTTCCGCCTGAAACAGCGACGGATTCAGCGCCGTTTGCAGTTTCGCCAGGTAAGCAGTTCGCGCGGTGTGAACTTCGGTTCCGAACGCGATCAACTGCTCGTTCCAGGTTTCGATTTGCGGTTGGTAACGCAACGGATCATCGGCGTCAGAAGCTTCGCGCAGCAAAGCGTTTTTCTGTTTCAGCACCCGGTTGTATTCGTTCAGCGTGCCCAAATATGACGGCAACGTGCTGAACACGCCGCGATCCAGAAACTTGCGCCTGGCGTCCGGCGCTCCGCGAACCACGTCCATTTCGTCTGCGGTGAAAGCGATGGCGTCCAAATTTCCCAGATAACGAACGACGGCTTCGCGTTTGCCGTTGACGAAGGTTTGCTTGGTCGTGGCTGTCAGCAGCAATTGAAGCTCTTTGGTCAGGTTTCCGCGTGCGACTGTGCCGCGCAGGATGGCTTCGGATTCTTTGTGTTTGATCGCTTCGCGCGGATGCGAGGTGCGAAAGGATTTGGTCGTCGCCAGCAAATACGCCGCTTCCAGCCAACTGGTCTTGCCGTGGGCGTTCAAACCGTAAATGACATTCAGACCGGGAGAAAATTCGATTGCGCCGGAAAGATTGCGAAAATTGAGGGCTTCGATTCGGAGCAGGTGCATAAAAAGTCAAAAGTCAAAAGGCAAAAGTCAAAGTTTGCTCCAAATATCGGTGACGGATTCGCGCTTAATCCGCCATTTCTTCAACTCAAGTGGGCGGCGTTGGACAGGTCGCGTTTGAATTCCAGCGCGCGTTGCGGACGATCCATCGGTTCTTTTTCCAGAGCGCGCAAAATCTCCGATTCGAGCATGGCGTTGATGTCTTTATTGAATTGGCGCAACGGCTGCGGTTTGTCGTTCAGCAGCTTGACGCCAAAATCGCCAACGCGCTTGGCCGCAAAAGGTGGCTGCCCGGCCAGCATTTCATACGCGATGACTCCCAGACTGTATACGTCCGACCGCAAATCGGCTTCTTCGCCGCGAAACTGTTCGGGGCTTAAATATGTCGGACGCAAAGGCAGTTGCCCTTGCCCCTGCAACCGAGCCGTCGTGCCCGGAACGAACTGTTTGCCGCTGCCGAATTTGGTGAAACTGAACCCGACCATAATCACCAACGGATTTAACGAACCGGTGGTCGGTTCGGTTTTGAACGGCAGAATGATGCTTTCCGGTTTCAGGTCGCGGTGAACCAGCCCGGATTTGTGCGCGGCATCCAACGCATCGCACATTTCCGAAAGCAGGTTGATGGCGGTCGGCACGTCGAATTTGCCTGTGCGCTGCATTTCTTCGCGCAGCGATTTGCCTTTGATGTATTCGCTGACGACGTAGCCGGTGGCGTCCTGCAAAACGCCAAAATCCTGCACGGCGGCGACCAGTGGATTTTTGAACTGAAGAGCAAGTTGGGCTTCGCGGCGAAAACGATCCTGTGCTCGCGGGTCGGCGATAACGCTGGCGCGGATGATTTTGACCGCAACTTCCTTGCCGGATTCCAGGCTGGTAGCGGCAAAGACTATGCCCGTCGCGCCTCGCCCCAGCACACGCTCAAGCTGGTAACGCGAATTGATCGTGTAAGGAATTCTTTCGACCGGAATCAGTTCGACCAGACAGTCACGGCAAAACTGCTGGTTCGGCGCATAACACGTTTTGCAGGACACACACATCCGCACGGTATCGGTCGGATCAAAGGCCGCCATAACTCTTCTTCTCCCGTAAAGTTCAAATTCATCAGCTTCAGACTTGGACGCTGGGGATGGCCGGAGATTACCACACCTGCCGCACCAATGCCGAGCTTGTGCCGCCAGAAAGCCGCGTCTACAATCGCCGCGTTTTCCGCAATTGCATTACCTTCAAAACCACATTTCAAAACCAGGAGATTTCTATGTCCGACTTGACCCGCAGAGAATGGAGCAAGCTGGCGCTTGGCTCTTTGGCCGCTGCCGCTTTGCCGTTTGAAACCTTCGCCGTCCAAAAACTCAATTCCAAAGTGAAAGGCGTCCAGATTGGCGCGCAAAGTTACAGCTTCCGCGACCGTTCGTTGGAAGAAGCGATTAAAGGTTACGCCGAAACCGGCTTGAGCACGTGCGAGCTGTGGTCTGGCCATCTGGAGCCGAAAGGACTGGATCGCGCTGGGCTTCGCACGTGGAGAACGACTACGCCGCTGAGCTTCTTCACGCTGGCCGGCGAGAAGTTCAAAAAAGCAGGGATTGATTTGTACGCACTGAATTACAGCTTCCGCGACGATTACACCGACGAAGAAATCAATCGCGGGTTTGAAATCGCCAAAGCTCTGGGCGCGAAATGCCTGACGGCTTCGTCGAACGTCAGCACGGCCAAACGCATTGACCCTTTCGCCAAGAAACACAAAATGCGCGTCGGCATGCACAACCATTCCAACATCCGCCCGAACGAATTCGCCACGCCGGATGATTTTGCCAAAGCGATGGAAGGCAATTCCGAATACATCTGCATCAATCTGGACATTGGCCATTTCATCGCCGCTGGATTCGATCCGGTGGATTACCTGAAGAAAAACGCCGGACGCATCGTCACGCTGCACATCAAAGACCGCAAAAAGAATCAGGGCGAAAACACAGTCTTTGGGCTTGGCGACACGCCGATCAAAGAAGTCCTGCTGGCTTTGCAAAAAGGCGGCTGGAAGATTCCGGCCAACATCGAATACGAATACAAAGGCGCAGACACTGTTGCCGAAGTGAAGAAGTGTTACGAGTTCTGCCGCAAAGCGCTCGGAGCCTGATGAATTGAAAACATCTGCCAACCACAAAAAGCACAAAAGACACAAAAAGGAATCTGGTTTTGTTTTGTGCATTTTGCGCTTTTTGTGATTGCTCCTTCTTGATTGAGAGAACTGCTTTATGAAGCCAACAAAACTCTTTGCCACAATCGCTCTGATTCTTCTTTCCATCGCTTCGCTCGACCGTTCGCGCGTCGCCAGCCAATCGAAAAGCGATCTGGCGGCGAAGGCTCAAAGTGTGTTGTCGCAAACTTCCGGCACGTTGAAACTTTCCGGCCTGAAGAAACCTGTGCGCGTGCTACGCGATGAATGGGGCATCGCGCACATTTACGCCGAATCGCAGGACGATTTGTTTTTCGCGCAAGGCTTTGTCGCGGCTCAGGATCGGCTATGGCAAATGGATTTGTGGCGTCGGCAGGGCGAAGGCAAGTTGGCGGAAATTCTGGGAGCCAGCGCCGTTGAACGCGACAAGTTCGCGCGGCTGGTTCGCTATCGCGGCGACATGAAAGCCGAATATGAGTCTTACGCGCCGGACGCCAAATCAATCATCGAGGCGTTCGTGCGCGGAGTGAACGCGCAGATCGCGTTGGTCAAAACTTCCGGCAAATTGCCGATTGAATTTCAGCTTGCGGGATACGAACCCGAATTGTGGACGCCCGAAGTTTGCCTGACGCGAATGGCCGGATACGTCATGACGCGCAACGCTTCCAGTGAAATTCAGCGCGCTGTGCTGGCACGCGAACACGGCAAAGAGTTCGTGGACGAATGGATGGAAACCGAGCCGAAGCGCAAGCTGGAACTTCCCGAAGGTTTGGACTTGGCAGGTATTGATTCGAAAATTCTGGCCGGAGCCAACGCCGCAGGAGCCGCCGTCAATTTCGCACCGAATCAAAACTCCAAAGACGGCAGCAACAATTGGGTGATTGACGGCACGATGAGCGCGACGAGAAAACCGCTGCTGGCCAACGATCCGCACCGCACGATTGCGCTGCCTAGCCTGCGGTATCTGGTTCACCTGAACGCTCCGGGTTGGAACGTCATCGGCGCGGGCGAACCTTCGCTGCCCGGAGTCGCCGCTGGTCACAATGAACGAGTCGGATTCGGCTTCACAATTGTCGGGATTGACCAGCAAGACCTTTACGTCGAAGAAACCAACCCCGCCAATCCAAACGAATATCGCTGGCAAGGCAAATGGCAGCCGATGCACATTGAGCGCGAACAGTTGAAAGTGAAAGGCGAATCCACGCCGCGCGAAGTTGAACTGAAATTCACTCAGCACGGCCCCGTCGTTTACGAAGACGCCAAGCTGCATCGAGCTTATTCATTGAAATGGGTTGGCAGCGAACCGGGCACGGCTGGTTATCTGGCTTCGTTGTCGCTGAACCGCGCACAGAATTGGCCGGAGTTTTTGAAAGCTTTGGAGCGTTGGAAAGTGCCGTCAGAAAATCTGGTTTATGCCGACGTTGACGGCAACATCGGCTGGGTCGCCGCTGGAATGACTCCGATTCGCAAAGGCCCAAATGGTTCAAGTTGGTCGGGCTTGCTGCCTGTTCCCGGTAACGGCAAATACGAATGGCAAGGCTTTTTGCCGCTCAAGGATTTGCCGCAAACCTACAACCCGGCGAAGCATTACATCGCCACAGCCAATCACAACATCCTGCCGTCGGGTTACAACACAGAGCTTGGTTATGAATGGTCAAACCCGACGCGCTTTTTGCGAATTGATGAAGTGTTGGGCGCGGCGAAAACCAAACTGAATGTCGAGGACTTTCAGCGATTGCAGCACGACGAAGTTTCGCTGAATGCCCGCGCGCTGACCGCCGTGCTGCGCGAAGCCAAAAACGCTCCGGCAGAGTTGCAACCATTTGTTGAACTGTTGTCCAAATGGGATTGGCGGCTTCGCAAAGATTCCGCAGCAGCCGCGCTTTATGAAGTCTGGTTGCCGAAATTGGCTCCGGCAATTTTCAAAACCCACGTTCCCGAATCGGCTTGGCGAACGGTTGGTAGCCGCATTCAACCCGGCAAGGTGGTTGAGACCTTGCAAAGCGCCTCGCAGCGGTGGTTCGGCAAAGACGCTACTGTCAGCCGAGATGCGTTGATCTGGAAAACTCTGGCTGAGTCAGTTGACGAAGCGAAAAGGCTGTTGGGCGCTGACCCGGCGAAATGGCGATGGGGAACACTGCACGTCGCACCGTTCAATCACGCGCTGGCGACGGACGCCGACCGCCGTGCGCTGTTCAACTTGCCGGCACCAGAACGTGGAGGCGACGGCAACACTGTCAACAACACCAGCGGCGCGAACTTTCGACAAGGTCACGGAGCTTCGTTCCGCGAAATTCTGGATGTGGCAGATTGGGATCGCTCGGTGGGAACCAATGTGCCGGGCCAATCGGCTCAACCGGGAAGCAAGCATTACGGCGATTTGTTGCCGCTGTGGGGTGACGGCAAATACTTCCCGCTTCTGTACAGCAAAGCGAAAGTCGAAGCGGCGGCGAAAGATCGGCTGACGCTGGAACCAAAATAGTTTTTCGACAGGATTTACAAGATTGCACAGGATTGGCAAAGCAGAAATCAATTGCCTTTTTCAATCCTGAAAATCCTGTGAATCCTGTCGAAAAGTTTTACGGCTTCTTTGATTCTTCGAGCAGATCGGCCAAATGTTGTTTCCACAACGCAGGTAGAGAATGTGTGCCGTGACCTCTTGTCTGGTCGCTGATTGGAATCAGTATGAAACGGCCACGTTTGACGCGCTTGATTTCGCGTTCGGCAACGCCCAGTTCCGGCGGGTTGACTTGATCGTCGGCGGAGTTAATGGCCAGCAGCGGCGCTTTGATCGTTTCCAGCAACGGCTGTGGGTTGTAATCGCGCGAAGCCGCGAACTGATAAAGCATATCGTTCGCGTCTTTGCCTCTGACGGCATTCGCCACCGCGTTGTCGAACATCTTGTCGGCGTCTTCGCGCGTTGGAGCCTGTTTCTGTTGCTGCAACGGAATGCTGCCCATCACCAGCAAAGTGTAGTTGGCAGCAATCAATCCGCGAGGTTGTTGTTTGTAATCGCCGCCCATCCATTCGGGGTCTTTGGCGATGGAATCAATCACCATCCGCCGAAAGTAACGATTGCGCCCAGCAATCTGCACAGGCAAGCTGGCCAGCGGCATCAGCGCGTCCATAAAGTCAGGATACTTTTCGCCCCAAACCCAGGTGTGCATTCCGCCCATCGAAGTTCCCATCACCAGCCGCAAATGATTCACACCCAGATGTTCGGTCAGCAATCTGTATTGCGCCGTAATCATGTCGTTGTAGTTGTAATGCGGAAATTTCGCGCGCAGGCCGTCGCTGGGTTTTGAAGACTGGCCGTGGCCGATGCCGTCCGGCAGGATGATGAAGTATTTTGCCGCGTCCAAAAGCTGGCCTTCGCCAAACAACACCCCAGCAAATTGCTGCGACAGAAACTGCCGACCGGTTCCGCCTGTGCCGTGGCCGACCCAAACGGCGTTGGTGACTTTGCCGGAAGCGTCTCGCTGCGGTTTGCCAAGCGTGCGGTAATGCAGCCGCAGTTCCGGCAAGGTTTCTCCGCTTTCAAACTTGAAGTCACGAATCGTGAAATCGCCTTCAGTTGGCGTCAGTTGTTGCGCAGAAACAGAAAGACTGGCAAACAACAAAACCAGCAAAACGATGATTGGGCTTTTGCTCATAGAAAACTCCGGGTTGGTGGTTGATAAATAGTGACGGAACTACCGCAATAACAGAAAAGACGGAAAAGGAATCAATCCAGTTTCCGTCTTTTGGCTCTTTCCGATTGCCCGGTATTTTCGCTGATCCGTTGAAAGCTTACTTTCCGACCACGGGCAAACCGCTCGGCACAGAAGCCGGCACAACCGGCGGCGGTGAAAGATCATTCAGCGTTTTCAGAAACGCAACCAAGTCTTTCTTTTGTTGCTCGGTCAAATCCAGTTTGGCTACTTTGGAATCCTGGCTGTAAGCATCCTGCCCGCGCCCGCGCCCGCCACCGTCGTTATAAAACTCAACGACTTCTTCCAACGTCTTAAAGGCTCCGTTGTGCATGTACGGCGCAGTGCGTTCGACGTTGCGAAGTCCGGGCGTTTTGAACATCCCAAAGCCATCTTGCCTACGCAGCACGGCTCCGAAACCAGGGTCAGGATCAATCGGCGAAGCCTTGTCCGGTGAAGTCGTCGTTCCAATCGAAGACAAAACTCCGTCGTGAAAATGCGGCGGCGTGTGGCAAACGGCGCATTGACCTTGCCCCATAAACACCACAAACCCGCGCAACTGTTCAGTCGTCAGCGCATCGTCTTTGCCTTTGGCAAAATGATCGTAGCTGGTTTCGGTGATGTTCAGTTTGCGTTCAAACGCCGAAATCGCACGAGCGATGTTTTGCAAATTGATCTCGATTCCGTCGTTTTGCGTTTTGAACCCAAAAGCTTTGCCAAACAGCTCGCGGTAACGCGGAATCGCTCTGAGCCGTTTCAATAACTCTGCCAGATTTTGCTGGTTCATTTCGTTTTCGGCAAACAACGGAACCAGCACCTGCTCTTCCAGCGTGCGAACGCGGCCATCCCAGAATTGAAACTCGTTGAATGCGACGTTGAAAATGCTGGGCGTGTTACGCGGAAGCTCCGCCCCTGAGCCTGCGCGATGTGCGCCGTAACCTCGCCCTCCTGCGCCAACGCCTTTTGGCAATCCATCGGCCATTCCGAAATCCGGGTGATGGCACGACGCGCAAGAAGTTGTTTTATCAGCCGACAAAATCGGATCGAAAAACAACTGATAACCGAGTTCCACTTTGGACGATTCGCCCAGATTGTTGCGCGGTTCCACAGGCGCAGTGATTTGCTGGACGCTTTCCGAAGCCAGCACGGCGCGCGCTAATCGCAACCATTCCGCACGGTCTTCCGGCGTAGTCGTTTTGGCCAGCGCCGTGATTTGTTCGGTCGTCAACGCGGCTTCGCTTGTCGAAAAATACCGGTACGCCTGAACTCCGCCGACAGCCAGAACGATGAACAAGCTGACGAGAACCAGCTTCAGAACCTTCGCCTGACTTTGCATTGAGTTGAGATTTTCCATCTTGGATTTAGGTGTAGCCATAACGTTTTTGTCAGTGTTATCAGGGTTATGGGGTCATCGGGGCGGGATAATTTTGGTGAGGCGACAACAGGGTTCCACTCATTTCGGGTAATAGCCAAAACGAGTAGCGGCACGATAACCAGGCGTTTTGACTTTGACGCGCACCGAACGGTAACTGCCGTCGCGTGTCGGGTTGGTCGGCGTGTAAAAGATCAAATACTGGCTCCGCAATTCGTCGGCGACTTGCTGGTAAGCACTGGTCAGATCGTCAAAACTGTCCGGCAAAAAGATTCTGCCGCCGGTTTCTTCGGCAATGCGCGTCAGGTAACGTTCGCTCGAATCAAGTTCGGCCAGTGCCATTTTCAACCCGTCAATCCGCAGTTGATTGGATGCTCCCGAAGCCGAATTTTTCAGATAAAAGTCCAGCTTGTCGCGGTCGGTGCGACCTTGAATGCGGGTTTTGCTGACAACGTAAACGGCGGTTTCCTCTTCAACCAGCGTGCGAAACGCTCGTTCGGAAGTGGTCGAACCGCGTCCGCTGTCAATGCCGTCGGTCAACACAATTACTGCTTTGCGACCTGTCACCTGGCTCAGTTGTTCTTTGGCGGCCAGATACAGCGCGTCATTGAACTTGGTGAACATGCCCGTTCCCAGCCGGTTCATCGCGCGTTTCAGCGTGTTGCGGTTGCTGGTCCAGTCCTGCACCAGTTCGACAATGTCGTCGAAGCGGATCAAACAAATTTTGTCTTCGGGGTCGAGTTGATTGATGAAGTTGAGCGCGGCGGCTTTGAAATCTTCCAGTTCGCGTGTGACGCTGCTGCTGGTGTCAATCAACAGCACGACGTGAACCGGCATTCGTTTCAGCGTGAAGGAAGAAATCGGCTGCGGAATGCCGTCTTCGTAAATGGCGAAGTCTTCGGCTTTCAGATTGGCGGCAAATTGTCCTGCCGAATCCCGCACGGTGACAGGCAACAACACTTCGGAAGTTTCAATGGCGATGGTGTCGCCGGAGCTTTCTTTGCCCTCTTTGGCTGGAGGTTTCTGGGATTTGTCCTGTTCGCGTTTCGGCGTTTGCGCGCAAACCACAACCGCCGCACTGACAAAAATCACGAAGAGTAAAGCCAGCCCACTTTTGATTTTTGACTTTTGCCTTTTGCCTTTTGCTTTCACTTCGATTCATCCATCGCCGTTTTCATGGCTGACAGCACACGGTCTGTGACACGATTCTTTTTCAAATCTTCGACGGCTTTTGGCGAAAGGTCGAAATCCACCTGCGAAGTTTCGATCTTGCGAATGATCGTGCCTTCAGAAAAACCGGCTTGCACCATTTCCAGCACGCCTTGATTGCTCAGACGAGGAGCGCGTTCCAGTTTCGGAGTCGCGCCGCCTTCGCTGGGCGGGCGAATGATCCGCACCGAAGCCGATCCCATCAATTCGCTGGAATCTTCGCGTTCGCCATTTGGGCCGACGCCGCGCGAACGAGCTTTGCTTTTGCCGCCGGATTGCGAACCGAAAATGGTCGCTTCGTTTTCTTTCTGGCGAGCTTCTTTTTCGGTGGGCAGTTCTTTGAAAATTTGCGAGCCGTTAAAAAAAGCGTCGTCGTCTTTGGAAAAGAAATCGTCGTTGCGCAAGGTGGTCATTCGCTGAGCGATGTCACGGCGATTGGTGATTTCGATCATTTCTGAAATGATGCGCTCGCTGACGCCGCGTTTTTTCAATTCCACCAGTTTCAGCGTGCTGATGTCGAACGCAGTTTCCGACGAACGAATCAATGTGACGATGGTGCGTTCCTTGAATCCGGCTTTGGTCAGGCTGACGATGGAATCGTTGGTCAGAACTTCGCGCGAGCGGGAATCCTGCGCGTAACTTACGCTCGCCACAGCAAGCAAAATTACGAGACACAGAGGGACGAGATACTTCATAAAATTCCTCCTTCTCTGTTGGTGAGGGATAGGGGGTTAAAACTTTTCGTTCACTGCCCGACCGCCCGGCGATACGCAGTATTGATTCGCCAGACGTAATTGACAGTTTCTCGGTAAGGCGGAATGCGGCGACCGTATTTGATGACCGCGCCTTCGCCGGCATTGTAACCGGCCAGCGCCAGATTGATGTCGCCGCCGAACATATCAATCAAACTTCTCAGATAACGTGTCCCGGCTCCGACATTTTCGACCGGGTCGTGGATGTTGCGAACTCCCAGCCGCGCCGCCGTCGCAGGCATCAACTGCATCAAACCGCGAGCGCCGACGCGGGAAACCGCGCGATAATTGAAACCGGATTCTTCGCGCATCACCAGATAAATCAACATCGGATCAACACCGTATCTGGTCGCATTGTAGACAATCAGTCCATCCAGATTGCGATTTCCGGTGGAAAACCTTAGCGAAACGTCACTTGCCACCGCCGCTACCGGAGCGGCATCTGTCACTTCAATGCCAACGGCCAGTTTCGCCACCGCCGCGCGTTCGACGTGAGTTTGCATCTGCCCAAGCCGATAAACAATCCGCCCGGATTCTTCCCACGCCGAATCGGCGTCAATCACCGCACCGTCTTTCAGCCACAGGCGAGTCACTTTGCGTTTTGCTCCGACCGGAGTTTTTTTGTCTTCCGCAACCGGCGCAGAGCTTTCGGCGTTGCTTTCCTGTTTCGCGCCATCGCTGGCAAGCTGGCGTGTCATACGAACGACATCGGCTTTGGCGACAGAAGCGATCACTTTGCCTTGCCTGTACCAAACGATGTCTGTGGTTTCCCAAACTTCGTCAGCTTGAATGACCCGCCCGTCGCGCAGCCGCAATTCATCGGCAAGCGCAACCGATCCGCCAGCCAGCAGGCAAACAATCAACCCGACAACCCTGATGGCAAAACAAATCTTCATGCCTTCAACCTGTAACCTGCCACCTAAACATGTGCGATGCCGAAGTAATTGCTCCACGCCAGATCGAGCAAATCAGTCGTCAGCGTGGGTTGCAAACTTTTGTACTGGCAAATATCCATAAAGCGGTTAATCAGATCGCGCGGTTCGCAGGCTTTCATCACGCGGCGTTCCGCAGGATATTTGGAAATCAGATAATCCAGCACCAGCGGTTCGTACGACACGCCAGCGTTTTCAGTGTAGCGTTCAAAAATGCGGCGATAAGTTTCTTCGCTTGGTGGTTCGATGCGAACGCGATAACCCATGCGGCGCAAAAACGCTTCGTCCACCAATCGGCTCGGTTCCAGATTGGTCGAAAAAACGACCAGTTCTTCAAACGGCACGCTGATTTTTTTGCCGGTGTGAAGCGTCAGGAAGTCCACTTTGCGTTCCAGCGGCACAATCCAGCGATTGAGCAATTCTTCCGGCTCCACACGTTGCCGTCCGAAATCGTCAACGACCAAGGTTCCGCAATTGGCTTTCATCTGAAACGGAGCTTCGTAATAACGCGCGGCTCGGTTGTAAATCAGGTCGGTGCTTTCCAACGTCATTTCGCCGCCGACGATAATCAGCGGACGCGCAACGCGCAGCCAGCGCCGGTCGAAAGAATCAAACTGCGCTTCATCCAGCGAGCGTTCGTGGTTATGGCCGTCGTACAAATTGATGACGTGTTCATCCACCGCCACTGCGTAAGGAATCCAAACCGGAGTTTGCAGTGCGTTGTTGATGCGTTCGGCAACCGAAGTTTTACCGGTTCCGGGAATGCCGGAAATAAACAAACTGCGGCGCGAGTTAATGGCGAATCCGAGCGTTTGCAGCAAACTGTCTGGCAACACTAAATCCTGAAACGCTTCAGCGACCGTGTCTGGCCCCACCAAATCTTCCGGTCGAGCCTGTGACCGCATCATCGCCGTGTACGCTGCCAGCGAAACCGGCGTCGGCCCAACGTAACCGGAAATTTCCATGATTCGGCGCAATTGATCCCATCCGCGATCCAGCACCGCGTAACGGTTGTTGTTCAACCCGATGTTGCTGCGAATTTCGACCAGCTTTTCGCGGTACAAATGCTGCAACAGCATTTCGGTCAGCGTCACCGGCAAACACATGCGTTCGGCAATGGCTGCCGTCGTTTGCACGGTTTCGGTGGCGGCGGTTTTCAACGCCAGGTCAGCCAGAGATTGAAACGACAATCCCGTCTCTTCGACGGTTTCCGGCATCGGCGGAGCGAAAGGTTTGGTTTTGGCTTGTACTGCTTCAGGCATAAATTTGAGTAGTCGGGAATCGGGAGCCGGAAGTCGGTATCGAAAAGCAAGCAGCTTCTCAATTTACGACTCCTGACTACCGACTACCGACTACCGACTCCTCGTGGGTTAGGGTTCCCGATCAACTACTTGATCTTTGTTCTTTTCTTCGTCGCTGAGCTTCTTGTATTGGGCCTGCAAAGCACCGGCTTCGCGCAGCCAGCCTTTGCGTTCGTAAAGCTGCGCCAAATTGCTCATCGCCTGCAACGAATCGGGTTTGATCTTCAACGCAGCCTGATACGATTTGATCGCATCGTCGTGTTTGCCGTCTTGCGAGTAGATAAAGCCGAGATTCAGCAACGCGCCGACTTCGCCAACAGCGACGACAAAATGATCTTTGGCTTTGTCATAATCGCCTTTGCGCCCATAAGCCAGTCCGATGTTGTTGTGCATGCGGCGGTCGTTCGGCGTGATCTTCAACCCGCGTTTGTAGTATTTGACCGAATCGCCGAAATCATTGGCCAGATAAAACGAATAGCCGATGTTGTTCAAAAAGCGCGCGTTGTTCGGTTCCACCTTCAGAGCTTTTTTGTATTCGCTCTGCGCCGATTCGTACTGACCTTTTTCGTCATAACAAACGCCGAGCAGGTTGTAGGCTTCGGAAAAATTCGGCTGTAAAACAGTTGCGGCAATCAGTTTTTCCATTGCGCCATCGGTGCGGCCTTTGCCATGTAATTCCACCGCTTCTTCAAACATGTTCTGAGCCGCCAGCTCTACCGTCGTTGCTTCGGCGGCAGTTCCGTTTGTGTCGGCAATCTGGTCCGGCGTGCCGTTTTGCGAACGATTGACCGGAACGACTTTCATCTTTTCCAGGTCTTTATCGCTCATTTTTTTAGCAACGTTGCTGTTGTCATTGCGCTTGAACATTCGCGCCATCAACCGGAACGGAGCGCCAAAAACGCGCTTTAAGGCATTGCCTTTCTTCTGCCCGGACGGGTCGCCGGATTCCGGCGCGTCGTCAAACCAGAAAAAGTTCGAGCCGGAATCCAAATTGGAAACGACTTGATTGCGAATGCTGGGCACGGTGGAAACCACGCCCAGGCTCATGGCGGCAACCACAACGGTCGCCATCACCGGGTGACGAAGAGAGCGGAAAATCTTTTTCTTCAGGGTCATAAACTCACCTTTCTGAATTTCAGCGAATGAAAGCGAGTTTGCGGAAAACTCGCCGGAACTCCGCTGACCGGTAGCGGGTTGGTTATGGGACACGGTCTGTTGAATCAACTCTTGTTGAGGAATCGAACTTTGGGGCGCAGGCGTCTGTCGAACCAAAACTTGCGAAAGCGTATCTTCGTAAACGCTCCGCCATTTTCCACTAAACAGGGCGACTTGCGCCAGAGCATCGCCGCGTTTTAGCAACATCCAGTCAATCGAACGTTGGTCGAGCAATGCCTGCCAGTCCGGACGAACTGTTTCGATCTTTTCCAATTCATCCAGCACCGTTCCCTGTCGGTAAAAATCGCTGCGCCCATCCACGAAGACTTTGAACTGCCGATAAATCAAATAGCCACCAAACTGATCGGACGAATACATGCGCCCCGAAATGCTGTTTTGCTGCACGAAATCCACTGCCGCAGCGGGAAATCGTCGCGCGTCGAATCGCGGCGAAAGCAGTTTTTCAGCCAGCCCGGTGTTGGCAGCAAGAATCACGAACGCAATCGCTGCGACGTAACAAGAAGCTCCGGTTAATTGCCGATTGATAGCCATAGTGCTTTGGTACCAGTCACCGGCAGCGCGCAATGCCTTAGAGCCATTTCCGGCGTTTGACGCTGCCCGGTTGTAAAGTTCAGCCAACAAATTGCTGATCTGTTCAGCAATGAAAGGCGTCAGCACAATTACTGCCAACGTCACGTGCCGTTCGGATTGCAAGGTCATGTGTCCCCACAACAACAGCAATCCGGTTTCGACAAATCGTCGTTGCCGCAGAGCATTGACCGCCGCGACCACTCCGAACAACAACAAAATCTCAATCAACTTGCCGTCGGTGGAATGAAAATTCGGCGACTGGAACTCTTCAATCGTCGAAAGCAATCGTTTGTCGGTCAGGTAGCTCCACAAATGACCATAGAGTTTGATTCCATACGGCGTCACCATCGCCGCCAAAGCCGACAAAACACCAACCAGCACATAAGTTTTCAAAACGCCGACAGCTTCCCGACTTCTCCATTCGCCTTTTGCGGCAAATTCCAGAAACTCGCCGACGGCGTAAACTCCCAACATCACCAGCGTCACAACAAACGCGCCGTGCAAATTCGCCCAAACAACAACCAGCACAGGAGCGGCCAAAATCCATTTCGACCTGGTGCGCCGAAAGCTTTCGACCAGCACGCACCAGACAATCATCAACAAAATCGAAACCAAATGAGGTCGCGCCAGCCAATGGACGATGCTGGCAATTGCGCCAAACACCGTCAGCATCATGGCGATGACCGGGTCGGCTCCGCGCTGCAACATCACCACGCCCAACGCGGCGTAACTGACCAGCAGAATCAAAATCGCGCCTGCCACCACTCCGGCCAGTCCGCGCCAGTTGTGCAACGCGGCCATCAACACATCCGCCAACCATTCCCAAGCGAACCACGTTTGTCCGGCCATCGTGTGCGAAAACGGATCGGTTCGCGGCACGGCATGCGTTCGCAAAATCAGTTCGCCAGTGCGGATGTGCCAGCCAGTGTCGCTGTCCAGCAAAAATCGGTACGAATTTGTGATGAGCAGTTGCAGCACCAGCAAAGCGGACAATCCGCCCAGCGACGGCAACAACCATCGGGCAATCACACCGACTCGTTTGTCAGTTGCTTGACGGCGTTGCCGTCCTGCTTGCGTCATTATTATTTTTTTTGGGGGTTGGGATTTGTTCGTAGCGCCGGGTTTACCGCTTGATGCGGAACTACAAACGTTACTCAAGGTCATTTGTCGCGCACGATTTCGAGTTGATCGCCGACCTTGAGATTGGCGCGGGAGATGGAGTGCGCGGACATTTCCAGCACGCTTCGCGTTTCACGGTTAGGGGCCGTCAGACGAAACGGGCGCATATTTTCAACCAGTTTGACGATTCGCAATTCACGGTCGAGGAAAATCACGTCAATCGCGTAGTGCATCCACCAAGTGTGGACTCCGTTGCAGGGGCGTAGCCAGAGAGCTTCATCGGGGGCGAGACGGCGACGGGCAATCAAACCGCGCAGCCGCAAAAAAAACGTGTTGGCAAGCACGACCCGTTCGGCCAAAAGCTGGCCAGTCGCGCGATGGTAAAACTTCATTTCAATCGGTTGCGACAGCTAAGGAATTTCGCTTCGGAATCAATTCTCCGAAGCGAAATTCGCTGCTGCCTATTCCCAATCGTCATCCTTCTCTTTCATCCGGCGACGGACGACGATCACGCTCAATACTGCTGCAATGACCAAAAGAAATGCGATGATAAAGTAATTCAGGGTTAAATCCGGTCTCTCTGATTCCTGTAAAAACAGAGCCGCCAAGATCAGCATCGGGGGGTCTCCTTATTCAAAAAAGAAAGTTAGTCGAGAAAATTCAGGTTGCGAAGTTTATTGATTGATGAATCCGAACAATTCGTAAATGCGGATCAGCGCCGGGCCCATCAGCACGATCAGAAGCGCCGGAAAGATAAACAACAGCAATGGGAAAATCAACTTGATGGCCGCTTTCGCCACCATCTCTTCGGCGCGTTGACGCCGCTTGGTTCGCATCGAATCTGCAAAGACTCGCAAGCTGTCCGCAATCGAAGTTCCGAAGCGATCCGTCTGCACCAACATCGCCACCAGCGATTTCACATCGTCCACACCTGTGCGGTCGCCCAGGTTACGCAAGGCTTCGTCACGCGGTTTGCCTGCACGAATTTCGCGGTTGGTGACAGCCAATTCTTCAGACAGGTTTCGGTCTACCAGTTCCATTTCGCGGCCAACGCGATGCAGCGCGGCGTTCAATCCCAAACCGGCTTCGACGCAAACAACCATCAAGTCGAGCGCGTCCGGCAAAGAGCGGGTGATTTTGCTTTTCCGTTTGGTGATCTGGCGCGAAAGCATAAACGACGGCATAAACGCGCCGTAACACAATGCCACCACCGTCAGCCCGAATGTTCCACTGTCCATCGGTTTCCGCATAATGACGGTCAGGAAAAAGAACACCGCCGCGGGCAACAACAACATCGAAGTCAACCGGATGGCACGATAAACCGTCGCGGCGCTTTCGTTGTAATAACCGGCCTGGATCAAACGCTTTCTCAACCGGCGCAAATTGCGCGGCGAAGGAGCCGGAACGAATTGAGCAATCGGTTTGGCGACCCGCTCGACAAAGACCGTCGAAACGTTCTGCTGCGGAGCGTCTTCGGTCGCACGCGGATTGATCTCTCTCAAACGAGTCTCGACGGGACTGGCCGAGCGCACGAAAAAGAAGTACGCGGCAATGCCCAGGCTCACCACCATGCCAAAGAGCGTCGAAAAAAATAACAGTGCGTTGCTTTCCATAACTTGCTTTCACTGTGGCGGCGATAATCGTCGCCGATAGATTTTTAGGTTAAACGTACTCACAGGTCGTTGCGACCTGCACGGGTGACGATCAGACTTCGATGTCCACGATCTTGCGAATAATCAACCAGCCGATGATTTGAGCAATGACTCCGCCGCCGAGAATATAAAACCCAAGCGGATGTTCATACATGGTCTTCATGTAAGCCGGATTGACGATGTTGATCCAGAAAAACAGGAAAAACGGCAGCGCGCTGACAATGTACCCCGACAAACGCGCTTGCGCGGATTTGACGCGGATTTCGCCTTGAATGCGGAACCGTTCGCGGATCGTGTGGCTGATGTTGCGAAGCACTTCGGACAAATTGCCGCCGATTTCGCGCTGAATCAGCACTGCCGTCACGCACAGCTTCAAATCCAGAATCGGAACTCGTTCGCACATATTTTCGAGCGCCGATTTGATGTTCAGGCCGAGATTTTGTTCTTCGTAGGTTTTGCCGAATTCGCGCGCAATCGGTTCCGGCATTTCCGTCGCCACCATTTGCAGCGCCGAGCTAAAACTGTGACCGGCCTGGAGCGAGCGAACCATCAGTTCCAAAGCATCCGGCAACTGTTCCAGGAACTTATTGAAACGACGGTTGCGCTTGTTCAGCACCCACAACAAAGGCGCAATCATCAAAACCATTGCCACCAGAAACATCGCCATCAGCGAACCGGTGAAAAAGAAGGTCAGCAACCCGCCCATCAACCCGGCAATCAAGCTGTAGCTCAGGAACCGATAGACGGTGATTTTCAAATCAGCCTGGCGCAAGGTTTCCTGCAAGCGGTTGAAGATTTCAAAACGTAGCATTGCCCGATGAAACACCGGCACGGTGCTCAGCAATTCCTCTTTCAACAACTGCATTTCGCGCTGGCTGGCTCCGCCGCGTTCCTGCACCAATTGTTTCAACCGGTCGTCAATTCGTTTGCGATATTGATCGGTGTCGCGGCTGACAAAAAAGTAAAACGCCACGATCAAAAATGCCGCCGCAATTAACGCTGGGAAAATGAAAATGACTAGGTCTGCCATAAATCACCCGAATGTTATCTCTTGAGTTTCAGCCTCAATTCGAAACCCAAATTTATCGTGTTCTCCAACCAGATTGAGCTACTTCGGCAGCCACGCCGCGCGGTTCGAAAATGTTCGGCGGCAGCTTGAAGCCGTATTGTTCCAGACGCTCGGAAAAACGCGGACGAATGCCTGTCGGTTGGAATTGTCCCTGCACTTCGCCGTTGCGTCCGACGCCTGTGCGAATGAATTTGTAGATTTCCTGCATGGTGATGATTTCGCCTTCCATGCCGATGATTTCCGAAACGCTCATGACTTTGCGCGTGCCGTCGCCCATACGCGAAACCTGAATAATCAAATGAATTGCCGAACTGATTTGCTGACGCATGGCCTTGTCCGAAATTCGCAGGTTGGCCATGGCGATCATCGTTTCCAGACGAGCCAGCGCATCGCGCGGAGTGTTGGCGTGGATGGTCGTCATACCGCCGTCGTGGCCGGTGTTCATCGCCTGCAACATATCAATCGCTTCGTCGCCGCGGACTTCGCCGACGATGATTCGATCAGGGCGCATACGCAACGAGTTGCGAAGCAGCGAACGTTGCGTGACTTCACCTTTGCCTTCGATGTTTGGCGGACGAGTTTCCAGACGAATCACGTGTGGCTGTTGCAACAACAATTCCGCCGAATCTTCAATTGTCACCAGACGTTCGACATCGGGAATGAACGACGACAGGCAGTTGAGCATAGTCGTTTTGCCTGCGCCGGTTCCGCCGGAGATCAGAACGTTCAATCGGGCTTTGACGCAGGCTTCCAGCAACTGAGCAAGTTCGGGCGTCATCGCGCGGTATTCGATCAGATCTTTGACTTTGAGCGGATCGGTTCCGAACCGGCGAATCGAGAGCATAGGCCCGTCAAGCGCCAACGGTGGAATGATGGCGTTGACACGCGAACCGTCTTTCAAACGCGCATCCACCATCGGTGAAGATTCGTCCACGCGACGACCAATGCGCGACACGATGCGGTCAATGATTTGCATCAAATGCGCGTCATCTTTGAAACTTATGTCTACTTTTTCCAGCTTGCCGCGACGTTCGATAAAGACGTTTTTCGCGCCATTGACCAGAATATCGGCGATGGTCGTATCGGCCAGCAGTGGTTCTAACGGCCCAAGCCCGAACAATTCATTGAGAACGTCTGCCTGAACCTTTTCACGCTCGGCCCCGCTCAGGGCAGCGTTTTCGTCGTCGAGAATGCGCGTGATGGCTTTTTTGACTTCGGCCTGAACTACGGTTTGATCCAGACCTTCCAACTTGGTGAGATCGAGACGGTTAATCAGGATGCGGTGAACGCGGGATTTCAATTCCTGCATCGCGTTCGTTTCGGGCGCAGCATTTCGCGGCGAAGCGCCATTGACCTGATCCTGTAATCTGCTTTTGATGACTGACATGTTTTTTTCCTGAGGGGGCTATGTTCCGTCGGAAGGGAGGAAGTCCAAACGGATTTTCTGCAACTAAACAGGGGCTTGTTTGGTTTTCAGATTTTCTCTGCCGGATGAATCGAATCAACCGGCAGAGAATTTTGAGCAAACAGCGTTTTTCGTTTCGCCATTCGCGGTGACAAGCAATCAGCGTTTACTGCCAAAAATCGAAGTCCATCCGCGTTGGGGTTTTGATGTTGGAGCGGATGTTTCTGTTTGCGGTTTGATACCGGTCAGTTTGCTGGACAGCACGCTGAAATCGTGAATAACCCGCGATTGATTCTTCGACAACACCAGCGGTTCGCCAACATTGATCGAAGCGATCGCCGCCTGATAATCGTTGGCAATGGTTGCGAAGACCTGGGTTTCCAGAACTTTTTCGACTTGCTTCAAATCGAACTCCGGCGTTTTGGTGTAACGGTTGACGACGACTTTGATGCGGCTGCGGTCATACCCAAGCCGCGTGAAAATATCCAACGTGCGGCGGGCGCTGCGAATGGCCGGAATGTCCAGCGTCAACAGCAAGATCAAATCGTCTGCGGCATCCAGAGCCGAAATCGTAATTTCGTTCAACATGCGCGGCGGATCAATCACGACGTATTCGGTCTGCGCTCGCAACAAGGCAATTGCTCGCGTGACATGCTCGACGCGAACGTCTTCGTCTTTGCCGATTTCCGTCGGAGCCGCCAGCAAACCCAGATACTTCGACCGCTGCGTCAAATAACTGGCCATCAATTGATCGTCCAGCCGGTCATAGTTCCTGACGACATCGTGAATCGAATAAATCGGTTCCAGACCCAGATACAACGGCTGATCTCCCGCCTGTAAATTCAGGTCAATGACACAGGCGCGTTTGCGTGACAGCCGCGCCAGGCTCGCCGCTAGATTGGCCGTGACGAAAGTCGTCCCGCATCCACCTTTGCTGGCGTAAACGGCAACCACTCTGCCCAGATGAGACTCTTCCGGACGTATGACCGATTGTTCGATTTTAGAGAAAACAGAGGCAATTTCGGATTCGACCAGCGGCTGGCGCAAAAACTCGGTCGCTCCTGATCGGAAGGATTGCAGAATAACTTCCGGCGAATTGTCTTCGCTGGAACAAACGACAGCCGTGTCTGGCAATTCCTGATGAATGCGTTCGACAAGCTGGAATGAGTGGTTCAACTCACCGTTGAGCAAAACCAGTGCGGCTTGCGGACGCAAGCGATTAAGTTCGTCCAGCACCTGTGGCGCGTTCGGCAATTCTGCCAGAATTGCCAGCGGAGTCTGGCTCGCGCTGCGCAACCGCGTTCTCTCCTGCTGACTCAAACTTCTACCAATGACAACTACTGAAATTGCTTTCGACACTACTTTCAGTTCCTTGCTTGAAACTCGATTCTGATTTGTTGCTCACCCCTGAATTGCGGCGAGCGCGGAAACCACCTGATCGAATCAGGCTTTGTGAGAAGGCAAATTATAGTCTCCGCTTAACCGAAACTCCATCGAAAATTCCCCAGCGAGAAACCGGACATCAATCCGCCGGGAGCCTTTTATCGAAAAACTTTGCCTTACCGTTACTTCAACAACTGCACAGACATTGGCAACCAACTACGTTTGAAAGTCGGCGCATTGTCGGTTTGCAAATTACCGGGTTCGATTGGGGTTCCTCCGGCGATGATTTCACGGACGAAAAAGCCGTACAACGTACCGTCATCGCGGACTTCCTGCAAAAAGATCAACCCGATGTTTGTCACTCGAAAACTGGCGGCATCCTGATTTCTAACCAGTTCGACCGGGCTGAACATCATGACCGGAACGACCATCGCGTGAGTGTTTGGGCCAGGATAGCTGCTGGTTTTGATGTAACGATAATTGTTCAACAATTGCAGGTCGAGAAAATCATTGTCCAGCGTGTTCGATTTCAAAGCTTGCAGTCCCAACTTGGCTTGATCATAAACCGTCAGGTCATTTCGATCATAAACTTCCACCTCCAACCCAACACGTATCTGCCCGCAATACCCGTTGCGAGCAAAATCGCCAACCGAATATCCGCTGACCGAAAGCCCGAATGCCGACAACAGCGGCAAATTCGAAAGCTTGGCGATTCGATAATGCGCGGGCTTGATTTCAATGTAACGACCCATCACCGTTTTGTTCAGGTTGATGTCGTCAAGAATCGCCGTGTCACGCAAACCCGTCACGTAATTACCGACTCCCCCATTGGCCGCGTCCACATAAGGCGGCACATTCCTGGCACCAGCGGCAAACCGCGAACGGTAATAATCGCCGAACATACTCGGCAATTCATCGGAGCCACGATTCGGATCGCCAACCCAATGAACATTGTCGCTGCTGTCAAAAAAAGTGTCGGGAATCATGATCGGACTCCAGCAACCGCCGCCGCCGGGCTTGCCGGCTCCGGGAGTTCCCGTGCCGCCGTCAACCGGAACAACCGATGCCGTCGAAGCCGCGCTGACCGTAAACCCATTCAACCCGAACATTCCGGCAAACAGTGTCGGCACGGGAATGCTTGAATCCACTTTTACCTGCGGAAAATCGAAATTACTTTGGTTTTTGGCGGTGACTGCCACATTTCCATTGCCAATTATGATGTCGTTGGCGTTCGGCGAATTGTCGTCTTTTCCCGGATCGGCGTACCGTCGCACCTGATTCAACTTGGCATAATCAATCGCCTGTTGCTGGGCGACGGACAACTGCTGCGCCCCTGCTTCAGTAGATTCAACGGTCAATCGCATCGCCGCTGCTGCTGCCAGCGCAGCGGCATCAATTCCGTTTTGAAACTGATTGCGCGAGCTAAAGGCGAATCCGAGATCAATCGAAAGCGACAGAAATCCGATCATCACCGTAATCATCAGCGCAGTCAGCATCATAACAACGCCGTGCTGGCGTCGTTTGCGGACATCGCCCGCAGCCGGTTCAAGCCGAACAGTGCCGGATTTTTCGCCATGTTTCGTAAAGATGCGTCTCATTGTTTTATACCTCAAAACTGCTATCGCATCGCCTTGCGGCTGTTCTAACGTCATCTGTTGCAAGGAGAGGGATGAGGCGCAAGGCTCCATCCCTCTTCTTGCAGCTATCAAAACCGACTCGATCAATTTCGATCAGTCGAACTTTTGCCAAACCTCTTTCTACTGTGATGGCGGTTTGGTTTTGGATTCCGGCTTGGCCGGTTCCGGCTCAGCGGGTTTGCTGCTCTTCGGAGTCGGGACATCCGCGCCCGTCGGCCCAACAAGAGCCGGAATCACCGGATTTGCAGGCGTCACCGCCGAACTGATATTGGCAGCCGCGTTTTTTTCGCCGCCAACCGCATTGGTCGGCAAAGCGGAATCCGTCGAAGAAGTCGTTTTCGGCTTTATGGATGGGCCTTCGGATTTCTTGGCCTCATCCAGTTTCAATGTCTGCTGCAATTCCTGCTCGCCAGATTTACGAGGAACGGAATGCCCCGACTGACCTTCGATCTGACTGGCGGGCGCTCCGTTCGGATTTGAAGTCACAGGCTTCAACTCACTAACGCCGGGCAAGCGCGGCAATTGATCCGGGTTGAGCGGCTCAACCAGTTTGACCGTTGCCAAAAACAGCAATTCGGTTTCGCTACGCTGGAAACTGCGGCTCTTGAAAAGCTCGCCCAAAATCGGGATGTCACCCAGCAAAGGAATTTTCGACAAAGAAACCTGCTCGGTGTTATCAATCAGACCTGCCAGCGCAAAGCTCTGGCCATCGCGCAATTCAAGCGTAGTTTTCGCCCGACGAACACGCAAACCGGGAATGCTGATTCCCTGCACAACAACTCCAGCCGCAACGTTAAGGCTGGAAACTTCCGGAGCCAATTCCAGTCGGATGTGATTTTCGTCAATGATCGTCGGAGTGAATTCGAGCTTCACACCGAATTCTTTGAAGATGACAGTGATGGCCGATTGTCCCGCGTTGACCGATTGCAAAATCGGAATCGGAAATTCGCCGCCCGCCAGGAAGCTGGCTTTTTGGCCGTGCATGGCAATCAAGTTCGGTTCGGCAAGCTCACGAAACGCCCCGCGAGTTTGCAAAGCACGAATGAACGCCGAGGTGGCGGCACTTCCATTCGCATTGCCAAAAAAGATATTCAACGGCGAAAGGATGCCCATTCCAATACTGGAAGAAGGATTCTGGCCATACCTCAAATCAGCCGAATTCAAGGCAGCAGGACCACCTGAACTGATGAAGGTCGGCACAGTTCCGTTGGCAATTCCATACGCGGTGGCAATTTCGCGCAACACCGAACGATTCACTTCGGCCACACGAATCTGCAATTGCACCTGCGCCGCATCCAACACCGGAGCTTTAATCAGATTGGTGACTTTCAAACCAGCGGCTTCGATGATTTTCTGAGCCTGTTCGGCGATTTCCGGTTTTGTAACCGTGCCGGACAACACAACAGAATTGTTCGCCTGACTAAGCTGAATGTTTTCCTTCGGGAACAGAACCTTGACCTGATTATCAATCAGCGACAGATTGGCTTGCACATAAATGTCGAACGCCACCAAACGCTCTGGCTCGCCTTCTTTCTTTTTCGCCCAAGCCACCAAATTGACCTGACCGAAAGTGATGCCGTTGACAATCGCCTGACGGAAATTGATTGGAATGACTTGCGCGACCTTCTCGTCGGAAATCGCCAGTCGTTCGTAATCACCGTCAAATTCAATAACGCGCGATTGCCCAACCTGAACATCTATCTTGATCGGCTGCCCGTTGTTGGTGAACGAAGCCGGAATCTTTTTATCCTGCGCGCTAGCAACAGACCCCAAAGCCATCAGCGCCAACACGGCCACAGTCAGCTTCAGTACGGGTTGAACTTTGAATCGTCGAAACAGATTTATCATATCGTCTCCTGAAATATCGGCTGTCAAAACTTTTTCGATCCACATCGGCTTTGTTGCCGATTCAGCCTGTGGGGGGACGGTTAAATTTTTTAGGGCACCATCTCAACTCTCGACCGTTTAGTGCCTTCGATCAACTCAATGGTTTTTTCCATGTTGACCTTCTTCAGCGCCGGGCCTTGAGGTTGTTGCTGTTGATTCGGGTTGTTGAGGTTGATCGTCCACGGCTGGATCGTTGGCATCGGTCGTGGTCCGCCACTGCCTGCTCCCTGCCGAGTGCCTTCCAAAGCGCGGCGTTCAAGAGCCACGTCGTCGAGAACATCACGTTTGGTCGCGCCCGGAGTTTTCGGCAAATCCTGATCGGTCGCATTGCGAATCGAAAGCTGCAACTTGCCTTCGGATTCTGCCAATTTGATCTTTTCGGCTTGCGCCGGAGTCAATTCCATAGTCACGGTGTTGACCAGCGCCGGTTTGCCGTCTTTGGTCGTTTCCATTTTCTGGCCGCCTGCCAACACGCGAACTTTTTGCAGCACGACTTTGGAAACAGGTTTCGCGCCATCAAGCTGCGGAGTCATAATCGCAATCACGTCAACATAGGTTCCCGGTGCGATAAATCCGGCCACGCCGCTGGCTTCATCAACACGAACCGACACCGAACGCATGCCTTCAGTGATGATTCCGGGCATTCCCGGCTGAGCGCCAATGCCCGCCAATTGCCTGCCAAGCACAACCATTTTCGCCGGAATATCGGCGGTGGTGACGCGCCCGATGACTTCTTCTTTTCTGAGAATCGCGCCTTCGGGAATCAGACTCTTGTCGAACCTGGCGACGCTGACTTGCTGAGCATTGATCTCAGTTCCGAGCGGAATGTCAGCCGTCGCAATGACGACAGTAGTTTCATTTTGAGTTTTCAATCGCTCAGCTTGCTGAAGAACATATTTCTGCGCCAGAAAAATGGCCAACAAACCAAAAACGACTGCGCCAGCTAAGGCTAGGAAAAAACGCCTATTCATCGTGGTGACTCCTTAATCGAAATCCGTAAACCTAATCTTTTACTACTTACTTTTGAAACTCGGAACGGGGCACAAACCTGAAAACTCTTTGCTAATCGAACCAGCCTGCATCACAAACCGGCGTCATTCGTGTTCCAGATAACACGTCACGCCCATATTGACTCCGCTCTGGCCGGATTGATTGGCGCTGAACATGGTCAAAATGATCGGCAGCGCCGTATCGAACTTGTGTCGAATTCGTATGCCAATGCGATCTCCGCGAGTGCCGCCAGAATAACCTTCTTCAAGTTTATCGTCGTTTGTGTCCAAAATCTGATCGCCCATCGGCAACAATCTGACAGCGGTGATTTCCGTGTCGGCGGTGACGACTACGCCGGAATTGGCCAGATAAGTGCTCACGGTCTTAATAGCAGCATCTTGTTTTTGGCTTTCTGTCGAAAAAGTAAGACCTGCACCATACGGCAGAGTCAATACGCGAGCGCCTTCGCGAGCAGCCAGCGTCAAAGACTGCTTTGTCGCCCAGGCACGTCCGATTTCCATAATGGCCAAAACCAAACCAAGAAATAAGGGAAGAATCAGCGCCATCTCAACCATGGACTGGCCGCGCTCTCTCCATTTTCTCGAACGTATTTGTTGCTGTTTTGATGAACTGCTCATGACATCACTAACCTTTCTGCGCCAACCGCCTGCCGACGGCGAACTCCCATCTACCAGGATAACTTACCCGCCACGCTTCATTGTGCAACTGGCAATCACCTGTATTTCACTGTAATTCAAATCAAAAGGTGTGTCAGACGGAGTGGTGAACGGAAGTTCGATTGAATAAAGCACTGTGACTTTCACTTGAAGCGGGTCGCGGCTGATTCCCTGTAATGCTTTGCTTGCCTGTGCAGGGTCTTTGGCAAAGAAAAACAACTTACCAGCCTGCGCGCTGCCATCAAATCCGTTGTCGGTCATGTATTTTCGCACTGCCGGGACAACATACTTATCAAAATTGCTGGCAGTTCCGCTGCTGGGATCGCAAGCGGGAGGCGTGCAGTATTCCGCACCACCTTTCACCGGATTTTTGGCCCAAATTCGCGCACCTTCATAAGCCGCTCCGTACAGCACCATCTGCAAATTGAACCCTTGAGCGATGATAGACACACCAATCAACATCACAAAAAGAATCAGGATCATCAAAGCAAACTCAATCAAAGCTTGCCCCTGTTCTCTTTTTTGATCTCTGCGACGAATTTGAAATGGAAGTTTTTGAAGCTTTCTCATTGCCAACCTCAATGGAAACATTGGCTATACAGCAAAAGGCATCTACATTGCTCAGATTTGGGGAGGCGAAACTCGGTGCGAATGATAAAACAATGAAAGATGACTTTGTCAAAGGACTGAGGGATTACTTCTAAGCTGGGGGTCGTTCTCGTTTATGTGTTACGATTTCATCTAAATAATGCGCCATAATGCGCCGCGCCGATTTCACAAAATTGTTTTCAGAAACTCCGAATAAAGCGCAATCAAGGTTCCGGCCGCTATCGCCACTCCAAACGGCGTGGTCGCGGATGCAATGCTTTCATCGTCGTAACTTTCCAGAAGCATTGCATAAAGCTTCAAGCTCGACACAAAAAACCCCAGAAAGTTGAAAAGTATCCGACGAAACCGAAGCCAAGTCACTCTGAATTTGCCTTCGCGCACGACAGCAACAATCGCCAGCACCGGGTAACAAAGCAGCGTAATCAACAACACTCGAACGATTCCGGCCCCACCGACAAACGCCGCAATTGCCATGATGAATTTCACATCTCCCGCCTTCATCCCTTTCACAAGATAAGGAATGAGAAGCAAGCCGAATCCTATGGCCAAACCTTTGATGGAAAATATAAATCCTGCCAAACCTGATTCGAAACTATTGAGAGCAATTCCGAGAAGGGCCGCCGGAAAAACAATCAGGTTCGGGATACGACGCTCACGTAAATCAAAGATCGCAACCAAGATGACTATGGTCGTCAAGCTGATGGCGGAAATCTTATCGAACCAACTCATGGTTAAGCTTGCATCCCCATCTCCGCCCGTTTTTCCAAAAGGAACTATTGCGCGTAAGAATCCTTGCGCGCCTTTAGATTCAACATATCGAAGATGGGCATCTGGCACCTAAATTTCTAAAGATGCCCTCTCGAACCTACATAGACTCAACGCCATCAAAGCTGCACAAAATCTTATAGCAGCCTTTAACAACGACGATAAAGCTATGCAATGAAATCTAAGTATTGGCAGATGGCGTGACGCAGGGGCGGCTCACGCCAACAACAATGTATAGATAAAAAAGCAAACTGAACTGAGCAGCCTTTCGATTGCCCTAACAGTTCTACTTCTAATCTCTGATGGTGTGCCACTCGGTGAGACGCGGTTGGGGACGGGACCTCTCTTGATGCTCAGCAAAGCGTATGAATCGTTACTGAGTCGGAGGTGCTTCCGTTTTTTACTACAGGTCCTCTTTGTTTACGCAGAGGACGAGATGGCCAGCACTGTCAGTGAGTCAGCGCCAAGTTACGAAATGCTGTTATTGGCGGACGTAAGTTTCGTATTGATCTTGCTGAAGATCTGGCTGATGCTTTGGCCCATCGTCGTCAAAACGAAAACGGCTGCCGCGCCAATCAAAACCAACAACAATGAATATTCAACGATGTCCTGTCCTTGCTCGTCCTTAATAAACTCTTTAATCATAGGTTTTTCTCCTGTCTTGCCTGGTTATGGGTTGAAACGCTTGAGTTGCGTGGAAATAAATGGGAGAAGAAGTGACAAGTTGAAGTTAGCTTTTCAGCAACCGTGAGCTTGGTGAAGTAAGGTTGCAAATCTGCAATTCCTTACACAGCGACGTCATAGATGCCAATTACCGTCGTCAACTTTCAGAAAAACTTTATAGTAAGGGGCAAAAAACTGCTACACCCTTATTGAAAAAACTTTTCTGAGACAAGCTTGTCAGCAGTTAGGTAATGTCGTGTTGGGGGGTCGAATCGTTGATGCAGGTAAAGACCAAGCGAGTTGCCGATAACATCTCAAAAAATTCGGTGCATCCAACGACAGGGAGCAGAAGTCGGGCGCATTCTACTCACAAGCCTCTAATTCGGCAAGCGAAAATTTCTGACAGAACCGAGCCGGATTTTTACCGCAATCAATCGGCGACAAGCGTGCTGGCGCTTACTCCTCGCTCCTTGTACTGCAATTGATAAAGTTTGAAATAAATCCCGCGCTTGACCAACAAGGATTGATGGTCTCCCATTTCGCGGATTTCGCCTTTATGCAGCACGATAATTTTGTCCACGCGCTGAATGGTTGAAAGCCTATGCGCAACGATGATCGAAGTTCGCTTGGCCATCACTCGCTCAATTGCCTTTTGAATCAATTGTTCGGTTTCGGTATCAATGCTCGAAGTCGCTTCATCCAGAATCAAAATGCTGGGATCGAAAGCCAGTGCCCGCGCAAACGAAATCAACTGCTTTTGCCCCACTGAAAAACCTGCGCCACGTTCACGCACTTTAGTAGCGAATCGTTCTGGCAGCTTTTCAATGAATCCGGCGGCGCGGACTTCGCCTGCCGCCCATTCTATTCGAGCATCGTCAATCGTTTCCTTCCCAAGCCGAATGTTTCCGGCGATGTCGCCGGAAAACAAAAAGACATCTTGCAAAACCACTGCAAAATTTTCGCGCAACTTTTGCAGATCAAACTGTCGGATATTCACGCCGTCCAGCAAAATTTCCCCACGCTGAATGTCATAAAACCTCATCAACAAATTAGTGATAGTGGTTTTCCCCGATCCGGTGTGCCCCACCAGAGCAATTGATTCGCCCGGTTCGACATTGAAAGAAACATCTTTCAACACCCAGTCTTCGCCTTTGTAAGCAAACCAGACGTTTCTAAATTCAATCCGCCCAAGAGCTTTTTTGTCCGTCACCATCGTTTGAGGTTGTTCAGGCGATTCGATCCCGTCCGGAGTGTCCAGCAATTTGAAAACTCGCTCGCTGGCGACAACCGCTGCCTGAAAAACGTTGTATTTGTCGCTGATGTCCTGAATCGGTTGCCACAATCGTTGCGTGTATTGCAGAAACGCGACCAGGGTTCCGACTGTGATGGCGTTTTGAATCACCTGCCCGCCGCCGTACCAGACAATAGCGGCAATCCCAATGGCCGAGATCAAATTCACCAGCGGATAAAACACCGCGTAATAAAAAATCGTGTCCAGGTTTGCCTGTTTGTGAGCCGCGTTGATTTCCGAAAACTGCTCAAAAGCTTTTTCTTCGCGGTTGAAAAGCTGAACCACTTGAGCGCCGGAAATGTGTTCTTGAGTAAACGCATTCAGCCGGGCAATTTTCGTTCGGACTTGCCGAAAACCTTCGCGCGCACCTCGCCGAAACCACATCGTCGCAGCCCACAGCAAAGGCACAACCGCCAGCGAAACAATCGCCAGCTTCCAGTTGAAGTAAAACATCATCCCCAAAGCGCCAGCGATCAGAACAATGTCGCCCAACACTTCTACCAAACCGGAAGTAAAAAGCTCGTTCAGCGAATCAACGTCAGTAGTCAATCGCGTAATCAATCGGCCAACAGGATTGTTGTCGTAAAACGAAACTTGAATGGATTGCAGCTTGCCGAAAATCTCTTCACGCAAATCGTACATCACCCGTTGGCCAATGGTGTTTAGCAACACATCCTGGAAATACCCAACCGCCAACGTCAACGCCAGCGATCCGATGTAAGCCAGCGCAAGCCACGTGATTCCGTCAAAAGCCGTATCGAACTTCATTGCTCCAGCCGCCGCCGGAGCCACGTAATCGTCAATCGCCCATTTGGTCAACAACGGACCAATTTGCCGAACGATGTTTAACCCTGCCGTCAGCAACAGAGCAATGACGACCAGTCGTTTGTACGGCGCAAGATAACGAAACAACCTCCGAGCCGCCTTAGCGTCGTAAATTTTGCCGAGTTGTTCTTCTTCGTGATGACTGGACATTGAGCACTATTCTTTTTTGCCGGAAAGACCTTCCGCCAGATTGGTGACCATTTCTTCCATATCGGCGGTCAACAACCCGCGCCAGGTCGTGCCGTGTTTTTTGAAGCTCATCAATTCAACTTCGCTGATTTCCGCTCCGGACATTTTTATTTGCGTTCGGTACACGACATGAACCAGCTCAATGCCTTCCGTCACCTTGCCCAACACCGTTGTCTTGGAAGCCGCCAGCACAGTCTTCATCTCCGGCGAAGCGCCAGCCATGAAGTTCATCAACCGTTCAAAAATCGTCGCGCCGCTCAAGCTGGCAAACTCTTCATTGGTTTTCAGCCCGAAGATGGTTTTAGCCGCTCCGCCGGAAACATCTGCGTTGATGATTTTGGCGAAGGTGCGTTTCATCGAACCTAGAGCTTCCGGGTGCAGCAGGTCAGCACATTTGTCCCAATCGCTTGCTTGCATGGCGGCAAAGTAGGCTTTCGCCACTGATTCCGGAGTTTCAGGCGATTGCGTTTGAGCCAACGCGGAAATCGCCAAACCGACAACCATTGCAGCAATCAAAACTGTTTTGAAAAAAGTGGTCTTCATTCGTTGATCTCCCCAAAATAAGCATGGCAATTTCAGCTTGCGGCAAGCTCTTCTTCCAGCAATTGCCGCTCGTACAAATCGGCGTATTCGCCGCCGAGCCGCATCAATTCTTCGTGCGTGCCGCGTTCGACAATCCGACCGTGATCCAGCACGCAAATCAGATCGGCGTCTTTCACCGTCGAAATCCGGTGAGCAACGATCAACGCCGTTCTGCCGCGCATCACGTCGCGCAGGTGAGAAAGAATTTTTTCTTCGGTGTAAGTGTCCACAGCCGACAGCGAATCGTCCAGAATCAAAATCTTCGGGCGACGAATCACCGCACGAGCAATCGCCGTTCGCTGTTTTTGCCCGCCGGAAAGCGTAATGCCACGTTCGCCCAAAACGGTTTCGTATTGATTCGGAAAATCCCGCACATCGTCTGCCAAACCGGCGGCTTCGGCTGCCCATTCGACTTCGCTGTCGTTGGAGCCATTGACGCCGAACTTGATGTTTTCGGCCAGCGTCTCGCTGAACAGAAACGTTTCCTGCGGCACGTAACCGATGTTTTCGCGCAAAGTTTTCAATGGAACTTCGCGGATCGGTCGCCCGTCAATCAAAATCATTCCGGCTTCGGCGTCCAGCAATCGCGGAACCAGATTCATCAGCGTGGATTTGCCCGAACCGGTTCGTCCGATGAAAGCGACCGTCTGCCCGGCGGCGATTTTCAAATTGATGTCTTCCAGCACCGCCGGAGCATCCGCCGAATAACGAAACGTCAAACCACGAAACTCTATCGCACCCTCAATCCTTGCGTCTCTCTGCCCCACTACCTCGCCATCGGCAATCGCCGGAGAGACGGCCATGATTTCGTGCATGCGCTTCAAACTAGCCGTGCCGCGTTGAACCAGATTCGTGACATAACCCATCGCAATCAGCGGCCAGATCAATTGTTCCAGGTATAAATTGAAGGCGGCGAATTCGCCCAGCGTCATTCGCCCTTGAGCCGTTTCGCGTCCGCCGACCAGAATAATCGCCGCAAACCCCAAACCGATAAAAAACTGCATCAACGGACGAAACACGGCGGAAAGCCTGACCAAACTCAGATTGCGTTCGACATATTCGCCGTTCAGCCGCGCAAATTCGCGCTGTTCAAATCCTTCCTGCGCGTAAGCACGAATGACGCGAACGCCGGTCAGGTTTTCCTGCGCGCGAGCCGTGATGTCCGAAAAAAACTCCTGAATCTTTTCAAAACGAACGTGGATTTGATGGCCGAAGTATTTCACCGTCAACGACACCAGCGGCATGGTCAGCAACAAAATGATCGTCAGTTTTACGCTGATGCCGAACATCAGCGGCAGAATAATCAGCACGCGAAACAGCGTTTGTTCGCTGTACATAATCGCCGGGCCGAAAATCTGCCGAACCGCACCCAGATCGTTGGTCGCCCGCGCCATCAAATCGCCCGTGCGTTGTTGCTGAAAAAATTCCAGAGGGAGTTTTTGCAGGTGGCCGTAAAAATCCTGCCGCAAATCGTATTCGACGTAACGCGACATGTTGATAAGCGTTCGCCGCTGCAAATAAAGGAAGACGCCGCTGATGATGCTGCTGCCGACGATGATCGCCACCGAACGCCAGAGCTTGTCATAACTCAAATCGCCAGCTTTCAAATCGTCAATCGCCACTCCGACAAAACGCGGCACAAACACTCCGAACGTCACCGAACCGAGCACAAAGACGGTTCCGACAATCAACTGCCAACGATATTTGTTCAGGTAAAACACCAGCCAGGCGCGACCGGTGGCGAATTGGATTTGATGATTCAAGCGTTAATTTCCTGCAGTTGAGCTTTTCGAATGCGACCGCAACGACCGCGCCACCAACCCTATCCCGCCGGCCAGCAGCACCAGCATCACGACTGTATTGAACAGGCTGGTTTCGCGGAAATAAATGTCCAGATTGGTGATGATGCCCGCCAGAATAATCACCGTTCCAGCCAGCGTCAGCAACCAACCGACAACGGATCGTCCGTTGAAAAACAACAGCCCGATGCCAATGATGAGCGGCACAAGCGACAACCCGAAAGCGTTGTATCCGCCCAACCGCCAAAACCCGCTGGTGACGGAAACCTGATTGGTCAACAAATACCCACCGGCAACCGCCATCGCCAATCCGGCCAGAAATTCTCCCAGCCCGCCTTGAGTACCACCTGCTCCACGAAACTTCGGTTGATCGTCCATCGCAAATTCCTTTGTCGTTTTTTTCGTATCGAAATCACCTTACCACAGGTCAGCCAAAGACATCTTGTTCACTTCGCGGCAATCAGCGGCACGCGCAGCAAATGTCCCAGATAAACGAAATACAGTTTTCCGGCGGCGGCATCCGCCCAGGTATCGTGGCTGTTCAACCTGAGTTCCGGCAGTTCAGTGACCGGCGAAAAAGTGAAAGCCCGCGAATCGTAGCGGCCAACAACCGTCGCTTTTTTCTTTCCGTCGTAAATCGCCGCCCACAATTCGTTCGGTTTGTCCGTTGGTTGCAACGGGCGCGCGAATAGATTCAGCAACGGACGAAATTCGCCTTTGACCGGTTGAGCGACGCCGATTTCAGCATCCAACAAAAAGAAATTCCCTTTGCCGTCTTCGCGGTATTGAAACTGTTGCTGGCTGAGCAGCAATTTGTTGTGCGCCGCGACAAAAGCCGCCGGAATCAAGTCTGTCGCCGGGGCTACGGTTACAGGAAATTCGCGTTTGGTCGGCAGGTGGATGCGAACAAGGCGCGTTTCGTATTTCTCTACGGATTCAATGGTTTTCAGCGCGATCAGCCATTTCCCGTCCGGCGTGGCCACCAGATTGGAATAATACCCGACGACAATTTTGACCGGAGTTTTACCTTCTTCAAATTTCCAGATGCCGGATTCGTCTTCGACATGGGACTGAGCAAACCACGCTTGGCCCACTCTGGCTCGGCGGTCGGGCATCATGCCGTTTTTTATTCGCAATTCACGCATCCAGTCCGGCAAATTGAGCAGCATATTGCCAGACTGGCAATTCGGAGCTTCGTCAACGAGCGCACCCAACTGGCCGGAAGTCAGCGCGCGCCATTCATACAATGGAACGGTTGGCGCAACATTTTGGCTGGGTGAGTTCGGACGTTCGGCAGCAACCATCACGCGCAACTGCCCGGCTTCCTGACAGATTGAAAGCACGGGGCGTTTGTCGTCGGCGACCAGAACTTCCACGCCTGGAATCAGGTCTTCCATCGCGTAGCGCAATTTGTATTCGCCGGTTTTGCTCAGGCGGTAAAACAATCCGCTGAGTTGTTCGTGCAACGTGGCTTCTTTTTTGGGCTGGCGATGAAACTGGGAAAGCATGATTCGACGACCGCCGTCTTTGGTCAGTCGCAGATATTCAAACATCAGCCTTCGATCGTGAATGAATTGCACTTGCTGAAGCGGAGTTTCCGGGCCGAGGTTTTCTACGTCTTCGCGCGAAGTCAGTTCTTTCAATTCCTGCAATTCGCTGGAATCCAGAGTGCGATACAGGCGACGGCCTTCAGTCTGGTGAAGACTGATTTCAGCTTTATCTTTGCCGACGCGAACGACGATGCTGTTGTAAATTCCGGGATTGAAACTGGGAACGACTGCAAAAATTTCCGTCACGCCATTTGGTCGCAAAACTTCCTGGCGCATTTTGTCTTCCCACTTGCCAAGCGTTGGCGGCCCATCTGTTCTGGCAACACCGTTTGGAGCCGGAGCATAAAAATTTTCCTCATTGAATCCCCAATTCCGCCCCGCGCCCAAAATTCGCGCTTCGCCGGGATGCCTCGCCCAAATGAGTTTGCGAGCTTCGGCGCTGTCTTCGACTTCCAGATAACTTTCCGCCGCAGCCACCAACGAAGCGTTGGCCATCAATTTGCCGACCGCTCCCACAGGGAGTTTTTGCCGCGTGTAACGCGCAGCCGCCAGCAATGCTTGCTGAGCCAGCGCATCGCGTCCGGCCAGAACGCCGTTCAGTTTGTCTTCTTCGTTCAGAATCGCAGCGGCCAAACCGGTTTGATAACCGCCTTGTTTGAATAGCTCTTCCAGATTTCCGGCGGCGTTTTTTCGCAACTGCGCGCGGCTGTCCAACGCCAGCTTGACGGCTTCGACATCCACCCAGCCTTCGGCAATTCGTTCAATCAGATTCAAGTCGGCGACGATGCCGTTGGATTGCTGCGCGATGGAAACCAGTTTGCGAGCCAAATCAGGCTGAGTCTTTTTCAGAGCTTTGGCGCGGTTGAACAGCAATGTCGCCAGACTGTCGGAAATTTCCACATCTTCGTTTTCAGAAAGCACTGCGCCAATGCTGATTTGCAACGGCAACGTTTTTTCGCCCTGATCTTCACGCGCTTCGCGGATTTCGGTCTGGCCTTCTTCGGTCAGCATGCGGCGCGCGTAAGCTTCGATGGCAGCGGCAGCTTCTCCATCGGGAAACCCGCCTAGTTCGACCAACGCGACGATGATGCTTTCGCGGAAAATTTCCGCCGAACTACGATTCAGCGCACGGCGCAGCGAAGGAACCGCTTGAGGATTTTTGTATTGCACCAACGCCTCAGCCGCCAGCGCACAAATTTCCGGCTGTTGATCGTAATCCAACACCCAGATCAATCCCGGCACACTTTCGGGCAGGTTTATTTTGGAAAGACTTTCCAGATACGACCAACGCTCGAACTTGCCGCCCCAATCCAGTTCACTCAACCAGGGCAACAGCGCGCGCGCGGCTTGTTTTCGCAATTCTTCCGTGCCGCTTTTATCCACTAAAAACGCCGTCAATGTGCTGACCGCCGCCAGATGAATCGCGCGGTTGCCGTTGCCAACCAGACCGACAACCATCGGCAACAACCTGTCAGATTGTTCGCGCAACGGAATCCACAAAACGTTTGAAGCCTGTCCCTCGTCTTCCAGCACTGTTTCGAGGATTTTTGCCACAGGAGTTTTGGTTTCGGGCTTCGTTTTGTCATTGGCGATCTTTTCTTCAACGCGAACGCCCGACAACGAAGCGTCGGCGAACAACGAACCAAACCATTCGTCGCGCCCGCTCCATTCGGTTTCCATCAAAGAGCTAAGAGCGGTTTCCCGTTCGGCTCCCATCATCCGATTGGCGACAATGGATTTTAACTGCGCTCGCAAAGAGTCCTGCAAAGAAGAATCGTTGGCTTTGGCGGCTTGTTCATAAATCATTGCCTGAGCCAGAACCGATTGCGACTGAGAACGATTTCCCAGCAACTCTTCGACAAACGGCCTGGCCGCGTCCCAATCCAATTTGACCAAAGCACGCAACGCCGATTTGTCCGCATAAGCTTGCTTGCCCTGTTCGCTGGCCTGGCTGATTAACTCTTCGCGGAAATAGGAACTGTTGAACATCAACTTGTGACGAATAATGTATTGCCAACCCGACCGATCCTGGTCGTCCGGTTCTTCAATAAGCAATTTGTAGAGCCGGTCATAAGTGTCCGGCGTTTCAGGCAGCAAACCAGACAACGAAGACGCCATCCACGGACGATTTTCCAGATAATCCAACAATCGCTGGCGGACTTTGTCCGACGGTTTCGAAACCGTTTCGTCGAATTCCGAAAACCCGAACCTGCTCCAAAATGCGATCAGTTTGCCAATCGGCGCATCGTCGGCAGGAGGTTTTTCTTCTTCATCATCAGAATTGTTGTTCGGCGAATCGTCTTCGTCGGCAGGATCAGGCGGAGTTTCTTTCAACAGATCATTGATGGCGGCGGCGATCAAATCGGATTTCACAGGTAATCTTGGTTGCACCGGCCTGCGATTTTGCGCCAGCAATGGCTGAGGAATCGAAAGCAGAACGACAAGCAAACACGTCAGGATTCTGGTTGGCTGCATCAATTGCATAAATTTACTACCTCAAAAAATAACCGCTCCTTGTCGGTCGCGGTGCTGACTCGCGCGCACTCATTCGAGTCGTTTATCATCGCGTATCATCGCGTATCATCGCGTCACGGAACCGCATTATGAACAAAAAGACAGTAACGACGAAATCGGAAAAAAATTTGCCTTTGGGCAAAGACATTCGACGGCTAGGCGATTTGCTGGGAGAAACGCTAAAACAACTTGGCGGCGAAAAACTCTTTGATTTGGAAGAGCAGGTTCGTGTTTTGTGCAAACAGCTTCGCGCCGAACATTCGCCAGCGACTGAACGCCAGCTAAAACGGTTGTTGCACGGCCTGAGCGTGGACGAGGCCACCGGAGTCATTCGTGCGTTTTCGGTCTATTTCCAACTGGTCAACATCGCCGAACAACATCACCGAATCCGTCGCAAACGGTTTTACGAACTGGAAACTCCGCATCAACCGCAGCGCGGTTCGATTGCCGAAACCTTTCAACGCATCAAAGCCGAAAACCACCAACTCAGCGAAACCGAATTGCGGCGACGAATTCAAACCGTCGTTGATCGGCTGGAAATCGTGCCGGTAATGACGGCGCATCCGACCGAAGCCGCCCGGCGCACTTTGCTGGAAAAACATCGGCGACTGGCCGGTTTGTTGTCTGCGCTGGATGAAACGAATTTGCCAGAACGCCGCCAGACCGATTTGGAATCGCAACTCGCCGCCGAAGTCGAATCCATCTGGCAAACCGATGAAGTCCGTCACACGCAGTTGCAGGTTCTGGACGAAGTGAACAACGCGCTTTATTACTTTGACGCGACGTTGTTCGATTCGGTTCCGGCCTTGCTGGAAGAGTTGGATTTTCAACTCGGCAAACACTTCCACGATGTGAAACTGCGTGACGGAGCCGTGCCTTTGCGATTCGGTTCGTGGGTGGGCGGCGACCGCGACGGCAATCCGAACGTCACGCCGGAAATCACTTGGGAAACTTTGCGGCTGCAACAGCGGCTGACTCTGCGAAAATATCTGACCGCCGTGGCCGACCTTTCGCGCCGATTGAGCGAATCGGTTCGCTTCGCTCCGCCCAGCCGCGAACTGCAAGCTTCCATCGGACGCGACAAACTGGAAATGCCCAAAACCGCCAAAGAAGTTTTCGAGCGAAACCCGGAAGAACCTTATCGCCAAAAACTCTCGTTCATTTACCGCCGCCTGGAAAACACTCTGCAACGTAACCGCGACCTGAAAGGCGCATTGCGAATCGAAACTCCGAATCAATTGATTTCGATTCGCCCGGCTTTGCCGATCATTGCCGCGCTGACCAAATCGGCAACGCCTGCCGAAAGCGAATACAAAACCGCCGCTGAGTTGTGGGAAGACTTGCGGTTGGTGCGCGACAGTTTGCAATCGGACAAAGCCAAGCTGGCGGCTCGCGCGGTTGACCGATTGATGCGTCAGGTCGCAGTTTTCGGACTGCATCTGGCGGCGCTGGATTTGCGCCAACACAGCGAACGCCATTCGGCAGCGTTGGCCGAAATCACGCGCGGTTTGGGTTTTGAAAAAGATTATGCGGCGATGAGCGAAACCGAGCGCGTGAACTGGCTGACCGAAGAACTTTCGACGCCCCGCCCGTTGGTGGCGACCGACGCCAATTACTCCGCCGAAACCACCGAAACGCTGAACGTCTTTCGCGTAGCGCGGCGTTCGCTGGACGAAATCAGCCGCCGCGCCATTCGCACTTATATCGTCAGCATGACCCGGCAAGCCAGCGATTTGCTGGTGGTGTTGGTGTTGGCAAAGCAAGCCGGTTTAGGAGACGGAGGGGCGTGGAGACGGAGGGACGGGGAGACGGAGGGACAGAATAAAACGCCCTCAGTCTCTCAATCCCTCAATCCCTCAATCCCTCAATCCAGCTTAGCTGTCGTGCCGCTCTTTGAAACCATTGACGACCTGCGCCGAGCGCCCGATGTCATGCGGCAGTTGTTTGAAAACTCTGCCTATCGCCGAGTGCTGGCTTCGCAAGGCGATTTGCAGGAAGTGATGATCGGATATTCCGACAGCAGCAAAGACGGCGGCATACTGACTTCAAGCTGGGAACTGTACAAAGCGCAGGAACGATTGTGGCAAGTCGCGCGTGAACACGGCGTCGAGTTGCGGCTTTTTCACGGCAGAGGCGGCACGGTTGGACGAGGCGGCGGCCCCAGCCACGAAGCGATTCTGGCTCAACCGCGCGGAACCGTCGCCGGTCGCATCAAAATCACCGAACAAGGCGAAGTCGTTTCGTCGAAATACAGCCTGCCAGAAATTGCCATGCGTAGTTTGGAACTGACCACAGCCGCCGTCATCGCCGCCAGCTTGACGGAAGATGGCAGCGTCAGTACCCCGCGCGTCAGCAAGGGGTCTTCATTCCAAGACAAAGCCCTCCTTAACAGTCGGGCTACTGACACGACAAAGCTTGGCCAGTGGCAATCGGTGATGGAGCAGATTTCTGAAACGGCATTTGCCAGCTATCGCGGCTTTGTTCGTGGCGAAGGTTTTCTGGATTACTTCACGCAGGCGACACCGGTTGAAGAGCTTCAGCATTTGCGAATCGGTTCGCGCCCGGCCAAACGCAAAGCCGGATCAAAAAGCCTGGATGATTTGCGCGCCATCCCCTGGGTGTTCGGTTGGACGCAAAGCCGTCATTTGCTGCCGGGCTGGTTGGCCGTAGGTTCGGCTCTGGAAAGTTTCGTCGCGCAGAATCCACGAAAGCATCTGGCTTTGCTGAAAGAAATGTATGAACGCTGGCCGTTTTTTCACAGCACGATTTCAAACATCGAAATGACGCTGGCCAAATCCGATTTCCAGATTGCTCGACAATACGCCGAACGACTGCCGGAATTGAAACTGGGGCGACACATTTTCCAACTGCTGAAAAACGAACACGCGCGGACTTGCCGAGTCGTGCTGCAAATCACCGGCGAAAAACACTTGTTGGATAAATCGCCTGTGCTGCAACGTTCGATCGAAGTCCGCAACCCGTACGTTGACCCGATGAGTTATCTGCAAGTCGAATTGCTGGCTCGCAATCGTAACGACAAACTTTCCACCGAAGACCGCGAAAAATTGCTCTACGCCATTTTGCTGACGATCAACGGCATTGCCGCCGGAATGAGGAACACCGGATGAAAATCGAAAAAATCAAAAGGCAAATATCAAAAGACAAAAAGCAAAAATTCGAGCAAGCAGCTTTAGCCAAAATTGTCCGTCTGAATTTTTTCCTTTTGATATTTGCCATTTGTCTTTTGCCTTTTGAACAACTTTCAACTGCTATGAACCAGCTATCTGCGCGCCCACGCGCCCGCGATCTGGGCGTCGTCACAGGCATTTTGCCGACCGGAAAGCTCAACGCCATCACCGATGTCGAAGGAGTGTTGGTCGGTCAGACGACTTTGATCAAAGGCGCTGACGTTCGCACAGGAGTCACCGCCATCCTGCCGCATGGCGGAAATCTGTTTCAGGAGAAAGTCCCGGCGGCGGTTCACATCGGCAACGCCTTTGGCAAGTTGATGGGTTCGACGCAAGTCAACGAACTTGGCGAACTGGAAACGCCTATCTTGCTGACCAACACGCTAAACGTGCCGCGCGTAGCCGATGCGTTGATTGATTGGATGTTGGCTCTGCCCGGCAATGAGCAGGTTCGGTCGGTCAATCCGCTGGTAGGCGAAACGAACGACGGATTCCTGAACGACATTCGCGGACGCCACGTCGGGCGCGACGAAGTTTTCGCCGCGCTGAAATCTGCAAAATCCGGCGAAGTCGCCGAAGGCTCGGTCGGCGCTGGAACCGGAACAGTGGCTTTTGGATGGAAAGGCGGCATCGGAACTTCGTCACGGCTGTTACCGCAAAATTTGGGCGGTCATACGGTCGGAGTTTTGGTGCAATCGAATTTCGGCGGAGTTCTGACGATCAATGGCGCTCCGGTTGGGCGCGAACTCGGCAAGTTTTACTTGAAGGAGCAACTGGAAGGACAGCGCATTGGGCAGAGTTTTCCGCCTGAAAACTCTGTCAGTGATCGGGCGGACGGTTCGATCATCATGGTCGTGGCGACGGATGCTCCGCTGGATCATCGCAATCTGCGACGATTGGCTGAACGCGCAATGTTGGGATTGGCGCGAACTGGTTCGCCCTCGACCAATGGCAGCGGAGATTACGTCATCGCCTTCAGCACGGCAAAACAGAATCGCATTCGTGCCGGTGAAGCCGTGAGAAACACACAAACTCTGGGCAACGACGCGATGTCGCCACTGTTTCAAGCCACAGTCGAAGCGACCGAAGAGGCGATTTACAACTCGCTGTTGCGTGCGACGACGGTCACAGGGCGCAACGGCAATACAGTCGAAGCTCTGCCGATTGAAAAAACCGTCGAAATTTTGAAGAAATACGGCGCGGCGAGGTGAACACGAAATGGCTGGCAAGTTGGCGAAACAGGGATTGCAAGACACGAAATCGGACAGAGCCGATCCGCAATTCTGCAATCCCCAATCCCCAATTATTTGAAGCTGGCAACGGCTTCGGCTTCGGCTTCGAAGCTGTCGAACACCGTGGACAATTTGGTGATGGTCAACAAATCGTTGATGCGTTTGGCGACTTTCAGCAATTTGACGTCGCCACCTGCGTTACGCAGAGAAGTATAGCTGCGAACGACTTCGCCCAACCCACCGCTATCCATGTAAGAAACGTTTTCAAGGTTGAGAATGACTTTAACCGACTTGCTGTCAACGAGCTTTGAAACTGCATCTCTCAGCAGGACATCGCCTTCGCCGAGAGTGATTTTGCCGTCCAAATCCAAAATCGTAACGTCGCCGCTCACGCGCTCTTTAATGGTCATAACCGGGCCTCCAGAAATTATGGTTGTTATTGGAAAAGGTGTAGAAAAGCAGGCGAGAAACTAGCATAGCCCCACTTTGGTTGGCAAGCAGGTGAAGCCAATACTCCGTTTCCGACCTCTTCTTGCTCCAATGACGACGCTGAAAGACAAATTCTTCCTTACTGGCGTACAATCCCGCCCGCCGAATTCCACAAACAATCGGAGAAAAGTTCACCTATGAAAATTCGTTATCTGATTTTGCTGTGCGTTCTGGCGGTGTCGCCGGTAATTGCTCAACCACGCACTGCCTCAACTCGCAACCTGCAACTGCCGCGCATCGCCAAAGCGAAACCGCGCAACATCGTCTTCATTCTGACCGACGATCATCGCTATGACGCGCTAGGATTTTTGAAAAGCCAAGCCTTTATCGAAACGCCGAACATGGATGCGATGGCTCGCAATGGCGTGTACATGAAAAACGCCTTTGTGACGACAGCGCTCTGTTCGCCTTCACGGGCTTCGATTTTGACTGGAATGTACGCTCACCAACATCGAGTCGTGGACAACAACAATCCGGTTTCCGATGACCTGGTTTTTGTCTCGCAGTATCTGCAACGATCCGGTTACGAAACCGCCATGATCGGCAAATGGCACATGGGCGGCGAAAAAGACGATCCGCAACGCGGTTTCGATCATTGGGTCAGTTTCAAAGGACAAGGAACGTATTTGCCCAGCCGAAACGGTTTGAACGTCAACGGCAAACACGTCCCACAAAAAGGCTACATCACGGACGAACTGACCGATTACGCGCTGGATTGGCTGGGCGGCAGAAAAGGCGACAAGCCGTTTATGTTGTACCTGTCGCACAAAGGCGTCCACGCTGATTTCGTACCCGCCGACCGTCACAAAGACAAAGCGAAAAATCTGCCTTTTGCCGCTCCGATGACAATGAACCCGGCCAACGTCAAAGACGCTCCGATGTGGGTTCGCAATCAACGCAACAGTTGGCACGGCGTAGATTTTCCGTACCACAGCGATTTGAACATCGAAGCTTATTTCAAACAGTACGCTGAAACTTTGCGCGGCGTGGACGACAGCGTAGGCCGCGTGATGGACTGGCTGAAACAATCCGGCAAGTTGGACGAAACGCTGGTGATTTATATGGGCGACAACGGTTTTGCCTTCGGCGAACACGGGCTGATTGACAAGCGCACGGCTTACGAAGAATCCATGCGCGTGCCTATGCTGGTGCAATGCCCGCAACTGTTCAAAGGCGGCACGACCATAGACAAAGTCGTTGCCAACATTGACATCGCTCCGACCATGCTGGAAGCCGCGGGATTGCAAACGCCGAAACAGATGACTGGCAGGAGCTTTCTGTCAGTCGCGCAAGGCAAAGCTGCCGAATGGCGAACCGGATTGCTGTACGAGTATTACTGGGAACGCAATTTTCCGCAGACGCCTACGCTGCACGCGCTGCGCGGCGAACGGTACAAATACATTCATGTGCATGGATTGTGGGACACGGACGAATTGTACGACCTGCAAACCGACCCGCTGGAAACCACCAACCTGATTTTCAGCCAAGCGCATCAGGCCATCGTCAAACAGATGAACGAACAGTTGTTTGCCGTGCTGGCTGAAACTCAGGGAATGTATTTGCCTCTGTACCCGGATCGTGGCGGCAGCAATCGGTTGCGGCGAAAAGGCGGCTCCAAAGAAGCCGAATTCCCGCCGCAATTCATCCGCGACAAAGGATTGACCAATCAACAGCACAGATAATCCGGCAATTTTAGCTGGCGGGTTCTGTAACCATTTTCCAAATCTGAATATCCACCGGTTTGGCGACCAAATCGCCGATTCCGGCACGGAACGCTTGGATGTGAGCCGATTTGGCGTGTTCGTCCAATCCGGCCAAACTCGTCCAGTTTTCATAAAACACGAACTTGGTCGAATCGCTGGCCAGTTGATGCAGGTCATAATTGATGCAGGCGGCTTCGGCGCGAGTGGCGGCGACAACGGTTTGCGCGTGTTCGATAAACGCGGCTTCGGTTCCGGGTTTGACTTCGATGTGAGCAATGACAGTGACTTTTTCTGAACTCATTGAGTTGTTGACCTCGTGAAATTGGAGTTGATGATTTCGGCAAACGCCGCCGCGAATGTGCCATCTGGGTTGGCGGCTGGCAAGCCATAGTTTTAAGAAAAAACTTCCCGCAGATCACGCTGATAACGCGAATGAAGCGGCGGTTTATTCAGTCATAGCATCAACCGCTCTATTGAGCCGCCTAAAGTAATCGCCAATCTTTTTTCCGACTATAGAAGTCAAGAAAATGATTTTCCGATCAGACCCCCGGAAGGGTGAAAAGAAATTAGCCCAGGGTGAAACCCTGGGTACGATCGGCAAAACTACCCAGCCCCGGCAGGGGCGGCAGATTTGCTTTACTGTCAAGTTGTCTGTCGCCCCGCTGGGGCTTGAAGGGTTATTGGCTTGGTTCCCCGGATTGCATCCGGGGCTATTTTCTTGCCGTTCCTCCGGGACTTTCTTCGGAAATTCTTTTTCTTGAAAGCTATATCTGCGTTCATTCGCGTTATCCGCGGGAAAATCATTCTCTCAAATTCTATAAGCTTGCCAGTTCCCTGCCGCAAGACGATACTTGCGCCTCACTTTCGATCATCAAACCGACACCCAAATTATGACTACTGGCTATCTGAGCTTGGTTCTGCACGCGCACCTGCCGTTTGTGCGCCATCCTGAATATCCCGACTTCCTGGAAGAAGACTGGCTGTACGAGGCCATCAGCGAAACCTACATTCCGCTGCTAATTGCGTTCAATCATCTGCGCGACGAAGGCGTCAAGTTTCGGCTGACGATGAGCATGACTCCGCCACTGTGCGAAATGCTGACCGATTCGTTGTTGCAGCAAAGGTATGTCAATCACCTCGACAAGCTATGTGAACTGGCCGAAAAGGAAGTCGAGCGAACTCGAAAAGAGGCGCCGCAATTTCACGCCGCCGCGTTGATGTACCGCAGCCATTTCAATGAATGCCGCGACGTGTTTGAGCGCGTTTACCAGCGCAACATCGTGCGCGGATTCAAGGAGCTTCAGGACGCTGGCTACCTGGAAATCATCACCTGCTGCGCTACGCACGGTTATTTGCCGTTGATGTCGAACGAAACCGCCAAACGCGCTCAGATTCAAATCGCCCGCGAAAATTACATCAAACATTTCGGACGACCTCCGCGCGGAATCTGGCTTGCCGAATGCGCTTTCAATCCCGGCGATGACAAATACCTGCACGAAGCAGGAATCAAATTTTTCATCGCCGACGCTCACGCCATTTTGTACGGCACGCCGCGCCCGCGCAGAGGCATTTACGCGCCGGTCATCACGCCGGAAAACGTAGCCGTGTTTGCCCGCGACACCGAAACCAGCGAACAGGTTTGGAGTTCGGAAATCGGTTATCCGGGCGATCCCGATTACCGCGAGTTTTACCGCGACCTGGGTTACGACGCGCAGGATTTCGATTACATCAAACCGTACCTGCACGACGACGGAGTTCGCCGCAACATCGGCGTCAAATATCACCGCATCACTGGCAAAGTTGATCTGCATCTGAAAGCGCCTTACGTGCCGGAATGGGCGACAAACAAAGCTGCCGGACATGCGGCAGACTTTCTGGCCAACCGCCGCGCGCAAGCCGGACATTTGCATTACACGTTGGGACGCGCGCCGCTGATTCTGGCTCCTTACGACGCTGAGTTGTTCGGCCACTGGTGGTTCGAAGGGCCGCAGTTTTTGTTTTACCTGTTCAAAAAGCTGCATTACGACCAGGACGACATTCAGCCGATTTCGCCGATTGATTACCTGACGATTTTTCCCGAAAACCAGCGGCAAACGCCGTCGGCTTCGTCGTGGGGAGCCGAAGGGTACAACCGCGTTTGGATCAACGCCGAAACCGATTGGCTGTACAAACATCAACACGCCGCCGAACGGCGAATGGTCGAATTAGCCGAACGTTTCCCGAACGCCGACGGTCTGTTGTTGCGGGCGTTGAATCAAGCCGCGCGCGAATTATTGCTGGCGCAATCATCGGATTGGGCGTTCATCATCACCACCGGAACGATGGTTCAATACGCGGTCAAACGCTTCAAAGACCACATTCACCGCTTCACGCGGATTTATGAGATGGTGAACGCCAACGCAATTGACGAAAGCTGGTTGGCCGAAGTCGAACGCCGAGATACGATTTTTCAAGAACTGGATTACCGCATTTATTTTCCGATTGCTTAATTGCAATCGCTTTCAAAAGGAAATTTCTTATGCCTTTACCGGACTCTGAGCAAAACCTGACTAACAAACAACTCAATGCTGATTCAAAACTCGATGAACTTGATGTCGAAGAAGAAGATGGCGATGAAGAGTGGGATGACGACGATTGGGATTATGAGCCTGATGACGATGACAGGCGCGTGATGGCAATTTTGGGCGCCACAGACCATCCGCCCGATGTTTCTGCCCAAACACTTGAACTGTACCGGACGTACCTGCTTCAAAATATGACGCTGCCTTGTCGCGTTACTGGCCGGGAAGATTTCCCATGGGAGGAGCGATTTTTCTTCGGTTACGGCAGTAAAAAAGAACATGCGGAATTGAGGAAGACGAATCCTTCCTATGAAGACCATTTCGATTTGCTGGGGTTTGAGGAAGACCCCGACGAAGATGACGGCATCCTGGCCAAAATTCGACGAGTGGGCGACAAGAAGCAATTCCTTCTTGGCCTGGATTGGTTGAAAACGGTCACTGATAAAACCCCTAATCATCAACTCCTGGACGATTACGTGACCTGGTATGTTAATCATCGCTGATGAGCCAAAACCGTCTTCTCATCGAAGCCGCTTTTTCCATTGAACAGCGTGCCATCGCGCGCGGTGAAGTTGCATTGCCCGCACAACCGGACTTCATGTTGCTGCATGTTCTCAGCGCGCAACCACCGACGCCGAATTCAGGCACGATTCTGCTGGTCAATCCGAACCAAGCCGCGACGCTGGCGCTCAATCAGCGAAAAACCGAATTGCTACTGGTTCGATTGAAACCGGAATTGCTGGTCGAAACCGCTGCCCGATTGCGGCTGTATCAAACCGGAGCGCATCTGCTCTTTCGTTCGCCGCTGGAACCGCTGACGGACGATAAGCTCGGCCAGACGCTGCAAACGATTGCGGCGGAATTGGAATCCGGTTCGACCGGCTGGCGGGAAATGGTCGCTTCGTCGGTGAATCAACTGGCGGTTCATTTGCTGAGAACGCACATCAACGTGCGAAGGTCGGATGAAATGGAATTGTCGCGCGCCGGATTGGTAGACCGCCGATTGCGCCGCGCCGTCGAGTTCATGCACGACAATTGCGGACGCGAACTCAGCCTGAATGAAATTGCTGCGGCGGCTTATTTGAGCGAATTTCACTTCGCGCGACTGTTCAAGAAAATCACTGGCGAAACTCCACACGCTTACTTGGCGAGTTTGCGAATTGAGCGTGCTCGGCGCTTGCTGGCCGAAAGCGATTTGTCCATTGTCGAAGTCGGCGCGGCAGTCGGGTACGCCAGCCAAAGCCATTTCACCAAAGTCTTCCGCGAAGCCACCGGAATGACGCCGCGCGCTTTTCGCCAAGCCGCCAGTCGTTAGCCCGCCTGTCGCTTATTCTTAAGACTTTTCGTCCCGGAGCCAGTCGCGGTCAGACCAGAGAGTACGCACACGACTTTGTTTTTGTCGTGGTCGCTTGGCTTATCGCCGAGACTCACGATAAGTTACCAACTCGCAATCTCTCAAAATTCAGGAAACAGCCCGAAAGACTTCGGCGCGTACAGCAATCAGAAAAGCATTCTGGAAGAAAAGCATTCTGGCAGAAGCTTTGCACAAACTTTGCCGCGTTCACCGGGACGTCGCTGCAAATCTGACGAAGGCGAAGTGATTATTTGGGGAGAAATGAGATGAAAACATTCAACATATCGCTTGTTGCCCTCTTGCTCGTACTGGCGACGGGAGCGCAGACTCGCCCGAACATTCCGAATTTCGACCGCGCCGTACCGCTTGAGGAAAAAGGCGAAACGACCGCCAATGCGAGTTTCGGCGATCTCGACAGAGACGGCGATCTTGACCTTGTGCTGGCGAAAGGACGGCACTGGCCGTTGGTTGAACTGGTGCTGCTCAACGACGGCAAAGGCCGCTTCGACCAGCGGCACAGTCTGAGCGACAAGGCGGATCGAACTTACACGGCGGCGCTCGCTGATTTAGATGGTGATGGCGATCTTGACCTGGTGGTGGGGAACGATGCGCCGGATGAAAAGGTCGTCTATTTCAACGACGGCAAGGGGCATTTCAGCTTGGCGGGCACGTTTGGCGAGGCGAAGTGGACTACGCGCAACGTCACAGTGATTGACCTCAACCGCGACAATCGTCCCGACATCGTCGCAGCCAATCGCGGCGGCCCGCAGAATCGCAGCAGCAACTACGTTTGTCTCAACGATGGGCGCGGGCATTTCCCTGCGTGCCGCGTGCTCTCATCCGAATCCGCCACCACCATCGCCGCCGGAGACCTCAACGGAGACAAGCTGCCTGATCTGGTTGTGCCGCACCGCGACGGCGGTCAAAGTTACATTTTCATCAATGACGGTCAGGGCGGGTTTGCCGCAAAACATCCTTTTGGCCCTGATAAATCAGCTACGCGCGCCGTTGCGCTGGGCGACCTGAACAACGATGGACGACTCGACATCGTCATCGGTGACGAAGCGCGCGGCGGAGCGTCTCTGTATTTCAATCAAGGCAATCTGAAATTTTCAGAACCTGTGCCCATCGCGGAGAAGCCATACATTCTCGGCGCGCTGGCTGTCGCCGACCTGAACGGTGACGGTCACGCCGACGTGGTGTTGGGGAATGAAAAAATGCCCAGCGCGGTGCTCATAAATCAGGGCGTAGGTGAAGGCGCGGGGCGCAAATTCACGCTCGTTCCATTTGGCGGCAAGCAAGGCGAAAGCAGTCCGCCCAGCCAGGGAGCAGCGCGGCAGGGCACGCCGGGCGCTGTGTATGGATTGGCGATTGGCGATGTCAACGGCGATGGTTCGCCGGACATCGTCGCCGCGCGGTCTGGCGCGCCGAGCATGCTTTATCTCAACTCACTGACACTAAAACCGAAATCACGCTCGTCCAAATGAGGAGGAATGTTCATGACACTTTCCCGTCGCACCTTTTTGCATACAACTTTGGCCGCCTTGCCCGCCTCAACTCTCGCCGCCGCGCCCGAACAAAACTGGCCGGAGTTTCGCGGCCCCGGCGGACGTGGCGTAGCTGACGGCTTTCCCACCAGCCTCAATTGGAATGCTGATCCGACGGGCAAAGCCTCCGGCGTGTTGTGGCGCGCCGAAGTGCCGGGCTTGGGACATTCCAGCCCGATCATTTGGGGCAATCGAATTTTCGTCGCCACCGCCGTCCGGCTGTCCGGCAAAGCGCCGCTGAAAATCGGCTTGTACGGCAACAACGACGCGGCGGACGACAACGACGAGCAACGCTGGATGATTTTGTGCTTCGACAAAAAATCGGGGCGGCGATTGTGGGAACGCACGCTGCATACGGCCAAACCCGCCGCCTCGCGCCACACCAAAGCGACACACGCCAACACTACGATCAGCACGGACGGCAAACGGCTGGTCGCCTGCTTCGGTTCGGAAGGGCTGCATTGCCTGGACCTGAACGGCAAGCTGCTCTGGCGCAAAGACCTCGGCGTCATCAACGTCAGCAAATACGGAATCGGCTGGGGCTTCGGCAGCTCGCCCGCGCTTTATCAAGACCGCATCGTGTTGCAGTGCGATGCGCCTGCCAATCCGTTCATCGCGGCCTTCAGTTTGGTTGACGGCAAAGAGTTGTGGCGGGTCGCGCGCAAGAGCGATTGCGAACGCAGTTGGGGGACGCCGCTGATTCACCACGACGGCGCGCGCACACACGTCGTCGCCAACGGCTGGCCGTTCATCGTGGCGTATGACCTGGCCGACGGCAAAGAACTCTGGCGCTTGCGCGGCGGCGGCGACAATCCGATTCCTACGCCGTTTGTCGCGGACGGCTTGTTCGTCGTGACCAACGCGCACGGCGGCAAAGCGCCGCTGTTCACCATTCGCCCGACGGCGGCACGCGGCGACATTTCGCTGACCGAAGGGAAGACCAGCAACGAAGCGATTGTCTGGTGCGCGCCCAATGGCGGCTCTTACATTTCGACGCCGGTCGTTTATCGCGGCTATGTCTACCTCGCCAATCACAACGGCGTGCTACGCTGCTTCGATTTCAAGACCGGCGAGAAGATGTACGAAGAACGGTTGGGCGCGGGCGCAACGTGTTCGGCTTCGCTGACGGCGGCGGACGGCAAGATTTATTGCCCCGCCGAAGAAGGCGATGTTTATGTCGTGAAGCCGGGCCCGAAGTTTGAAGTGCTGGCCAAGAATCCGATGGGCGAGCCGTGTCTGGCGACGCCGGCGATTTCGCAAGGCGTGCTGTACTTTCGCACAGCGGCAAGTCTGGTTGCGGTGAAGTAACTCCGATTAAACGCTGTTTCCGCATCTGGTAATCACCATTGAATCCCATTACTGCGAGTTCGTTATGAAAGCCCTGAAACTTTGTTTGAGTTTGCTGCTCGTCGTTTTCGCCCTTTGCTTCGCCTGGACTGCGCCGCGTTCGACGGCTGCGATGCAGGACGTGCAATTCAACCGCGACATTCGCCCGATTTTTTCCGACCGCTGTTTTTACTGTCATGGTCCCGACGAAAAAAATCGCAAAGCGGGTTTGCGGCTGGACACATTTGAAGGCGCGACCAAAGATCGCGGCGGTTACAAAGCCATCGTTCCCGGCAAACCCGACGAAAGCGAATTGATGAAGCGCGTGACGGCGCACGACTCCAGCGTCATGCCGCCGGCTTCTGCCAAAAAAGCCGCCATCACTCCGCAGGAAGTAGATTTGCTGCGCCGCTGGATCGCGCGAGGCGCAAAATACGAAGGCCATTGGGCGTTTCAACCAATCGCCAAAATCCAACCGCCCGCCGTCAAAAACACTCGATGGATTCGCAACGACATTGACCGGTTCATTTTGGCGCGACTGGAACAGGCCGGGTTACAGCCTTCGCCGCAAGCCGACGCGCGCACGCTGATTCGCCGCGTGTCGCTGGATTTGATTGGCCTGTTGCCGCAACCAAATGAAGTCGAAGAGTTCGTCAAGGCGTTTGGCAGAAATCAGGACAAAGCCTACAGCGAACTCGTCGAACGTTTGCTGGCCAGCCCGCATTACGGCGAGCGATGGGGAAGGCATTGGCTGGATCAAGCGCGTTATGCCGATTCCAACGGTTACACGATTGACGGCGAACGGGTGATGTGGCCTTACCGCGATTGGGTGATTCAGGCGCTGAACGAAGACAAACCCTTCGATCAATTCACCATTGAACAACTTGCGGGCGATTTGCTGCCCAGGCCTTCAGACCCGCTAAAGGCCAAAGCTCAGCTTGTCGCCACAGGTTTTCATCGCAACACGGTCATCAACGAAGAAGGCGGCGTTGACCCGGAACAGGCGCGCGTTGAACAAGTGATGGATCGCGTGCAAACGACCGGCGCGGTCTGGTTGGGGCTGACCGTCGGTTGCGCGCAATGCCATTCGCACAAATTCGATCCCATCCCGCACAAAGAGTATTACCAGATGTTCGCCTTCTTTAACTCGACGCTGGACGTGAACAATCAAGGTCCGGTTGTTCCAGTCCAGCGCGGCGAGATGTTCGGCAAACCGGAAACCGCGCAACCTGCAATCGCCACCCAAACGCCGGAATTGAAACAAGGCAATTGGGAACGTCAGGAAATTGCGCGACTGGAAAAAAATCCGGCGGTGATTGCGCCAAACAAACCAGTCGAATGGGTTTCGTTCGATCCCGTCAAATTCGACACCGAAGCCGCCGGTAAATTGCAGCGTTTGGCTGACGGTTCGTTTTTGATTACGTCGAACGCTTCGGTGAACGACGCTTATCGGATTCTGGTCAGAATCGCTTCGCCGCGCGTCGCCGCCGTTCGATTGCGCGTGTTGCCGCACGAAGCTTTGCCGAAAAACGGCCCCGGTTTGGGCGCAGACGGCGGATTTGCCTTGAGCGAGTTTTACATCGAATCGGAAGGCGGCAGCCATCGGTTCAGCGATGTGTTCGCCGATTCGGAGTTGATCGAATTCCCTGCCCGCGCTGCCAGCGACAACGACCGCCGCACGGCTTGGGCCATCAAGCCCAACGCGCACTCGCACGAAGCGGTCTTTCTGTTTGGACAAGGCAAAACTTTCGCCAGCCGCCAAATCCAGTTCATCCTGCGCCACGACGCCGAAACCAGTCGCGGCATAGGCCATTTCAAACTCGAAATCGCTACGGAAACTCCGCACGATGCACGCGGAGCCGCATTGCTGGCGGCGTTGAAATTGCCACTCAACGCGCGTTCGCCGGAACAACAAACGATGGTGGATGCGGCGTTCGCTTCGGCGCGAGCCGTCCGCGAACGACAAGCGGGCAATGCCGTAATGGCCATGGTTATGCGCGACACCAATGTTCCGCGCGAATCGTACATTTTCACGCGCGGCGATTTCACGCGCCCGGATAAAACGGCTGGCGTGTTGCAACCAAACGTTTTCAGCGCGATTGCTCCCGCTCTGCCAGCAACAACCCAAACACGCACGCGGCTCGATCTGGCGAAATGGCTGGTTGATCCGGCGAACCCGCTGACTCCGCGCGTGACTATGAACCGTATCTGGATGCGTTATTTCGGACGCGGCATCGTCGAAACCGAAGAAGATTTCGGCACACAAGGCGCGCAGCCAACGCATCCTGAATTGCTCGATTGGTTAGCAACGCAGTTCGTCAAAGGGGTCGGGAGTCGGGAGTCGGGAGTCGGAGCGAATACGCGGTACGGAACCCGAAGCGGTAGCGACGGGGTAACAACTTTGCCTACGCGCGCCTGGAGCCTAAAAGCCATTCACCGCCTGATCGTCACCAGCGCGACATACCGCCAAGCTTCGAACTTTAGCCCAGCGTCTAACACCCAGAATCTGGCATCTTCCGCCGATCCCAGAAACCTGCTGCTGTCGCGCCAGGAACGGCTTCGCGTCGAAGCTGAAATCATACGTGATGCGGCCTTGAGCGCCAGCGGCTTGCTGAATCCCAAAATCGGTGGCCCCAGCGTACGCCCGCCGCAACCTGATGGCGTTTACGCCTTCACACAGAACCGTAAAAACTGGATGACGGCAACCGGAACAGAACGCTTTCGCCGAGCGATGTACACGCACTTTTTCCGCAGCGCGCCGTATCCGTTGTTTTCGACCTTTGACGCGCCGGATTTTCAACAAGTCTGCACGCGCCGACATCGTTCGAACTCACCATTGCAATCGCTGACGCTGGCCAACGACCCGGCCTTTTTGGAAATTGCGCAAGGCATGGCCGTACGCTTGGTGCGCGAAGTGCCGGGCAATTTTTCCGTGACGCTGGATGCGCGCTTGAAACATGCGTTTGCGCTGTGTTTCAGCCGTCCGCCGGATGCAACAGAATTGACAGCGTTGCGCAGTTACGTCGAACGCCAGGCGCAGGGCTTTGCCAAACAGCCCGCTTCGGCAACGGCACTGGTCAACAACGAACTGACGAAAGCCGGTTTGACCGAAGCTCAAGCCGCCGCGCTGACCGCTGCGGCGCGCGTGTTGTTCAACACAGATAATTTCATCACGCGGGAGTGATCAAACCGACAAAGGAAAATCAAAATGTTATTGAAATGGTTGGATGTGTTGCGGATGGCCAGGATTGCCAATCTGAATCCTGATCGAAAAGTAACCAAAACTGACGACGAGTGGCAGGCGCAATTGTCGCCGGAGCAATACTACGTCACGCGCCAGCACGGAACCGAGCGCCCGTTCAGTTCCGAAATGTGCAGCCTGTTCGAGCCGGGTTTGTACGCTTGCGTCTGTTGCGACACGTTGCTGTTTGACGCCAGCGAAAAGTTTGAAAGTGGGACCGGCTGGCCTTCGTTTACACAACCGATCAAAGAAAACGCGATTGCCTACATCGAAGACACCAGCTACGGCATGTCGCGCGTAGAAACCGTCTGCAATACCTGCGACGCGCATTTGGGACATGTCTTCCCCGATGGGCCTCCGCCCAGCGGATTGCGCTATTGCATGAATGCCGTCGCCTTGAAAAAGGTCAAAGGAGGCGCAAGTTGATGCGCGAATTTCTGAACCAATCTCTGTGGATGGCTTTATCGGCTGCGGTTGTTGCTGGCGCGATGGCTGTGCCTGTGTTGGCGGCGACGGTTGTGTATGTCAGCAACGTCGAAAGCAGCGACATTCACGTGCTGCAACTCAATCGGCAAACGGGCGATTTGACGTTGGTGGAAACCGTGGCGATTCCCGGCGTCGTCAAAACCGGAATGTCTACGCCACTGGCGGTCAGCCCGGATCGGCGATTTCTGTTCGTTGCCGTCCGTGGTGAACCGCAAGCCGTCATTACTTTTTCGATTGATCCGAAAACCGGCAAACTGAAATTCCTTGGGAGCGGCCCTTTGGTGGACAGCATGCCGTTTATTGCCACGGATCGCACCGGGCGTTGGCTGTTGGCGGCTTCGTATCAAGGCCACAAATTCACGGTCAGCCCCATCAACGCGCAAGGCATTGTGCAACCAACGCAGCAGATTCTGGACAATCAGACCAACGCGCATTCGATCACGCCCGATGCAAAGAACCGCTTCGTGTTGGCGATGACGTTGGGCAACGATCTGGTCAACGTCTTCAAGTTCGACGCGAAAACGGGCAAGCTGGAATCTCACTCGCCGCCTTCGGTGCTGGTCAAAGCCAAAACCGGCCCGCGCCATTTTGTATTTCATCCCAACGGCAAGCTGGTGTACGTGCTCGGCGAACTGGACGCAACGGTTCACGTGTTTGACTGGAATTCTGCGAAAGGCGAATTGAAAGAGAAACAATCCGTCAGCGGTTTGCCTACCGGGCTGACGGGACGCATTGCCGCCGCTGATTTGCACATTACGCCGGATGGCAAGTTTTTGTACGCTTCGGTGCGAGCGTCGAGCACGCTGGTTGGATTTCAGGTCAATTCCGCCGACGGCACGTTGTCGCTAATCGAATTTGTGCCGACCGAAAAGGAGCCGCGCACGTTCAGCATTGATTCTACGGGCAAGTATTTGTTCGTCGCCGGCCAACGTTCGCATCGGTTGTCGAGTTACAGAATTGAGGCAACTGGCAAGCTGACCAAACTGAAGGAATACGCGATGGGCAAAAGTCCCAACTGGATCGAGATTGTTGACCTTCCGTCCCGCTGAATACCATTTTTCTAAATCACAAGGAGATTGAATGACCTCGCGACGTGAATTCACCAAAACAGTAGCCGCCTTTACCGGCGGCGTACTGTTGGAAACCAATGAAGCCTTTGCCAAGAACCAAAAGAAAGAAGATTGGTTTATGCCCGACGAAGGCGATCCGCACCAACGCACGTGGATGGCTTTCGGAGCCAGTGAAAAAATCTGGGGCAGAAAGCTGCTGCCCGAAGTGCAGCGCAATCTGGCTGCGATTGCCAAAACGATTGCCAAATATGAACCGGTTTCGATGCTGGTGCGGCAACGCGATTACGCTCTGGCCAAAAAGCTTGTCGGAGTGTCAGCCGTCGAATTAATCGTTCAACCGATTGATGATTTGTGGATGCGCGACACCGGGCCAGTGTTTGTGTTGACCGAAGCAGGCGACAAAGCCGCAGTTGATTTCAACTTTAACGGCTGGGGCGAAAAGCAGGAACACAGCCTTGATGCCGAAGTCGCGGGGTTCGTCGCTGAACGCGCGCGCGTCAAAACGCTCACGACCAAACTGGTGCTGGAAGGCGGTAGCATCGAAGTGGACGGGCACGGCACGGCAATCATTACGGAAAGCTGTGTGCTGAATTCCAACCGCAATCCCGGCGTGTCGAAAGCCGCGTGTGAAGATCGATTGATGACCTTGCTGGGATTGGACAAAATCATCTGGTTACCTGGCATCAAGGGCAAAGACATTACGGATGGACACACAGACTTTTACGCGCGATTTGCCAAACCGGGCGTCGTGGTCGCCGGGTATGATCCAGACCCAAAATCTTTCGATCACGCGGTGACGAAAAAACATCTGGACTTGCTCAAAGCCGCAACAGACGCCAAAGGCAAACGTCTGGAAGTGGTTGTTCTCGAAGCGCCGCAGGCAACCCGTCCGGCATTTCAGAGTGACGATTTCGCCGCCGGATACATCAACTTTTATGTTTGTAATGGCGCAGTCATCATGCCTGAATTCGGCGACACGCGAGCGGATGGACTGGCAAAAGAAAAGCTGAAATCGCTCTTTCCCGGTCGCAAAATCGAACCCATAAACATTGACGGAATTGCCGCTGGCGGCGGCGGGATTCATTGCGCTACGCAGCAAGAACCAAAGGTCTAAATCCGCCGACAGGCTAATGACAATTGGCAGAAATACAGAGAACCGACATGGAACAGTCTTCACAGAATCCAAACGAATTACGCGATGCAACGCGCCGTCACTTTTTCGGGCAATGCGCCGTCGGACTTGGTTCGATTGCGTTGAATTGTTTGCTGGCGCGCGATGGTTTGAGCGCCACTCCGCAGAAACCGCAGATTGATCCGGCCAGGCCGATGGCGGCGCGCAAACCTCCGCTCGCGGCCAAAGCAAAGCGCGTGATTTATCTGTTTATGGCCGGAGCGCCTTCGCAGTTGGAATTGTTTTCTGACAAACCGAAGTTGCGCGAATTGACCGGACAACCGCCGCCGCCGAGTTTGATGAAAGGCAAACGCTTTGCGTTTTTGAAAGGCAACGAAACATTGCTCGGCACAAAACGTAAGTTCGCTCAGCACGGTCAATCGGGAATGACTATAAGCGAATTGCTGCCGCATCATCGCCGCATCGTGGACGAAGTTTGTTGGTTGCGCGGAATGTCCACAGACGTTTTCAACCACGGCCCGGCAAAGCTGTTTATGAACACAGGCTTTCAGGTTCCGGGGCGACCTGCGTTTGGCGCTTGGGCGACTTATGGATTGGGCAGTGAATCGCAAGACTTGCCCGGCTTTGTCGTTTTACAAAGCGGAAGGCGCGGCCCGCGCGGTGGAGCGACGTTGTGGAGCAGCGGTTTTTTGCCCACGTCGTTTCAGGGAGTCCCCTTTCGCGGCAGCGGCGATGCGATTCTGAATTTGCAAAGTCCCAAAGGAATGTCGCGCGAACAGGAACGCGATTTTTACGACACGGTCGGCGCTTTGAATAAAGCTCGGCTGGAAACCACTGGCGACCCGGAAATTATGACCCGCGTCAACGCTTACGAAATGGCTTTTCGCATGCAAACCAGCGCGCCGGAGTTGATGGATTTGAGCAAGGAGTCTTCCGCGACGTTGGAGCTTTACGGCGTGAAGCCCGGTGAATCAGGCTTTGCCGCGAACGCCTTGCTGGCCAGGCGAATGATTGAGCGCGGCGTGCGATTCGTGCAGCTTTATCACACCGATTGGGATCATCACGGCGAAGCTGGCAACAACCTCGACGGCGACATCGAAGCGCGTTGCCGCGAAGTGGATCAGGCCAGCGCGGCGCTGGTTCTTGACTTGAAACAACGCGGCTTACTGGAAGACACCATCGTCATCTGGGGCGGCGAATTCGGGCGCACACCAATGGGCGAAGTCCGCGCAACGACCGGGCGTGACCACTTCATAGATGCGTTTACGATTTGGGTCGCGGGCGGTGGATTCAAAACTGGCTACGTTCATGGCGAAACCGACGAACTCGGCTTTGGCGTGGTTGAAGGCGGCACTCACGTTCACGATTTGCACGCGACATTGCTGCATCAACTTGGCTTTGACCACGAACGGCTGACGTATCGTTTTCAGGGGCGAGATTACCGTCTGACAGACGTTCACGGTCGCGTTATTCGCCAGGTAATCGCATAAAGATTTGCACCGCTCCAAATTGCAAAGACGTACAAACCGATTGGCTCAAACCGATTTTCTGGACTCAAGATAGGAGATATTTTCATGTCACTTTCACGCCGCTCATTTCTTGCGACTTCGCTGTTGGCGTTGCCGGCAGCTTCGATGACATTCAAACCGGAACAGAACTGGCCGCAATTTCGCGGTCCCGCCGGGCAAGGCATTGCCGAAGGTTTTCCAACTCGATCCACATGGAACGTGGACGCGACGGCGGGCAAAACCGAAGGCTTGTTATGGCGAACCGAAGTTCCGGGACTCGGCCATGCCAGCCCAATCATTTGGAAAGATCGAATTTATCTGGCGACGGCAGTTCCGAAATCCGGTAAGCCTTCTCTGCGAATTGGACTTTACGGCGACATCAAACCCGCGAAAGACGACGACGAGCAGCGTTGGCTGATTCAGTGTTACGACAAGAAAAACGGCAAGCTGAAATGGGAGCAGATGATTCGCAACGCCAAACCCGCGACGGTGCGCCACGAAAAAGCTTCGCACGCAAACACTACGCTGATAACTGACGGCAAACGGTTGGTGGGATTTTTCGGCGCGGACGGGCTGTATTGTCTGGATATGAAAGGCAAGCTGCTCTGGCAAAAAGACCTGGGGCGCATCAACGTCACCTGGCGCAGCGTGGCCTGGGGATTCAGCAGTTCTCCGGCTCTGCATAAAGACCGCATCGTGGTGCAATGCGATGATCCGAAAGACCCGTTTGTCGCGGCTCTGAGTTTGGAAGATGGCAAAGAACTGTGGCGGACTTCGCGCAAAGGAGTTTGCGAAAACAGTTGGGGCACTCCGCTGATTCATTCTGATGGAGCGCGCACGCAAATTGTCGCCAACGGTTATCCGTACATCGCGTCTTACGATCTGGAAACCGGCAAAGAGCTTTGGCGATTAAAAGGCGGCGGAGACATTCCAGTGCCTATGCCGTTTGTGGCTGATGGATTGATCGTGCTGACCAATGCTCACGGAGGCAAAACACCATTGTTCGCCGTTCGTCCTTCGGCAACGGGAGACATTTCGCTGACCGATGGCGTGACCAGCAACGAATCCGTCGCCTGGAGCGTGCCGAACGGCGGCGCTTACATTTCCACGCCGGTGATGTACGGCGGTTATTTGTACGTGGCAAATTACAACGGCTTGCTGCGCTGCTACGACTTCAAGACCGGTGAAAAGATGTTTGAAGAACGTCTAGGGACGGACGCGGTTTGCTCGGCTTCGTTGATTGCGGCGGATGGCAAAATCTACTGCCCAACCGAAGACGGCGTTGTTTACGTTCTGAAAGCCGGGCCGAAACTGGAAGTGCTGGCCAAAAACAATCTGGGTGAACCCTGTCTGGCGACCCCGGCAATTTCTCAAGGCGTGATGTACTTTCGCACTTCGGGCAGCTTGATGGCGATTGGCTAAAACGTTGCGAGGTTTAACCACGCAATTGAGTGGTTAAACCTCGCAATCTCAAGTTCGCTGAAAGCCTTTTTCGATTTCTCGCGCGGTGATTCGCAAAATGATTGGCCGACCGTGAGGGCAGGTCGCCGGATTTTCTTTCTTCATCAACTCATCAATCAGCCAGCGCATTTTTTCCGGCGCTAAAGTCATATTGATTTTGATTGCCGCTCGGCAAGCCAGGCTGGCGGCGATTTCCGCGCGGATTTCATCCAGCGACAAACCTTTGCGGCTGTCTTCAATTGCATCCATCAATTCCAACAACAAGGTGCGAGCTACGCCAGCGCCTAACATCGCCGGAATGGCTTTGATGGCGATGGTGCGGCCAGACAAGCGGCCAAGCTCAAAACCGTTTTCTTCCAACTCAGGCAGCAGTTGATCGAAAGCCGTCGCCTGAGCTGGAGACAAATCCAGCGTTTCAGGAATCAGCAATCGCTGAGTTTCGACTTTTTTACGCCGCAGCGCGTTCCAGTGCTGTTCAAACAAAATGCGTTCGTGGGCTACGTGCTGATCAATCAACAACAAGCCAGTTCGATCCGTGGCGATGATGAAGCTGTTGTGCATTTGCCCCAGCGGATTAACTTCGTCGGCAATCAGCGTCAGGCTTTGTGCCGGCTTGAGTTGCGAGTTGGCGTCGGCGGCTTTGGCTCCAAGACAGCCCAACCGATGGCCGTAAAGCTGAAGCGGATCAGGCTCGGCGGAAACTGGCGGCTCCGTGATTGGTTGGACTTCTCCATGAATTGGCGTTTCCAGATCACCTTCCCTACCGGCCTCGGTATTGACCGGCTCAGCGTCAGGCTCAACCCATTCCTTACCAATCGCGGTACTGCTCAAATCCATTTTGGATTGTTGGGGCGACGGAGCTTGAAACTTGAAAGCGGCGCGCAATTCTTCGCGCGAAATCTGCGGCGGCTTTTCGTCAAAGATATGGGAACGAAAAACATCCTGCGGTTTGGTTTGCGGTTCGTATTCAGGCCTGGCGAACAAGGTCACGGCGGCTTTGGATGAACCAATTGCCGAACGCACGGCGTCGCGGATCAAATCGTAAACAATCGTGCTGCGAACAAAACGGACTTCGGTTTTGGCCGGGTGGACGTTGACGTCAACTTCGTGCGGAGGCATTTCGACAAACAGCATTGCCGATGGATAAACGCCCGAAGGAATCATCGCGCGATAAGCTTCGATCAAGGCGCGGCTGATGACTTTGTCGCGGACGTAACGCCCGTTAATGAAAAAGTATTGACTGTCTTTGGTCGTTCGCGTCGCCGATGGCGACGACACAAAACCTCTGACGCACATTTCGCCTGCTTCTCCGCCGACTTCGATCAGGCTGGCGATGAACTCTCCGCCGAAAAGTTGATAAGCGCGTTCGCGCAAATCGGCGGCTGGCGTAGTGCGAATGCTTTCGCGGTTGTTATTCAACAGACGAAAAGACAGTTGCGGATTGGCCAGCGCGTAATGCGTGACCAGATTGGCGATGTGGAAACTTTCGGTTGCTTCAGATTTCAGGAATTTGCGTCGAGCCGGAACGTTGAAAAACAGGTCGCGGATTTCAAACTCCGCGCCCGGAGTAAACGCTATGTCGCGCACGTTGAGCATTCGCCCGCCGCTGATTTCAATTTCGCTGCCGACCAAATCGCTGACGGTTTGCGTTCGCAAACGCACCTTTGCCACCGAAGCAATCGAAGCCAGAGCTTCGCCGCGAAAGCCAAGTGTGACAATGGATTCCAAATCTTCGGCGGTTTTCAGCTTGCTGGTGGCGTGACGTTCAAAAGCCAAAATCGCATCGTCGCGCGACATACCTTCGCCGGTGTCGCTGATGCGAATCAGGCGACGCCCGCCGGATTCGACGGCGATTTCGATGCTTTTGGCTCCGGCGTCAATCGAGTTTTCAATCAACTCTTTGACGATGGAAGCCGGGCGCTCGACGACTTCGCCGGCGGCGATTTTGTTTGCCAGACTGTCAGGCAGGACGCGAATCTTTGACATTGTGATTTGGTGCGGAACAGGGAGCGTAAGCGACCTAAGATTTTCTCAGGTCGCTTAGCTCCTCCAATTCCGCAATAATTTCTAGTTTGTAATTGAAACCGCGGCGATGATAATTGACTGCCAATTGATGAACAACTTACCCCCTTTGCAAACACGATTAACAGATCGTTGCCATAACGATCATGGAGGGATTCCATTATGAAACTGATCCGTATAGGAAATTTATTGGCGGTTCTGTTTATGCTGTTCGTCGTCACAACAGCGGCGTCCGCTCAGGAACGGGAGCTTTCGATTTTGGTCGGGCGGCTGACCACAGGCGACAAAGGCATTTCCGGGCCTCAGACAATCCGGGCAGCTTTTGACGGCGCGGTGTCTTACGAAATTACTTATGGCCGCCGGTTTGTCGAAGGCCAACTCGTCAATCTTTATGGCGAGTTGCTGATCGCCGGAGCGCCCAGCACCAAAATCAAAGTGACGAACGTTGTCTTGCCGAACAGCTATTCATCGCTGTTTTTCACTCCGGGATTGAAACTAAAGCTATTTCCCGGTGGAGGCCTTTCGCCGTTCATCGCCGCCGGTTTGGGAATGGGGCGTTATTCCGGCGACGCGCAATCGTCTACCGGTCAAACAGTTCCCGGCGACCAGGCCAACACGACTTGGGCATTCAGCTACGGCGGCGGCGTGGATTTGAACATAGTCAACAACTTCGCCATTCGGGGCGAAGTCCGCGATTTCATCACTGGCAAACCCAAATTCACGGCTCCGTTTTTCGACAAGAGCCAGCACAACGTCAACGTCGCCATTGGTGTCGTTTTCAAATTCTGATCCACTTCTTCAAATTAAGGCCTGGGTTTCTTTCAAACTCAGGCCTTCCTTCTTGCCTGCCTGATTCCTTCTTTCCAATTCATTTCTTTAGCCCAAGCCGAGAATGTCCAGATTTTGACCTAATTATCACTTACTGCAACGTAAAGCCTTCAACTTAACACACAATTGTCAAAATCATATATTGACAAAACCTAAACAAATGGTTATTTTCTAAATCGGATCGCAGAGAGAGTCTGGATTGAAATTTAACCCAGACAGAGGGAGGTCACAGTTTTGAACAACTAAACTCAGTTCCGAACTGGGCCAATTAACAATTACGAAAAGAAACAAGGAGAAAAATTCGTGAATCTGAAAGCTAAGATTTCTGGTCTGTTCCTGGCTTTGGCCGTTTTCGCTGGAGTTGCTGTTATGCCGGTGGCGGCGAATGTGAATGCGGACAAAGACATCGTTGATACGGCTGTTGGCGCTGGCAGCTTCAACACGTTGGTGACTGCGGTCAAGGAAGCCGGCTTGGTCGAAACCTTGAAAGGCAATGGTCCATTCACCGTCTTCGCTCCAACCGACGAAGCGTTTGCCAAAATTCCCAAGGCGACGTTGGAAGATTTGCTGAAAGACAAAGAAGCCTTGAAAAAAGTTCTTCTCTATCACGTGGTTGCAGGTAAAGTGATGGCTGCCGATGTGGTGAAAATCAAAGCTGCCAAAACTGTTCAAGGTTCGTCGGCAAAAGTGACTGTCAAAGACGGCAAAGTGATGATTGATAATGCCAATGTCATTAAAACCGACATCGGTTGCACAAATGGAGTTATCCACGTCATTGACACCGTGATTATGCCGAAGAAGTAGAAAGATCAAGCATTTAGAAACCAAGTTCCATTGTGCGGCTGGAGGAAAATTTCCTCTGGCCGCAATTTTTTCTTGAATGAAGATGGCCGAAGGAAGAGGAAATTCCTGAAAAATTTGCCATCAAGGCAGGAAATAATTGCAAACTCGATAAACCGGTGTATGATTACCTTCTTAAGCCCAAAATCCAAAATAAGCAGGAGATAAACATGAAGATATCCGACCAAACCCTGAAGATGATTAACCAGCTTACGCCTGGGATCCGTGTCAAAGTTGATAAAGTCATCCGCACGCACGTTGCCGCCTGTATGAAAACCGGCAGCCCGATTGAAAACCTCGACCGTCTGTTTATTGAAGCAGTCGAGATCGTCAAACTAGAAGAACGCTGCCCTGAAATGCGTTTTGAGTACTCCGCCGAATGGGAACCGCTCCGCCGTTACGAGCAATACGCCAGCCCGCGTGAACTGTAATCATCCATTCTTACTTTCGTAACTTCGCCGCTGGCGAGCAGCAATTCATTCCGAAATTTCGGGTGATCGGGTCAAATCCTGATCACCCGATTTCTTTTTGGCGATTTCTTTTTGGCGATTTCTTTTTGGCGCTTTTGTTTGGCAAGTCGGACTTTGAGATACTGCGCGAGGTCAAATTCTTCATACATTTTTTCGAGGTCTGCGATGAAACTTACTCGTTTCGCCAAGTACGCCTGGGGCGTGCTGGCGTTTAATTTAGTTGTCATTTTGTGGGGAGCTTACGTTCGCGCCAGCAGTTCAGGCGCGGGTTGTGGCAGCCATTGGCCGTTGTGCAACGGCGAAATCATTCCGCGAACTCCAACAATCAAAACAGTGGTCGAGTTTTCGCATCGCCTGACCAGCGGTCTGGCTTTGTTGCTGACCGTAGGCTTGCTGGTTTGGGCGGTTCGTCTGTTTGCGAAGCAACATCCGGCCAGGAAATTCGCCTGGCTTTCAATGCTGTTTATGCTGATGGAAGCCGCAGTCGGAGCCGGATTGGTGCTGTTTGAATACGTCGCCGAAAACAAATCCATGGCTCGCGCGCTGTGGATGTCCGGCCATTTAATCAACACGTTTTTGCTGGTGGCGATGCTGACGCTGACGGCCTGGACGGCTTCGACCGAAAATCAGGTGCGGTTGAAACAGCAAGGGAGCATCAACTGGATTTTCGCCGCAGCCTTTTTTGCGACGCTGGTGCTGGGAGTCAGCGGAGCAGTCACGGCGCTTGGCGGAACACTCTTTCCAGTCACTTCGTTGGCCGAAGGTTTGAAACAGGATTTGTCGCCGACTGCTCACGTGCTGATCCGTCTGAGGTTTTTTCACCCTTTCATCGCCATTGGCGCCGGCGCGTTGCTGATCGCAACGGCGGCCATTGTACGAAGCTGGCGTACCGGCAAGTGGACGAAAACACTTTCGATTTCGCTGATCGTGTTGGTGCTGGTTCAGCTTGGAGCCGGATTGGTCAACTTGCTGTTGCACGCGCCGATCTGGTTGCAGATTGTGCATCTGCTGCTGTCGGATTTGATCTGGATTTCGCTGGTGCTGCTGGCATACACAGCGTTGGCGCAACCGGCGCAGGAACGATTCGGAGCAATGCCGCAATCGGTAAGCGGACAAGCTCAATTGTCGAATTAAGGAGGCGAGTTTATGGCAACCAGACATCCGGCTTTGCTGGACCGACGACGAGCCGCATTGGCCGTGATTGATATGCAGGAAGCTTTTCGCCAAATCATCGGCGATTTCGATCAAGTGGCCGCGCGCGTTGCTGTGCTGGTTCAATCGGCCAAGCTGTTGCACCTGCCCGTCATTGTCACCGAACAATATCCGAAAGGGCTTGGCAGAACGGTCACGGCAATCGCCGACCATTTGCCCGAAAATTCAGAGCCGATTGAGAAGTTGTCGTTTTCAGCCTGCGGCGTGCCGGAATTCGATTTGCGATTGCGCGAGCTTCACGCCGAGCAAGTCATCTTGTGCGGCATCGAAGCTCACATCTGCGTCAACCAGACGGCACACGACCTGCTGCAAAACGGCTATCAAGTCCATTTGCTCAGCGACGCGGTTTCGACTCGCTTGCCGCGCAACCGCGAAGTGGCCATCAACAAATTGGCCAGAGCCGGAGCCGTGATTTCTTCGGTAGAAATGGCGTTGTTCGAACTGTGTCCGGCGGGCACGCCGGAATTCAAACAGATGCAGGCGTTTGTGAAACAGCTCGACTGAGTTTTTGGATGATTACGGCACGACGGGATTTCGAGGATTGCGACCTGTCAGAGCGTCAATGGCGTTTTCGACAGCCAACATAGCCATTGCCGTGCGAGTTTCGCGCGTGGCGCTGCCAATGTGCGGCAACAAAATCACGTTTGACATTTCCAGCAGCGGAGTCGTGACCGCCGGTTCGTGCTCGAAAACATCCAGCGCGGCTCCGGCGATTCTTCCTTGCTGCAAAGCTCTGACCAATGCGGCTTCGTCAATCACCGGCCCACGAGCCGTGTTGATCAGATAGGCAGACGATTTCATTTTGGCGAACGCCGCCGAGTTGATCAGATGTTTGGTCGTCGCTGCCAATGGCACGTGCAGCGAAATGATGTCGGAATGTTCCAGCAACTGGTTGAAGGTCACACGACGCGCAGCCAACCCGTCAATTCGCGCGCTTTGCGTCAATGGGCCGGTCGCTGCTTGCCGAGTCACCGTCAGCGTGTTGTGTTGCGGATCATCACGGTAAGCGATGTCGTCACGTCCGCAATAAATCACAGCCATTCCGAACCCGGTCGCTCGACGGGCGACTGCTCTGCCGATTCTGCCGTAACCAACCACGCCAAGCGTTTTTCCAGTCAACCCCGAACCGAGCAGCATGTCGAAATCCCAGCCGGTGAATTTGCCTGCTCGCAGAAACGCATCCGATTCCACCACTCGCCGCGTCACCGCCAGAATCAATGCCCAAGTCAAATCCGCCGTCGCTTCAGTCAACACTCCCGGAGTGTTGGTGACGAAAATTCCTCGTTCGTGAGCCGCCGCCACATCAATGTTGTTGTAGCCGACAGCGACGTTGGCAATCACGCGCAGCTTCGATCCGGCTTCGATTACTTCGCGGTCAATGGTGTCGGTCAACAAACAGACCAGCCCGTCGGCATCGCACACACCAGCCAACAGAGCTTCGCGCGGAAGTTCGCCCTGCGTCGCGCCAACGCGATAATCGCAAATTTCACCGAGCCGGCTCATCACCGGCTCAGGAAGCTGTCTGGTGACAAAAACTGTTGGGCGCATAAATTTCGATGGTGTGGCAATTTGGAAAATTGCCACACTGTTTCTAAATCGCTTGATTACGAAGGCTGGGACAATTTGGAAAATTGTCCCACGTTAAAAATGCTCTGCCATTTTGCGGCGCAGGAAAGCCACAGATTCGCGCAATTCTTCCATGCCGTTTTCGCCGTCTTCGATGGAAATCCAGCTATCGAAGCCTTCAGCTTTCAGCGTCGAAAAAATCTTGTCGTAATCGTTCAAACCTTTGCCGATGACGCCGTGTTTCAGGTTCTTGGCGTAACCCATCGAACCGTCCTGAGATTTCAAATCTTCGATTGTGCCGCTGATCAAATACCGATCCGAAGCGTGCATCGTGACGACGCGATGTTTGACGGCGGCCAGCACATCCAGCGGGTTTTCGCCGCAGATGATCGAATTCGACGGATCGAAATTGACGCCGAACCACGGCGAATCTTTCAGCAACGGATGATTGATGACATCCAAAAACACATCCAGATGCTGAGCAAATTCCGGGAATTTCCAGTATCCGTCTTTGTAATGGTTTTCCATGTTCAAGACGATGTTGCGCTCGGCGGCATACGGAATCACCTGATTGATGCATTCGACGGTGTAACGGACGCCGTCTTCGCGCGAAACATCTTCGCGGCGCTGACCGGACAACACGCGGCAAAACTGTCCGCCGAGTTGTGCAGTCAGATCAATCCAGAACCGTTCCTTTTCCAGTTCCTTTTCGCGTTCCGCCGCGTCGTGCTGGGTGAAATCCGGCGAACAACACATCATCGGAATTTCCAGGCCTTTCGCGTCGGCGTGTTGTTTTACTTTGGCGACGTAATCCGGCTCGAAGCTGGCGAAAAAGCCTGGGTACATCTCCACGCCGTCCACGTTCAACGTGGCAGCCAGATCAATCCAATCGAATAAAGACATCGTGCGATGCACGCACAGGTCATCCATAAATGCTTTAGGAAATGCGCTCAGTTTGGGCATGTAAGTTCAGTAATAACCTTTCTTGATTGCTTGGGATTTGGTGAAAGCTCAACCAAGCTCAATCAACCACAATCGCCGAAAAATTGCCAGACTCTGAACAAGAAAAACCGCGTTGACAGCCTGCGATGGCATCTCGGATACTCCTCAACCGTGAACGATTCCCAAAAACAACAAGACAATTCACCAGCGCCTTCCGGCGAAGCCTATCCTGTGTCCATCGAGAAAATGAGCGAACGATGGCGTGAAATTCAGCGACAGGAACAGACCGGCGACGATCAACCGCCGCGCAAATTCGTCGAAAAGAATTATCTGGCAATTGGTTTAGGCATCGCACTGTTGATTCTCGCTTTGGTGGTCGTTTTTGGCGGCTTGGCGTTTTTGATCTTGCGCGCTCGGTAGCCTTGGGAACGCAAGCGCCCTCGCTTGCTGTGATTGAAGCGCGTAGCTTCTTTTTCCTGAACTTCAATGAACAAAATCGCACTTGGAATCGAAATCCTGCTCAGCGACCGCGCGCAACTGCTCAGCGGAGCGCGCACAGGGTTGATCTGCCATCCGGCTTCGATTGACCACGACTTTCGCCATTCGGCTGACCTGCTCAATCAACACAAAGACATCAACCTGACCGCGCTGTTCGGCCCGCAACACGGCATTCGCGGAGAAACTCAGGACAACATGATCGAATGGGAAGGTTTCCGCGATGCACGCACCGGAGTCATGGCTTATTCGCTTTATGGCGAAGTCCGCAAGCCGACGGCGCAGATGCTCAGCGATGCTGATGTGATTGTGTTTGACGTTCAGGACGTGGGAACTCGCGTTTACACTTTCATTTACACGATGGCGCTGGCGATGCAATCGGCCAAAGAACTTGGCAAACGCTTCGTAGTTTGCGACCGGCCAAATCCGATTGGCGGCGTTGGAATCGAAGGCAACACGCTGGAAACCGGCCACGAATCCTTTGTCGGGATGTATCCCATTCCTATGCGGCACGGCATGACCGTTGGCGAATTGGCGCGAATGTTCAACGAAGAATTCGGCATAGGCTGCGACCTGGAAGTCATTCCGATGCAAGGGTACAAACGCGAATTCTGGTTTGACGACACAGACGCGCGCTGGGTGCTGCCTTCGCCAAACATCCCTGTGCTGGAAACGGCAGTGGTTTATCCGGGAATGGTCATGGTCGAAGGCACTAAATTCAGCGAAGGTCGCGGCACGACTCGCCCGTTTGAAATTACCGGAGCGCCTTACGCCGATTCATACGAACTGGCCGAGCATCTCAATCGTCAATCATTGCCCGGAGTTCATTTCCGCCCACACAGTTTCAAACCGACCTTTCAAAAACACGTCGCGCAGCTTTGCCACGGAGTTCAGTTGCACGTCACCGACCGCGAAGTCTTCAAACCCGTCATCACCGGCATCGCGCTGATCAAAGCCATGCACGATCTTTACCCGGAAGGTTTCAAATGGCAGACGCCTCCGTATGAATACGTTTACGACCGCTTGCCATTTGATGTGATTGCGGGAACTACGAAGCTGCGCGAACAGATCGAATCCGGCGCAAGCCTGGAAGACATCGCCGCTTCGTGGCAAGCCGGAGAAAAAGACTTCGCCGAACGCCGCCAGCGTTATCTGCTTTATTGATGCTGGGTCAGTACCGCGCGCGTAAGCAAGCGGTTTGGTTTTAACGATGAACTCTCTTGCCGAATACCTGGTCGAAGCCGAACGCAATCATGGCCACATGTGTCCAGGCCAAGTGCTCGGCGTACGAATGGCGATGCTCGGCTGTCGGTTGGTCGGCATCGAAGAGCCAAAGATCGGCAAACGGTTGATCGTCTTTGTCGAAATTGACCGCTGTGCCGCCGACGCCATCAACACGGTTACGGGTTGTCGGTTAGGCAAACGAACCTTGAAGTTCCGCGACTTCGGCAAGCTGGCCGCGACGTTCCTGAACACCGAAACCAACGAAGCCGTCCGAGTCGTCGCCGTCGAATCTTCGCGCGAACTGGCCAAACAGTTGTTCAGCCATCTGCCGACCAAAAAAGAACAGCAACTGGAAGCTTACAAAACTCTGCCGGACGAAAATCTGTTTATCTGGCAATCGGTCAACGTCACCTTGTCCGACTCCGATAAGCCCGGCCATCCACTGACGCGCGTCGAATGCGTTGAATGCGGCGAAGGCATCAACGATCACCGAGAAGTCTTCCACGATGGCCGAACTCTCTGTCGAGCTTGCGCCGGTCAGCGATATTACGAAGTTTTGGAAGGCGACTGCCGCTCGGAAGTCGTTTGAGCTAAGATCACCAGCGATGAGCACTCCGGCGTTACAACTTCATCCTCACGACCACGCGCATCATTCGCACGAACACCATCATCATCACGACCACGCTCGCGGAGTGTCGCAGCGAACCTTGTTGATCGTCTTGACGCTAACGTTTGGCTACATGCTGGCCGAAGCCGTTGGCGGTTATTTGTCGAACAGTCTGGCGCTGCTGTCGGATGCCGGGCACATGTTCACTGATGTAGCCGCGTTGGCATTGGCATTGTTCGCCGTGAGATTCGCCGCGCGTCCAGCGACTCAGAGTAAGACTTATGGATTTTATCGGTTGGAGATTCTGGCTGCGCTGGTCAATGGCGTGGCGTTGATTGCCTTGTCAGTGTTGATTTGCGTCGAAGCATTTCATCGCTTTCGCCAACCGGAAGAAGTACAAGGCTGGACACTGGTTTGGATTGCCGTTGGCGGCTTGGCGGTGAACATTGTTTCGGCGTGGTTGCTATCGCGCTCGCACCATCATGACAACTTGAACATGCGCGGAGCTTATCTGCACGTGCTCGGAGATTTGCTGGGTTCCGTAGCGGCAATTGTTGCTGGAGTATTGATCGTCTGGAAAGGCTGGCGCTGGGCTGATCCGTTGTTCAGCGTAATCATTAGTTTGTTGATCGTCTGGAATTCGTGGCGCATCGTTGCTGAATCGGTCAACGTGCTGCTGGAAGGCGTGCCTTCGCACATCAACCCTGCCGCCGTTGAACAAGCCATCAAAGCCATCGCTGGCGTGCGCGAAGTTCATGACTTGCACATTTGGACGATCACTTCAGACCGTCACGTGTTGTCGGCTCACGTCGTAGTCACGAATGCAGACCAAAGCTGCCGCGTGCTGCGCGAAGTCCGCGCGCTGCTGGTCGAACAGTTTCATCTTTCGCATTCGACCATTCAGATCGAAGACCCTACGTTTGCTACTGTCGTCAATTTCAAAAAGAAAGAACGGTACAGAACGGGGAGCGGTAGCGACCCGGTTGACTGCTAAACTACAGAAACTATGAAAACCCTCCTTGCCCTCCTGCTCTTATGCGCGGCTTACCAATCACTACCATCTCACCCGGTCGCTACCGCTCCCGGTTCCGTACCCTTCGCTGACTTGGTTTTGCTCAACGGAAAAATCTGGACGGTCAACGATAAGCAGCAGGAAGTCGAAGCCATCGCCGTCGTCGGCAATCGCATTGCTGCCGTAGGTTCGACCAAAGACATTCGTCGTTGGATCGGCGCACAAACCAAAGTCATTGATCTGAAAGGCAAACGAGTCGTGCCGGGATTCAACGACGCTCACGTGCATTTTCTGGACGGCGGAGCGGGCTTGGCCAGCGTGCAATTACGTGATGCAGCTTCGCCGGAAGAGTTCCGCAAACGCATCGGCGAATTTGCCGCCAAGCTCCAAAAAGGCCGCTGGGTGCAGAACGGCAACTGGGATCACGAAAATTGGCAGCCAGCGAATTTGCCTACGCGACAGTTGATTGACGCTGTGACGCCGGACAATCCGGTTTTCATCAATCGGTTGGACGGGCATATGGCGTTGGCGAATTCACTGGCGTTGAAGCTGGCCGGAGTCACGCGCGACACCAAAGACCCTGACGGCGGAACCATAGTCCGCGATGCCAGCGGCGAACCGACCGGCGTGTTGAAAGACGCGGCGATGAACTTCGTTTACAAAGTCATTCCCGATCCGACCGAAGCCGAAATGATCGAATCCGTCAAAGCCGCGATGCGCTACGCCGCCGAAAACGGGGTGACCAGTGTGCAGGATATGTCGGCTTCGCCAGCAGTGTTGGGCGTCTATCAAACGCTGCTTCAACGTGGAGAATTGACTGTGCGTGTCAGCGGACATCAGCCTTTGGCAGCTTGGCAGCGATTGGCCGCCGCGGGAATTCGCGCGAACTTCGGCAACGACAAATTGAAAGTTGGCGGATTGAAAGGTTTTGCCGACGGATCACTGGGTTCAACGACGGCGCTGTTTTTTACGCCTTACCTGGACGATCCGAAAACCGCCGGTTTGCCCAGCGATGAAATGTTTCCCGAAAGCAAAATGCGTGACCGCATACTTGCTGCCGACAAAGCCGGGTTGCAGCTTGCGATTCATGCCATCGGCGACAAAGGCAACAAACTGATTCTGGATTTTTTTGCCGAAGCCGAACGACAAAACGGAGCGCGTGATCGTCGCTTTCGCATTGAACACGCTCAGCATTTGCGAATGGAGGAGATCAAACGATTCGCCAGCCAAAAAGTAATTGCTTCGATGCAACCGTATCACGCGATTGACGATGGTCGTTGGGCTGAAAACCGCATCGGAGCCGAGCGCGCCAAAGGCACTTATGCCTTTCGTTCGTTGCTGGATGCCGGAGTGGTTTTGGCGTTCGGTTCTGACTGGTTTGTCGCGCCGATGGAACCGCTGATGGGAATTTACGGCGCTGCCACACGGCGAACGCTCGATGGCAAACGTCCGGCGGGTTGGGTTCCCGAACAAAAAATCTCCGTCGCCGAAGCCGTCAAAGGATTCACGCTCGGTTCGGCGTACGCCAGTTTTGACGAAACGGTGAAAGGTTCGATTGAAGTCGGCAAGCTGGCAGACTTTGCCGTGCTGTCGGCGGACATCTTCAAAATCAATCCGGTCGAAATCCAAAACGCCAAAGTCGTCATGACGATTTTTGACGGCAAGCTGATTTACGAACGCCGCCAATGACGGCACAATTTCCAATAACAACCTGAACAGAATGGAGCAACAGTTTGGCCAAGAAGAAGTCGAAAACATTGATTGAAGTTTCGCCGGAACAGCATCTGGAAATTCGCTCGACGCCGCGCGAAGAGATGAACCTGATTCAGTTGGATACGTTTGCTTACGAACATCCCGGCAAGCGGATCGAAATTGATTTCACCATCCCGGAGTTCACGGCGATTTGCCCGTTCAGCGATTTCCCAGATTTCGCCACGATGCATTTGCGGTATGTGCCGAATCGGCGCTGCATCGAATTGAAATCGTTGAAGCTGTACATCAATTCGTTCCGCGAGGTGAAAATCTTTCACGAACACGTGGTCAACGTCATTCGAGATGATTTTGTCGCGGCCTGCGACCCGCTGGAATTTCATCTGGAAGGCGATTTCAACGTGCGCGGCAACATCAAAACCGTTGTGCGAACAAGTTACGTCAAGCCGGAAAAGCGAAAAGGCAAGAACTAGGGCTGAAAGAGAATCGTAATCAGAGCCAGCCGCCTGACGGCGGAACTACAAACACTCCCAAGGAGATTCGAAATGTATTGTCCCAAGTGCGCTGCTCAGGCTGTTCCCAATCAACGATTTTGCCGAAGTTGCGGAACCAATCTGGGCGTAATTCTGGATGCGATTGACGGCAAACAACCCGGCCCGATTGATTTTGAAGCGTTGAAAAACAATCTGCGCGAACTCGGCGCAAACCTGCGCGCGGGATTTGAACAGGCCAGCGCACAAATCAAAAACACCAAACGACTGGATCAAACTCCGCTGACGCCGATGAATCAACAGATGAATCAGGCGGGCAATTTTCCTCCGCCGCAAGTCGTGCTGGCCGATATGGCGCGCGACCTGAAAAGCTTCACCAAGCACGAAGTCAAATGGAGATTGAACAAAGTTCGCACCGCCGATTCCCGCAAATACAGTTTGCAACAAGCGACGCTTTCGATTTTTGGCGGCGGCGCGTGGATGGTGGTTTGGAATATCTTGCTGGGCGAAGCCAACGGCTCAGGATTGTTGACCAGCCTGGAAACGCTGATTCTGCAAAAGACCAGATGGGAAGTTGTCGGACTGGTTCCGATCTTTCGCATGTTGTGGTTGTTGGGGTTGATTCCAGTGGCCAAAGGCGTGGCGCATTTGCTGAACGGAATTTTCTTCGCTCCGAAACCGGAAGCTCAAGACGAAGAGCCAGAATTCCAGCCGCCGACGTATATGTACTCTGTGCCTTATTCCGCGCCGGTTTCCGCCGTGTCGCCAGCCAGTCACATTGCCACAACAACCAACGAACTGAACGAAAAAGCCACAGCCCAAGCTCAGCCCAGCGTGACCGAAGACGCAACTCTGCGATTCGGCGAAACCAAATGAAGTTATTAGGTCAGCGGCACGTGTTCGACGATTTCCAGATCGAATCCATCCAGCGCGTGCAATCGCGGCGAACGATTGGACAGCAGTTTCAACTTTCTCACTCCTAGTTCATGCAAAATCTGCGCGCCGGTTCCGTAATCACGAACATCCGGCATGGAGTTTCGGTTTGCCATTTGGTCGTCGCGCGCATTCACGCCGGGTTCGCGGTATCCGCGAAGCTGGTCAGCCAATCCCACGCCACGCATTTCCTGCTTCAGATACAGCACGATTCCCCGCCCTTCGCGTTTGATGTGTTCCAGCGCCGTTTGCAATTGCGCGCCGTGACTGTCGCGCATGCTGCCGAACACGTCGCTCAACACCGATTGCGTGTGAACGCGAACCAGCACCGGTTCGTCGGCGGAAATTTCTCCCATGACCATCGCCAGATGAACTTCACCGTTCAACAGATTTTCAAACGCCACCGCCCGAAATTCGCCGTGAACCGTCGGCACAGTCGCTTCGGCGACGCGGCGAACGCTGACTTCGTTTTGCATTCGGTAACGAATCAGGTCAGCCACCGAGATGATTTTCAAATCGTGTTTGACGGCGAAAAGTTCCAGTTCCGGCAAACGAGCCATCGTGCCGTCATCGCTCATCACTTCGCAGATAACGCCTGCTGGCGTCAGCCCTGCCAGTCGAGCCAGGTCAACGCTGGCTTCGGTTTGACCGGGTCGCATCAACACTCCGCCGCGACGGGCGCGCAGCGGAAAGATGTGGCCGGGGCGAACCAGATCAGACGCTTTTGAGTTCGGATTGACGGCGGTCAAAATCGTCGTCGCTCGGTCGGCGGCTGAAATTCCCGTCGTCACGCCAACGCGCGCTTCGATGGAAATGGTGAAGGCCGTGCCGAACTGCGTGCCGTTTTCGTCGTGCGAAACCTGCAACGGCAACCGAAGCTCGTCGCAACGCTCTTCGGTCATCGGCAGACAGATCAAACCGCGGCCTTCGCGCGCCATGAAGTTGATGATTTCGGGCGTGACTTTTTCAGCAGCACAAGCCAGATCACCTTCGTTTTCGCGGTCTTCGTCGTCAACGATGATGACCATTCGACCGGCGTGAAAATCTTCGATGGCTTGTTCGATGGAAGCTAATGGCATGATTGAGTTAGAACTACTGCTTAACCCCAAAAGAACACGGTCATTGCTGAATCAATCTGGCTTTTGCGGACAACACCGAATCGTCTTCGCTGAAATGGTAACGGTTGCCGTCGTACCGCGTCATCGAAGACACTCCAGCCAGTTCCAGCGTGTGGCCTTTCCACACGCCTTTCAGTTCCTGCAAAACGGTTTGGCGTTCGGGTGATGGTTTGGCGTCAATGGCTTGAAGTTGAATGATGACTTCCGAACCGCTGCGATTGGTGCTGCCGAACAAGTCGTAATGAACCAAGTTGCCGAAATCGTCCGGCATTTTCGCCCAACCGGTGAACGCGCCTTGCAGCGGATGTTCATCAGCCAGAATGCGCCGGTAACTGTTGAGCGGATTGCGTTCAATTCCCAGGCTGAATTCGCGGTTCGCGCCATTTTCAAAACTCACCTGCCCACGCCAATGACCGGTCAACGTAGCTTCGCCCCGCAGCGAATATGCCCACGGGTGAGCAATCACATCCACAGCATAATGAAAATAATCGGGGAACAGGGCAGCGGCAACGAAAAACACCACTGCGCCAATGCCGATGGTGCGACCAAGGATTCTTTTCATAACCAGATTTTCAATATCCAAGCTCGGCTAATTTTTCAATTGTAAGCGTCTCTTTCGGCTGGTTTGCATAAGCACCGATCATTCGTTCGACGTATTTGGCAATGATGTCTACTTCCAGATTAACCCCCGCACCACGCGCCAGCGTCGAAAGATTCGTCACGTTCCAGGTGTGCGGAATAACGGCGATTTCAAACCAGTTCGCGCCGAGTGTCGCCACCGTCAAACTGATGCCATCAACTGTAATCGAACCTTTTTCGACGATGTATCGCGCCAGTTCGGCGGGAAATCCGATCCGAACCGCCCAGCTTTCGCCAACGGCCTTGGCTTCGAGAAATTCGCCTGTGCCGTCCACATGGCCTTGGACAATATGACCGCCAAATCGTGACGTTGAACTCATCGCGCGTTCCAGATTCACGCGGCTGCCGGTGCGCGATTGTTTCAAACTCGTTCGGCGCAAAGTTTCCGCCGAAACATCCGCCGCAAACCAATCTCCAGAGTAATCAACGACAGTTAAACAGACGCCGTTGACCGCTATGCTGTTACCAAGTTTTACATCGGACAGCACCATTTTTGCGGAAACTTCCAATCGCGCGCCGTCTTTTGCGTTGGTGATTTTACGAATCGTGCCGAGTTCTTCGATGATGCCTGTGAACATGTTTACTCGAATCAATTGCCGCGACTTTGTTACGAAACCAGACTGAGAATTTTTTCCACCACTTCATTAATCGTCATCGCAGATGAATCAATGTAAACCGCTCCTTCTGCCTGAACCAGCGGCGAATCCGCACGCGATTTGTCGCGGGTGTCGCGCTCTTCGATTTCCGACTGTGTCGTCAAAAGCGAACCGGTGTTGAAGCCTTTGGCCAGATCGTCCGTGTGTCGCCGCTCAGCGCGCGCCTGCGAAGAAGCGTCGAGGTAAATTTTGATCTCGGCATCGGGAAAGACTTGCGTGCCAATGTCGCGGCCTTCCATCACGACGCCGCCCGCTTTTCCCATTTGCTGTTGCCGAGCCACCAACGCCCGCCGCACTGCTGAAATCGCCGAAACTACAGAAGCCGCCTGACTGATCGCAGGTGTAGCAATGTCTTCGGTGATATCTTGCCCATCAATCAACAAGCGCATCGCGTCAACGGTTCCGGTCAATTCGATCAAGGAGTCTTCGGCGAGTTTGCCGACTTGGTCTGCATCTTCCAGCGAAACTCCAAGCTGCAAAGCTTTCCAGGCGACGGCGCGATACATGGCTCCGGTGTTAATGAACAAATATCCAAGTTGCCGAGCCAGCGTTTTGGCAATCGTGCTTTTGCCCGCACCTGCGGGGCCGTCAATGGCGATGATTGGTTTTCTATCGGACAAAAACTTTAGACAGGATTTACAGGATTTACAGGATGGCTTGGAACCTATCGGCCTAAAGAAGTAAGTTTCACGCAAAGTCGCAAAGTCGCAAAGAATTCAAGAAGAGAGAGTTCTTGTTTGCTTGGCGTTTTTGCGTCTTTGCGTGAGCTTTCTTTTTCATAAAGCTATAGTCCGAATCCTGTGAATCCTGTGAATCCTGTCTACCTCCCCAGAATTTCTTTTGTGATTTTGATCGTCTGTTTAATCTCTTCGCGGCTGACATCGTAATGCGTGACCATCCGCATTTCGCGCGCGTTGATGCCGTTGGCCAGCACGCCGCGCGTTTTCAATTCCGCAGCCATTTGCGCCGTAGAAATTCCCGTCGCCGCAATGTCGAAAATGGCGATGTTGGTTTGCACTCGTTCGGGATCAATTTTGACGCCGGGCAATTCGGCCAAACCCGTAGCCAGTCGTTTGGCGTTGGCGTGGTCTTCGGCCAACAGCTTCGGCGATTCTTCCAGAGCCAGCATTCCAGCCGTAGCCAACACGCCGACTTGTCGCATGCCGCCGCCCAACATTTTGCGAACGCTGACGGCTTCTTTGATGAAGTCTTTCGTGCCGACAATCATCGAACCGACAGGAGCGCCCAAACCTTTGGACAAGCAAAACATCACCGAATCAAATGGCCGCGCGATTTCGGCGACCGTCGTGTTCAAAGCCAAAGCCGCGTTGAAGATGCGCGCTCCGTCCAAATGCGTAGGCAATCCCAGCGCGTGGGCGTGCTGGCAAATGTCGTTGATTACCGACAGAGGCAACACGGCTCCGCCAGCCATGTTGTGCGAATTTTCCAGCGCCACCAGCGAAGTCGGCGTCACGTAATACGGCGCGCTGTGATGAATGGCCGGAGCGATCAAATTCCAGTTCAGCAATCCGTCTTCGCCGCGAACCGGTCGGCAAGTCACACCCGAAAACGCCGCTGCCGCGCCCATCTCGTAATTGAAAATGTGACTGCGTTCTTCGAGGATGATTTCGGTTCCCGGTCGAGTATGAAGCTTGACGCAAATCTGATTGCCCATCGTTCCCGACGGAACAAACAGCGCGGCTTCTTTGCCAAAGAGTTCCGCTGCGCGTTCCTGCAATCTGTTGACGGTCGGGTCTTCGCCGTACACGTCGTCGCCGACTTCAGCTTCGGCCATTGCGCGGCGCATGGCTGTGGTGGGTTTGGTGACTGTGTCGCTTCTTAGATCAACAAGTTTCATAAGATTGTTTTCAACGCAAAGGCGCAAAGTACCAAAGTCGCAAAGAGGGATTGTACTTTGCGTCTTTGCTGCCTTGCGTCTTTGCGTTGAGTTAGACGAACACTGAGAAAATTTCATTTGCCAGCACTGTGCCAGCGCGAGAAATCGTCAGAGTGTCGTTGTTGAGTTCGATCAAGCCTGCTTCGTTCAGCCGAGCAAGTTCGTCGGCGTATCGCTCGGTTACCTTCACGCCGAAACGTCGTTCGTGGTCGAGCAGGTTGACGCCTTCTTTCAGTCGTAAACGCAGGAACAGATTTTCGCTTTGCAAATCGTCGGCGTCCAGCGTTTCAGTTTCTGCGACTGCGGATTCGCCAGCTTCGATTTTCGTCAGGTATTCGTGAATGTTGCGAGTGTTCGACCAACGCCGAGCGCCATCGTAACCGGCGGCGGAAACTCCGAACGCCCAATAAGGCGCGCCTGTCCAGTATTTCAAATTGTGCCGCGACTCAAATCCGGGACGCGCCCAGTTGGAAATTTCGTAATGCTCAAAGCCGTGTCGCTCGGCTTCGTCTTTCAATGCGAAGTACATTTCAACAGTCAGTTCGTCGTCAATCGCCCGCAACTCGCCTCGGTTGATTCGATGAAGCAGCGGCGCGTCTTTGTACAGTTCCAGCAAATAGACAGACAGATGGTCAGGTTCAAGTGCGAAAGCTTCTCCCAGATTTCGCCGCCACGTTTCCATTTTCTGTTCGGGCAAGCCAGCGATCAAATCTACGCTGACGTTTTCAAACCCGGCAGCGCGAGCCAGTCGCACGGCTTGCCGAGCAGCTTCTGACGAATGCGAACGCCCGATCATTTGCAGTTCGCCGTCGTCAAACGATTGCACGCCGAAGCTCAGTCGGTTGATTCCGGTTGCGCGCAGGCCTTCCAAAAACTCCTGAGAAATCGTGCCGGGATTGGCTTCGCTGGTGATTTCGGCGGTTGGAACGACATCGAACTTCGCGCGACAGAGTTCGATGATGCCGCTTAACTGTTCAACAGTCAGCGTGGTTGGAGTTCCTCCGCCGAAGTAAATCGAATCAACTTGCCGCATTCCGTTCGTGACTTCCGCCCGCTCAATTTCGGAACGCAGAGCAGCCACGTAACGCCGCGCCAATTCGGATTCATAACCGCCCGTTGCAAAATTGCAGTAATGGCAGCGCGTTTCGCAAAACGGAATGTGGATGTAAATGCCCGTTGGAGCCATAAATCAAGGTTCAGCTTTGGTTGGCAAAAAGGCCAGAATCAATTCTTTGTTTGCCAAATAACCATCTTTTTCTTTACGAATCAGTTCCATATCCAACAGCTTTTCAAGATCGCGGCGCAACGTTGTATCGGTTTTGTTGGCATAAGCTTTGGCAATTCGTGGGCTAATGTCAGTCAATTTGGAGAAAGGAACCGGTTCCAGCTTTTGTGACAAATCTAAAGCCAGTCGCCTTTGGCGTTCAGCCCCCGGACTGGTTTGATCCCTGAACGATTCGTGAATGTAATTTCGCCAGACGATGTCCCACTGCTGCATTCGTATGACTTCCAATTGCGACCGTAATCCTTCGGCAAAGCCGGTGACTGCGTACAAGATGAACGGAATTACATCGCCGCCTGAGCGCGAAGCCTGATCCAGTTGGCGATAATACTCGGCTCTGGTTTGGTTGTAATGATTGCTGAGCAAGTGCGCTGCGGGAGCAGGAACTCCCGAAGCAATTAAAATTTGAAACTCTATCAATCGCGCAGTTCGTCCGTTCCCATCGCCAAACGGATGTATCCAGGCAAGGTAAAGATGAGAAATGACAGATTTCAAAATCGCATAAGCGATTTCCTGACTGGGTGGAGCTTCAAACCCGTGACCATTCAACCACTGGCATAAACGGTCAAGCAGATAGGCGCAATCTTCGGCTGGCGCACCGCGATAATTAGCAACTCCAACGGAATAGGTTCTGACTTGGCCGGGGGTGACGCCTTCCTCCACCAGCAATTTATCCAGCACAACGCGATTCAACTCTTCAATTCGGTTTCGATTTAGCGGCGGCAAGGTTTTGGTTACAACCTGATGAAGAATTGAATTGCAGGCAGCGATAACATTGTCGAGTTCTTGTTTTAGGTAATCCTGTGAAACAGGCAAATGCAAACGCCCCTTCAAATGCTCCAACACCTGTTTTTCTGAAAGAGTGTTGCCTTCTATGGCTGTGGTTGCCGCCACACCTTTGGCCAGATAAAGCTGATGAAGCTGTTTGGCAGTAATCGGGCGCAGCGGAACTCCGGCGATGTGTTCGCATTTCGACTGGCACTCACCCAGCAACATCCAGAGTTTTGCCGGAGCAGGGCGTAAGTCCAAAGAAAAGGTCAGCCAAGGGTGTGAAGACTCATATTGCCGCATTTTTTGCCACGAAAAATGTTCCCGCTAACCAGAAGCTAGCCTTGAGGTTATATGAATTTGCTATCGAAAAATGTTACTACTCGTGTCGGACTGTATGTCATCAATTGCGACAGCGTCAAACCACGAGCGCCCATTCAAAAAACGACCACAGCAACAGCAGTTGAAGCAGGCTCATCGCAATCAACCCAAGCGCCACCAGAAACGGATGTTTGATCCAGCTTGCCAAGCTGGCGAAGGCGGGAAAAACGGCCAAAACGTATCGGCTGGAGCTTTGCAGTAGCGGGTCAGTTTTCTTGGTCAGGAACATCATCAACGCCGACAGCGAAAACAGCAGGTATTCGGCGCGAATGCGTTTGATGAATGAAGGAATGAAGACTGCCGTCAGAGCCGCCAGATTCAGCAGTAACACGGCGTCAAATGTCGTGAAGGCTTCGCGCAAACTCGCCCACAGAGTCATCAGCGGAAAAGCGATTTGAGTCCGCCAGTGCTTCGGGTACGCATCCGAAGCCAGCGAATTGCCTGACAGCCAGATCGTCAATGTCATCAACGGAGCCGCCAGCAAAGGCAAAAAGGTCGGCCAGGTACGCCAGCGCCATTCCTTGAACGCCAGCACCGCCAGCGGAACGACGATGCAAAAGCCTACGGCTTTGGTCAGTCCGGCCAGCAAGCCTAAAATTCCGGCCAACCACCAACGCCCGCCGCGAGCAAACCAGATTGCCCAAATCATCAACGCGATCAGCAACGATTCGGGATAACCTGCGAACAAAATAAAAGCCGTTGGCCACAACGCGAAAAACAACAAAGCGCGTTTGGCTGTGTCTTTTGGCAAATCCAGCCCGATCAGTTTTTGAAATCCCCAGAAGGCGAAAAACGCTGCTACGGTTGAAACAATCAACGCCGAAGCCAGCGGCGAAACGACGAACGACAACGCTCGAATCAGCGCAGGATAAAGTGGAAAGAAGACTACGGCATCGGGGCGGGCGTAACCGTGCTGAGAAATTTCCAGATACCACAGCGTGTCGAACCGCTCCCAAACTCCCAGCAAACGATACGGCCAACCTGTTTCGCGCGGTATCAAGTTGTCGGTCAGATCGTTGCTGCGAATCAGCGCCGGGTTCAATTTCAAATACGGAGTCGCCAACGCGCCCGCTGCCGAATAAATCAGCCTCAGCGCGACAGTCCACAGCAACGCGGTTTTCAGTTCGGAGCTTGGTTTGGTCATTTGCGTCGAATCAGTTGAAAGCCAAGCACCAGCGTCAACAACACCCAGCTTGTCATGGAAATCAGCCACGCGATGCGTGCGAGTTGGTAACGCGCTTCAAACCTCAAACTCAACCGATGTGAGCCAGCGGGCAGGTCAACCAGCATCAACCCGGTTTCAGGTTCGGATTGTAGAGCGATTTCGCTGCCGTCCAGTTGCGCGTGCCAGTTCGGATGATTGTGCGTTTCGATTCTGGCTTTCGTCGGCGAATCGCTTTCGATCAAAAATTCCCGCCGCGCAATTTCCAGGCGTTTGGTCGTCACTCGGCCTTGAGATTCGATCAACGACAAACCACCAGGTTTCGACGCGGGCGGGTACAACATGAACGCCGAACCGGTCGGACGAAAATAAAGCTGATTGCTGGTGTACGGCGCGTATTTCAAATCGTCTTCGTTTTGAAGCCGAGTGCCTTCCTGCAAGTTGACGGGTTGGGCGTCGGCGGCAACCAGCAAGTTGGCGACTTGCTCGCGCGTCACGTCATCATCGTCCAGATGAACGAAGATCGCCGTGAAAATCAGTTGAATGACGATCAGCCACATCAATCCGGCCATCAACAGCATGCGAGGAAGTTTTTTCAGCAACGGGCGGCATTCAACAGCGACAACGGCCAACAACCCAATCCCCAACGCCACGAACGGTTGAAAGCGCCATGGGAATTGAATGAATTTCAAGCCGGGCAAATATCGCCACAACAAATCCGACACTGGCAACGAAATCAAAAAACCGAACGCGACCAGCGTCGAACCGAACCAAACCACAGGCGACGATTTGTCGCCGCGAAATTTCGGCCAACAACTCAACGCCAGCAAAAGCCCGGTCAGCGATTGAATGACGATCAAATAGCTGGTCGCGTCGTTGAACCCCGACCAAGCCTGACGATAACGGCTGTCGTTCGGCGGAGCCGCAAACAAAAAGTAATTCCGGTAATCCTGCTGCACCAGTTGCAGTTTCAATTGCACCCAATCGGCTTCGACCAGTTGCGGCAACAGGAAAAACGCCGTCAGCATCAAAGCCACAAACACGGCTCTGGCCAGCGACAAAATTCCTCGCCAACCGGCTTGGCGAATAAACGCCAGCGCCAGAAAGCCAATCGTCAATCCGGTCAGATACGTTGTGATGGCGTGTGAAAGAATGATCGCGCTGAAGCAAAGTGCGAACGCGATGATGCAGAACTGGGAGCGGTGGCGACCGAGAGATTTCAGTGGGGTAATCTCATTGGTCAACCCAGTCGCTACCGCTCCCGGTTCCGTACCAACCAGCAACCGATACGCCCATTTCACAGCCAGCGGAGCGAAGCTCAGCGCAAAGGCGTTTGCCAAAAACACACGATGCAAACAAATCAGCGGAAACGCAGGCAGCAAAACATAGCCCAACGAAACAATCAGGCTTTGTCGGCGATTGAAAAATTCACGCGCCAGCAAATACGCCGAAGCTTGCGCCAGAAACAGCACCAGAAACGAAACGGCTTTGATCGAACTGAGCACGTCCAAGCCGAACAGCTTCATCAACAACGCGCTGACCAGATAACAAAGCGGCGGATAAAACGTGAACAACGCATCGCCGCGCCCGCCATCCAGCAAACCAGCCCAACGCGGCAGCCAATCGCCTTCGGCAAAGCTCTGCGCGTAACTGCGCGTGATGTGGTAATGCAGCGTCAGATCGCCCTGCACGCCAAAAGCTTCGTGCGTCAGCCGCGAAAAAGACAACAGCGCAGCAACGGTCAGCCACAGCGCGAATAAACCGACAACAATTTTTACTTTGGAAATCGGCGGCTGAGATTTGGAGTGCGGCGGCTCGGCGCCGCTTTTGTTTTCGATTGAAGTGTTCACTGGTTTCACAGGGATTTTCTGGTGACAAAAGAAAAGCGGCGTCGAGCCGCCGCACTCCAAAGATTACTCCAAACTCAACAATGCCAGCGAATTTTGATCTTTCACCAACACCCGTTTGCCGATGATCGCCGGGTGCGCCCAGGTTTCAGATTGAGCGACGTGATATTTTTTAATGACCGTCGCGCCTTTGCTGGCAACGCTGGTGACGATCAAATCGGCGTTGTTGGTCAACGAAAAGATCGTGTCGCCGGAAATCAGCATCGCGGCGTTTTCACCTTGCCGAGGATCGCCCGTCCACAGAGTCTTGCCAGTCGCGGCGTCCAAGCAGAAAAACTGTCCTTTGTTTTTGTGCGACATGCCGAATAGCAAATTGCCGCTCAGCACAGGCGAGTTCATGTACATCGCCACTTCTTTGTTATGCCAAACGGTTTCTGTCACCCAACGATCTTTCCAACCGACGCGCACGGCGAACGTGCCTTTGTTGATGCCGGAAAAAATCAACAAGTCGCGGAATTGAATCGGCGTGACGATGTTTTGCACATACTCGGTGTCGAAGGGAATCTTCCACAGCAAACCGCCATTGTCCGCCCAGATGCCAATGATGTGTTTGCGCGATTGCGTGACGATCTGCCGTTTGCCTGCAATTTCGACCGCAATCGGCGAAGCGTAACCTGGCCCGTCTTCTGTCCAAGCCCATTTTTCCGCGCCGGTTGCCGCATCCAAAGCCACAAGGCCGCCTTTGTTATTGCCGCCCGCGTGCAAGATCACCAAACCTTTATCCACCATCGGAGACATCGAAGTCCCGAAGTCAGGTGACTTTTCGCCGAAACGCTGGCCGAATTCTTTGCGCCAAGCCAGCTTGCCTTTGGCCGTGTCGTAACACGACAGCACGCCTGTGATGCCCAGCGTGAACAGCCGCCCGCCGCTGACAACAGGAGTGGATTTCGGCCCTTTGCCGTGACCGGTAGCCGCCATGTTCACTGTGTAATCCACCACGTAACTGTCTCGCCAAATGACTTTGCCGGTTTCCAAATCGTAAGCGGCGGCGACCTCGTTTTCGCCTTGCCGCGAATGCAAGTAGACGGTTTTGCCGATGACCAGCGGCGAAGCGTGGCCGACGCCAACCTGAATTTTCCATTGCGATTTCAACTGCTCCGGCCAGACTTTCGGGGCCGTGAATCCGGCAATCGAGCCATCGCGGTTGGCTCCGCGCCATTGAGTCATGTCTTGAGCGAGCGTCGTTTGAGAAAAGGCGATCAACGAGATGAAGGCTAAAAAAACGTACAAGGTTTTGTTGTGCAGCATTGGTGCAGATTCTCCGGTTTAGGATTGGAATTTGACTCGCGCGTAAATTTCGCTGAGCGGTAACGTAACTTTCACCGACGATAGCCTGACTTCGTTTTGTAATCCGCTGACTTCGGTTCGCAACCAACGGCCTTTTGATTGGCGCGTGTAATGAATGACATGCGGGCGATCCTGCGCTACCAGAAGGTATTCTCGGAAACTTTCGATGGATTGATACGCCGTGAACTTGGCGTCGAGATCATAAGCCGCAGTCGAAGGCGAAAGAACTTCGATAATCAGGACGGGATTGACCAGCATTTCCACGCCTTGAATCATTTCGAAAATTGGTTCTCCGCAAATGACTGAAACATCCGGGTAACGATAAGGCAACTCTGCTGGGACTTTTACTCGAACCTCGCAGTTGAAGGCTTCGCATTTGCCCCCGAAAAGTTTTTGCTCCAGCAAAGAGCATATACGCGAACTTATTCTGGCGTGATCGGGGCTGCTGCCAGCCATCGCAAAGACTTCGCCGTCGAAATACTCGAATCGCTCTTCCGAGTTTTTGTCTAACTCTATGTATTCTTCAATGCTCAAATAAGGTTTGGGTAATGCGCTCATTTTGTACCTCCGATTCGATTGTAACTTATTCGGTTCTGAGCGAAGCCAGCAACGGCGAACGAACTGCGGCGCGAACTGCGACCAGCGACGCTGACAATCCGGTCAATAACACTGCCAATAACAACAACGCCAACGACACGATGGACAGTTTTCCTCCGCGAGCGATGAAGGCCGGAGCGATGGCAACCAGCGCGCAGACGATGCCGCTAAGCAATCCGCATCCCAACAGCAAGGCGTTTTCGGCAACAACCATCAACGACAGATGCGACGATTGATAACCGACGGCTCGCATCAAAGCCAGTTCGCGGCGGCGTTCCAGCACGTTTCGCAACAAGACCGTCGCCAGCCCGAACGTTCCCAACAGCAACCCCAAACCGCCCAGAGTTTGAAACGTCGAAAGGTAAGTGTTTTCGACTTGATGAAAGCTGGCCAGCTTTTCGTCAGTCGAAATCGCATCGAAGCCGTAATCGGAAAGCCGGTCTTCCAGTGCAGCGGCAGTTTCCGTTGGCCTGGAGGTTTCGGCCAAAAAGACCCTGTAGCCTTGTTCGTCCGGGAAGACTTTGACGAAGTTCGATTCCGCCATCAGCACTTCGCCCTGAAAAATGCTGTCGGACAATGCACCAACGATTTTCAGTTTGACGACTTCGCCGTGGCTGCTGGTCAGCGCGGTTTCATCGCCGACTTTCAAATGCAAGACGTACATCAGCGAGTTGGCATCCGCAATTACGGGAGTCGGAAGTCGGGAGTCGGGAGTCGAAGAGGAATTTAGCAGCAGCCATGGATTTGCTCTTTGTTCCTCGGTTTCAGCCAACGAACCAGCGAAAGAAAAGCGATTGGCTTTGATGAACTCATCCGTCACGCCCAGCACGCGAGGGCTGCGCGGCGCGTACAGGTTCAAACAACTGGCGTCGTCTCCGGGACGCAATCGAAACCGCGTCAATCGCACGTCTTTGAACGTGTCGTCCAGCAAATTCAATTCGTCGCGGCCTTGTTCGCTGTTCGGATCGTGAACGATTGGCAGCAGGCTTTCGGCCAGCAGCGGAAAACCGCCCGTACCGGATTTCGGATCAAGCGAAGCCGCGCCGCTGTCTTTTCGAAACGCATCCACCGAAACGATGATGAACGCCGCCGACGCAATCAACGCAATACACAGCACGCTGCGGCTGGGGCGAATCGAAGCGTTGCGAAATCCCAGCTTGGCCATCGGCGCGAAGCCTTGTCCGCTGATTGTTTGCCGCTTGTCGCTCTTCAGCATCCCGTTAAGCCAGGCAGACCAGAAGAACAGCAGCGCGACCAGCAGGAAAGTTCCGGCTCCGAAAAAGCCTCCGACTTGTCCAATGAATTTTGCGCTGGCCAACATGGCTATTCCTAAAACTCCGAAAATAACTGCCAGCCGTGAAGCCGTGAAAATCGCGTTCGTAGTTCCGCCTTCAGGCGGTGTAGTCTCGCTACGCTCGCGCTGCCGCCTGAAGGCGGAACTACGAACGTCGTTTGCCAGGATTTCAGTTGAACCGGAAAGCAGATTGCGCGGAGACAATTTTCGCAGTAAACGCAGCGTCAGCCAGATGCACAGCAGCGCGGCGATGATTCCTGAAACGAAACCGATGGCCAGCGAAGTCGGCGAAATGTGCAATCGCAACAGCGTCGTTCCGACGGCTCCCACCCACCAGGTTCGCAAACCGAACATCATCGCCCAGCCGTAAACAATCGCTCCGATCAAACCAACGAAGCTGCCGATGACGGCCAGCAGCAAGCCTTCGCGCAGAAACAATGAGCGGACTTGTTTGATCGAAAATCCAAGCGCACGCAGCAAGCCGATTTCGCGCAAGCGTTGTTCGATGCCGAGTTTGAAAAACAGAGTGGTCAGCAACAATGCCGAAACGACCAGAAAGAAACTGAAGTAAGTGAAGTATTCGCCGAAGTCCGTCGCTCCGCGTGAAGCCCGCAAGCTTTCATAACGCACCGGCTGAACCGTCAATCCCATCTGCGCAGGATCAAGCGAATCGCGCAAGGTTTTCTCGAAACCCTGTTTGACTGTTTCAAGCATCTCTGACGGCGGCGCGCTCGTAGTTCCGCCTTCAGGCGGTCTGCTCGCTGAAAGCCGAATCGAAGTCAGTTTGCCCCATCGAGTCCCCCACAATTTCTGACCGGCTTCCAGCGAGATAAAAGCTTTCGGAGTTGTGCGGTATTTGTCCCAATAATCTTCGTCAACTTTGCGAACGCGGCTCAGATCAACGGGGAAGGGCGGATCCCAATCGGAGAAGGTTTTCGCGTCGGAAATGCCCGGATACTCAGGAGCCAGATTGCGGTCGGCAGCCAAACCGGTCATTGGCACAATGGCTTCGATTTTGAATTTGGTTTGAGCGGTGTCCAGGCGACCTTCTTCTTTCCAGACGTAATAATCCAGCGAAACTTCATCGCCAAGCTTCGCGCCCAAATCACGCGCCGCCCAATCGTTCAGAGCCACGCCGTTGGGCGAAAGCCTGGCCAGTTCGTTTGGCTCAATTGCCGTGACCAGCGAATAAGGAACTTCTTTGTCGCCAATGCGAATCGAATTGGCCAAGTACGTCAGGAAAGACTCCGATTTGAACTGCGACGCGGTTGCAGCAGTTTTGGCTTTTTCAGCAATGGCGTCGCTGAGCACGGCGCTGTCGCTTTCCAGCGAAACGGCCTGGGCAGCGTTGAGCGTGAGCAGCTTCAAGCTTAAATCAGCAAGCGTGAACTTTTCTTTGATCAGTTGTTCGGCAGCCTGTGGGACAAGTTGAAAACTTGTCCCACCTTTGGCGGAAAGCAGAATCGCGTTGGCTTTATCGTCCTGTTCCAAGTTGCGTTGCAGCTTTTTCAGCGGCAGGAAAATCGCGCGGACTGCGCCTTGTTGAGGGCGAAGCGAAAATTCGCCGATGCTTCCCGGCGGCAAAGCTTCGCGCAGGTTCAAACGAACCGAACGGCCTAAATCTTCTTTGCGACTGTGCAGCGATTCGACCGGAATCGCCGAAGGCTTTTCGATTCGCAGGATCAACGTGTCACCGGGTTTCGCGTTCAACTCCGAAGCGAGCGCGGCGCTGGCTACCAGATCGTTTCCATCGGGCGGAGCGATGTTCGAGCCGTGAAATTTCCAGAAGCGTTCATCTATTCCGTAAACGGCAACGCCTCCAGCGCGAGCATTGGAATCGCTGTGCGTGACGACGCCTTCGATGGCGATCAGCGAACAGGAATCGGTAAACCATTTGTTGAAAGATTCCGCTGACTTCAAATCGTCGGCCAAAGCTTCGCGGAAAAATCCTGTGGAAGCGACCAGCAAATCCGTCTTGCCCAGCCGCGACAGCGCCAAATCCATCAAACTAGCTCGGACGGAATCGCCAACCAGCATTGCTCCGGCCAGCACTGCGGTTGCGGTGGCTACGCCAAGAACGACGGCGAGGTTAGTTCGCCAAAAATGAGTAAGGTTGTTTTTGACAAGAGTTGAAAGGTTCATGTTTGGTGTCGGCAATCAGCGGAACTGGCAGCCTTTCAGCTACTGTCTACTGACTACTGCCTACTGTCTACTTTTTCAAAAGCTTTCGATCAGCCAGTTCAAAACGAACAGGAAATTTCGCGGCCAGTTCGGCGCTGTGCGTGACGACGATCAAGATGGTTTGTTGCTGCCGATGCAGATCAAGCAGTAACTCGGCGATGGTTTCAGCCGTGTCGTGATCCAGGTTGCCGGTCGGTTCGTCAGCCAGCAACAGCAACGGTTGGTTAATCAACGCGCGAGCAATGGCTACGCGCTGTTTTTCTCCGCCGGAAAGTTCCGCCGGGCGATGGTGCATGCGCTCGGCCAGGCCGACTTGTTTCAGCAAAGTTTGCGCGCGTTCGACAGCGTTGCCGTTTGGTTTGGCGACCAGCGTAGGCGTCAGCACGTTTTCCAGCGCGGAACATTGCGGCAGCAAATTGTGGTCTTGGAAAATGAAGCCGATCTTTTCGTTGCGAAACGCGGCGAGTCGGGCTTCGTCCAGTTCAAATGGATTTTGCCCATCCAGCGTGAGGCTTCCGCCAGTTGGCGGATCGAGCGCGCCCAGCAAATACAGCAGCGTGCTTTTGCCGGAACCGGACGGTCCCATAATCGCTGCGGCATCGCCTCGGTTGAACGTCAGCGAAACATCGGCGAGGATCGGCAAACGTCCGCCGGGCGTCGGGTAGTCTTTAGTCAGATTGTTGAGTTGAAGCATACGGCGGGCATTTTAAGAGAGAACTGGCTAAACGGACAGAAGAGCGTGAGACAATTTTCCAAATTGTCCAAGCCCGAATGCCAGCCGAGACAATTTGAAAAATTGTCCCACGCCGTTGGCAGGTTCAGTTCTGGGAAAGCGAATTCCCAGAAGCGGACAGGACGAGCAATTCACCCGAACAAGAGAAATTCATAACTGCTGCAATTCGGTCAGTTACCCAGCCAGAAGCGATTGGCACGGAAATTGGCTAAGCGGTATTTGCTCGAAACGTATTTTTGGCACTCATTCGGAGTTTTGGAGGGGATTTTTATGGACAAACCTCGTGAAAAATCAGTGGCTCGGAACCGCAAAATTCGCCGCGTGGCGTACATCATTCTGGCGCTGGGCGCGGTTGGAGCGATCAGCGTGGTGTTGGCTCGATTGAAACCCGCCGCCCAAACTGTCGAACGCGCCACAGTCATCATTGACACCGTCAAACGCGGAGAGATGGTTCGGCAGGTGAATGGATTGGGAACTTTGGTCCCGGAAGAAATCGTTTGGATTCCCGCAATCACCAGCGGACGAGTGGATAAACGATTGGTGCAACCCGGAACCACAGTGTCGCCCGACACAGTCATTTTCGAGTTGAGCAATCAGGAATTGCAGCAGCAATTGCAAGACGCCGAGTTGCAATTCAAATCCGCCGAAGCCGAATTCACCAACAAGAAAGTTGAATTGGAAACCCAGTTGCTGAACCAGCGAGCGTCAGCGGCGACGGTCGAAGCCGATTATCAATCGGCCAAACAAGATGCCGAAGCCAACGAAACCTTGAGCAAGGAAGGTTTGGTTTCAGAGTTGGTGACGAAGCGAGCGAAGATTCGTTCGTCTGAATTGGCGACCCGCAACGAACTGGAAAAGAAGCGCATTTCCATGACTACCGAAGCGATGAAGACTCAGTTGGCGGTCAGCCAATCCACGCTGGATCAGCGCCGCGCTTTGGTGGAATTGCGCCGAAAACAAGTGGCCGATTTGCGCGTTCGCGCAGGGATGCACGGCGTATTACAGCAATTGGCGGTCGAAGTCGGTCAGCAAGTCACGCCCGGAACCAACCTGGCTCGTGTGTCCGATCCGACACGATTGAAAGCTCAGGTGCGAATCGCCGAAACGCAACTCAAAGACATGCGAATCGGATTGCCAGCGACGATTGACACGCGCAACGGCATCATTCCCGGTCGCGTGATCCGCGTTGATCCGGCGGCACAGAACGGAACCGTGACCGTTGACGTTTCGCTGGACGCGGCGTTGCCGCCGGGTGCTCGCCCGGACATGAGCGTTGACGGCAGAATTGAACTCGAACGATTGGAAAACGTGCTTTACATCCAGCGCCCGACCTTCGGACAGGAAAACAGCACGATCAAACTCTTCAAGCTGGACGCGGACGACCAGCACGCCGAATCCGTCGCCATCGAAATTGGCCGCGTTTCGGTGACAACGGTCGAAATCGTCAAAGGATTGAAAGTCGGCGACAAAATCATCGTTTCCGACACTTCGCAGTTAGGCGATAACGTCACTCGAATACGATTGAATTGAGATCAGGTGATAGGTGGTTGGTGGTTGGTTGTAGACAATGCCACCTATCACCAGCCACCTGCGACCTACCACCACAGGAGAAAAATAATGAGCGAACCACTGTTGCGCCTGGATTCCGTCACCAAAGTGTTTTACACCGACGAAGTAGAAACCCACGCTTTATCGGGAATTCATCTGGAAATTGGCAAAGGCGAGTATGTGTCCATTGCCGGGCCGTCGGGCTGCGGCAAATCTACGCTGCTTTCGATTCTGGGCTTGCTGGATTCGCCCAGCGACGGCGGCTACAGCCTGAACGGCAAACCGGTTCAAGGGCTTTCCCTTTCCGACCGCGCCCGCATCCGCAACCGCGAAATCGGATTCATCTTCCAGAGCTTCAATTTGATCGGCGATCTGACCGTTTATGAAAACGTTGAACTGCCGCTGACTTATCGCGGCATGAGCAGCGCCGAACGCAAACAACGAGTCAACGCCGCGCTGGAAAAAGTCGGCATGGCTCACAGAGCCAAGCATTTGCCTTCGCAACTTTCCGGCGGTCAGCAACAGCGCGTAGCCGTTGCCCGCGCCGTCGTCGGCGACCCGTTGATTTTGCTGGCTGACGAACCGACCGGAAACCTGGATTCGGTCAACGGCGATGCGGTGATGGAATTGCTGCGGGAACTTCATCGCAACGGAGCGACCATTTGCATGGTCACACACGACCAGAGATTCGCTCGCCACGCCGACCGTTCGATTCATTTGTTCGACGGTCGCGTCGTTGAAGAAGAATCCGGCGCGCATTGACCCGGTCTGAACTGAAACTCAAAAAATGAGGAAATCCGGTAAGGCAGGCTCAAGCCTGCCTTACTTTTTGATCTTGGCCAATTGATTTGATAGGCGGTGAAAATGGCTGTGGCGTTTTTCGGCAAAAACTGTGATGCGGCAATTTCGTAAGAAACTCTGAAAACCTTTACTTCAGCCGTTCCAATCTGCCTTTACGGCGAACGATATTCTTGTAATCCCACTGAATTTCACGAGCCTCCGATAACCACTTGCTCAACAGCACTGTGTCTACTTGCTCTGAAGTCATATATCTCGCTTCTGCCGCCTTGAATTTCCCTTCCTTTTCCAGACCGGGAGTTTCAAAAGACTGGCCGCTCCAGAAAAACAGACGAACGCAGTTTTTGAGTTTGCTGTACCCGACAATGGGATTGCCATCCAAAAACCAGACCGGATGCGCGTGCCAAACCTTGTTTTCAGCTTCCGGCAAACCACGCTCGATCTCTGTTGCCAGCAGATCACAGATTTGGCGATCGCTGGCAGCCTGAGATGCGTTGTAATTTTTCGTATCAGTATGCATATCCTTCGCTGATGTTACGCGCTAAAGAATCGAACATTGGGTTTGACGCGGTTTTCGTCCCGGCAGGGACGGTTTGATATTAGCCCGGTAGTTCACTGCCGGGAAAAGCAGCGAATGAATCGGCGTCCTGTAGGGACGCCCGAGTTTCTGCCAGAACAGGATTCAAGCGTCCTGACAGGACGCGGCAGCTCCGCTACCCGGCGTTGAAACGCCGCGCTAATTTCAACCGTCCCTACCGGGACGAAGAAACTGTCAAACACTTTATTTGATCTGCCATCGCGTCACGTCCGTCCCTCACAGTGATTAATCGCTCACGCTTGCGCAGGTTTGCGCAAAATCTTGTCCATTGTTTTTCCTTTCGCCAACTCGTCAATCAGCTTATCCAGGTAGCGAACTTCCCGCATGAGTGGGTCTTCGATCTCTTCTATTCGGACACCACAAATCACCCCTTTGACCAGCGCGCGAAAAGGATTCAGCCGTGGAGCATCTGCAAAGAATGCTTCAAAGTCGGTTTTGTTTTTCAGTTGCTCTTCAAGTCCCTGCTGACTGTAGCCGGTGAGCCAACGAATGATTTCATCCACTTCGGCTTTCGTACGCCCTTTTTTCTCCGCCTTGGCCAGATAGTGCGGATAAACGCTTGCGACGCTCATTGTATAGATTCGATGTTTTTCCATGATTCTTCTTCCAGCCTAACAGCGGCGTTGACACGGCGCGAAACCGGCAACACGCAAGCCGAGAGAAACCAAAGACCGTTTTAAGAAAGTCGCTGTTTCGCGCTGGTGTCCAATAACTTGTTAGGTTGTGCCGTTGCAAAAAAGAAGCCTTTGCTATTTTCCAAGTTGATACTTGAGAACAGAACTTACTTCCTCTTTGATTTCAGCTTCGCTTTTTTCCGGCGGTGCTTCAATATAAAACTTTGCTTTCGCTCTGTTCGTTTCGTCGTCAGGATTGTTACAACTAAAAACAACTTCCCAAGTTGGAACTACGCTGCTAACATCCTCCAACGTCAAAAAGGTTTGTTTTTCCGTTACAATCGGCACATTACAATCTTGGCGATTCATCTCGCCAAGAACCTCTTGAACAATTCGTTTAATTATCTTTTCATCTACAGACATCAATTTTCTCCTCAAAGTGTAAATTCTTCGTATAGTTTCAGCCATTTCGCAGTTGCACCACGAGCAAGTCGGGTAAGGAGGCTGGCATTGCTGTCGCCTCCTCCCCTCAGAACCGTGCGTGCGACTTTCACCGCACACGGCTCAAGCCTTGATTACACCCCTTTCACGGGACGCGGGTTCGCAAACGTCGCACACTCCGATGCACTTTCCGCCAATTGATTTGACGCAATTCACATCTGACTTGGTTTTAGCTTCTTGCTCAACAACATGGAAAATCCTTTTGGGGCTGTCAGACTGTCATCTGTTTGGTTGTTGATACGGCTTTGTCGCGTGACGCGGCGGAGTATATTTTCGCTCGCTCGGTGGCGCAATGTTTTCCCTGACAAATCGGACGGCGTTGCGGTATGGTTGCTGCCGACTGATTCGTGATTCTCCAATCCAAAAACCTTTTCGGGAGAAGAAAACTTATGAAAAAGATTTGCTTGATGATTTCGTTGCTGGTTCTGATCAGCGGCGCTGCGATGGGTTCGGCAATCGCTGCCGACGAACCGATGTTGGTGAGCGCCGATTGGCTGGCCAAACACATTGACGACAAAAATCTGGTGCTGCTGCACGTAGGCGACAAAAAAGAATTCGACGCCGGTCACATTCCCGGCGCTCAATTGATTCAACGCGGCGATTTTTCCACGCCTCCGGGCGAGGGTAAATTGATTCTGCAATTGCCGCCGGTCGAACAGTTGAAAGCCGCGTTTGAAAAATTCGGCGTGACGGACAATTCGCGTATCGTGATTTACTTCGGCGCGGGCGGATGGATCACTCCGGCAGCGCGCGTATACCTGACGCTGGATTATCTGGGCTTGGGCGGCAGAACTTCGATGCTGGACGGCGGCATCGGCGAATGGACGAAGCTCGGCAAATCGCTGACCACAGAAGTCAAAACTCCCGCGCCGGGCAAATTCACTCCGCGCCCGAATCCGAAGCTGATTGCCGAAGCCGCCTGGTTGAAAGACAACCTGACGAATCCGAAAGTCGCCGTCATTGATTCGCGGTTGCCGAATTTTTATTCCGGCAAGGACAACGCCGGAATGCCGCGCGCCGGTCATTTGCCCAGAGCAAAGAATCTGCCGTTTCCGACGCTGGCGATCAGCGACACGGATTTGAAGTTGAAAGACCTGACAACGCTTCGAAAGCTGTATCAGGAAGCCGGAGCCGACAAAGGCAAAACCGTCGTCACGTATTGCCACATCGGCCAGCAAGCCAGCCTGGGTTATTTCGTCGCCAAGATGCTGGGGTACGACGCCAAGATGTACGACGGTTCGTTCGACGAATGGAGCCGCAACGCGGATTGGCCGATTGAGGTGGTGAAGCAGTAGGTCATTTGGAGTGCGGTGGCTCGACACCGCTTTGCGTTCGCAAGTCTGGTTCCGGTTGCAACGAGAGCTTTTTCCGAGAAAGCAAAGCTGCGTCAGGACGCAGCACTCCAAAGCTTTCAGCGGGTGATTTGAAATGTGCGCGGCTCGGCGGTGACAGGCAACAAAATTTTGCTGGCTCCGGCGGCGTCGCGCACGGCAAAGACTTGAGCGGAATGCTCACCGGCTGGCAGCTTGAATGGTTCAAGTGCGAAGCTGAATCCGTGGTTGGGTCGAGTGGTCGCTCCTGCAGAAACCAAATCTTCGCGCCGGTCATCGGCCAACCGGCTGGCAATGAAGTTCCCGTCAATGAACAACTGCACTTCCAGCGGCGTGTCCGGCAATCGGGGATCGTTCACCCAGCCGGAAATCTGCGACTGATCGGCGACATCAATCGCTCCGCGCAACTGCGGGCTGAAGGTCGTAAATGCCGCCAGCGAAGCGACTACGCAAACCAACGCCACTTCGACAAACGATTTGGCGATGATCGCGCGCAGAAGTTTTGTAGCGGTTGAACCCAACTGAACTTATCCTTGATCTTGAATCATCTTATGAGCCATCGCCGCCAGCGCAGCAACGCGTTTGTCGAAATCGGCGAAGCGTTTGTCCTGCGTTTGGCCGACGTGATAGCGGTAATAAATCTGCTGGATGACCACCGCCAGCTTGAACACGGCAAAAATGTGGTAATAGCCGATGTTCGACACATCGCGCCCAGACCGCGCGGCGTATCGTTTGATGATTTCGGCGCGCGTCATCCAACCGGGCAACATCGTCACGCTGCGCAAACTGTCGGCGAACAATTCTTCGTCGTCGGCTTGCGGCCAGTAACAAAGCAACAACCCCAGATCAATCAGCGGATCGCCCACCGTACACATTTCCCAATCCAGAATCGCCACCAACCGCGAAGGATCTGCCGCATCCAGCATCAAATTGTCCAGTTTGTAATCGTTGTGAACCAGCGTGTGCTGCGCGGGTTCGGCTGGTAATCGGTCGAGCAACCATGCGCGCGCTTCGGTCATTTCGGCGAGTTCGGAAGTTTTCGACCGCTCCCAGCGATTCGCCCAGCCTTCGACTTGCCGTTTGACGAAGCCGACCGGTTTTCCAATCGCCGCCAACCCCGTCGCGTGAATATCCACTGCGTGCAAATCGGCCAAGGTGTCCACCAGGCTTTCGCTGATTTTGTGACGCAGCTTCAAATCGTCGCCAATTTCCGGCGGAACGGTTTGCCGAACAACGATGCCTCGGCGACGTTCCATCAAATAAAACGGTGCGCCGATGACCGCAGTGTCTTCGCACAGCAGATACGGCTTTGGAGCCAGTTTGAAATGCGGATGAATCGCTGCCAGCAAACGAAATTCGCGCGGCATGTCGTGCGCCGTCGGAGCCACGGGGCCGAACGGAGGCCGCCGCATGACGAATTCCAACCCGCCAAACCGAACGCAATAGGTCAGATTGGAATGCCCGCCGGGGAATTGTTCGACTCCCAGATTGGCGTGCGGATCGAACGGCTCGCCATCCAGTTGCGAAGGCAGATGTTCATGCAGATAAGCTTCGAGCGCCGCCCAGTTCAAATCTTCGCCGGAACGAATCGGCGCGGTGTCTGTGTTAGTCATAACTTCGTTTTGTGTCGGTAGCCCGACTGTAAAGGAGGGCTTGGATTCAAGGACAAAGCCCTTGCTTACGCGCGGGCTACTAACTCGCCTTACTTCATAAAACCGCTGCGACCGCTGAATTGCGAACTGAGTTTATCATTCAGCGAATCGTCCAGCGCAAGCAGCCAACGCAAATCCGCGTTGAGCAGCCGCTGAACTTCTTCGCTCAACAATCTTTTCTGGTATTGCTGCTGCGGCTGATCGCGACGGCAGTAAAAACTGTGCAACGCCAATCGCGGTTTTTCGCTGCGGTTGGCCGTACCGCCGTGCCACAAGTGAGCGTTGAACACGGCCAGAGTTCCGGCTTTTCCGGTCAACAATTTTTCTTCGGGGTGCGGAGCCGAAACGTCTGCTAGCGCGTCTTGCGGCAACTTCCCTGCTTTGTGTGTGCCCGGAACGTATCGAGTCGCCCCATTTAGTTCGGTGAAATCATCCAACATCCAGACGATGTTGCAAACTTTGTTGCCGCGTTCGTCAGGCAACGCGCCTGTGTCGCAATGCAGCGGCTGTGTCCAGATCGTATTCGGTCGCGCCGAACGAGCGTTCAAACTGCTGAGTTTGAATTCGCTGCCGAGCACGTGTTCGACAGCGGCCAGCAATTTCGGCTGGGCAATCGCACGTTCAAAAACTTCGCCGTAATTGACCAGATTCGCCAACCGGTCTGTATCCGGTTCCTGCTTGAATTCCGATCCGGCCTGATCGCCCAATTCGGCAAACAATTCGCCAATGCGCGCGCGCAATTCCGCCAACAATTCCGGCGAAGCGAAGTTTTCCAGCACCAGAAGGCCGATTTCGTCGAGTTGCTTTATTTCATCGCTAGTCAGTTCGTAATTTTCAGCCGCCATAATAATTTCATTATACGAGCCGCCACGCTTACGCCCAAAACTCATTGGCTTATAATGACTCAGCTTCGGGGGGTCAGGCCGGTCATGAGGGACTTATGGATCGCAAGGAAATCCTGTTGAATGCAATCAACGCGCTGTTGGCGCAAAAGCTTCGTTCCGCGCTGGCAGTGCTGGGAATCGTCGTCGGCATCGGCGCTTTGGTGGCGATGGTCGCCTTGATCGAAGGGGCGAATGCTTACATCGGCGAACGTCTGGTGACGCTGCAACCGGATGTCTTCCAGGTCTCGCAGCTTCCCGCCTCGCTGCTGAACGTCAACGATTTCATCAAAGCTTCAAAATGGAAGCGAATCGAATACGACGATTACCTGACCGTTCGCCGCGATTGTCGTGAATGCGCCGAAGTCGGAGCCGAATCGAATCTGGTGGGTCGCATCAAGTGGCGCAACACGGTCACAGGCAGCGCGCAGATTCGCGGGTTGTCGGCCAGCATGCTGGACATCGAACGTGTTGAAGTGGCGAGAGGGCGTTTTTACACCGAAGCCGAAGACAACAATCATCTGGCCGTTTGTTTGCTCGGAGCCGACATCGCAACGGACTTGTTTGGGCAGGCCGATCCGCTCGGCGCGGACATCAGCATCATGGGCAAACCGTTTCAGGTGATCGGAACCATTGCGCCGCGCGGTTCGCTGTTCGGTCGTTCGCAGGATCGTTTTGTCATCATGCCACTGACCTCCATGCTGCATCGTTTCGGAGCGCGCCAGCCGCTGGCAATTTCTTGCCAACAACCGCCCGAAACTCCGCTCGCATCGGTCGTGGATGAAGTCCGCGGCATTATGCGCAGACAGCGCCGTGTGCTTTTCAACCAGGAAGACACGTTTTTCATCACCACGGCGGATTCGGCAGCCGGAATTTATCAAGCCGTGATTGGCGGTTTTTATCTGATCACAATCATCATTTCGGGGATTGCGCTGACTGTGGGCGGGCTTGGCGTGACGAACATCATGCTGGTCAACGTGCGCGAACGAACACGCGAAATCGGATTACGTAAAGCCCTGGGCGCGCGCCACCGCGATGTGCTGGCGCAGTTTCTGGTTGAAACTGTCGTGCTTTGCCTGCTTGGAGGATCGCTCGGCACCGCGGTCGGTTTGCTGGTTTCTCAAATCATCGCCTGGGTTACGCCACTCCCCGCCAGTTCTCGCCCGGTGGTTGCGCTGGTCGGTTTTGCCGTTTCTTCTTTTGTCGGGCTGGTGGCCGGTATGTATCCCGCCCGCCACGCCGCTCAACTCTCGCCCATTGACGCCTTGAGATATGAATAAAGAACGACTTTCGCAACTGGCGCGCGGGAAACGCACGAAGGAAATCGGCGAAGCGTTCCGACTGGCGCTGGGCGCAATCAATCAACATCGCTTTCAATCGGCGCTCACTCTGACCGGTTTGATTATGGGCGTAGGGACTGTGATCGTAGTCGTCGCCCTGATACAGGGTTTGGATAACACGGTCAAAAACGCGCTGACACGGCTGAACCCGGCCAGCTTCGCCGTCGCCCGCGTGGGGTTTTCGGATTTCGGCAATCCTGATTTCATGGAATTGCTCAAGAAACGCCCGCCGCTGAAACTGGATGACGCTGAATATGTGAGCGCGAATTGTCCAGGCATCAAAACGCTCAGCCCCTTTTACGCCAAAACGGCTTTCGATCCGATTCGCGTCTGGTACAAAGGCGAAGAGGCGCAAAGCCCGATCCTGCGCGGCGTGGATCAATACTTTGGCGACGCCACGGGAATTTTGGTGGATCGAGGTCGTATGATCAGCGCCAGCGATTCCACACACCGACGCAACGTCACCGTCATCGGACGAATCATCGCCGACGGCCTGTTCGGCATCGAAGACCCGCTCGGCAAGATGATTCACATTGACGGAGAAAGTTATGAAGTGATCGGGTTGATCGAAGAACGCGAAGCTTTGTTTGGCGGTCCCAGCGAAAATCAGATCGTGCTGATTCCCTTCGGCACATTCGACAAATACTACCCGGAACGTGAGAAGGAATTTTTGCAGTTCTTTTGCCTTGTCGGTTCCCCCGAAGAGGTCGAACGCGGAATGGACGAAGTCCGCGAAGCCTTGCGTCGCCATCGCCGTTTATCGTCGGACGCGCCGGACAACTTCGTCATTTTTACCTCTACACAGATAATTGACATCTGGAATCAGGCTTCGGGCGGAATCTCCGTGCTGATGGTCGGCGTCGCTTCGCTTGGTTTGTTGATTGGCGGAATCGGAGTCATGAACATCATGCTGGTTTCAGTGACCGAGCGCACATCGGAAATTGGTTTGCGTAAAGCCGTCGGCGCGCGCCGCCGCGATGTGCTCTGGCAATTCCTGCTGGAAGCGATGATGTTGACCGTCATTGGTGGCGTGGCCGGAGTGCTGATCGGAATCGCCATCGCCCTGCTCATTCAGTTGCTTTTGCCATCATTGAAAGCCAGCATTTCCATCGGAGCCATTTCTGCTGGCTTGATCGTCTCAATCAGCATCGGATTGTTTTTCGGCCTCTGGCCAGCCTATCGCGCTGCGCGCCTTGATCCAATTGATGCGCTGCGGTATGAACGTTGAAAGAACAGTTACGCTTCACTTCACTACAGGCTGCGTTCAGAAAATTATTCGCGTCCCGGCAGGAACGCTGGACAAGCCTGTCTGTCGCTCTTACCGGAGCGCGAATTTATGCCCCGCTTGTCCACTGCGGTTTGCATAGCAGGCTAATCCCCACCGCACCTCCAGCCCGGAAATCTGTCAATTGAACCTTCAAAACCCCAGCCGCATAACATCAATTGCATAAGTTCTGGTCGTTAATCCTGCCTCAAAGTTTTTGCTTTTGGTTATTTCAACAACTGATCCAGAGCTTTGGCGATTTCGGAATACCCTTCGCCTTGATCTGTGCCGAAGCCGACATGTTTCAGGGCGATTTTGCCGTCATTGATGATGACGACGGTCGGCAATCCGTCCAGGCCGAACGCTTTGTAAGTTTGCTGGTCAGGATCGCGCAGCACAGGAACTCGCAAATTGACCTTCTGCGCGAAAGCTTGCAGGTCGGCGTCCGAAGCGTAAGCGCGAGCGCCGGATTTGTCGCTGTTGACGCTGACCCAGAAAAACTGCACGCCGCGCGGCGAATACCGATCCGCCTGTTTTTGCAGCGCAACCAATTCTTTGGCCGTCAGCGGAACGGTCGTACTGCCAAACGACATCACAATAATTTTGCCGCGCAGTTCGGCGGAACTGACCGTGCGGCCTTCGGTCGAACGCAAGCTGAATTGCGGAGCTTGTTGCGCCAAAATTGCGACGACGCTTACCATCAACACAAACATCGTTAATGCCAGCTTGGTTTTCATATTTTTTTTCATCGTTTCTCCCGCGTCATGAACGGCGTTCGATTTCCGACTTGCCGTTCTTAAAAAAATCGCGCGTCAGATGCGAAATCGCCATTCAAAGTTTGGTCAGTGCGAAGAATCATTCTGGCGCTTAAAAACCGGAGTTGGCAAACTGCGCCGCTTTGCGGAAAATCCCGCCTGTCACACATTCACCAACTTCAAGGAGATCACATGAAAACCATCCCAAGTCGGCGATTTTTGTCCACTCTTATGGCAACACTTGGCCTGAGTTTGTTTGCCGCGCTGTTGATGTTTTCCGGCTTAGTCGGCCAAACCGTCGGAGCGCAATCGGCTCAACCTGCCGCCGCACCCGCTCGATACGAAGTCACGATTCAGACCGGCGTGCCGGTCAAAATGCGCGATGGCGTGACGTTGATTGCCGACATTTACCGCCCAAAAGCGCAAGGCAAGTTTCCTGTGCTGTTGACGCGCACGCCTTACAACCGGCGCGATCCGATGACGGGAACGTTTCTGGCTTCGCACGGGTACGTCGCCATTTTGCAGGACACGCGCGGACGCTTCGATTCCGGCGGCGAGTTTTATCCGTTCAAGCACGAAAGCGACGACGGGTACGACACCATCGAATGGGCGGCGGCGCTGGACTATTCCAACGGAATGGTCGGCACGTTTGGCGGTTCGTATGTCGGCGCAACACAAATGCTGGCGGCGATTGCGCGGCCTCCGCATCTGAAAGCGATTTTCCCGTACGTCACGGCTTCGGAGTATTACGACGGCTGGACATACCAAAACGGCGCGTGGATGCAGGCGTTTTCCAGCACGTGGACAACCGGCCTGGCTCAAGACACCTTGCGCCGAAAATCGAGCGCGATGACCAACGTTCACGAATGGATGAAGCAATTGCCGGTGGAAGATTACAAACTGATCGGTCAACCAACCGCCGCCGATTACGCTCCTTACTTCCGCGATTGGATCGAACATGAACGCGACGACGAATACTGGAAGCGTTGGAAGATTTCGGATCATTACTCGAAGCTGGACATCAAGGCGTTGCACAGCGGCGGCTGGCACGACATCTTTTTGAAAGGTTCCATTGGCAATTACGTTGGCATGAGAAAAAGCGCCGCCACCGCCGAAGCGCGCGACAATCAACGCCTGCTGGTCGGCCCGTGGGCGCACGCGGCGACTTCGGCGGAAGGCAAAATCGGCGACGTGACTTTCGGCAAACAAGCCGTGCTGGATATGAACGGCACGATTGTGAAGTGGATGGATTACGCGCTGAAAGGCATCAAAAACGAATTCGCCACAGATTCTCCAGTGAAGCTCTTTGTGATGGGCGAAAACGTCTGGCGCGACGAAAAAGAATTTCCGCTGGCCAGGACGCAGTATATGAAAGGGTATTTTCATTCGACCAAAGGCGCGAACTCCGCCAACGGCGATGGCTCGTTTTCGCTTGAAGCCCCGCGCGCTGAAAAGCCGGACACGTTTGAATACGACCCCGCCAATCCTGTGCCGACTATCGGCGGCAGGTTGTGTTGTGGCGGAACCTCGCCCGGCCCATTCAACCAACAGCCCAACGAATCGCGCCAGGATGTGCTGGTCTTTTCGTCAACGCCTCTGGATCACGATGTTGAAGTGACAGGTTACATTACGGTGGAGTTGTTCGCGGCGAGTTCGGCTGTGGATACGGATTTCACGGCGCTGATTGCCGACGTTGATGAAAAAGGTTACGCGCGATTTTTGACCGACGGCATTGTCCGCGCCCGCTATCGCAACTCAACCGAAAAGGCTGAATTGATCGAACCGGGCAAGATTTACAAATACACGATTGATCTGTGGGCGACCAGCAACCTGTTCAAAGCCGGTCATAAGATTCGTGTGTACATTTCCAGTAGCAACTTCCCGCGCTTCAATCGGAATTTGAATACCGGCGAACCGACCATGAAAGGCACGAAGATGGTCAAGGCTCGGCAGACGATTTATCACGATGCGGAACATCCGTCGGCGATTGTGCTGCCGATCATTCCGCGTTAGCCGCTATCAACCTGAGCATGGAGGTTTCAACATGAAAAGGCGATTTCTTATTTTGCTGGTGTTGCTGGCCGCCGCTCCTCAAGGAGCCTGCTCGTTTTTGTACAGCTATGTGCTGGTTAATTCGAGCCAGGAACCTATTTCTGTTGAATTACGGTTCAAGAAAAATCCATTCAAAGAGAATGCTGGTTCTGCAGAACCAGCATTTCTCTTTATTGAGCCAAAAACCAAAAAACTCGAAGATTTGACGAGCCAGACGGCTTGGCAATCCCTGCCTGCCAATCAAGTGACTGTAGACAAAACAAAAGGTGAGATGCGTCTCAAATTACAACCGAGTGAGGTGCTGAAACTGCATCAGGATAGTGGTACAACCATACGCGAAGTGAAAGAGTCCTCAACAGAGCCGAAGCCGTTCTCACTTTTCCCTATAGCCAGCATTACGCTAACAGGAAAATCTGGCCGAATTGTTCTCGAAGGAGACTTGATCCCTTGGCAATTCAGAGAATTCGCCAAAAACATTTACCAGATTCAATATAAACCTGTTGCGCGATAAGAGTTGAAAGTTTAGCTTGCCTTCGAAGGAGTCAA
>CADECP010000006.1:0-6570 GCA_902825875.1 uncultured Acidobacteriota bacterium
GGCCACCGCATCCGCATCGAAGTGTCGAGCAGCAACTTCCCGCGCTTTGACCGGAACATGAACACCGGCGGCAAGAACTACGACGAAACCAAAGGCGTCACAGCACACAACGCCGTCCACCATTCGCGGCAGTATCCGTCGGAAGTGAAGTTGACGGTGGTGAAGACGTCGCTGGTGACCGGGCGATAAGTTTGAAATTGACCTGGCCAAGCGGCCAGAGAATCAAAGACGCCACCTGTCTACTATTAGGCAGCGCTGCCTAATAGTAGACAGGTGGAAGTAGGTCTAAAAGTAGTTATGTGGCAATTCGTCAAACCGAGTTGAAATTAGGATAAATCTATTGTGACTTCAGAGGTGCTTTTCAAGTTAATAATCGAGCTTACCGTTGCTGTCTCTCATTATCTATGGCCGATTGTAACGCTGATCATAGTTTTGATATTTCGTACACCGATCAAGGAGTTACTTGGAAGAATCAGAAAGGGTAAGCTTTTTGGGCAGGAGCTAGAACTCGATTCTGCTGTCAGTGAATTTCGAATAACAGTTCAACAAGCTGAAAAAGAGATTCCACAGCTTCCTGAGACGAAAGAGGTCAAAGGATTACTAAAGGAGGCTACAGAGTATTTAGAGCCAAAAGAGTTTATTTCGGGAGAAACCAATCAAACAGACCTAGAGACAAACCAGATATTAGATGACTCAAGAAATGATCCCGAAGTGGCTATTATCCGCCTATCGGCCATCCTTGAGAAAGAGGCAAGAGCAATCCTCGGGTCGCTTGGTCACCTACCGCCAAGATCAAAAATAACGGTTCGTCAGGCACTACAAAAACTAGAAGCCCAAGGTCTTCTCCCCAAGCATACTATTAGCTCTTTGACGATGTTTTGGGATTTAAGAAACAAAATTATTCATGGCGAAGGAGCTGTTGATAAGAAAGATATTCTGAGCGTCTTAGATACAGGAATTGTTCTATTGAAGACGTTGCGCGCAATACCACGAGAAATAAATATTGTTTACAAGATAGTAGATGTTTTTGAAGACCCTGAATGTATAAAGACGAGAGAAGATGTAAAAGGGCTGATACTTGAAACCATAAGCCCAGGCGGTGGTATCAAATCGTTTCGGATTTACCCTACAACGAGACCGTCTTATTATAAGCTAGGTAAAAGAGTTATTTGGGAGTGGAATCTATCAAAGACTTGGGGGCATTCTTGGTATATTGACCCAGATACTGGAGAGAAGAAGAGCGCTTGGGTTGAAGCTGGAGAATTTGTCAGTCGTCATATGGATGAGATATGACAGGGTCGCTGAAAAGCCACCTAACACCCAATCCAGCGGAGCGCGCCCAACGGAGACTTCGCTTGATCCCAAAATCGCAGGGCGCGCCCGCTGATCGTGGCCGTTAGGCCTTTGTGGTCTTCCCTCTCAACAATTTCAAAGGAAAAGCTCTCGTGCATCTCTTGTCTCAATTGGTTGCCATCGTCGTGTTCGCTCACCTGTTTTTCACTGGCGGCGCGAATCAAACTCTTCCCAACACACAAACGAGGAATCGCCCGATCAGCATTCCTTTTACGCTGACCGATCAAAATAATCTGGTCGTCAGCGTAGTGCTGAACGACACGGAAACCTTGAACCTGATGTTGCATACGGCGGCGTCGGATGTGACTTTGACCGAAGACGCGGTGCGGAAAACGAAAAGCATCAAGTTCACGGAAACTTCGAAAATGAAGTCCTGGGGCGGGGAATCGGATTCGCGCTTCAGCAAAGGAAATCAGGTTCGCATTGGCCAGTTGCAGCGCAACAACATCACCGTTTGGGAAAACAAAAACTCCGGGAAAGATACCGACGGGAAGTTTGGCCTCGACCTGTTTCATAACCGGATTGTTGAAATAGACTTCGATCAGCGCCGCATCGTGTTGCACGAAAAGCTCCCGCGCAAAGCGGGAAAGTACGAACGCCTGAAAATCGAAAACCAGAACGGCCAGTTGCTGGCGCTGGGCAGTTGCCTGATTGAAGGGAAAAGCTATTCCAACAAATTTCTGCTGCATTCCGGTTATTCCGGCGGGATTCTGTTGGACGATGCCTTCGCGGCGAACGCTGGCGTAGACGGAAAAATCCCGATCATCGAAGAATCCAGCCTGAAGGATTCGTTTGGAAACACGATCAAAGTGAAAAAAGGCATCCTGCCGGAGTTTGCGCTGGGCAAAGCCAGAATTTCCAACGTGCCCACAGGATTCTTTGCCGGAGCCATCGGAGCGCAGAAAATGAGCGTGCTCGGCGGCGAAGTCCTCAAGCAGTTCAACCTCATCTTCGACATCGCCAACAGTGATTTATACATGGCTCCACGCCATATAAAGTGATTAGGCATCAATTAGGCTTCAAGACAGTACCCAGTCGCTACCGCTCCTGGTTCCGTACCGAATCACGCGGCTTGCTGCATTCCGCTTTTGGAGCAGCTTGGGTACAGTTACAAAGGCGAGAACGGGATTCCGCGCCGCCATTACTTTGTCAAAGGCGACCCGCGCACGCATCATCTGCACATGCTCGAAGCGACAAGTGAAGAATGGAAGCACCATCTTCTCTTTCGTGACTATCTGCGCGAGAATCCGGAAGTCATGCGAGCATACCTCGAATTGAAACAAAGCCTGGCGGCGCAGTTTGCCGCTGACAGGCAAGCCTATCAAAGCGGCAAGGATAGATTTATCCAAGCCGTGTTGCTAACCGCAAAAACCGAAGGAGATTACCACCATGCCCTTGCCCAATATCTTCACCCAGGAAGTTGCTGAAGGAGTAATTGCCCGTATCAACAAGCTCACGCCGCAGAGCCAACCGCAATGGGGCAAAATGAGCGTAGACAAAATGCTGGCGCATTGTTGCGTGGCTTATGAAACGATTTACGAACCAGGCAAACATCCGAAATCCAATCCTGTCATGCGGTTTATCATCAGACTCTTTGTAAAACCGGTGGTGACGGGTGAAAAACCTTTGCGGAAAAACAGTCCGACCGCGCCGTATTTCATCATTGCCGATGACAAAGATTTTGAAGCGGAAAAAGCTCGGCTGATCGCTTTCATCCACAAAACGCAACAACTCGGTGAGCAGGAGTTTGACGGCAAAGAATCGCTTGGTTTCGGTGTGCTGACCAAAACCGAATGGAACAACATGCTGTACAAGCATCTGGATCATCACTTGACGCAGTTCGGTGCGTAAAACGCTCGGATGAAAAAACTGCTGAAGAAAATCCTGGCGGCTCCGTTTGTGCTGATTGCGGCGATTTTCGTCCTGCTGGAAGACTGGCTGTGGGACGATCTTCAGCGATTGGCGGCGGCGATTGGGCGGTTGCCGATTTTTCGACAGCTTGAATCGTTGATTGTCGGCTTGCCGCCTTATGGAGCGTTGGCGATGTTTGCCGCGCCTTCGCTGATGTTGTTTCCGGTCAAGCTGGCGGCGTTGTGGTTCATCGCTCACGGGCAACCGATGTTTGGGGTTTTGATCGCCGCCGCCGCCAAAGTTGCCGGAACCGCGTTGATCGCCAGAATCTACAAACTGACCGAAGCGAAGTTGTTGTTGATCGGTTGGTTTGCCTGGCTACACGAACGGTTTGTGGCGTTCAAAACTCGCGTCTATGACACGATCAAAGCGACGCGGTTTTACCAGCGCGTTCATCGGCAATCTCAACTGCTGAAAGAACGATTTCGGCGATGGAGACAAAACGGGCGCGGATACTGGCGTCGTCGTTGGGACGCAGCCGTTAAACTGGCTCGAAAACCCGGTCAGGAAAACGAATGACGTTTTTTTGATCTTCAACGGCAAAAATCAAAAAGGCCGCACTTGCGTCAAATCAGGCTTGGCGCAAGTGCGGCTTTTGAGTTTTACCTTACGGACTTCCGAACTTAAGGTCTGGCAAGAGTCGTTACAGGAATTTGTGTTTCCTGATTGGCGACTGAAAGGTTGGTTCCTCCGCCCGCGGTCAGGGCGTTCGCTTCGCGGAAGCTGCCGTTGAAACTGGCCAGGTTGTTTCCGCGAAAAATGTTGTTGACCGAACCGGCGCTGATGGCGATGGCAAAACCGAACCGCGCAATGTGATTGTTATAAATCAAATCGCCACGCGGCCCTTGTGTCGCGGCGTCTTCGCCGGGAGCGGGGTTGTAACAGATGCCGAGCAAATTGTTGGCCGGAACTGAGCCGCCAACGATGGTGTTGTCAACAATTCGATTGCCTGTGGATTCGTTGCCGCGAACGAAAATGCCCAGATTGACCGAACTGATCGTGTTGGCTTTGACGACCGAAGCGCGAGTATTGACCAGCACAACTCCGATTTCGCTTGGGCCATCTCCATTCAGTCCGGGTTGAAAGCTGCCGCCGGTAATTTGCAGATTTTCGATTTTGACGTTGACCGAATTCATGACCATCACGTTGGCCGCAAATCCTGAAATGCGTCCGTTGACGACTTTGACGCCAGTCGCGCCGTTGATGAAAACGCCTCTGCCTGTGTGAGCCGTTCGAGTCGAAACGGTGTGCCCGTCCAGGTCAATCGTCACATCGTCGGCGGTGACTGTGATGGCGTCGCCGCTACGCACCCAAATATCGCGTTTGAGTTTGTACACGCCGGGAGTGCTGATCGTTAATGACAACGATGCGGCGTCTCTGGATGATTCGATGACGTTCGAATCAAGCTGCCCTTGAGCAGCGGCGGAAACGACGCTGGCCAGCATCAGGGCGAAAAAAGACAAAGCGATGCCCACGCTTTTGAAAAGCTTCATGGTTTAAGGTCTCCTGTTTTAGTTTGGATTTCAGTGTGGTCGAAATCCCTGTGTTGAATGTTTGAGGTGATGAACACACCTCACCGGAGAAAAGTTGATCAACCTTTCCTTGTTTGCGATTGTCACGCGCTGTAACGGGAATGTGTTTGGGGTTTATTCCAATTGCTGCAATCAAAATCACGAGTTGCAGCAATATAATCGGAAAGGTAACTGCGCTTACGACAGAATGGTCGGCTGACTTACATTCGATGGCGAAAGGGTTTCTTGTCACCTCAAAACCCCATTGCTATACTCCGCGTCCGCACTTCAAATGTTGCTGTAAATCCACTTTGAAATTGGTTGTAACCGAACAATGGCGACTACGTCTGAACCAGATGTAGACCTGATTTTTCGTAATCTCACTCCACTCTTTTTCTGACCAAACGGAGGTAACAGAATGAGCAGTTCTGACGAACGGCATGACCATGCTGCTGACGCCAACACTTCTGGCGAATCCGCAGTATCGCGCCGTAAATTTCTGAAAGGCACTGGCGTCGCCCTGACGATTCCGCTGGTGGCTGGCGGCGAAAAAATCGTCAAAGCCGCCGGAGCCGATGTCAAAATCTACGGCCCAAACAAAACTGAGATCACATTGACCGTGAATGGTTCGCCCAAGAAAGTCAGCGTCGAACCGCGCGCGACTTTGTTGGACACGCTCCGCAATGACCTGGACACGACGGGAGCCAAGCGCGTTTGCGACCGCGCGACTTGCGGAGCCTGCACGATGATTATTGATGGCAAGCCGGTTTACGGCTGCACGGTGCTGGCCATCGAAGCTCAAGGCCGCAAGATCGAAACCGTCGAATCGCTGGCCAAAGGCGACGCGCTGCATCCTGTGCAGCAGGCGTTTTGGGACAACGACGCGCAACAATGCGGATTCTGCACGCCGGGATTTGTCATGGCTTGCAAGGCGCTGCTGGACAAGCATCCGTCGCCGACCGAAGAGCAAATCGAAATGGGCGTCGGCGGTAATTTGTGCCGCTGCGGAACCTATCACGGAATCAAAGGCGCCATCGCGCAGGCTTCCGCCGCACTGAAAAAAGGCCCGGCGAAAATGACCAGAGGAGGTAAGAGCAATGGCTGAGTACAAATGGCCTGAAGAAGGCAAACGAACTCACATCGGCAAACGCATTTCGCGGCTGGACGGCCCGGACAAAGTCTCCGGTCGAGCCAAGTACACGTTCGACCTGAACCGTCCGGGAATGTTGTTCGGCAAAGTGCTGCGCTCGCCACACGCTCACGCAAAAATTGTCAGCATTGATCTGAGCGTTGCCGAGAAAATGCCCGGCGTGAAAGCAGTCAAAATCATTCAGGACAAAGGCGCAGAAATTCAGTGGGCAGGCGATGAAATCGCAGTGGTGGCTGCTGAAACCGAAGCGCAGGCTGAAGACGCCGCTCGCGCGATCAAGGTCGTTTACGAAAAGTTGCCGCATCTGGTCAACGAAAGTAATTGGGACGCCGTGCCCGAAGCCAATCGCCGCAAACCCAGCGAAAACGTCGCGGGCGATCCGGCCAAAGCTTTCGCCAGCGCCGATGTCGTGTTGGAAGGCGAATACGGCAACGATGTCATCACGCACTGTTGTCTGGAATCGCACGGACTGGTTGCCGAATGGGAAGACGACAAAAACCTGTTGGTGCATCAATCCACGCAATCGGTTTCTGCCAACGGCGGCCAGTTTGCCCAGGCGTTGGGGCTGCCCGCTGGCAACGTCCGCATCAAGATGGATCACATCGGCGGCGGATTCGGCAGCAAATTCCCCGTGGATCGTTGGGG
>CADECP010000006.1:6670-248587 GCA_902825875.1 uncultured Acidobacteriota bacterium
AGATGGATCACATCGGCGGCGGATTCGGCAGCAAATTCCCCGTGGATCGTTGGGGCGTTGAAGCCGCGAAAGTTTCAAAGATGGCGGGCGGCAAGCCTGTCAAATTGATGTTGGAACGCGACGCTGAATTGATGGTCGCCGGAACTCGCCCGTCGGCTTATGCCAAAGTCAAAATCGGCGCGAAGAAAGACGGAACCATCGTCGCTTGGGAATCTCAAGCGTGGGGTTCTGGCGGCGTAGGCAATTTCAGCTTCGCCAACCAGTTGCCTTACGTGTTGAAAGTCGCCGACCGCAAAGAAGTCTTTTCCGTCATCCCGACCAACACCGGCCCGCAACGCGCCTGGCGCGCGCCGAATCATCCGCAAGCCTGTTTGATTACGATGTCTGCCTTTGAAGACATGGCTGCGAAGTTGGGAATGGATCCGCTTGATCTGTTCATGAAAAATCTGCCGCTGGCCGGAGTTCGTCAGAACGTTTACAAAGACGAATTGATGAAAGCCGCCGAAATGATCGAATGGAAAAAGCTGTGGCGGCCTCGCGGCGAAGGCGCTCCGGGCAGCACCAAGAACGTCAAACGCGGCTTGGGACTTTCGCTTCACACCTGGGGCGGAGGTGGTCACGCCAGCGATTGCGACCTGACGGTTCACCCGGACGGCACGGTTGAAATCAAAATGGGCACGCAAGACCTCGGCGTAGGCACTCGCACCGTGCTGGCCATCGTCGCGGCTGATACTTTCGCCATTCCGCTCAATCAGGTCAAAGTTCACATCGGCGACAACCGTTATCCGGTTTCCGGCGGTTCTGGCGGTTCGACTACGGTCGGCGGAATCAGCGCCTCGACTCGCAGAGCTTCGGTTGATGCGCTGAACATGATTCTGGAAAAGGTTGCTCCGACGATGGGAACGACTGCCGACAAGCTGGAAGCCGTCGGCGGAAAGATTGTCGAAATTGGCAAACCGACGAATTCGATGACCTGGAAACAGGCTTGCGCCAAACTCGGCACGCAACCGTTGACGACTCGCGGCAAGAATCCTGGCAAGGAAACCTTGACCACAGGCGGCGTCGGCGGTGTGCAAATGGCTGACGTTTCCGTGGACATCGAAACCGGCGTCGTCAAAATGAACAACTTCGTCGCGGTGCAGGATTGCGGCTTAATCATTGATATGAAGACGACTGAAAGTCAGGTCTTTGGCGCGATGATTATGGGCGTGACTTATGCCCTGTACGAAGAGCGAGTGATGGACGATCAAACCGGCAAGATGCTGAACGCCAACATGGAGTTTTATCGTTTGGCCGGATTGCGCGACATAGGCAATTTCAAAGTCCACATGATGACCGGCAAAGGTTACGACGAACGCGGCGTGATCGGCATCGGCGAACCGCCGACTGTTTCGCCGGGCGCGGCGATTTCCAACGCCGTGGCCAACGCCATCGGAGTTCGTGTGCCGACGTTGCCGCTGACGCCAGATCGTGTTTTGGCGGCTTTGGCCAAAAAAGGAGGTAAGGCGTAATGCAAAATTTTGAATACGCAAGCCCGACAACAAAAGAACAAGCCGTTGAACTGCTTGGCAAACAGTGGGGTGAAACCGAAGTCATCGCTGGCGGAACCGATCTGCTTTCGTTGATGAAGGATTTCATCGTCACGCCCAAACGAGTGGTCAACATCAAAAACATCGCCGAACTTCGCGGCGTCACCATCAATCGCGCCGGAGGCGTTCGCATTGGAGCGTTGACTTCGCTGGAAGAAATGATCGAACGCCTGGGCAAAGGCTACGGCGCTTTGACTCAAGCGGCCAAAGAAATCACCAGCCCGCAGATTCGCAATATGGGAACTGTCGGCGGTGATTTATGCCAGCGTCCGCGCTGCTGGTACTTCCGCGCTGGTTTTGGCTTGATGGCCAAAAATGAAAACGGCGAACCGCTGGTTCCGAACGGCGACAACCGATACCACGCGATTTTGGGCAACGACGGCGAAGCCAAATTCGTCAGCGCCTCAAGTCTGGGGCCAGGCTTGATTGCTCTGGCCGCGAAGATTTCAGTCTTCGGACCGAAAGGCGCGCGCGAAATTGACGCTGACAAATTTTTTGTCGCGCCAAAATCCGCCAGCGACCGCGAAACGGTGTTGGCTCCGAACGAAATCGTGACGGCCATCAACATTCCGTCAACGGTTGGCGTTCGCAGCGCAACTTACGAAGTTCGTCAGCGTGAAGCGTTGGATTGGCCGATGGCTGCGGCTTCGGTTGCGTTGAAACTGGACGCGGCGAAGAAAGTCACTTCGGCTCGCATTGCGCTCGGACACGTTGCGCCGACTCCGTGGAATGCGGCTGAGGCTGCAAAATTCCTGGTCGGCAAAACGATCACCGAAGACGTTGCCGCCGAAGCAGGCAAAATCGCCGTGGCCAACGCCAAATCGCTGAGCCGCAACGCTTACAAAATTCAACTCGCTCAGGTCGCCGTCAAACGCGCGATTCTGCAAGCAGCGGGATAGAAATCCGGCATAGACAGGATTTACAGGATGAACAGGATTCAACAGGGGTTCCGGGAAATCCTGTCTATTTCCAACGGAGGTTAATGATGGTTGAACTTCACAACTTGGACCCAAATCGTCCGAACCTGTGCGCGGCTTTGCGGACGAAAAATATGTTCGTCTGGTCAGAAAATGATCCGCACCACACTCACACCGGAGTTTTCTGGTGTCTGTACACTCAAGGGCCGTTGGGTCCTGATGGACAACTGGCAGAACCCGGCAACTGCGACGCCAGCGAGCGTAATTGCCATTGTCAGGAAATCGCAGTAGCCTGACAGCCGTTCGTAGTTCCGCCTTCGGGCGGCTTCTGTTTGCCGCGTAAACGCGGAACTACAAGCTCAACTTTTGGAGGCAGTAACAATGCGTAAACTCACTTTGATTCTTTCTCTCTGTTTTGCGGCGATGCTGGTTTCGACCGCCAGCGCGCAGCAGATTTATGGCGAATACATCGAATCGCGCAACGCCGATGTTTGGACGGGACATTGTTTCGCAATGGCCGAAGTCAACTTGATGGGCGATCAAGCCATCGTTGGTTGGCGCGTATCAAAAGGCGAATGGAACGGCGTCAACCTGGCTGGTCTGAGCGTCGTTGGCGTTGCCAAAGCGTCCGGCACGTTGGGCAGCCCGTACGAAAACCCTTTTCCGGCAAAAGCCATTTTGATTTTTGACGAAAAAGCTACGCCGGAACAGCGCGCCGCGCTGAAATCGTTTGCTCAGGAAATGGGCGGCGACTTGCTGAAAAACGTCGTCCGCACCGAAGCCGCTCCGATCAACATTTCGCTGGAATTCCACGGCGAACATCCGACCGGCGGCCAACTGCAAGCGGGCGAACTGGCCAGCATCGTCACTCGCCAATTCACGCAGCGCGACAAAATTTGCGGCCACGAACAAACCTACTATCCGCCGCTGACTCCGACTTCGCACGCGATGCCCGCAGTCGCTTCGCTGGATCAGTTCAAAGGCGAAGGCTTGGGCGTAAGCTGGTCGCTGCGCGAAAAGCGTAGCGCCTTTGTTGGCCATTTTGCCAAGTAAGATTAACCAAAATCAGAGTAGACAGGATTCACAAGATTTCTCAGGATTCGTGGCTAAGCTCAGAAAACATCTTTGCAGCCAATCCCGTTCATCCTGTAAATCCTGTCTATTTTTATTTTGAGAAGGAGTTTGGATGGTCAAGCAGTTGTTTGCTTTTCTTCTGCTATTCGTTTTCGCCCCGCTCGCGTTTGCCGACAATTTCAAAGTCGAATCCATTGCCGCTCTGAAAGATGCCGCCGTTGCTGAAGCAATGCGCGGCGCTCTGGAAGACAAAGGCCTGCGCGTTATTGACGACAAAGGCAAAACCGTTTGCGACATCTGGTTTCGCAAAGAAATTCCAGTCGGCAAGGAAGAAATTCCCGGAGCCAGTTTCGGCCAGATTGTCGAAGGCACGTTCATCGGCGTCATCAACTTTCCGGCAAACACTTCGGATTTTCGCGGACAGGGAATCAAAGCCGGTTGGTACACGCTGCGGTACTCGCTGATTTTGCAGGACGGCAATCATCTGGGAGTTTCGCCAGCCCGCGATTTCTTTTTGATTTGCCCTGCCGCTGACGACAAAGACCCGAATACCGCGATGAAAATGGATGAAATGCTCAAGCTCAGCCGAGCCGCTGCAGGCGCTGGCCATCCGTCACCATGGTATTTCGGAATGGCGATTTCGGCGGAAAAAGACCTGCCGAAGATCGTCAAAAACGAACACGAGCACGTAGTTCTGGAAACTGCGTTGAAGACCAAGTCCGGTTCGTTGGCAATTGGCTTGATCGTCATTGGCCGCACGGAAGGCTGAGAAATTTTGGATTTTTGATTTTGAATTTTGGGGTTCAAATCAAAAATCCAAAATCAAAAACTCAACATCTATGATCCTCTTCTTCTACAAAAGCACCTGAACGACCTGCCGCAACGCCAGGAGTTTCCTGCGCGAAATCATTTCAGACACCAGCAAGCTCACCGAACGCGATTACGCTAAACAGCCGTTGACTGCCGAAGAGATTGAAACCATTTTCGGCAATGATCCGATTCCGCCATTTCTGAACACGCGCCACGCCGTTTACAAAGAGCAAGGCTTCGCCGAAAAGCTTCCTGCTCGAAAAGAACTCATCCAACTCATCATCAACGAACCGAACCTGCTTCGCCGTCCGATTATTCGCAAAGGCAATCAAGTCGTCATCGGCTTTGACAAGGATGCGATGTCGAAGCTTTAAGCCGAGCAACTATTTAACCAAACAAAAATGGGGAGGGTGGTTTTGACCACTCTCCCCTCTGAGCTTATCTAAACAGATTCGATGGCAGTTAGAAGTCTAAGCGTCCGCCGATCTGAACGATTCGCGGGGCGAATGCCGTCGTGATGCGTCCGAAAGTGGTCGCGTTGATGTTCTGTCCCTGTCCAAAGAAGAAGTTCGTTTTGTTGAGAGCATTGAACGCCTCCAAGCGGAGTTGGAAGCGAACTCCCTCTTTGATACGAAAACTCTTTGCCAGCGTCGCGTCAACGTTTGTGAACCAAGGACCGTTGATGAATGCACGTTCCAAACCACTAACTTGTCCGGGCGCGTTGTTGAAGAATACTTGCCCGGCAAACGGAGTCGTGCCGAAGCCTTCCGCAGCGCGTCCCGTGGTGTTGATAACCGCTGGGTTGATGAAATAGATGCCAGCAGGCAGCCCGCGTGGATTTCCAGCCTCCAGTTTGAAAACGCCGAACAGGTCTTTGATCTGATCTTTGTTAAGTGAAGTTACTGCCGTTTGTCTTCCTGAACGGCCACCACGATTGAACGTGCCGCGAGGGTCAAAGAGCGATATTGGCGCTCCGGAACTAACCGTAACAATTGGGCTGATTTGCCAACCGCCGATGATTGCATCAACAACACGATTCGCTCCATTAAAGAATTTACGACCATTGCCGAAAGGCAGCTCGTAAATGCCATTCAATTTGAAAACGTGTGTGGTATCAAAATCGGCGCGCGCATATTCCAGCTCCGGTCTGGCATTATCAAGGAACGGTTCAACCAAACCTTGAGTTGTGCCAACGCCGTTAGTCAGGTTTTTCTGGAAAGTGTAGTTTGTCTGGAAATAAAGCCCCTTGGTAAACCGGCGGCGGAATTCAGTCTGTAAAGCGTTGTAGCGGAATTTCGCGCCGTTCGTGAAAAGGTTGGCAACTCCAGTGCCTGGATTGGGCAGGAATTTGACTGTTCCAGTCTGATTTTGTGTGACGTAATTCAAGGCCAAGTCGGCAACAGTTCCGTTGATCAATTGATTACGATTTGCGGCGTTCGCTAAATTGCCGCCATTCACCAGACTTGGAAAGACCGTCAAAGCTTGGCAGCCAGCATTCTGCGCTGTTGTGCAAGCCGGGTTGCCGGTCAACAGAAAATTGGCGCGTGCGCGATTAAAATCCGCCAGAAAGCCATTGTTGATAATGTCAATCTGGTTGTAGTCAATGCTGCGCCACAAATTGTCGCCGCGAGTTCCCACATAGCGAATTTCAACTGCATTGGCTCCAAATTCACGTTGGATGCCGAAGTTATATTCTTGAACTTTCGGTGTCTGGATATTCGGATCAATGGCGAAAACCGTTCCAAAGAAACCGAATGCCGCACTATTGTTTTGGGCAAAGGTACGTGGGACGGTTGGGTTGCCAGGAGAGTTGATCGCCGGCAAGGCATTCAATCTGGCATTGAGTTGCGTATTGCCGGACAGTGGGTTGATGGCATTGACGCCTGTTGTGCCAAGTCCGGCGTTCCCCACAGCGGCATTGTTGAGCGAGGTGATCATTTGATCGTTCAGGTAGCTTTGGCGATATCCGCCTCGAAAAACGGTCTTACCACCTTCGCCGAACAGATATTTACCGAATTTGCCCAACTTACCAGTGTTGGTGGGTGTCCACGCCACACTGATAATCGGCGCAAAATTATTTTTATCGGTTTTGTAAAACTGATTTTCCACACCGGCATTGCCGCCAATGAAGTTATAAGTTCCATTCGGGTTTAGAATCGCTTGAACCGGGTCGGTTCCCTGCGGAATCACTGCTTCCAATGCCAAGCCGTTGTTTTGTTTCAACCCGGTATAAAGCTCATAGCGCAAACCCAGATTGAATGTCAGTGATGGCAATGCTCTCCACTGATCTTGGATGTAAAGCGAATGATTTCCATAACGAAAATCCTGCAGGCGGGTCACAGGACGAAAACCTGAGTTTTTGTTTTCAACGTTGAATGACTGTGCGCCTGTGGTAACGATGCCGCCGAGCAACGCAAGCATGGCATTTGCTGTGTTCAACTGAGTTGCGGCAATGCCTCCCTGAAATTGGCTGGCAACCAAGGTTGGAGTGTTGACGTTCGTTCCCAATGTATAAGTCGGGACAATGCCCGCATCGTTGAAAGCGTCAACTTCCTGAAATTGCAATTGTCCGCCAAAACGAAGACCGTGCTTGCCCCAAGTCAAATCTGCATTGTCCTGAATGTTGTAATACCGGGTGAAGCGACCTTGGTTTTGGAAGGTCACTACCGGATTGCTGATTAGTGTCGGATTGATGTAGTTGGTGGCCGGCGGGTTGGTGTTGGTGAACGGAACAACGCTGCGGAATGAACCGCCGCGAATTTCATTGCTGAAGCGTCCACCCGGTGTCCAACGATAGGCCAGAACCAACAATTTGTTTGTCGAGGACTGAACCACCGAAGGAATTGTACTAAAACCTTGCGCTCCATCCACGTCGGGGCGGAGGTTGTTTTCCTTGTTGTAATCGTAAATGCCATTAATGGTATGGCCTTCGCTGATGTCATAATCCAAGCGGGTCGTATACACGTCGCGATCTGAATTCGAAGGGCGGTTAAAGCTGATGCCCGTAGTATTCAATTGATCTCCAACATCTGAACGATTGCCTGCGGTAGGCACGCTGGAAAGAATGTTTTGGTTCACGAGCGGATCAACTCCGGTGATTCCCGAAGTGGCTGGCAGTAAAGAAAACAGATTTACTGTGCGTTGCGTGTTGGAATTGTCACGGTAAGTGAAAATGCCATTACGTGCATTCGGCAACAGTATTGTGCGTGTCGCCAATGCTGATTGACGTGTTCTCAGTCCTTCATACGCGAAAAAGAAAAAGCCCTTATCTTTTACCCAGGCGGAACCACCTTGGCCAAAACGCGGAATGGGCATCGGCCCAAGCAATTTGCCGCCGAAGTTGTTGCGGTTGAGGAACGGAATGTTGATGTTGCTGCGATTGTTAAAGAAGTTGTTGGCAGCCAGTTTTGAGTTGCGGTTGAACTCGAATGCCGAGCCATGGAATTTACTCTCGCCACGCGGTGTCACCTGACGAACCTGCGCTCCGCCATTCTGGTCAGCCCCAGAGTTGGAAGTGGTGATTGTGAATTCGCCGGTGTTATCCACTGAAGGACGGTTGGGCGAAAAATCCGTCGCGTTTGATCTGATGAATCCGTCCTGGACGTTCAAGCCATCGCGCGTAATGTTTGTGAACGATGTGCGCAAACCGTTGATTGAAGTGTTTTGTGCGCCATTTTGCGAAACCCCTGGTTGCAGAGCAATCAGATTCAATGGGTTGCGTCCGTTCAGTGGCAGTTCAATGATTTGTTTGTTGCTGACAGTGTTGCTCAGCTCGCCTGTGGTTGCATTCAACACGTCTGCACCTGCTGTCACCGTGACGGCCTCTTCGACTCGTCCAATCTCTAACGCAACAGCCAACGAGTATTCTCGACCGATGTCAATTTTGACAGCGGTCGCGGTGAATGTTTTGAACCCTTTAGCTGTTACTTTGACAGTGTATGTGCCAACTTCAAGTTGAGATAAGGTGAACGTCCCGTCCCCGGCTGAAGTCGTTTCTCTCTCCCTACCTGTCTTATCGTCTGTAACGGAAATTACAGCACCGGAAATAATTCCATCAGGGCTTGTGACGGTTCCGATCAACCGCCCAGTGTTAGTCTGTGCAAAGATGGGTGTTATCCCAACGCACAGAATGAAAAGCAATGACATCAATTTTTTCATTGTCCGTCTCCTGTGTTGCTTAGGTTTTACAATCTTTGATTGTGGTTTTACTTGATGTGAGTCAAGCAGTGATTGCCTCAAAGCCAGAGGCCCATATTTATCCAAGTTGTTTGAAGGATCAGTACAATTCTTCTGTGTTATGGACAGTCTAACCCCAGCAACATATATGCCAGACGAGGTTTCAACTATTATGTTGTGAGGATGCTTGATTTATGTTGTTGATTGGCTCTTTCTTGTCCAGATTTTTGAAGCGGGTCTTTAGATTTTCATATTCATAGCTTGCTGATTTTCAACTGCCTTACATTTGTGACTTTTTCTTGCAACCTGTGCTCAAAAATCTAAAGGGCATAGGATAATTCCTATGCCCTTTAGATTTTAGTTTGGGCGGTAGATCAAACTATTAGTAAACCAAGTTTATTGCCCAGAGAAACTTGGTAAAGTTGAGGTGAGGATCATCAAGCCAGCGCAATATCAAACTGTTCCTGATGAACGGTCTGGTCGCTCTTGATCGAAACGATGCCGCCCAGGTAAGCCTCGATTTCGTTCAGCACGTCGCGTTCGGCTCCGCGCAGGGCTTTGGCCACTTCGGGATTGACGCGAAGGATGACTTCGTTGGTGTCGTCAATGTCTTTGGCAATGCGGCGCGCTTCGGCCAGGATTTCGTAACACACGGTTTGCGTGCTCTTGACCATTCCGCCGCCGCCGCAATAACTGCACGGCGAACAGAGCGTGCGTTCCAGCGACTGTTTGACTCGTTTGCGCGTGACGGCCACCAAACCGAAATCGTTGAATTGCAGAATCTTCGACGGCGAACGATCGCTGCGGATTTCCTGTTCCAACGCGGCCATCACTTTTGCGCGATTGCGGCGCTCTTCCATATCAATGAAATCCAGCACGATGATGCCGCCCAGATCGCGCAACCGAATCTGGCGAACGATTTCTTTCGCAGCTTCCAGGTTCGTTTTGACGATGGTGTCTTCCAGGCGATTTGATTTGCCGACGAATTTGCCTGTGTTGACGTCAATCGCCACCAAAGCTTCGGTCTGGTTGATGACGATGTAACCGCCGGATTTCAGCCAGACGCGCGGTTTGACGGCTTTGTCCACTTCAGGCTGCACGCCGTAAGCGTCCAGAATCGGCGTGTCTTTCGTGTACAGTTTGACGCGGTTGACCAGTTTCGGCGCAAAGCGATTAACGAAATCAACGATCCGTTCGTATTCAAGTTCGTTGTCTACGCGGATGGCTGTGTAATCCTGGGACAACTGGTCGCGCAGAATTCGCTGCACCAAATCCAGATCGCGGTGAACGATGGCCGGAGATTTCGCGCGTTCCGAACGACGACGAATGTCCGTCCAGGTGCGGATCAGATAATTCATGTCTTCGCGCAATTCTTCCAGCGTGCAACCGCTGGCCGCCGTGCGAACGATGAATCCGCCGGGCGCTCCGGCTTCGGCGCGCATCTGGTGAAGAGAGCGGCGCAATCGTTGACGCTCTTCGTCTGTACCAATTTTGCGCGAAACGCCGATGTGTTCAACCGTTGGCATGTAGACAATGTAGCGTCCGGGCAAGGCTACGTGCGAAGTTATGCGCGCGCCTTTTTGGCCGATAGGTTCTTTGGCGATTTGAACGATGATTTCCTGGCCTTCGCGCAACAGGTCGGAAATGACAGGGCGTTGAAAACGATCTGTGCTGCGATCAACTCTTTCCGGTCTCTCCGGTCTTTCAGCGCGATCATTCGAGCGAGCAGGCAAAGCCAGCAGGGAAGGTGCGGTTACGTCTTCTTCGGCTTCATCGTGAGCGTCGTGGTCATCGGCGACATCCGTTGTCGCGTCGGTGGTTTGTCGCTGGCGGAATGTGCGTTTGCGTCCGCGACCGCCACGCCGAGTGGCCATTTCGCCGCGACGCGAACGCCCGCGAACTCTGGCGCTGGATTCTTTCAATTCCACAGCTTCCACTATTTCTTCGCCGTCTGCGGAGCCAGCTTCGTTTTCGATGCCGACCGATTCGCCGAATTCAACGGCTGGCGGAGTCAGATGCAGCACTTCAACATCCGATTCCATTTCTTCGACAGGCTGCGGTGTTTCGACCACGCCAGTTTCAGGATCGGTTTTCTGCCAGGGCAATGGTTCCGCCTCGATATTCCAGGCGCTCAGCGGTTGCGTAATTGCGTGGTATTTGGCTTCGACGTCTTCGGCGACTTCTTCCGAAACTTCCTGAGCAACTGTCTCTATTTCGGAAACAGTTTCTTCGACTGAATCAGCGGCGTTTTCAACAACGTCTTCAACAACATCAGGGGCATCGGCAATAACGCTTTCAGCCACATCGGCGGTCGTTTCGACGGTTTTGGCGGCAACCGGTTCGTAAAGGTCTTCGCCGTCGCTGACACGTTCAAACTCCGAAGCCTGCGCCAGCGAATCGCGCAATGCTCCGACGTGAATTTCCGGCGTCGGTTCGACTTCGACAATCGAAGTCTTGCGTTCTTCTTCGTGAATCCATCCGGCAATGCGTTCCTGCATCATCGCGTCTCGCAACATATCGCCAGCGGTTTCGGCTTCGTCGTCTGTGACGCGCTCAAATGGTTCATGATGAACCAAAACGAACGGCTCTGGTTCTTCGTCTTTGGCGTCTTGTTTGGCAACCGGCGCAATGGTTTCCGGCGCTTCTTCGCCGCGACCACGACCGCGTCCGCGACCGCGACCACGTCCGCGACTTTGACGGCGACCGCCGAAAGATTCTTCTTCGCTGGCGGTGGAGCTTTCGTCTTCAACTTGTTCGACAACTGTGGGTTCTTCGGCAGGTTCCGGCTCGGAATAAGTCAACCGGCGCTGACGACGTTGACGCGGTCCGCGAGCTTCTGCTTTTTCTCCGGTCGCTCCTGGGAATTCGGCATCGCCAAAGATTTCATCGTCCGGTGCAGGTTCGATCACAGGTTCTTCGGAAAGCTCTTCAATGTGGTGCAGCGCGGCGACTCGCAGGTCAAGTTCTTCTTCAGTTTCCGTTGCTTCCTGTTCGACGACGACTTTCGACGGACGCATAATCGGCGGACGTTGCGGACGTTCGATTTTCTGAGCGGCGGGACGAGCTTCTTTCTTGTCGTCTTCGTCTTCTTCCAGGTCTTCGTCAAAAAAGTCCGACACGTACAGGAACGAATCGCGCTCCAGGCCAATATCCACAAAAGCCGATTGCATGCCCGGAAGCACTTTCATCACTTTGCCTTTGTAAATGTTGCCGACGATTCCCTGATTTTCGTCGCCGCGTTCAACATAAAATTCGGTTACGACATCGTCTTCGATGATCGCAATTTTCTTTTCGCGTCCGTTGACGCTAATGATCATTTCTTTTGACATTCAAAAGTCTCCTGTCTGGATAAGCTCCGAAGTTGTCAGGCTTATCTTGGGGGGAGTTCCTCGCACGCTGCCGAGACAGCGTCATCAATGAAGATGAAGGAACTGCCAGGTAAAAATCTTCGCAGCCTGTTTGGCCATTAAGCAGATACACTTCTGACTACACCCTGACCGTGAGGCCTGGGGCGTAGTCGCTTGCCAGCCGAACTGCTGCTGCCGCCGTGCGCAACTCAAAACTGCCGAGCGCGCAACAAATGCGGCGTTGAATTGTTGTCATTGGGAAAACCTTTGCGTGCAGGTGGTCGGTTGACGGTGATCGGTTGCCGGTTTTCAGTTATCAAATAGCCGTAGCGCCTTTTCGCTACTGACTACTGACTACTGACTACTGACTACTCAATTAACAAACCTGCGTAACCGCACGCCTATCGTCAGTCCAAGCCCAAACAACGTGGCGATGACCGACGTGCCGCCGGCGCTCATCAGCGGGAGCGGGATGCCCATAATCGGCAAGACCCGGACTACCATTCCGACGTTGACTGTGATGTGGTACAGCAGCAAAGCTGCCAAACCGCCGACCAGCAACAACCCGACTCGTTCGCGCGAAACTCGCGCAATCTGGGTCTGGCGTACGATGATCAGCAGATAAAGAGTCAACACCAGCAGACAGCCCAAAAATCCCGTCTCTTCACCGGCGACTGCGAAAATAAAATCGTTTTGGACTTCCGGCACGAAGCCGAGCGCCCCTTGCGTACTTTGTCCTATTCCTTTTCCGAAAATGCCGCCGGAGCCGATGGCAATTTCTGCCTGAACGTTTTGGTAGCTTTTACCTTTGTCGGCCAGTTCCGGCCAGTACACAGCCTTGATGCGTTCGCATTTGTAGCTCTTGCAGGTTTTGATGTACGGCACTGAAAGTGCGATCACCAGAACCACTGCTACGCCAGCGGCAGCCATCCACGTCCAGCGCGCTCCTGCCAGAAAGAGCATCGCAGCCAGAAAAGAAACAAAACTGAGCGCGCTGCCCGTATCGTTTTGCGCGAAAACGAGTCCGGTCGGCAACACCCAAATCAAACCCGCAGTAATCACCGTCCGTAAATCCAGCGGACGTTTTTTTACGCCTGACAGGTAATACGCCAAAAAGAGGATCGTAAACATCTTGGCCAGCTCGGAGGGTTGAAATCCAACTCCACCAAGATCAAGCCAGTTTCGATTGCCATTGACCGTCTTGCCGAGCGGTGTAAATACCAGACCAAGCAATACGACACCAACTCCGTACAGGTAAGGGGCGACGTTGACGATTCTGCGGTAATCGAACATCGTCACCAAAAAAAGCACTACCAGACCAATGGCCAAACCAATAAGCTGACGTCTCCAAATGCCGGGGTTCTGCGGCTGGGCGCTGGAAATTTCCAGCACGCCAAACGCCGCAATCAGCAACGCCATGCCCAACAGCGGCCAGTCAAAATCAGTCAGGTATCTGCGGTTGATGCCGAACATCGTTGAAAGTAGTCAGTAGTCGGTAGTCAGTAGCTGCAAGCAGGAAGGCAAAAGTTGTAATAGAAGCTTGCTCAATCGAGAAAAACTGTGGGCGAAAGCTTTTGTTTCAACCATTGCTACTACAACCTTTCGCCAGTTGCCCATAAAACTACTGTCTACTGTCTACTGTGTCTTCCTTTCCTTCTTTGCCGCTCCCGCCTTCGCCACATCGGGCGAAGCTTCTGCCAGCGGTTCCATCGGCAGATTGCGAGTGCGGCGGTAATAATCTTCGTAAATCGGCTTGGCGCGCGGAGCAGAGTGCGTGCCGCCAAAGCCTACGTTTTCAGTCAACACGACCATCGCCAGTTCGGGCTTGTCGCGCGGCGCGAAGCTAATCAGCCAGGCGTGATCCTTATTCTTGGAACCGACGCGATCTGTCGAAGCGACTTGAGCCGTGCCGGTCTTGGCGCATACGTCAAAGCCTTCGACTTTGGCGGCTCCTGCGGTTCCACCTTCGACAGCGCCCCACATGCCTTTGAGCACGATGTCGTGAATTTCCTTGCTCATCGGCACAGAGAATTTGTTTTTGTCTTCGTAAAAAATTTCAGGCTGCGGATTGCCGAACCGATCCGTCCCGGCAACGGATTTTAACAACAAGTGCGGCGTGAACATCTGCCCGCCAACTGCCAACCCACCGGTGTAGCGCAACAACTGAATTGGAGTTGAAGCATTCTGCCCTTGTCCGAACGCCGATGAGGCCATGTCGTAATCCGTCCATTCGGCTTGGCGTTGAGTTTGGCGCAGATGGAACTCTTTCGCCGCTTTCTCGTTTTGCGGCGCTTCGTCCAGTGCCTGCTGAGCTTTTTTGATCGCCCGCGACCAGGAGTTTCGTTTAGTGGCACTGGTCGGAGCAATGCCTCTACGCTCCCCAGGTAAATCAATTCCAGTTTGTTCACCAAACTTGAACAAATGCACCCACTTTTCAAAACGCTCGACGCCCATTTTCAACCCAAGCCGATAGTAATAACCGTCAGCGGATTTAGAGATAGCCGTTACGATATCTGGCGCTCCATAATTCGAAATGGACTTCATGAAGTAATTTCCGATCTGAATGCCACCATCCTGAATGCGGTTGTTAGTCGGCGTAATGACGCCTTCGTTCAATGCCGCGACACTGGTTAACAATTTCCAGGTCGAACCGGGCGGAAACTCACCCTGGGTTACTCGATTGAAAAGCGGCTTGTCTTCGTCGGTTTGCAGGTCACGGATTTCGTCTTTGCCTTCAGGAGTTTTGGCGCGCTGAGAAAACAGATTCGGATCAAACACTGGGTGAGATACCATCGCCAGAATTTCACCGTTGTTCGGATCAGCAACGACAATGGCGCCACGCCCGGAAGGCATTGAATCGGTTTGGCCTTCGGCGATTTTTTGAATATCCAGATCAAGCGTCGTGTACAGGTCACGACCGGGAACCGGCGGAATGGTTTCCAGATTGCGCTGGATTCGCCCGCGACTGTCCACCAAAACGCGACGCTCGCCGTCCTTGCCCATCAGGATTTCATTGTAAAATCGCTCAACGCCGGTCTTGCCGATGATGTCGCCAAGCTCGTAGCCTTTTTCGTAATTGAACTGGCCATCTTTTCTTTTCAACTCTTCAGGGCTGACTTCGCCGACGTATCCCAAAGCATGCGCGGCAAGCGTTCCAAACGGATAAAGTCGTTGCGGAGCTTCTTCTGCCCGAATCATCGGATATTCGAATTGATGCGACCTGACCCAGGCGACATCGGCTGCCGTCGCGCCTTCTTTGACGACGATGTATTCGTATTTCGCCTCGTACTTGGCGACTTCAAACCGACGACTCAGCCAGTTGCGATCCACGTCCTGAAGATTTTTGATGAGCAGTTCGGCAATTTGAGGAAAGTCGCGTTCTTTTACGTCTTTGCGACTGAGAACGATGTTGTATGAAGGCTGGCTGGTCGCCAGAATGCGGCCTTTTCGGTCGAAGATCGTGCCGCGCCGGGCAGGAATCGGCAGGATTCGGGTACGGTTTTGCTCAGCGCGTTCGGCATAAACGCCGCTGTTCATCACCTGCAAATACCATAGCCGGACAAAAATCAGCGCAAAGATCGCAAATGCCAGATAACGAATCACCTCCAGGCGCATACCCGCCTGGCGTAAATCTTCTGTGGAATCGAAATTGGTATCTTTGACTGACTTCATAGGTCAACCCTTTCGAGAATATCCGGGAATGACGAAAACTCGTTTCTTCAAAATTTCACCTTTCCGCGCCGGGCTTCGCTGCGCCGTATCTTCAACGCCGAGTTTTTGTTGAACACGCGGTCGAGCACAAAATAAATCAGGGCGGCGGCAATCAGGTTGGTCACAAGTCCGAAGACGATGGCGGCGGCAACGCCTTTTCCGCTAATCAGGACGGGGAGCTTGAACTTCAGGAGCTTGTAGAAGGCAACTTTCGTCAGCGTATTGATGAGGCTGGCACTGGCGACTGTGGCGAATCTGACCAGCAGGTTGTCCGCCACAATGACCGAAACGATTCTGTCGGCAGCATACGCCGCCAACACATAAGCGAATCCACTGACTCCAACAGCAGTCATTACGCCATCGGCGGGCGCTCTTGAAAAAGCATCGTACAGCACGCCTGCTACCACAGCAGTTACCAGCGCCTGCACCGGATCGCGTCCCAAGCAAACATAAACCACGACAATCAGCAGCCAATCCACATACGCCAGCCACTGACCAATCGCATTAGGCGCCAATCCCACCAGCGTGGTTTGAGCAAACACCGCGACCAGCAAACATGCCGCAATTTTTACCGAAGTGCCTCGAGATGCTGTCTCCAAATATGCCTTACCGTGTGTTCAAACTTGTGTTTTCAGCCTCGAATGGCGCTGCGCGTTGAACCGTTTCAGGTTTGCGCTGCATTCGATCACAACCAACCAAATTATTTTTTTCGATCAGCCGTTTTACTTTGCTCTTCTTTTTTCAACTCTTCGACCGGGCCGCGAATCTTCTCCGGCGGAACCTTCAGTACCTTTACCATTTCCAGTTTGCCAAGTTTCGCCGCCGGTTCGATTTCAACCAGCACTGGAGCCGCTACCGAGCCATTAATTTTGACGCGACCAATCACCAATCCTGGGGGATAGAGTCCGTCTTGCCCGGAAGTCACCACCGGTTCGCCATTTTCCAGCTTTTCAGGCGGAACGATGAACCGCATATCGCACAGATACTGGCTTTTGCCTTCCAGAATTCCCAACCAACGAGTCGTTTCTGTTTGAGCGATGACCGCACCGGCTCCGTGACGTTCGTCCGTGACCAGCAACACCTGCGACGCCAGCGGGGAAGTGTTAATTACCCGCCCAACCAGTCCGTCAGCAGTGACTACCGGCTGGTCTTTTTCTATGCCAGCCAGCGAGCCTCGGTCAATGTAAATGGTGTTGAACCATTGATTGGCGTCGTGCCCAATGACGCGGGCGATTTCTCCTTCGTAAGTGATCGCCGCCTTTTCGAACTCGTTTAGCTGTTCAGAGATCGTGACTTTGAGACGCAATTCATTGGCTTCTTTTTCCAGCCTGTCGCGGGTGATTTTTAAGTCTTCGTTTTCAATGCGCGCTTTACGCAAATCAACATAGCTGAACCAGACGTTTTTTACCGCGCCGACTGAACTGGATGCCAGCCATTGAAACGGCATCATCCCGCTCATGGTGACAAGCTGCAAATATCGCAGGCTTGGCTGACTGGGAACGCGGTTCATCGAAATCACAAACAAATGCACGATCAACAATAAACCGAGCAACCAGGTTGGATTCTTTTTGGCTTTATCTTTTGCCTTGTCTGTTAGAGACACAGTTTACGTAGGTATGGTCGAGCCGTCCCAGCGTACACGGCGCAACAGATCGAAATCAGACAACATCGCGCCCGCTCCGAGCACGACAGAGGACAATGGGTCTTCGGCAAGCGAAACCGGCAATCCGGTGTCTTTCATTAAGCGCACATCCAGCTTTTTCAATAACGCTCCGCCACCGGTCAACACAATGCCGCGATCCACGATGTCAGCGGACAGTTCCGGTGGAGTCCGTTCAAGTGCTACGCGAACAGCATTGATGATCGTCATCACCGAATCAGACAAGGCTTCTCGAATCTCCTCGTCGGTGACGACGATGGTTTTCGGAATGCCTTCGATCAAATTGCGGCCTTTTATTTCCATCGTTTTCGGTTCGTCCAGAGTGTCGGCAGAACCGAGTTCGATTTTCACCTGTTCGGCAGTGCGTTCACCGATCAGCATGTTGTACTTGCGTTTGATGTACTGAATGATGGATTCGTCCATTTCGTTGCCGGCTACGCGGACGCTTTTGGAATAAACGATGCCGGATAGCGAAATAACGGCAATGTCAGAAGTTCCACCGCCAATGTCCACAATCATATTTCCGTGAGGTTCGGTGATCGGCAATCCGGCTCCAATGGCTGCAGCCATCGCCTCTTCGACCAGATAAACTTCAGCGGCTTTGGCGCGATACGCGCTATCTTCTACTGCGCGGCGCTCCACCTGGGTGATTTCCGATGGAATACCGATGACGATTCGTGGGCTGACCCAGGTTTTTCCTCCATGAGCCTGCTGGATGAAGTACTGAAGCATTTTTTCAGTGACTTCGAAATCAGCAATCACGCCGTCTTTCATCGGGCGAATGGCCACGATGTTCCCGGGCGTGCGCCCCAACATCTCTTTGGCTTTGTTGCCAACAGCTTCTACCTTGTGAGTAACTTTGTTGATTGCGACGATAGATGGCTCAGAGACTACAATGCCTCGCCCACGCGCAAAAACCAGAGTATTTGCTGTGCCGAGGTCAATGGCCAAGTCGCTGGAAAAAAGACTAAAAATCGAACGTAGATTCATTTGAAAGTGAAATGACAACCTTTCCGAAATTCGGCTCAAAGGCGATTGCAAACAATTTTAAGTTGATTGGTCCCAAGCTTACGAAACATTCCCCAGTATAGTATTGAAGAGAACTTCGCTTGGTTTGAGCCAGCAAATCACCCGAAAATCAGAGTTAGCCAGCGATTTTGTTGAACTGTCTGCCCTTTGCGGCGCTCAGCATATCTTAAAAAGTCATGTAAATGAAGCAGCAAGACAAATTTCGCGTGGAAAAGGTTCGATTGTTGCTGGGTGAGGCGGTCAACTGTGGGTTGAGCGACTGAACCAAGCTTGGGTTCAGTTAGTTTAAGTGAGCAAATAACACATAACGGAACCAAACCACAGGCGATGCTGTGATCTGATTCCGTTTGTGCATACTCAGAGACTTGGCGCTTTTACGAAATGCTGTTGTTGGCGCTGGTCAATTTGGTATTAATCTTGCTGAAAATCTGGCTGATGCTGGTTCCCATTGTCGTCAACACGAAAACGGCAGCCGCACCAATCAGGACCAGCAGCAAAGAGTATTCAACAATGTCCTGTCCCTGTTCATCCTTGACGAAATCGCTCATGAAATTTTTGATCATCTGAATTACCTCCGAAATATAAATTGCCAAATGGCAAAGTTAATCTGACTGTTTAAGTGAACTGACACGATCCCAAGTGTTCGGCGTCAGCAAACCAGAAAAAAGCGGCGCTTTGACGCATTCAAAGCACTCTCCGCTGCTTGGTTTCCAGATTTTTCTCATAAAAATCCAAAACCAAATGCGGATCGAAAACGAAGTTGTTTTCAGGGGGGTGAGGCCGTAATTGTAGTTACTGCCGTTGGGGTTGAGACTCAGCCATTGCTTCAAGAAGTAAAACCGACATTGATTCGGAATCAAGGACTCTGGAGTGAGGCGATTGCCAATCAACGCAGAAAACAAATAACACAGCCTACAAAATTATTGCAAGTTGTATTTTTCGCTGGACGTTTTTGATGTCGCAGTTTTTGATCGGCAGAATTCGGTAACTTTGTCGCAGAAACCTTTTCCAAGCTGCCGAACGGCTGTAAGCTGCGCTCATTGCTCAGCCGAATCGAAAAGCCAAAACGTGAAAGCTTTTTTGTTGCGAATATATGCGAGGATATTGGTTATGCGCTCGATTCGATGGAGTTCAAAACTTGTTTGCAGCTTCGTTTTTTTGCTGATGATTTCGGTTTGGGCGAGTTTTACCACGTCGGCCAATGACATATTTCAACAGCAATCCACCGGCTTTGCCACGCAAGCGGAATTTTTTGAAGTTCGCATTCGGCCAATGCTGGCGGCGAACTGTTACGGCTGCCACGCCTCAGCCGAAAGTGGCGGGTTGCGAGTTGATTCGCGCGAAGCATTGCTAAAGGGCGGGAATTCCGGCCCAGCAATTGTTCCGAATCATCCTGAAGCCAGTTTGGTGGTTCAAGCCGTTGCTTATACGCACGCTCGGTTGAAAATGCCTCAAGGCAAGTCAAAATTAAAAGATGAAGAAATCGCCAACTTGCGCCAATGGATCAAAGACGGCGCTTTCTGGCCGAAAGAATCCAAATCGCAAATCGCCAAATCAACACATTGGGCTTATCAGCCGATCAGAAAGCCTGGGCCGCCAAAAATCGCCAATTCTGTTTGGCCAAAAAATGGGATTGATCGTTTTGTGCTGGCCAAGCTCGACGCCAGCGGTTTGCGCCAAAACCCGACAGCCGACAAACGCGCATTAATTCGCCGAGCCACGTTTGACTTGACCGGCTTGCCGCCAACGCCTGAAGAAATCGAAATTTTTCTGGCCGACAAATCTCCGGACGCTTTTGCAAAAGTCATCGAACGATTGCTGGCTTCGCCAAGATACGGCGAGCGTTGGGCGCGACATTGGCTGGACATCGCCCGATATTCCGACACGCAAGGCGTCAACGATACGACTACGCTGCTTTATCCGTTTGCGTACACTTACCGCGATTGGGTGATTCGCGCGTTCAACGAGAATTTGCCGTACGATCAATTTCTGTTGCAGCAAATTGCCGCTGACCGATTGCCGAACAACGATTCGCGTAATCTGGCTGCGCTCGGTTTTTTGACCGTCGGGCGAGGTGGTTTTGCCACCACCACTGAAGAGCGAATTGATGACAAAGTTGACGTGGCGATTCGGGGCACGATGGCGCTGACCGTCAGTTGCGCGCGTTGCCACAATCACAAGTTCGATCCGATTCCGACGGCGGATTACTATTCGCTGTTCAGTGTGTTCGCCAACACGCGCGAACCGGAAGAGTTACCCTTGCTCAACGCCGCTGCCGCCAACGACACCAAAGAAGTCGGACTGCGAAACGACATTGCCAAGATCAATGACGAAGTCGAAAAGTATCGCGTCAAACGATTCCCCGAACTGAAAGCCGAGTACCGCAAAAGCGATCAAATCGCCAAGAACCTGCTGGCTGTGCATCAGGCGCGCGATTTGAAAAAAGACGTGGACGTTCGCGCGTTGACCATCGAGAAGGATTACAACTTTGCGATGTTGCGGCGCTGGCAAAACTTTTTGCAGAAAGCCGCCGACAACCGCGATTCGGTCTTTTCAATTTGGCGCGCACTGGCGGCAATTCCCGAACAGGAGTTCGCGGCCAAAGCTCCAGTGGCGATTGCCGATTGCGTAGGCCAGAACATAAACCCGTTGGTCGCCAAAGACTTTGGCAAAACTCCGGCGACTATCGAAGACGCAGCGGCAAAGTACGGGACGCTGCTGGCAAAATTCGACAAAGCCGAACCGCTGCCAAACGCCGACGAAGAAGCTTTGCGCCAGGTGCTGCACGGCGAAGATTCGCCAATCAATGTTCCTTTCGCCAGCTACAACGAAATTCGGTTGACCAAAGACAGCCAGTTTGAAACCGATCAGAGGCAAAAAATTCAGCGAATGATTACTGCTCGCGCGTTCGACGGAGCGGCTCCGCGCGCGATGGCGGTTGAAGATTTGACTCAGCCGAAACCAGCGCACATTTACATTCGAGGCAATCCGAACAACAAAGGTGACGAAGTTCCTCGCCGATTTTTGCAGTTGCTGGATGGGGAAAGTCGTCAGCCATTCACCAAAGGCAGCGGACGGCTGGAACTGGCGCACGCCATCATTGATCGCAACAATCCGCTGACGGCGCGTGTGATCGTCAACCGCGTCTGGCAATGGCATTTCGGGCACGGACTTGTTCGCACGCCCAGCGATTTCGGTTCGCGCGGCGAAGCTCCGACGCATCCCGAACTGCTGGATTATCTGGCGGCGTGGTTTATGGAAAACGGCTGGTCGTTGAAAAAACTGCACGCGCTGATTCTGGCTTCGGCGACGTATCAGCAATCCAGCGCGGACGATGCGACTGCTCGGCAACTCGATCCTGAAAACAAATTGCTTTGGCGAATGAACCGGCAGCGGCTGGATTTTGAATCCTTGCGCGATGCGATGCTGGCCGCCAGCGGACAGCTTGAAACGACGATGGGCGGAGTGCCGGACGAAATCACTTCGTGGCCTTTCGCACGGCGACGAACGGTTTACGGTTACGTCAATCGCGCCAAACTGGCTGCTGAATTTTTGACCTTCGATTTTGCCAACCCGGACGCTCACGTTGCTGAACGGTATCAAACGACGATTCCGCAGCAATCGCTTTACCTGATGAACAATCCGTTTGTCATCGAACAAGCGCGCGCCTTGCTGACGCGAGCGGAAATCACACAAGCGAAAACTCCACGTCAGCGAATCAATCGGCTTTATCAATTGCTGTATGGCCGCGAAGCGTCAGTCGAAGAAATCAAATGGGGAGCGAAATTTGTAAATAACGACGATGGTACGGAGCGCGGAGCGGTAGTGACGCGGTTGCATTCAAAAGCCGCTGTCACAAATCCAACCAGATCGCTTCCGCTCCCTGTTCCGTACCAAATTTGGAGCTACGGTCAGGGCGAATACGACGACAAGGAAAAGAAGCTGAAAAACTTCACCGAGCATAAATTCTTTTCCGGCGGCGCGTGGCGATTGAATGCCAACGAACTTGATCCTCGTCGCCAAACCGCGTTCGTCAACCGCGAAGGCGGCGTGCCAACCGGCAAAGCCAACTTCGCCATTCGACGCTGGACGGCCAGCTTCGACGGCAAAGTGACTATCAGCGGCAAACTGATTCACGACCTGGAACAGGCTTGCGTTAGTTGCGACGGTGTCGAAGCCGTCATCGTTTCCAGCCGTTCGGGAGCTGTCGGCAACTGGTCGGCGTATCTGTCGCAAGCTGAAACCGCCGCCGCCATCGAAGTCAAAACCGGCGACACGATTGATTTCGTCGTGCTCAACAAAAAGAACACCAGCGGTGACGATTTCAAATGGCAGGTCGTCATTCACCGCGAAGGCAGCACGGAAACTTGGGATTCGATTCGAGACTTTTATTCGCCGCTGGCGCAACCGATGAACGTCTGGGAGCGATACGTCCAGGCGCTGATGGCTGCGGTCGAGTTTTCGATGATTGATTAGCCGGAGCGCGGATGTTCTCATCCGCCTGGCCCGCGGACTTCCAGTCCGCCCGACACTGAGGTTACAAAATGGAAAACAACTTCATGACTCGACGCGAAATGCTGCATCGCAGCGGAATGGGAATGGGCGCGCTAGCGTTGACGCAGTTGGCCGGTTCGACTGCCGAAGCGCAGCAAGTCAATTCAATGAACCCGCTCGCTCCCAAGTCGCCGCACTTTCCCGCCAAAGCCAAACGAGTCATTCACCTGTTTATGAACGGCGGCCCGTCGCACGTGGATACGTTCGATCCGAAGCCAATGCTGGACAAATACGACGGCAAACCGCTGCCGATTCATTTGAAGACCGAGCGCAAAACCGGCGCGGGCTTCGCGTCGCCCTTCAAGTTTCAGAAACACGGCCAAAGCGGAACCGAAGTCAGCGAGTTGTTTCCGAACGTCGCCAAGTGGGTGGATGAATTGTGCGTGATTCGTTCGATGCGAACCGAACTGCCGAACCACGAACCGTCGCTGTACCTGATGAATTGCGGCGAACAACGGCAGGTGCGTCCGAGTCTGGGTTCGTGGGTGACTTATGGGTTGGGCAGCGAAAATCAAAATCTGCCGGGTTTCGTGGTCATGACACCGTTTGGTTATCCCACCGCCGGAGCGCAAAGCTGGACTTCGGCGTTTTTGCCCGGCGTGTATCAAGGCGCGTTCATTGATCCGAACGAAACCGATGTCGAACGATTGGTTCACAACATTCGCAACAACAATTTGAGCAAGCAGGAGCAACGCGAACAGCTAAACCTGCTGACGAAACTCAATCGCCGCTATCAGCAAAAACGGCAGGAAGAGTCGGTCATCGAAGCGCAGATTCAGAATTACGAACTGGCGTTTCGCATGCAGACCGAAGCCGCCGAAGCTTTCGATTTGAGCAAAGAACCGGAACACATTCGCCGCAGTTACGGAAGTTCGGCTTACGGGCGACAATTGTTGCTGGCTCGGCGATTGCTGGAACGCGGAGTCCGTTTCGTCCAATGTTGGCAAGGAAAAGGTCAGCCCTGGGACAGTCACGACAATTTGCCAACGCATCATCGCAATCTGGCTCGCATTACCGATCAACCAATAGCAGCGTTGCTGGAAGATTTGAAACAGCGCGGCATGCTTGAAGACACGCTGGTCATCTGGGGAGGCGAATTCGGGCGAACGCCAACCGTCGAATTAACCGGCCACACGAAAAAAGAAGAATACGGGCGCGATCACAATCCTTACGGCTTTACGGTGTGGATGGCTGGCGGAGGAGTTCGCAAAGGTTACGTTCACGGCGCGACGGACGAATTCGGTTTTCGCGCCGTCGAGAAAGTCGTTCACGTTCACGATTTGCACGCGACGATTTTGCACTTGTTGGGCTTCGACCACGAACGGCTGACGTACCGATACGCCGGGCGAGATTTTCGGCTGACGGATGTTCATGGGCTGGTGGTAAAAGAATTGCTGGCCTGATTCGGCATCGTCTGGCGAAGAAAGGCAAAAATCATCTGAGAGCATGTTTTGAAATAAAAAAGTTGGCTTCGTTCCGATTTAGCTCTGAAAGAGCGCCAGAAAATAGCCCCGTGCAAAGCGCGGGGTCGAAGGCAATAGGTGCGCCTAAGCCCCGTAAGGGGCGACAGATCATGATCGGCTGTCGCTCCTTACGGAGCTTGGAGAAAAAATTGGCTTCGATTCTCCGCGCTCTCGCACGGAGCTACTGTCTGACGCCTGCTTAGCAGGCTGTAAAAAGAGCATACCAACTTTCAAAACAGGCTCTGAGTTTCCCCGATTTGAATAGGAGGCGTTATGAAAACAGGAGTTTATCGCAGTGGAATGTTTGCGTTGGTTGTTTTGTTGCTGGCGTTGAATGCTTTTGCCCAAGCCAATCGCAAACCGAACATCATTCTGATTTTGACGGACGATCAAGGTTACGGCGATGTCGGGCGGCACGGCAATCCGATTTTGAAAACGCCGAATCTGGATCGGCTGCACGACGAATCCGTGCGCTTGACGGATTTTCACGTCAGCACGACTTGCGCGCCTACGCGGTCGGCATTGCTGTCCGGGCGGCACGATTTCAAAAACGGAGTCACGCATACCATCCTGGAACGTGAACGAATGTCGCTGAGTACGACGACCATCGCTCAAGTTCTGAAATCCGCCGGATACACGACTGGCATTTTCGGCAAATGGCATCTGGGAGATGAACCAGCCTATCGCCCCAACCGACGTGGCTTTGACGAAATGTTCATTCACGGTTGCGGAGGCATTGGCCAAACTTACGTCGGTACGTGCGGAGACGCTCCGGGCAATTCGTATTTCAACCCCGTCATTTTGCACAACGACAAGTTTGAAACGACCGATGGTTATTGCACCGATGTCTTTTTCGGTCAGGCGATGATTTGGATGAAAGCGGCGAAAAGTCAAAATGCCCGTCGCCCGTTTTTTGCGTACATCACGCCGAACGCGCCGCACGCTCCGCTTAACGTTCCCGAAAGCTACGAAAAGCTTTACGCCGACAAACTGCCTCAAGACCGTCCGGGCAAAAACACCGCCAAATTTTTTGGCATGGTTCACAACATTGACGACAACGTAGGCAAGTTGTTGGCGATGATGAAAGCGCAGGGAATCGAACGCGACACGCTGGTGATTTTTATGAACGACAACGGTGGAACCGGAGGCGTTAGCGTTTGGAACGCTGGAATGCGTGGCAGCAAAAACACTCCGTACATTGGCGGCACGCGCGCAATCAGCTTTTGGCGCTGGCCGGGAACGCTGAAACCAATGGCGGTGGACGCGCTGGCGGCCCACGTGGATGTCTTTCCGACTCTGGCAGCATTGGCCGGAGCGAAGTTGACGCCAGCGGTCAAAGCTCAAGTCGAAGGTCGCAGCCTTTTGCCTTTGCTGAAATCCGCGAAAGCCAACTGGTCGGATCGAGTCTTCGTTCGCCACATCGGGCGCTGGCCGAAAGGCGCGAATCCGAACGATTGGAAATACATTCAAGTCAGCGTCCGCACCAAACGCTGGCATCTGGTCAACGACAGCAAAGAAAACGTCAAACGCTGGGCGCTTTACGACCTGCAAGCTGATCCCGGCGAAAAGACCGATGTGGCAGCTCAGCACTCCGAGGTCGTAAAACAGATGGACGCCGAATACGACAAATGGTGGGCGGGAATGTTGCCGATGTTGGTCAATGAAGATGCTCCTCAACCGGCGGTCAATCCTTACCACGAACAGTACTGGAAACAATTTAACGGCCCCGGCCCGAACAACGTTCCGCCGGGAACCAAACCGCCAAACCGATGAGGCCGACAGCACGGTGAAGCAAGCTAAAGCTTGTACTCCATGCCATTTTGACGGGCGCTTTTACTTTCTGAAGAATCCGCGTTCGCACTAAGCAAGTTATGAGGCCAATCAACATGATCTCAAAATCGCAATTTCTGGTTGTCAGTTTCAGCGTCCTGGCGCTGCTGGCTTGGCTTCTTCCTTCCGATTCTGTTGTGACGGGGCAACAGCGTCCGAACATTGTCGTCATTTTGGCGGACGATCTGGGTTACGGTGATTTGGGTTCTTACAATCCGCAATCCAAAATCCCAACGCCGCGATTGGATGAATTGGCCAAACAAGGTTTGCGTTTCACCGACGCGCATTCGCCTTCGGCGGTTTGCACGCCGACGCGATACGCTTTGCTGACCGGGCGATACCCCTGGCGATCGCGGTTGAAGACGGGGGTGTTGGGACCTTACGGACTGCCGCTGATCGAATCCGACCGGATGACCTTGCCGACGCTGCTCAAACAGCAAGGTTACGCAACGGCGATTGTCGGCAAATGGCATCTGGGTTGGGATTGGCCGACCAAAGACGGCAAAGCAGCCGCGATTACGGCTGAAGGAATGGACAACGTGGATTACTCCAAGCCCGTCGCCAACGGCCCTTTGACGCGCGGTTTCGATTTTTATTTCGGAACAGACGTGCCGAATTACCCGCCTTACGTGTTCATCGAAAACGACCGCACGTTGGGCGTACCCGGCGAACCAGCGCCGATGCTTAAAGGCGCGATCAATCGCAAAGGCCCAATGGTCAAAGGCTGGGAGCCGGTGAAGATTCTGCCAGCGCTGGCCGAACGCGCTGTGCGTTATGTGGATGAACGCGCGAAAAACAAACAGCCGTTCTTTTTGTATTTCGCGCTGACTTCGCCGCATTACCCGGTTGTGCCTTCGCCGGAATTCACCGGCAAAAGTCGCGCAGGAGTTTACGGCGATTTTGTTGCACAAACCGACGCCGCAGTAGGCGCAGTGATGGACGCGCTGAAACGCAACGGTTTCGACAAAAACACGCTGGTCATTTTCACCAGCGACAACGGGCCGGAAGTTGTCGAACTGGAAATCGGGGCTTACGAACGCATCCGCCAATCGCAGCACGCCAGCATGCTGGGGTTGCGCGGAGTCAAACGCGATAACTGGGAAGGCGGCCATCGCGTGCCGTTTATCGCTCGCTGGCCTGGTCGGATTCCTGCTGGCAAAACCAGCGACGCGCTGATCGGTCACGTTGATTTGATGGCGACACTGGCAAGTCTGACAAGCGCGAAACTGCCAGATTCCGCTGCGCCGGACAGTTACGATCAATTGCCTGTGCTGCTTGGTAAACGAAGCAAAAAACCGATTCGCCAATCGCTGGTTCATCACCAGATCAACGGACATCTGGCTTTGCGGCATGGCGATTGGGTGCTGATTGATTCCAAAACCTGTGGCGACGGCAACAAAGAACCGGAATGGTTTCGGCGCGAACGCGCTGCTCACGATTGCGCTGGAGAAGCCGCGCTATACAATCTGCGCGCCGATCTGGCGCAAACCAAAAACCTGTACGACACGCAATCTGCCAAAGCGCGAGAATTGAAATCGCTTCTGGATCAATACCGCCAGAACGAAAGAACCGCGCCGCCAACTGTTCGGTAGGCGACAAACACGAAATTGAGTGTGAGCTTAGGCTTTCCGTGTCCAGCCAAGTTCTTCGGCGATGTGCGCGATCATGTGTTCTTCTTCCTGAACGACTTCGTGCCCCCAAAACCGGCCAAACAAAGAATGAGCAATCTGATTGCAACGAGTCAGCAAGTCTTCTCGTTGGTATTCTTGTTCTTCAGGTGACAAGGATTCCAAGATCATTCGAATTGCGTGAAGCGACGCTTCAAACAATTCATCTGAAGGTTTTTCATCCAGCCAGCGCAACAACTTTTCAGCCGAAGCGCTGTTGGCTTGAATGCCTCGCATCCGAGCGATTTTCAGAATTGCTTTGCGGTGTTTGTCGGTCACGGCTCCACTTGCCCAGGCGACTTCAACCATTGGCAGCATGTGCAATAACTCTATCGTGTCCGATGTGTAGCCTAAATCCTGCAATGCTGTGATGGCGTCTTCATCTTTTAAGCCGGTAATTTCGGCCAGTCGTTGACGGTCATCTTCTTTGGCTCTGCGTTGGTGGATTTGCTCGATCAGCAGTTGATCCTGTTTGCGGAAGTATTCTTCTTCCAGCCAATGTTCACGTTCGGAAAAAATGTTTCTTTCGGACATAACCTGCCTCCTTCAGATGGGTTAATCGGAGACGTCCGGCGGATGGCGTCTTGAACTGGGTAAATTCAAGCAAATGATGGTGTTGGACACAAGTAACGACAGAAAATACGGCTGATTGAGTGAGCAAACTCAAAGTTTGACAAAGCAAAATACGGTCGTTAAAGTCCCTTTTTTCGCATACTTGACCAATTTTCACCTATCTGAACACCTATGACTGGAAACGAAGTTCGTAGCATCTTTCTGGATTATTTTGCCCGGCAAGGACACAAGATCGTCAAATCTTCGCCGCTGTTGCCCGCCAACGATCCGACGTTGCTGTTTACCAACGCTGGAATGAACCAGTTCAAAGACGTTTTTCTGGGAGCCGAAACGCGCGATTACAAACGCGCCACGACTTCGCAGAAGTGCGTCCGCGCTGGCGGCAAGCACAACGATCTGGACGAAGTCGGCAAAACCGCCCGGCATCACACCTTCTTTGAGATGCTCGGCAATTTCTCCTTTGGCGATTATTTCAAGGAAGACGCAATTCGCTTCGCGTGGGATTTGCTGGTCAACGAATACAAGATGGATCCGCAACGGCTGTGGTTTTCGGTTTTCGAAGGCGATGCCGAAGTCGGCGCGGATGAAGAAGCGGTTGAACTGTGGGTAAAAGTCGGCGCTCCGCGCGAACGAGTTTTGAAGTTCGGTCGCAAAGACAATTTCTGGCAGATGGGCGAAACTGGACCGTGCGGACCGTGTTCGGAAATCCACTACTACATGGGCGAACATCCCGAAGACCCCAAGTTCAACAAAGCCGAATACGTCAACGGCGATGGCGACGACACCGTCGAAATCTGGAATCTGGTTTTTATGCAGTACAACCGGCAGGAAGTCGCGCCAGGCAAATACAAACTCGATCCGCTGCCAGCGCCTTCGGTGGATACCGGAGCCGGTTTGGAGCGCGTGACCGCCGTGTTGCAAGGCGTCAAATCGAATTACGACACTGATCTGATCAAGCCGATCATCGAATTCGTGGCGAAACTCGCTGGCAAAGAATACAAAGCTGACACGCAGGAAGGCTTCGCCATGCGCGTCATCGCCGACCACGCGCGCGCGACGGCGTTTTCGATTGCCGACGGCATTATGCCTAGCAATGAAGGCCGGAATTATGTGCTGCGCAAGATTATGCGGCGTGCCATCTACAACGGACGCGAGAATCTGGGATTCAAGGACGAATTTTTCTTTAAGGTATGCGACTTCGTGATTGATTTCATGAAAGATGCTTATCCGGAACTGGATTCGCAGCGCAGCTATATCGAAAAGATGGTGCGGCTGGAAGAGCAACGCTTTGGTGCAACGCTGACAGTTGGATTGAAGAAGCTAGAGGAACTGATTGAGAAGTACAAAAGCGAATCAACGGAAAAATCTTTTCTTTCCGCGTCGGACTTGGCAAAGCTTTACGATACTTTTGGAACTCCAATTGACTTGATGTACGTCGTCCTAACTCAAGGAAAGCAAAGCATAACAAGTCAATTATTGGCCCCCAGGTATACCTCTTCTGTAGAGGAATTATCGGAAGACAAATTTCGGGAAATTATTGAGGATTCGATAAAACAGCTTCAACAAACAGGCGTGCATGCGGTTGAAGATGACAAGCAGAATCTACAGGTCTATCTGACTACTCGTCAGCGTTTGGGAGCTAAAACGGAATTCAGGGGCTACGAAACCACGCGAGTTGACGATTGCAAAGTCATCGCTCTGATCAAAGGCGATGAAGAAGTGAAGTCGCTGAACGAAGGCGAAGAAGGCGAAGTCGTGTTGAACCAGACTCCGTTTTATTCGGAAAGCGGCGGACAGGTCGGCGATGTCGGCCACTTCTTTGGGGAAAATTCGACTGCTGTCGTCGAAGACACCTATTCACCCGTGCAGGATTTGCGCGTTCACAAGGTCAAAGTCGAGAAGGGAAGCCTGAAAGTTGGCGATTCCGTCACAGCCCAAGTGGATGTTGAAAAGCGTGATTCCACGCGGCGAAACCATACGGCGACGCATTTGATGCACGCAGCGTTGCGCGAAGTGCTCGGCACGCACGTCAAGCAAGCGGGTTCGGTTGTCGAGCCGAATTATCTGCGCTTCGATTTCAGCCATTACCAACCGCTGACTCGTGGGGAAATCGAAGAAATCGAAAACCTGGTCAACTATCACATCTTGCGAAACGAGCCTGTCCAAACCGATGTGCTGGCGATTGAAGACGCCATGCGATCAGGCGCGATGGCTTTGTTCGGCGAAAAGTACGGCGAAAAGGTTCGCGTGTTGACGGTGAATGGAGTGGACGGGATTTTCTCGAAAGAACTCTGCGGCGGCACGCACGTTCGCGCTACTGGCGACATCGGCTCTTTCAAAATCACCAGCGATGAAGCCATCGCATCCGGCACTCGTCGCATCCGCGGCGTCACTGGGCGTGGAGCATTTGAGCGATTCCAGCATTCCGAAACTCTGCTGGCCGAAGCCGCCGCGAAGATCAACGCTTCGCCAGCGAAATTGCCGAGCGAATTGGAAAGGCTGCAATCGCAATTGCGCGATCAGCAAAAAGAAATCGAAAAGCTGAAACTGAAACTGGCTCAAGGCGGCGGAGGTTCCGACGATCAAGTCACCGAGATCAACGGCATCAAACTGCTGGTTCGCAAAGTCGAAGACCTGGGCAAAGAAGGCCGTCGCCAGTTGGCTGATTCGCTGACGCGCAAAATTGCTCCGGGAGTCGTAGTCGTCGCTGACGTAAGCGAAGGCAAAGCTTCGCTGCTGGTCATGGTTTCCGCCGACGCGATTGCCAAAGTCAAAGCCGGCAACGTCATCAAACAAATCCCAGGCGCTCGCGGAGGCGGCAAGCCAGACTTGGCTGAGGGCGGAGTTGACGCAAGCGAATTAGACACTGTGCTTGCTGCTGTGCCGCAAATTGTTAAACAAATGCTGGAGGCCTGAAGTTTATGGAAGCTCGCATTCGACAAATCGTAGACACTCTGTACGTTCCGCTGCCAGCGGAAATTGTTTTAGCAGCCAATCTTCAATCTGAGTCATTAGTAGAGGTTGCTGTGGTTAATGGAGATGTGATTGTTCATCCGGCAGCGGGGAAGCCGTGCTCGCTTGAACAGTTGCTTGCTGGCATAACCGAAGAGAACATTCACAAGGAAGTAGATTTTGGCCTGGCTGTTGGCAAAGAGGTTTGGTGATGGCAGTTGGTTATATTCCAGAACGTGGCGACTCTGTGTGGATTGATTTCAATCCGCAAGCCGGACACGAGCAAGCAGGGAGGCGCCCGGCAATTGTCCTGTCGCCTTCCGCATATAACGGAAAAGTCGGTTTGGTGATTGTGTGCCCAATAACAAATCAGGTGAAAGGCTATCCGTTTGAGGTGGTTATTCCTGCCGGGCTGTCAGTCAAAGGCGTGGTTCTTGCCGATCAAGTAAAAAGCCTGGATTGGCAAAGTCGCAATGCCCAACTCATTTGTGCCTTGCCTTCAAATGTTGTGGCTGAAGTTCTGGCCAAGCTAAAAACATTACTGTAAAAACGAATGAATAATCTTGTTGCTTCCAACTTAACTCACCATCCCGGGAGAACCGCTGCCAGCGTGGTCGGCGTCGCTGTCGGAGTCGTGCTGGTCGTGCTTACTGTCGGCTTGGTGCGCGGAGCCTTGCGCGAACGCGGGCAGCGCGATGCCAACATCGGCGTGGAAATCATGCTGACAAAAGGCGGTAGAGGAATTTCGCTGACTTCGGCGGATATGACCATTTCTGTCGAAGAAGCCGCGTTGATTCAGTCTGTGCCCGGCGTCAGCGTGGCGACTCCGGTTGGCCAGAACCTGCAAATGGGAGCCAGTGGCGGATTGGGCATTCAACAAGTGGACGGCATTGTGTTTGATCAGTTTGTTTCGGCGACCAAGTTGCGAATTACCAGCGGCCAAGCTCTGCCGGAATCCGGCGATGTCGCCATCGTGGATTGGAAATATGCTTCCGACAAAAAGGTGAAACCCGGTGACAAGATCAAATGGTCGGAACACGAATTGACCATCGTAGGCATTTACGAACCCGAAGCCGGCGCGCGCATAAAAATCCCGCTGGCCACAATGCAACACAAACTGGGCACTGCGGGAAAATGTTCGATGATCTTTGTGAAGTGTGACGACCCGGCTCAGCAGGAAGAAGTCGCCCGTCGCATCGTCGAAAAACACTCCGATTACAAAGTCCTGTTCACGCGCGATTTGCCGCAACTGTTTGCTCAAGGGTTTTCGGCGTTCAATATCTTTTTGGACGTGGTCAAAGGCTTGGCGACGGTTATCAGTTTGTTGGTGATTTTGCTGACGATGTACACGACGGTTGCCGAACGGACTCGGCAAATCGGAATTTTGAAATCGCTCGGCGCGTCGAAGCTGTGGATCGCCTGGACGTTTGAAAAAGAGGCTTTGTTGATTAGCTTGCTGGGAATTGTCAGCGGATTGCTGTTCGCCGTCGTCGCACGATACTTTTTGGTCAACAACCTTGGATGGAAGATCGAGTTGGAACTGAACACAATTATGTTTGCTGCCATCGCAGGATTAGTCAGCGGATTGTTTGGCGCGTTGTATCCTGCGTTGCGCGCCGCCAGCCAGGACCCTGTTGATGCCTTGAGCTACGAATAAATCAAAAGGCAAAGGGCAAATATAAAAAGGCAAAATTGGAAGAACGAGTTCCGCCTTTTTGATTTTTGCCTTTTGCCTTTTGCCTTTTGATTTCTTATGAAGTCTCGCCTACTCGCAATCCTCTCCGCCATCATCGGACTCGCCCTGTTCATTTACGTCATTCGCCAAACCGGGTTGGAAGAAATCGGAGGACGATTACATCAACTAGGCTTCGGCTTCGTGCTGATTCTGGCGATTTCGGCGTTTCGTTATTTGACGCGCAGCCTGTCGTGGTTGCGCTGCATTCCGCCAGAAGATCGTCACATCGGATTTTGGACTTTGTGGCGAGCGCGATTGGCTGGCGAAGCCATCGGCGATTTAACTGCCGGGCCGTTGGTCGCCGAACCGTTGAAAGCCCTGGTGTTGGGAGACAAGCTTTCACTGGCGGCGCGCGTGTCGTCATTGACGGTTGAAAACATCACCTACACCGTGTCGAGTTGCGTGATGGTTATGGCCGGAGCGATTGCCTTGCTGACCAGTTTTGGATTGGCCGGTTCGTTGCGCGTGGCGATGCTGGCTTCGCTGGCTGCTGTGGTTGTGGTGATTGTGGCGTCTGTCATTGTCATCGGGCGACGCTGGAAATTGGGTTCCGGCATTGCCACTTTGCTGGCGCGAACGCTGATTCGAGACAAGTCGAAGCTGGCCAACATCGAATCGAAGATCGTGCATCTGGCCGAACTCGAAGAATACATTTTCGATTTCTTTGCCAAACGTCCGGCGGATTTCTTTCTGGTCATTTTGTGCCAGATGTCGTTTCACTTTGCCGGCGTAGTGGAGATTTTCGTGACGATGAAATTGATCGGCGCGAATCTGAGCTTCGCCACGGCGTTTCTGATGGAATCGGTCAACCGAGCGTTGAACATTGCGTTCGTCTTCGTTCCGGCGATGGTCGGCGTGGATGAGCTTGGCACACGCGAACTGGCGAAAGTTTTGGGCTTTGCCGGAACTGACGGCGTGGCGTTGGCCGTCATTCGCAAGATCAGAATGTTTTGCTGGATCGGGTGCGGACTGGTTTTTCTGTTGGCAAACCAAAAGGCAAAAAGCAAAAAACAAAAGCCTGAAAAGCCTTTTGACCAGCACGACCTTGCTTGAAAGCGGTGTTCGTTTAATCGAAGCCTGTGCGTAATTCGGTGCGGAACCAGGAGCGGTAGCGACTGGATACTTTCGTGAGCGTTCGCTCAAGTTATTGATGGCAATCCACTTTTATTCGCACAGGCTTCGTTTAATCAACTACGTTAAGCTTGAAGACATTGCCAGCCATCGCGTGCAAGGCTAGGATGTGGCGCGTTTTTGGAACTTACCTTCCGCTGTGATCTAAACCATTTACTCGAAAAAGGCCAGGAAACATGTTGAGAACGAAACTCGGTTGCCTGTTGTTGCTGTGTGTCAGCGCAAGCGTTCTGCTGGCGCAGGAACATACGCCGGAGCGCGATAAAAATCCGTTTGCCGGAAAACCCGAAGCCGTCGAAGCCGGAAAACGGTTGTACGAACAAGCCTGTCAGGCGTGTCACGGAACGGATCGCGCTCCGGCACTGTCTGGCGCGATGAAGCGCGGCAATCTGGATGGCGAAATCTTTTTGAACATCCGCAACGGCATTCGCGGAACGCAGATGCCTGCCTTTTCGCGGCTGACGGCGGATCAAGTCTGGCAACTGGTTTCGTACATTCGCAGCCTGAGCGGTTCGCCCAATTCGCCGAACGCGAACACAGAGCGAATTGCCGGAAGCGTCGCCGCCGGAGAAGAACTCTTTTTCGGCAAAGCCAACTGCGCCGCTTGCCACGAAATCAACGGGCGCGGAACAGTCGTTGGCCCGGAATTGTCTGCTGTGGCCAGTCTGGACGTGAACACGTTACGCCAGAAAATTCTTGATCCGACGACCAGCGCGAATTCGAACGCGAGCGGCAATCGCCGCCGAAGGCCGGGCGGTATCGTCGTGGTTAAAACCAAAGACGGAAAAGAAATTCGTGGGCTGCGTCGCAACGAAGACACTTACACGCTGTTGCTGATGGACGCGACCGGCAAGCTGCACGCGCTCGACAAACAAAACCTCACAGACATTCGCACCGAAGCCGGTTCGTTGATGCCCGCAGATTACGGCAAACGGCTGAGCGAAGCCGAAATTCAAAATCTGATCGCTTACCTGAAAACCTGTGACGGACGTGATTTGGCGAAAACCGCCAATGCCCTAATAGCTGGCGGGCTGACTTACGAACGCATTCGCAATTCCGCCGCCGAACCTCACAACTGGCTGAGTTATTGGGGCGATTATCGCGGCCATCATTTTTCGACGCTGAAGCAAATCAACACGACGAATGTCGCGCAGTTGCAATCGCGTTGGGCGGCGCAAATGCCTGGCGATTCGATGTTGGAATCAACTCCGATTGTGATTGATGGCGTGATGTACACAGCCGGAATGCCGGGGCAGGTGTTTGCGCTGGACGCTCGAACCGGCATGCAAATCTGGAAATACGAACGCAAACAAAAAGTCGTCAACCCTTACGAAACCAATCGCTTCAGTCGTGGAGTCGCCGTGCTGGGCAATCGAGTGTTTGTCGGTACGCTCGACGCGGTCTTGATTGCGCTGGATGCTCGAACCGGTTTGCCGCTGTGGGAAGTTCAAGTCGCCGACACAATGCTTGGGTTCAGCATCACGTCGCCTCCGTTGGTGGTCAAAGACAAAATCATCGTCGGCGTAGCTGGCGGCGAATACGGAATTCGCGGATTTCTGGAAGCTTACAATCCGGCGACAGGCAAACGCATCTGGCGCTTTGAAACCATTCCGGGTCCGGGCGAATTCGGCAACGACACCTGGCCGGGCGATACCTGGAAACGCGGCGCGGGCGCGACTTGGTTGCCGGGAAGTTACGACGCCGAACTCGACGTGCTGTATTGGACGATTGGAAATCCCGGCCCGGACATTGATGGCGAAATTCGCAAAGGCGACAACCTGTTTTCCGATTGCGTGGTCGCGCTCGATCCCGACACAGGCAAACGCAAATGGCATTATCAGTTCACGCCGAACGACAGCCACGACTGGGACGCGAATCAGGATGTGGTGCTGGTGGATCGCGTCTGGCAGGGAAGACCTCGCAAGCTGCTGATTCAGGCAAATCGCAACGGATTTTTTTACGTGCTGGATCGAACCGACGGAAAATTCCTGATGGCCAAACCGTTCGTCAAGCAAACCTGGAACACGGGCTTTGACGCGAATGGCCGTCCGAGCTTTGCGCCGAATTCCGACGCCAGTCCCGAAGGCAACGAAGTTTATCCGTCGTTGGTGGGTGGCACGAATTTTCAAGCGCCTTCGTTCGATCAATCGAGCGGGTTGTTGTACGTCGTGTTTTCCGATTCCGGCAACCGATACATTCGCGCGCCCGCCGAATTCGAACCGGGCAAACAATACTGGAATGGCCGAACGGCTCCAGCGTCGCAACCGCCCATTGCTGGCATCAAGGCGATTGATTCCGCGACCGGCGAAATCAAATGGGAATACCGCATTTCGCAAGGTTCGCTGGCTGCTGGTTTGCTGGCTACGTCAGGCGGAGTCGTTTTCGTCGGCACGCGCGAAGGCAATTTGATTGCGCTGGATTCCAAAACCGGCAAGTTCTTGTGGCGCTTCCAAACCGGTTCGACAATTGCAGCTTCGCCGATGAGTTACGCCGTGGACGGCAAGCAGTTTGTCGCCATCGCAGCAGGCGGAGTGCTTTACAGTTTTGCGTTGCCAGAATAACAGCGAAGTGTGAGGAACTTTTCGAGCCTTTGACGACCATTTGGTGACAAGAAGTGACTCAAGCAGAGTCTGGCGACGACGATTTCAGCGGGTAACTCCGGTAATTTCTGTCACCAATTGGCGGAACGACGATTGCCGGTAAATCACTGCGAACCGGCTTTGGCCAATCTGTTTGGCGGAGTAAGCCGGAAAAAAAAGATCATCTTTATCAGGTGCGACTGATTCAAAAACGAGCACCAACAAAATTCAAACTTGCAGGAGTAAACACAACAAATGTCCAAGAGCCGATTTTTCAAACTCACGTTAATTTTAACGGCCTTTGCCATCGCCGGAGCGACGGTTCACGCGCGCCCGGATTATTTGAAACAGTACGCCGCCGATCCGCTGTCAAAACCTGAAATGCGGAATTGCGCGCTGTGTCACGTCAATCCGGCTGGCGGCGGCACACGCAATGAATTCGGCAAAGCCTTTGCTGCAGCCGGATTGGAAATCACTGCCGAGTTGCGCCGGAAATTTCCACAAAACTTTTTGAGCAGCCCGGCTCAGCCGCAAGCTGGCCAGCCGCAAGTAAGTTTCGTTTCCGATGCCGAAGCCGTCGTCGAAATCAACGGCAAGAAATTCGCCATCAACACCAAAGACAAAACCGTCCGCGAACTGGCGGCTTCGACCGCAGCGCCGACAGCGCCAACGCAAGTTACCACGGCTCCCGCGCCTCAAAAACGCGAAACTCCATCGAATGTCTATCGTCCGGGGGATGTTCGAGCCATCAATTTGCCGACCGCGATGCCCATTGAAAAAGGTTCGTTGTGGACGGATTTCACGCACAGATTCCCGTTTGGCGAACCGACAGATTCATCCGCCTTGTTTGGCTTGGATACGATTGCGATGCCTTCGTTCGGATTCATTTACGGATTGACCGACCGAATTCAAATCGGCGCGTATCGCTCGCCGACAGATTTGGGAAGACCGATTCAGTTTCACATCGGAGCCAGTGTGCTGAATGAACAGGACGGCGATCCGGTTTCGTTGATGGCGCGCGTGGCACTGGAAGGCCGCGACAATTTCAAACGAAACTTCACCACCAGCTTTGAAGCGACTCTGGCGCGGAGCATTACGCGCCACGCTCAAGTGTATTTCGTGCCGACGATCTCGGTCGGTGATCGTCCAATCGGATTTGCGCCGGATCAGAATCTTCCAGGTGAAACTGCTGTCGCGCTCGGAACCGGGTTGTCAGTCAACGTTCGTCCGACAGTGGCATTGATGGCCGAAGCCAACATGCGCGTCAACGAAGCTTCGCGCTACGTTTCGGAGTTTTCCGGCATTCATCGTCCGGTGTTCGGTTTTGCGATTCAGAAAGTCAGTGAATCGCGCCGCCATTCGTTCACGCTGAGTTTCACCAACGGGCACGGAACGACGTTTTCGCAACGTTCGATGACTCGTGGACTGATTGGAGCGGATGATGGCTGGAATGGGCTGACGATTGGTTTCAATTTGTCGCGCCGCTTGTTTTAACAAGTCGGCCAAAAAAATTTAGACAGGATTCACAAGATGATTCAGGATTTTGTTTACTGGCTTTTGGCCAATCCTGAGAAATCTTGTGAATCCTGTCTATTTTTGTCTTTGGGTTGATTGGGGTTAGTCGTCCATCGTGGACATTGGCTTGATGGTAAGTCGTGAATTGTAGACAGGTAAAACTACGCGGCAAGTTCCAATCCTGGCTGAGCGGACGCCTCGAATTTGTCCGGGATCAGATCGCCGGTGAAGACTTCGACGCCTGCTTTGACCAGACAAATCACTGGCAACAAATCCAACACCACCGCCAAACTCCCTAAGAAGTAGCCTTTACGCCGCAATACCGCAGGCGCGGCAGCGACGACAAAGACGTATCCGACAATTGGCGAAACTTTCAAAACCCTCCACAAGATTGCTCCTATTCTCTCCATTTTTCTTTGCTCCTTGAACTGAATTGGTCTGTTTTTTTTATTGCTCAGGGGGTGGGAGGCATCGGGCGCAAAACATTTTTGCAAGCTTGATGCCAGAACATCCGTGCGGTGGGAAAAATCTTTGGCGAAGGATTGTTGGCAAAAGTGTTATGGCCATCTTAAATCTTCAACGATGGTGGTGAGTCCGTTCTCAGATTTTTGCTGAGGCTGTATACTGCGCGACTTGTTATGGCAGTTAAATTCAATCATTACAGGACGATTGAGATGATTTACCAATTGGATTCCCTCAGGAGTAAATTACAGATATGAGATTGTTGCCTAAAGAGGAAAAGTATTTCGATATGTTCAACAATCTGGCTTCGCAGATGAACGAAAGCGCCAGATTGTTAAACTCGTTATTTGCAGATTTTGACAACCGCGCCAGTTATGCCGACCAGATCAAAGTCGTCGAACACAAGTGCGACGAAATTACTCACGACATTGTCAAAAAGTTGAATCAAACCTTCATCACGCCGATTGACCGCGAAGACATTCATGCGCTGGCCAGCGGACTGGACGATGTTGTGGACGCTGTCGAATACACCGCCAAGCGCGTCATCCTGTATCACGTGACGCAGTCCACCGAACACGCACGCAAGATGACGGATGTCATGGTTCGCATCACTTCCAATCTGAAAAACGCCGTTGCCGCACTCGGTAACAATGGCGAACAGGTGTTGAAAGATTGCGTCGTCATCCACACGTTGGAAAACGAAGGCGACACTTACCACCACGAAGCTGTCGAAAAACTCTTCGCCGAAGAAAAAGACCCGATCACCATCATCAAGATGAAAGAGATTTACGAGAAGATGGAACGGATGATTGACAAGTGCGAAGATGTCGCCAACGTTCTGGAAGCCATCGTGCTCAAGAATGCTTAACTCACGCGGAAACCCGGTTCACCCAATTCAGAAGCAAATGCGAGCCGCAGATTCTCACAAATAGAGGTGTGTATGGACGGTACTCTTGTGCTTGTCGCTTTCATTGTTGTCCTTGCTTTAGCCTTCGATTACACCAACGGATTTCACGACGCCGCCAATTCCATTGCCACAGTTGTTTCCACTCGCGTGTTGACACCCGGAGTGGCGGTACTCTTTGCTGCGTTTTTCAATTTCATCGCCTTCTTCTTTGGAACCCATGCCGTGGCCAAAACGGTTTACGGCGGATTGGTTGATCCCAAAATGGTCAACGAATGGGTAGTGCTGGCGGGATTGGTCGGCGCAATTTCATGGAATCTGATTACCTGGTATTTGGGATTGCCGACCAGTTCTTCGCACGCGCTGATCGGAGGTTATGCCGGAGCAGCCATCGCCAAATCCGGGTTTCAATCTTTGCTTTTCAATGCTCATTGGCCGAAAGGCTGGTGGGGAACGCTATCGTTCATTGTGATTTCTCCAACGGTAGGATTGTTGGCCGGATTGTCGTTGATGGTGGCGGTTTTCTGGATGTGCCGCAGCTTTGCGCCTTCGCGCGTGGATAAATTTTTCCGCGTGATGCAGTTGGTGTCGTCTTCGCTGTTCAGCTTTTCGCATGGAACCAACGACGCTCAGAAAACCATGGGCATCATTATGGCTGCGCTGGTCACAGGCGGATACGTTGATCCCCAAGCCGACATTCCTTATTGGGTTGGGCTGGCTGCATTTATGGCCATCGGGCTGGGAACAATGTCCGGCGGCTGGCGCATCGTGAAAACCATGGGGTCGAAAATCACCAAGCTGAAACCGGTTGGCGGATTTTGCGCCGAAACCGGAGGCGCCGGAGCAGTGTTGCTGGCGTCGAGTCTTGGCATTCCGGTTTCGACGACTCACACCATCACCGGAGCCATTGTCGGCGTAGGCGCTGCTCAGCGATTGTCCGCCGTGCGCTGGGGAGTCGCTGGCAGAATCGTCTGGGCTTGGTTGATTACGATTCCCGCCGCCGCTGGAATTGCCGCGCTGATGTACGGAGCTATTTCGCTGTTCAGATAATCATCCCGCAAATTCATGAGCCGGCAGTCCTCGCACTCCCGGTTTGCAGCGAAAGATACCGCCCGCCAAAGGCTGTTTTGCCAGTTCTTCGGCGGGCATTCTTGTGCTTGCTGTGGTGATGTACAGATCGTCCAGACTCGCTCCGCCAAACACGCATGAAGTCGGGCGTGCAACCGGCAAGCGAACTTCGTCAATGATTTCGCCAAGCTCAGGGTTCACGCGAATGACTCGCCAGCCGTCCCACAACGCCACCCACAACATTCCTTCTTCATCAATCGTCATTCCGTCGGGCGAACCGCCACCTTCCGGAATTTCAATCACCAGCCGTTCGTTGGCGAGTTCGCCGCTGCGAGCATCAAAGTCGAATGCGACGATTTCGCTGGTCGGCGAGTCAATGTAGTACATCGTTTTGTCGTCCAGGCTCCAGGCCAGCCCGTTGGAAATCCACACGTCATCAAGTTTGCGATTGACCGTCAAATCGGCATCCAGGCGATAAAGAAATCCCGCCTGTTCGTCGTGTTGAACGCGAGTCGTGCCTGCCCAAAGCCTGCCGCGCGAATCGCATTTGCCGTCGTTGAACCGGTTTTCCGGCAAATGTGATTCCGGATCAACCAGCGGCGTAAGCTTTTCAGTTTCCAGGTTCAGCGCATAAAACCCGTTTTGCAAAGCCAGCACGACTCCGCCGGATTTTCGCCCGACGCAGCATCCGATCATCTGGCCAACGTCAATTTTGCGGTCGTGACCGGTTGTCGGATCGAAGACGTGAAAGGCGTTGCCTTCGATGTCCACCCAATACAGTTGTTGAGTCCGCGTATTCCACCAAGGACCTTCGCCAAGCAGGGCTTTGGCGTCGAGCGCCAATTCGGCTTCAATCATTTTTGCCACCTTGTTCGTTGAATTGATTCGGCGCTGACCGCGCGCCCAAGTGAAGCCAAGTTATACCTTGTCGGATGGAAAATGCGCCAACGGAATTTGCGCGCCGCCAAGCTTTCGCACACAATGCGCCGGGCTTTTTCACTCTATTCCGAAGCACGAGATCAATGAGACAGGTTGAAGCAGGCAGGATTTACAAGATTGAACAGGACTGGTTCCGCAATAACCTTTATGAGCCTTCATCTTGTTGAATCCTGTAAATCCTGTCTAAACGTTTTGTCTGCTGAAGGGGATTTTATGACTATCGTTAGCCGTTTGATTGTGGCATTTCTGTTGGCGAGTGCGCTGCTGGCTGCCAGTTTCACCGTGGGCTGCACCACGCGCGATTTGGAAGCCGAAGCCGCAGGCAAATCCAAAGTTGGAATCATTTACGACATCGGCGGCAAAGACGACCGGTCGTTCAACGCCGCTGCTTACGTCGGAGCCTTGCGCGCGGTCAAAGAAAACTTGCCGATGGTTTACCGCGATGTAGAACCCGGCGATCCGACTTCGATTGAACCGGCACAGCGAGCTTTCGCGCAATACGGTTACAACCTGATTATCGGCGTAGGCTTTGCCCAAGGCGAAATTCTGGCCAGCGTCGCCAAGGATTATCCAAAGTTGCATTTCGTGCTGATTGATTCCGTCGCTGAATCTACGAACGTCGCCAGCCTGATTTTCAAAGAACACGAAGGTTCGTTTCTGGTTGGAATGATTGCCGCCTCGGTCAACAAAACCGGCAAGCTTGGCTTCGTCGGCGGAATGGACATTCCGCTGATTCACAAATTCGCCACCGGTTACGAAGAAGGCGCGAAGTACGTCAATCCGAACATTGTCGTGCTGAAAAACTACGTTGGCATCACAGACGCCGCCTGGAACAATCCGGGAAAAGGCCGCGAACTCGCCAATTCGCAATACGAACAAGGCGCCGACATTATTTTTCAGGCGGCGGGCAATTCCGGGCTTGGAGTTTTTGACGCGGCGGAAAGCTACAAAAAATTCGCCATCGGCGTGGATTCCAATCAGAACTGGGTCAAACCCGGCTTCATCCTGACCAGCATGATGAAGCGCATAGACAACGCCGTTTACTCCGTCATCAAGGACGAAACCGAAGGCAAATTCAAAGGCGGCGTTCACGTTTACGGTTTGGAAAATCAGGGCGTTGATTACGCCTTGGACGAATACAACAAGGCGCTGATTCCGCAGGAAGTGATCGAGAAAGTCGAGCAAGCCAAGCGCGACATCATCGCCGGCAAGATCAAAGTCACTGACGCAATGGCGAAGTAATTCGAAGGAGTTATCAACGATGGCAATTACAGCAAAACGTCCGAAGTCTGCGAGTGTTGAAGTAAACGAAACCAAACTCAAACGCGCACAGAAACTTCTTGGTGCAGAAACCGAGGCGGAAACAATCGAACTCGCACTGGATGAAGTTATCGCCGAACGGGAGCGAAACCGCCGTGCCTGGAAAGCGACTGAACGCTTACTCAAAAGCGGAGTACGGGTCGAAGACGTGTTTGGGCGATTAGAGGGTTAAATCTTGTCAGGAATTCTTTTTGACACTTCCGTCTATATTTCCTCGTTGCGAAAGGGAGATGAATCTGTTCTGAGTTTGCGCCGTGCTGCCAGGCTTGGGAGTCAGCAAACTCAGCCACTCTGGTTGAGCATAGTCGTGCTTGAAGAGTTGCTGGTCGGAGCCGTTGATTCAATGTCTCGCAAAGAGTTTTTACGGCTCGAACGAGAGTTCAGAAGCGTTGGGCGATTGTTAATACCTGACAGATCGGATTGGGTTTTGGCTGGTCAAATTCTATCGAAGATTGGCAGCAAGTATGGTTTTGAATTAGTCGGGCGGGCACGAATGATTAACGATGCTTTGATTGCCACGTCAGCAGCAAGGAGCGGTTTGATTGTGCTGACCAGCAACCCGGCAGATTACAAACGTATTGCCGAATATCGTCGTTTTACTTGGGAAAAAATCTGAAGAAGACTCAATATGAGTGCAAATAACATCATCGAAATGCGCGGCATCACCAAACGCTTCGGCGTGGTGACGGCCAACAAAGGCATCAACCTGAACATTCCTGCCAATACGATTCACGCCATCGTCGGTGAAAACGGCGCGGGCAAATCCACGATCATGAAAATCTTGTACGGCTTTTACACCGCCGACGAAGGAGAGATTTTCGTGGATGGCCAGCCGCGTCAGATTCGCAATCCGCACGATGCCATCGCCTTGGGTTTGGGCATGGTGCATCAGCATTTCATGCTCGTGCCGCCAATGACCGTGCTGGAAAACATCGTGCTCGGAGCCGAGCCGGGCAATTCCGTAAAAATTGATTTCAAACAAGCCGAAGCTCAGATCACCAAATTGTCACGCGATTTCGGCTTCGACATTGATCCGCAAAAACGCATTGAGCAATTGTCTGTCGGCCAGCAACAGCGCGTTGAAGTGTTGAAGGCGCTTTATCGCGGCGCGCGGATTTTGATTCTGGATGAACCGACGGCGGTGCTGACGCCGCAGGAAGTCGAAGAGTTTTTCAAAATTCTGCGGGCATTAAGAGATCAGGGGCGAGAGCAGGGAAAGACGATCATCATCATCACGCACAAGCTGAACGAAGTGCTGGCGCTGTCGGACAACGTCACGGTGATGCGTGACGGGCAGGTCGTGGGCGAAACTCCGACAGCGAAAACGACCGCACCGGATTTGGCTCGGATGATGGTTGGGCGCGATGTGCTGTTGCGGGTTGAAAAGCCTGAAGCCAAACCGAAAGCCGCCGTGCTGAGCGTCAAAAACCTGAGTGCCGGTTCCAAACTCAACGGCGTCAGCTTCGACGTTCGCGCCGGAGAAATCGTCGGCGTCGCCGGAGTCGAAGGAAACGGCCAGACCGAATTGATCGAAGTCCTTTCGGGATTGCATCGCGCCAGCGACGGCAGTTTTGAATTGGAGGGCCTCAACGCCACACGCTTTTCCGCTCGACAATTGAAAGAACTCGGCATCGCGCACATTCCAGAAGACCGCCATCGGCGCGGATTGCTGTTGGAATTCAATCTGGCCGACAACACGATTCTGGGCACGCAATATCGCAAACCGCCTGTGACCACGGCAGGATTGCTGGATGAAAAAGCCGTCGTGGAAAAAGCCAACCGCCTTATCCGCGATTTTGACGTTCGTCCGCCGAACGCCGCTTTGCCGGCGCGCGCCTTGTCGGGCGGCAACCAGCAGAAACTCATCATCGGGCGCGAATTCGATATTCGCCCGAAGCTGTTGTTGGTGTCTCAACCAACGCGCGGCGTTGACATCGGAGCCATCGAATTCATTCACCGCAAACTGGTGGAGTTGCGCGATTCCGGCGCGGCGATTTTGTTGGTGTCGGCGGAATTGGAAGAAGTGATGTCGCTTTCCGACCGTTTGCTGGTGATGTATCAAGGCCGCATCGTCGGCGAAGTTGATCCGAATAAAGTGGCTCAGGAAGAAATTGGCCAAAAGGTCGGAATGCTGATGACTGGCGGGAAAAAGAACTAGGAAAGCCTGGGGAAGTCTTGGCAAGTCGGCAAGTTCTTAGGACTTTTCGAGACTTCTCCAGACTTGCCCGGACTTATTTCATGGCCGTCAACGTATCGGTCAGCCGTTCGATGGTTGTGACCAGCAATTTTCCGGCATCGTCGAATCGTCCAGCGGCGGCCAGTTGCTCAGCATCTCTGGCCGAATCCACAGCAAAAGTCAGCTTCAGTGCATACACCTGCATGCGAGGATTGCTTTGCAAACTGCGCGTCAGATTATCCAGGCCGACTTTCAGGTTGCGAACGCTGCCAACCAGAGCTTCTTTGCTTTCGCGGTTTTTAGTCGCCGCAGCCGGAGTCATTTTTCCTTCACGGGCTTGTTCATCGGCAACGGCAAATCCGTTGATGACTTTGCCGTAAATGTAGATGAACTTGGAAAAGTTTTTGATCTGTTCGGCGACCTGTCCGGCTTCGACTTTCAGGTCAGGCGTCGGCGTGGGTTTCGGAGCAGGCGCCCTGCGCACAGGTTTCTTTTGGGCGATGGATGCCAGCGGAAACGCGCAAACCGTCAACAGCAAAAGCGTAAAAGTCAGGGTTGAAAAACGTCTCAAGGGAAAGCCTCCGAGTTAAGTCGTGTGATTCATTCAAAGGGGATGAGCGTTTTTAGCATCGCCCGGCGAGTTGCCGCAAGTCGCCGGGCGCATAAAGCGATCACCGGTTGCGATGCTTGACCAGTCTGTAAATGCTGTGGTACTTCGTTGCTCGCTCAAAAGCCATATCCGCTCCTGGCAGTTCTTTCCGGCATCCAAACTTCCAATTGAGCGGGGCTTTTCCGCTACATTCTCTTTTATCGCCAAAGAGGTTCATTCAATTTCAGCGCGCCAATGGCAGCGCCATAACCCGGCTTCACCTATGAATTCCTCCCCGCGAAGCTGTAATCAGTTTCGTCAACGAAGCCGACAAGGAGATATTGATGCGACGCAAGGTGTTTTTATTGACGATAGTCCTGACCGCCGGAGTGTTCGGCTTGTTGACAGCGAACCTTTCCACGGCGGCCAGCAACGACAAGGCGGCGACTGAGATGGTGAATCCCGCCAAATTGCAAGGTCCGGTGACAGTGACCATCACTCCGGTTTCCCCCTCTCAAGCGCAGATGGATGCCGTTGTCAGCGCAGTCAAAAAGCATTCGGCTGTCACTGCTTTTTTGAACGGAACTCAGCATCGGTTGATTTCAGTTGAATACCCTGAAGGTCTGCGTTTGTCCGCCAACCAGCAAAGATTTCGCGCCACGTTTTACGATTACACCAACAACCGGTCTGTCGTGGTGGATAGCTCCCTCAACGACACGCGGCAAGCGACGGCAGCGCTTGGCCAGGTTCAACCGCTTCCGAGCAATGACGAATTCGACGTTGCCGCCCAGATTGTCAGAAACAATAAGGATTTTTCCGACCTGTTTGCTGGCGGCGCGACGGTGTATCGAACGATGCCGCCGTTGATGTCCGAAAGCGCGTCCGCCGAACGCACCTTGACAGTGGGCATTGAAGCTCCGGGAACAACCACGCCGAATCAGATTGTTGCCGTGAATATGATTCGCGGAACGGTGACGACTTTTATCAACAATGCTCCGCCGACTGCGCGAGCGGTCGCCATGGCTTGCGGGCTTCCCGGAGCCGGGCAGGGAACCACTTCGCGCGGAACCTCCGGGCAGTTCAATCTGACCATCAGCGCGGGCGGTTCGCCAATCTGGCAAATGCTGGTCATTCGTCCGTCGGCTTCGTCGGGAACTCGCGGTTCAGGCGTTGAACTGCGCGATGTTACTTATCTGGGCAAAACGATTTTGAAACGCGCTCATCTGCCGATTCTAAATGTGCTTTACGACAACGGAGCTTGCGGCCCTTACCGCGACTGGCAATGGCAGGAAGGATCGTTTATCGCCAACGGAACCGATGTCGCTCCGGGCATTCGCCAATGCACAGCGCCGCCGCAAACCTTCCTGGAAAGCCAGGTTGATACCGGCAATTTCCGCGGAGTCGCCGTTTACCAGGACCCCGGAAACAACGAAGTCGCCATCGTCAGCGAAATGGAAGCCGGTTGGTATCGGTACGTCAGCCGCTGGGAGTTTTCGCCAGCGGGAGTGATCCGCGCGCGATTCGGATTCGACGGCGTCAACAATTCCTGCGTCTGCAACGCGCATTTTCACCACGCATACTTTCGGCTGGATTTTGACCTCAACGGAACCGGACGAAATCGCTTTACCGAATACGACACCCGCTCGTTTTTCACGCCTCTGCTGACCGAAACGAAACGCTTTCGAGATTACATTCGCGGCAGATATTGGACTGTGGAAAATTTGCTGAGCAATGAATTGGTTACAGTTCGTCCCGGAGCGAACGACGGCATCGCGGACACTTATGCCAGAGGCGATGCGTGGTTTTTGCGGTATCGCAGCACAGAATTGGATGACGGACGTAACTCGACCGGTTCGAACACCGAAGCCAACCTGGATGCTTTCGTAAATGGCGAATCCATTGACGAACAAGACGTGGTGATGTGGTACACGGGGCATTTTTATCACGTGTATGCCGGCGGAGAGACAGGCCATTTGGTCGGCCCGGACATCATCGTCAATCGTTGGTAATTTGAATGGCAACTTGAAACACAAAGAGCGGCAATGGGCCGCTCTTTGTGTTTCAGCGGTAGATGCGCTGATACGCCAGATAATGATTCGTCACTTTGAAGACGTAATCTTTGGTCTGGCTTTTCAATACCTCGACGACAAACCGGTCAGTGTCATTGCTGCCAGCACGAGCAATCCAGCGGCGAACGGAATCTTCGCTGCCGTTGTACGCTGCCGCGGCGGCCTGCGGGGTTTTGAATTCGTCGAAGAGGTTTTTCAGGTATTGCGAACCGAACAAGACGGCGGTGTCGGCGTTGTACAAATCGTTCTGCTCGAAATCGCGCAGCCGCAATTGCGCCGCAATCAGCGACGAGGTTGACGATATGAATTGCATCAATCCGCGAGCCGCCGCGTAACTTTTGACGCGCGGGTTGTAGCTGCTTTCCTGTCGCGCAATCGAAAGCACGAATCGCGGATCAATGCCGCGCGGCGCAGCGTGCCGAGCCAGCGAATCTCGAAACGGCATGGGGAAGATGACTTCGGCAGTTTCGCGCGGCAACAATTCCAGCCGGTAATCTTCGGGCAGGGAATTCAAAATCGGATCGCCGTAATCGAAACTCCGTTTGGCGCATTCGCCGCGCGAACAGTAAAAGGCAATCGTCGCGCGGCTTGCTCCCGTTTCGGCCAGTTCCGAAGCGCCTTCGTCAAACAATCCCAGAAAAAGCAATTCGTTGGCAATTGTCTGATGGCTGGTTCCGAAGGCGGCAGCTTCGCCGTTGCCGAGCGGTGCGCTTCGCCCAGATGGCGTATAGGCAATCGTTGCCACTTGATGCCCGCGCAGTTTGGAGTATGCGCTTTTCAAAATCTGAAACAGTTCCGCGCGCGTAGGTTGATCGCTTGTCAGCCGCAAGGCTTGAGTCGCTGCGATCTTGGCGGCTGTCGCGTTTGCTTGAGCGTTTGCCGAGCGCGCGTAGCCCAAAAACTTTTCTCGCTGAGTGGCGACCAATTCCCGCGCGCGAGCATTCGCCGCCAACATCTGCAATCGCTCACTGGCTCGCCAGCCGTAATATCCTGCAGCTCCGGCGCGAACTTCCGGCATCGCCAGATATTCGCTGATGGCTTCGTCAAACCGTCCGAGTTTTTCCAGGCAATACGTCCGCATAAAAGTGACTTCGGGTAAATTGGTCGTCGCCGTCTGGCCGCGCACATTCAGCCGAGCGGATTTCATCGCGGTAAATTCGACAAAGGCCGACTGAAAGTTTCCCTGCGACATGCGAATCAATGCGCGTTTGAACTGCGCTGTGACGACGGCAAACGGATCGCTGAGAGCCATCGCCCGCGTCACCCAATTCAAAGCTTCGTCGTTGCGTCCGGCGGTTCGCAGCGTGTCAATCGCGTTCATGTGCGCGTAAACGACATATTCGCTTTTCGGGTAAGCGCGGATGAATTCTTCATACCGAGCAATGGCTCCGTCAGTGTTGCCCAAGTATTGGCGACAATGGCCGACGTAATAAAAACCAAGCTCGCCGTCGGGCGTGGAGGGAAATTCCTTGCCGACCTGTTCGTACCACTTGGCGGCGTCGGCAAAATTGTCTTCCAGGAAAAAGCCTCGCCCGATGTTGAACAAGGCTTCGGAACGTTTGGTGCTGTTGGGAAAACGTCCGACCACGGCCAGCCAGTGTTTGCGGGCTTCGCTGAAATGACGATTGAACTGATAAATCCGCGCGCGCCGCAGGTGCGTTTCTTCACTGAGCAAGGCATTGGCTGCGTCATCCAGTTTGTCCAAACCTGTAATCGCGCGAAGCGAAATGTCGTCTTGAGACGTGCCAATAAGGGCTGATTCAAAAGTCGCCCGCGCTGCGTCGGTTTGCCGGGCGGCGGCCTGAGCTTCGCCGATCATGGCCAGATGCTCGCGCCTGACAGTCATCGAACTTCGCAACAAATTGACGACGGCTTGATATTGACCCGACTTGAAATAACTTTCGGCCAGTCGCGTCACCGCACGCTCTCGCCACAAATGATCGGCAAATTGCCCGATCATCAGTTTCAACAACCGCTGTTCTTCTCTTGGATTGTTTGACTGACGCGCGATTTCGGCTTGATGCCACAGCCCATAACCAGCCAACGGCGAATTCCGGGCGACGACGGATCTCAGATATTGATTGGCTTCGACCAAGCCGGAATCGCGTCGCATCAACAAGCGAGCCAGCAAATAATCGTAATTGTTTTTGGCAAAGACTTCGGGCGAAGCCGCCATCATCTGGCGCAGCAAGCTTTCCGCCGCCCGCGCGTCATCCCGATCAATCGCGGCACGAAGCTGTTGATGTTGCGGAAGTTTGATTTGTGCTTGAGAGTTGCCAAAAAACAACAGCGAGATAAAGATGACACTAAGCTTTCGCATAATTTACGGTGTGGCGGGGTATTTTGTGGGAGTGGCATTACGCCGCGGGCGCGACCTCACGTTGTCTCTGACTCAAACGCATCAAGGTACGTAAAGCCTGGTTGACAGCGTCGTCGTCAGGGAAAACTTCGGCAACGTCTGTATCCAAAGTCACTCGCGTCATTCGCACCAAGTCTTTATTCAAATGACCTGGTCCACGCTTAATGATTGGCATGTTGTCGAAATCATACTCAGACAACATATCGTCTTCTTCAGCCTCAACAGCTTCATTGATATTTTTCTTTTTCATATTTTCGCACCTCTTTCGGCGTAGCGCGTCGCGCACTAATAAGCCGAGTGACAGGCCCACGCTCTGTGTAAGAAACAACCAGTAACCTAAACAGTTCAGACTCGCCTAGAATCACATACCGCATTTCACTGATCGAATGCAATGCGTCGGGAAAGGTCAGGAAAAACGGGTCGTCGAAAACGGTTTCCGCTTCTGTGAAAGAAATGCCGTGTTTCGCCAAGTTGAGAGCTGCCTTGTTTGAGTCCCATTCAAATTTCATTTCACTCGACTGGTTTTGCGTTTGATGAAATCCATCATCACGTATTCGCCCAGGCTCAGGCTGGTCGTGAAATACGCCTTGCCGTGAGCGATTTCGGTCATCTGTTTGACGAATTCAACCAGATAATAATCGTCCGTCAGCATGAACGTATTCACTATGATTCCTGACTTGCGGCAAGCGGCGACTTCGGCCAGCGTGGCCTCGGTAATCATCGGATCCAACCCCATCGAATTTTTGTACAACCGCCGACCGCCGTCGCCTTTCTTTTTCGGCGTGTGCGGATGGCGGCCAAAGTCTTCCTCAACAAACAGCGCCGAAGGTTTGCCGTCGGTAATCATGATGATCTGGCGCATGTCTTTGCGCTGCGCCATCAACAATCGCCGCGCCAATTTCAATCCTTCGCAGGTGTTGGTGTGATACGGGCCGACCTGCACGCTGGCCAGTTTGCCGAGCGGAACTTCTTCGGCGGAATCGTGAAACAAGACCAGCTTCAACGAATCGCCGGGATATTGCGTGCGGATCAAATGTGAAAGGGCCAGAGTCACGCGCTTGGCCGGAGTAAAGCGGTCTTCGCCGTACAAAATCATCGAATGCGAACAATCCAGCATCAGCACAGTCGCGCACGACGATTGATACTCCGATTGCCGCACCATCAAATCTTTGTATTCCAGGTTGAGCGGCACGCCTAAACCTTCGCGGCCAATGGCATTCATCAACGTCGCCGTCACGTCCAGGTTCATCGAATCGCCAAACTCGTACGGCTTTGACGATTCGTAAGCTTCGACGCCGGTCGAAAGGTATTTCGTATCGTGCCGGCCAAGCGCGGATTTGCCGACGCCGGACATCAGATTCTTCAGCGTCTTGTAGCCCAAGAAATCTATTCCTTTGTCTGTGACTTCAAATTTGATGTTCGGCTTTTTGAATTCGTCGGTTTGGCCAGGGGCGGTTTGCTGTGGAGCGCGTCCTTCTCCATCGCTGAATAAACTGTCAATCGCTTCCTGATCGCCTTGCGCGGCCAAATAACCTTCTTGAATCAATCGCTGAATCAACCGATCAATCAGTTCGTCCAGGCGATGATCGCGCGCGTTGCCGTCTTCGTCGAAAAGTTGTTTGTACTGTTCTTCGTCGAGCAATCCGGAATCGCGCAGAGCTTGTTTGATCGCGCGCCGCAACTGTTCCAGCGCGTCTTCGGGATCGAAGTCGTTGAAGTCATTGTCGTCCCAACCTCGTTGCCAGCGATTGCGGAACTGATCCTCAAACCCGCTTTGCAACAAATGATCGGCCAGCGCCGCCATCAATTCTTCCAAACTGATGTCGTCCCAATTGTCGCCTGTCCATTTTGAATATTTGGTGAAACGCATGTGGTTTGCCTTTCTCCACTCCAACGCACTTTCCTTTTTCGCACCGGAGTATTTAGCTTTTTCGTCCCGTAGGGACAACCTGAAAATAGCCCAGCGATTCATCGCTGGGAACAATCGCAATCCACAAACCAGTCCCGTAGGGACGGTTGAAAAATCTGCCGACCATTCAATCCCAAATGTACTGTTCGTCATATTGGATGTTGTGCTTTTTCAAGAAGCTGATGAACTCTGTTTTGAAATCACGCTTAGCGTGATGCTCAGCCTGCTTTTCTATGTAGTTGACGGTTCGGTCAACATCTGCGATGCCAATGCTGAAAGCGCCATATCCTTCCTGCCAGGAAAACAGCTTATATTCCGGGAAAGTGTCGTGAATCCATTTTGATGATCCGCCTTTGATCAACTGCATGGCTTTTGAAATCGAAAGCGTCGTCGGCAGCGACAGCAAAATATGAACATGGTCTTCGACACCGCCGACCGAAAGAGCGACCATCTTGTTTTCGCGCGCGATTCCGCCAAGGTAAGGCCACAAACGTACCTGCAATTCCAGGGGGATTAAGGCGCGGCGTTCTTTGGTGCTGAAAACGCAATGTATAAGCTGGCTGTTAAAAGTATGTGACATTGCGAATCTCCATTCTTCAGAATTTTCAGCCGTCCCTACTGGACTGGCTAGTCGTTCCCATCCTTCCCGGCAGTGAACTGCCGGGCTATTTTCATTTGTCCCTGCCGGGACAGGTTTAGAATGCCCTACTCTTCCTCAAAATAGTCAGAATCTATCTTTTTGATTTCGTAAACGCGATTTGTTGAAACGCCGACGTCGAGGTCAATCATAAGTTTGGCCAGTTGAAAGCCATTGATGAGGATTACTTTGGTGTCAATCCGCTTCACAAAGTCTTCGGCGTCTTTGGTGAACGTTGAAGTTGTGATGAAGACCCCTTTTCGCGCTCTATGTGGCTGCAACGCACCTACAAATTTCTGGATGTCTGGACGACCTACAGGAGCATCAGTCCATTTCTTTGCCTGAATATAAATTTGATCGAAGCCAAGCCGATCTTCTTTGATTACACCATCAATTCCTTCGTCATGGCTTTTTCCAACAGCCCTACCAGCATCTTCTAATGTCCCGCCGTATCCCATCTTCACCAGTACATCTACAACCAAACGTTCAAAAAACTCTGGAGAAGAAGATTTCATCTTTTCCAAAAGCTGCAGTTCAAGGTCATTTCTTAATCGCTGAAAGGCGGTGTCTAAAGCTTCATCTGGTGCAAGCAATTCTTCTGATAATGGCTCAACAATCTGAATCGCTTTTTCTGGCTCTTCATCTTTTTTGGGGGATTGAAATTCAACAAATTCCGGGAATTGCTTGAGAAAGCCGACATTGATTTTTTCTGGTTCTTTTTCAAGAACAGAAATTCCACGGTCAGTGATCCGTAACCGACCTCGACCAGTCAAACTTAAGAGGTGAGCCTTATGCAGGTAAGTCTTTGCCCAGCCGACACGGCTGCCAATAGTGGTGCTAACTCCGCTTGGCAAAAGTTGGCGCCGTTCTTCTTCAGTCAACCCAAATTGATCTGAAAGTTGCTGGACAACATCACGAAGCAAATGTTCTTTGCCGTCACTTAAAATTCGCAAAACAGGGAGCATCAGAGTTTGATAATCGGGAATTGCCATAATTCAATTTACCCTCCCACTGCTCCAATCGTCGAAGGTTTGGCGGCGGTTCGGTTTTTCCGGTGTCGCCTGGTTGTAACTGGTTTTGCCTTTTTCTTCGTTGCGGGCGAGTTTCTTTTGCGAATGCAGACCTTCCAGAATCAATTCGCAGGCGGCAATCAACGCTCCGCCGGATTCGATTTCGACTTTGCCGCTGCGCGCGGCTTCGATCAGGCCTTTGACTTTGCGGAGTTGGTTCAAGGCTTCTTCTTCGGTCATCACGTCGCTCAAGGCCAGAGATTTGCCGTGATTGAAATGATCCATCACCTGCCGGAAATCTATTCCGCTGTAATGTTCTGCGAAAACTTCGCCGCAAGCTCGGCGAATCAAATCACGCGCGATGCGGTCGGCTCCGACCTGTTCGCCTTCGTATTCCAGTTCCAGCTTGCCGGTGATTGAGGGAAGCGCCGCGTACACATCGCTGATTCGCAGCACGGCCAGCAATTCGCCGTTTTGCAACGCGCGACGTTCGGCGTTCGACACGACGGTTTCCATCACTGAAATTGGCAATCGCTGGCTGACGCCCGAACGGCTGTCAATGCGTTTGTCGTTGCGGGCGACAAAGGCGATTTGTTCGACGACTTCAAAAATCAGGTCGGGAACTTCCAAATTCAGTTCGTCGCTTTCGCGTTCCGTCCAGGCTTCCTGTTTGGTGATGGAAATTCCCAGTTCGACTGAGGCCGGGTAATGCGTCTGGATTTCGGCTCCGATGCGGTCTTTCAGCGGCGTGATAATTTTGCCGCGTGCGGTGTAATCTTCGGGGTTGGCGGAAAAGACCAGCATGACATCCAGCGGCAACCGAATCGGATAGCCTTTGATCTGCACGTCGCCTTCCTGAAGGATGTTGAACAAACCGACCTGAATCTTACCGGCCAGATCGGGCAGTTCGTTGATGGCGAAAATGCCTCGATTGGCGCGCGGCAACAATCCGTAATGAATCGTCAATTCGTCGGAAAGCAGATGGCCTCCGCGAGCGGCTTTGATAGGGTCAACGTCGCCGATGATGTCCGCGATGGTTACATCGGGCGTCGCCAGTTTTTCCACGTAACGCGCATCGCGGCTGACCCAGGTGATTGGCGCGTCGTCGCCTTTTTCCGCCAGCAACTGTTTTCCGTAAGCACTAAGCGGTTCAAACGGATCGTCGTTGATTTCCGAACCGGCCAGCGCGGGAATTTCTTCATCAAGCAGGCTGGTCAGTTCGCGCAAGATTCGGCTTTTGGCCTGTCCTCGCAAACCCAGCAGGATCACGTTTTGTCGCGCCAGCAGCGCATTGACCAATTGCGGAATAACCGTATCTTCGTAGCCAATGACGCCGGGAAACAGCGTTTCGCTAAGTTGCAGGCGTTTCATCAGGTTGTGACGGATTTCGGTTTTAACCGACCGGCTGCGATACCCGGAGGCTTTCAACTGGCCTAAAGTTTGCGGTTTGGGCATTGGAACGACGACCTCGCTTAAGTGAAGTTGATTGAATTGGTGACGATTGGTTTTTAGGAGCAACGGCAATTCGATCTTAGTCGCCGATTGTTGAAGTCGCAAGCAATGGTGATGTCAGTCGCTCGCGCGGCAGCAAGGGCTTGAGCATTCATCATCTAAGCACTCTTTGGCGGTCGTGCTACTGACGTAAAGAGGGCTGCCAATTGCGGCAGCCCTCGGTTTAACAAGCAAGCTTTCTGTTTGCGACCTAACGGTTTTTCATCACGTGATAAAGAGCACCGCCGCCGCCGCCAATCAAAGCTCCGGCAGCCGCGCCTTTTTTACCGCCCGCCGCCGCTCCGATTCCTGCGCCAATCGCCGCCGGAGCAGCAATTGTCAACGCAGTTTTCAGCTTGGAGTTGCCGCGTTTGGCAGAGTAGCTGACCGGTCGGTTCGCCATTTGCTGACCGGTTCCAACTGTGGTCGAACGAGCCGAGTTCTGTTGCGGTTGATAAGCGTCGGCGTAACCTTTCTTGAAGCCTTCGTTGTAGCCTTCGCGTTCGGTCGCCACCACGCTGTTGGTTTGTCCGGTTTTTCCGGCTGAAAAACCATCGTCATAACCTGTTTTGAAATCTTTCAGGTAAAACGTTTCGGCTTCGCTGGCCGCAGCGGGTTGCGGCTGTGAAGCGGTCAATGCCATGGGACTTGTTTCAGCTTGAGTATTCGGTGAATCGGTCATTCGCCCGAAAGTGTAACCTGACAACAATGTTGCACAGGCCAATCCTGTAGCGATGATTCTTTGCTTAAAAGTCATCGAGATTCCTCCTAGAAGTTTGAGTTGACAATCAGGGGGAAGAAGTTGAGATCAGCCCAGAGTTTTGCAAGCACGATGCCAGTTCGATTCAGCCGGATAAGCCTTTGCTTTTCAGTGCTCTGCAAATTTTTCACAGTTGCCGAGCGTACGCATATCGAATGCCACCGCTAACAAACCACACGATACGGTTCAGCCGGAAAATTTTCGCCGGGCTGAAACCTTTTTCATTAGCCGACCACTCACCCGGCGTCGAACAATTCCGAAAACCATTTCAATACTCAAAAAAAGGGAGAGAGTTATGAACAAGAAACTTTGGATTCAATTCGTTTGTGCTGTGGTCGTTACGTGTGCGTTTGGACTGACGGCGACGGCTCAGGAAAAAGGCATGAGTTGTGATGACAACTGGCGCAACGGAGATCGCGTTGGCCATTGCGTCATGAAAGAACAAACGATTGCTGCCACGGGATCGCTTTCGGTGGATGGCAAAAAGAACGGTGGCGTTTCGGTCAAAGGCTGGGATCGCCGCGAAGTTCTGGTGCGTTCCAAAATTCAAAGCTGGGGAAACACCAAAGCCGATGCTGTGACTGTGGCGGAGCAAATTTTGATCGTCACCGGCAACTCGAACGTTTACGCCGAAGGCCCGACCAACGGCGGCGATCAATGGTGGTCAGTCAGTTACGAAATCTTCGTTCCGCGCAATTCCAACCTGTCGCTCAAAGCTCACAACGGAGGCATTTCAATTTCCAGCGTTCGCGGCCAGATTGAATTTTCGACGACCAATGGCGGCGTGGCGTTGAAAGGCCTGGCAGGCAACGTCAAAGGCACAACCAAAAACGGCGGCCTCAATGTTGATCTGGATGGCAATCGCTGGGACGGCGAAGGGCTGGATGTGACAACCACCAACGGCGGCGTCAATTTGCGAGTGCCGGAAAATTACTCGGCGCATCTGGAAACCGGAACGGTCAATGGCGGATTGAAAACCGAAATTCCGATCACCGTGCAGGGCGAAATCAAGAGAAACTTGTCCGTAGATTTGGGATCGGGCGGTTCGCCGGTCAAAGTCCGCACAACCAACGGCGGCGTTTCGATCAAACGCCAAAGCCTGAAATAAGTGAAATCGCCACGACTGGTAAGGACGCAGGATTCAAGACCACTGCTCCCTTACCGGTCGCGGTACTGACTTCGCTCGCCTCAGCAAATTCCGCTTTGCATTAAAAAAAGCCGTGCTATACTCCGCCCGCTTTTGGCGAGCTTAATCGTAGAACTCAGCCGCTAGCCAACAGCAAACAATCCGAAAGCAGTATTTGAAAACGCTCTGCCCCTATCATTTATTTCGTGTGAAGTTATCCATGTTCATTTTTGAATTGTTTATTCGGCAATAAGTTGAAACGCCTAAGCGCGGCGAATGGACGTTGATCGTCCGCGATTGGCAAAAACTACTAACTCAATTCGATCACCAACAATCAGTCACAAACTCCGCTATCGGCCAGGAGTTTTTCAGCCACGAGCTTTAAGGAGGATTTTCATGCTCTCGAAAGACTGGGATAAGCGAAAAAAACAGTACGATTTTATCATCATCGGTTCCGGTTACGGCGGAGCCATCACTGCGGCACGCATCTCCGCCGTCAACCCTAAACCTTCCGTTTGCATTCTGGAACGCGGCAAAGAATGGGAAGTCGGCAAATTTCCCGACGACATTCACGAAGTCAAACGCAGCGTTCGCCACGACGTTTTCAATCCTACCGGACTTTTCGATTTTCAACTCTTCCCGGACATTTCCGTCATGAAAGGCAGCGGACTCGGCGGCACTTCGCTCATCAACGCCAACGTCGCCATCGTTCCTGACGAAGAAACCTTTCAACAATTGGCCTGGCCAAAAAATATAAAGCTGCCGGAATTGCTGCCGTTTTACGAAAAAGCCCAAACGATGCTCGGCGCGCGGCAATACAACCGTCCAAGAGCTTCGGCGACGGGAGGGCTGTTAAAGGTCAAAGGGCTTGGCAAACGCGCTCAGGAAATTGGTCTGAAAGAATTCGCTCTGAACCTTACCGTCACTCAGGAAGACGGCAAGAACGCCGCCGGATTCGATCAAAAAGCCTGCAACGATTGCGGAGATTGCGTGACCGGTTGCAACGTCGGAGCCAAGAACACGCTGTACATGAATTACCTGCCAGCGGCTGCCAAACAGGGCTGCGACATCTTCGTCAAAGTCGAAGTGAAATGGATTGAAAAGCTTGAAGGCGGCGGTTGGCGCGTTCACGGCGTACGATACAAAACGCTCAGTTCAGAAAAATTCACTCTGGACGCTGGCAATGTGATTTTGTCCGCCGGTTCGTTGGGCACGCCGGAAATTCTGCTGCGCTCGGAAATGCACGGATTGACGTTGTCGCCGAAACTTGGAACTCAGTTTTCGGGCAACGGCGATTTTTTTGCGATGGCGTACAACACCGATCATCAACTGAACACGATGGGCTTTCCCGGCAAGAAGTCGAATCACGAATGGGCGAAGCGCGGCTTTGAACCCGGCCCCAGCATTGTCGGTGCGGTGCGATACAACTTCGGTGGCAGCACGCCGCTGGAAAAACGAATTCTGATCGAAGACTTTTCCTTTCCCAGTTCTTACCTTGGATTGGCGATGGGCGCGTTGAAACTGTTCGGACAGGCGGGCGAAGACACTGACATAGGCGACGAAACACAGGAACGCCGTCGCATTCGCAAAGACAATCCTTTCAAACCGTACGATTACAAACCCAACGAAGGCGCACTGAACCAGTCAATGCTGTACCTGATTATGGGACACGACGACGCGAAAGGAACGTTGAACCTGCGCCGCGAAAACGCTCACGTAGAAATTGATTGGGACAACGCCGGTCGCCAGCAAGTGTTCAATCTGATTAACGAAGAAATTCGCCGTCACTCGCGCAGTCTTGGCGGAACTTTCCTGACCAATCCGCTGTGGAGCATCACGCCGACCAAAAATCTGTTGACGGCGCATCCGCTCGGAGGCGCTCCGCTTGGCGACGATTACCAGCACGGCGCGGTGGATGAATTCGGGCGAGTGTTCCAAAGCGATGGCAGCGTTCACGACGGATTGTTCGTCGCCGATGGTTCGCTGGTGACGACGGCTCTGGGCGTGAATCCGTTTCTGACGATTTCGGCGCTGTCCGAACGAATCGCCGACCGCATTGTTCGCCACCTGGGCGGTGAAGCCTTCCCGCCGCGACCGGTGAAAGTCGTCGTTCCTGATCTGAAACCGCAAGAGGCTCTTAAATTCAAAGAAGCTGATCTGGAACGAATTTTCGGTCGCACGGAAACGCTGAGCATCGAAAAGATGGCCAACAACGGCGAAATCAAAATTGACGCCGACAAAGGATTCATCCGCAACGACACCGTTTGGAAAGGCGTGTTTCCCAAAGGCCATGTGCTCAACCGGTTTTCGACGGCGCTGCATACCAGTTTCAAAAAACAGTTCACCAAACAACCTGACGGCAAATTGACCGGTGTGACCAGCGACGCCGACGGAGTGATTGACGCTCTGAACACGCTGGAAGAAATCACCATCACCAAACGCACAGGCACGCTGGAACCCGGCAAATACATTTTGCTGCGGTACACCGAACCCGAATGGCGAGCGTTTTACGACATCTTCAAAGTCATCAACGACGATTTGCTGATCGGTCGCGTTTACTTGGGCGAATATCCTGAAGGGCATCGCCTGTTCACGTTCCCGATGGTGAGGTCGTATGGGCTGGATCACATGACCGTCGCCGATCACAAAACCATCTGGGACAAAGCCGCTCTGCCGACCAAAGACCAGCTCAACGGTTTGTGGGAAATGCGAATGGTCAGCAACGCCAACAACACTGGCGTCGTGGCTTACCTGAAATTCGATCACAAGCCCGACGGAAGGCTGGAAGCTCGATACCAATTTCTGGGTTTCTTTGAAGGGTTGGCCGATGCCAGCTTCGGGCAAGATCATTTCCGTATGGATGACTTCACGCCGTTTCACGACGAAATCCGATTCGTGAATCAGGAATTGATGATCGGCCAATACTTCACCGACGCGCGACCGGCGTTGTTGCCGTTGTTCGGCCCTGATTCGCTGGGAATCTTTCACCGCGAAAAAGATACGAACGACAACGTGCGCTTCGGATTCAAATACTGGCTGCGACGAAGCCCAATGAGCGATTTGCCGACGAACTTCTTCCTGCGTCCTTTGCTGGACGTGCGAATGCCCGAAGGCACAGGCATGACTTTCACCGAAGAAATGAAAGGCAGCTACTTCGCCGGATTCAATCCGCCCGCCGGAGCCGAAGGCGACAAACAGATCGAAGCCAAACCCGCAGCCGAAGGTGTGGAATGCACTTGGGATATGCGAATCACCGCCCGCGATCTGAACGAGTTCATCGAAGGTTGGGATCACGAAGCGCGCATCGAAGGCACGGTTCGTTTCGCCAACTTTGAAGATCAAGGGCAGATGATTTGCACGATCAACAGTTCAAAGAGCTTTTTCAATTACATGCGCGTCAACCCGGAAACGCAGGAAGCCGAGATGCTTTATCGCATTTACTTTTATGCCGGGCCAGGTAAGGAATATCTGTTCAGCGGTCGCAAGTTTTTGCAAAAAGACGGGCACGGCGGAACAGGCATTCGGGAAATCGTCCACGACTTCACCACGCTGTATGGGCGGTTGTTTGAAATCGCGCCGGACAAATCGCAACGGCAGATCGGTTCGGCGTTGATGAAGTTTCGCACCTTTGAAGACTTGGACGCCGTTCGCAGCTTCGCCGAATACTTGAAGTCATTTCAGGTGACTGATGCGGAAGGCAAAAAAGTTGATCCATTCGTGCAGGCGCAAGGTCGCCTGCGTTTTATGGCGCTGACCAATCAATTCGTCATACGCGAATACGATCCGGTTGGCGGCTTGCTCAACCGATTGAGTTAATAACCAGTTGTTACACATCAAACCAAACAGGAGAAAACACATGGCCTCGAAGAAAAAGTCAGCCAAGACCAAAGCCAAACAAGCGGCAGATTTGATGGAGCAGTTGAAGCAATTCGTTCGCGCACGCGGCGAAGATTTTCTGAAAGACAAAAACATTTCGTCGGTCGGCATCGGCTACAAGGAAAAAGACGGGAAGAAAACCAAAGAAATTTCCATTCAGTTCACCGTCGAGAAAAAAGCTTCGACCGACGTGTTGGAATCGCTGGAGACGGAAGAGATTCCGAAATCCTTCAACATCGGCGGCGTCGAAGTTCCAACAGACGTGATTCAGCGAAGTTTTCAACTCGGCTTCAAACTGGTGGCGGAGGCCGAAGCTCCGCCACGCAAAACGCGCATTGACCCAATCAAACCCGGCGTCAGTGTTGCCAACAAAAAAGTCTCAGCCGGAACCATCGGCTGCATCGTGTACGACAAAACCGATGGCACGCCGTATGTTCTGAGCAACTGGCACGTGCTGAATGGTCCGAACGGACAAATCGGCGACGACATCGTTCAACCCGGCCCGCACGACGACAACCGCACCGCGCAGAATCGTCTTGGCAAATTGATTCGCTCGCATTTGGGAGCCGCCGGAGATTGCGCCATCGCGTCAATCGAAGATCGCCGCTTCCAACCGGAGATTCTGGATTTGGCGGTCAAGGTCGAAGCCATCGGCGAACCGGAACTCGGCGACAAAGTCATCAAAAGCGGTCGCACGACGGCGGTGACGCACGGCATCGTTTCGCGCATTCACACCATGACCCGCATTGATTACGGCGGTTCGGTCGGCGAACAAACCATTGGCGGATTTGAAATCGAAGTTGATCCGGCCAATCCACCGGCCAACGGCGAAGTCAGCATGGGTGGCGATTCCGGTTCGGTCTGGATGTTCAAAACCAATCAGGGCAAAGCCGGAAAAGTCATGGCCGGGTTGCATTTCGCTGGCGAAGGCGTCGGCAATCCGCACGAACACGCCATTGCCTGTTATGCCAAATCGGTGTTCGACAAGTTGCAAATCAGCGTTAAAGCTGTGGCTGCACCGCAACCTCCGCCGGCAGGTGGCGGAGGCGCTCCTTTTTCAGGACTTGGTTACAACCCGAACTTTCTGACGACGAAAGTGGATTTTCCAAAACTTTCGACCGCCAAGCTCAGCGATGCCGTCAAAGTCAACAATTCGGAATTGATTCACCACATGCATTTTTCGCTGACGCAGAGCAAATCGCGCCGCTTCGCCATTTATGTCGCCTGGAACATTGATGGCGGGCGGTTGAAACGAGTCCGTCGCAGCAATCGGTTCGTGATTGATCCGCTGATTCCGGCTCAATTTCAGGTCGGCGACAGTTTGTACAGCAACAACCGCCTGGACAGAGGCCACATCGCACGCCGCGCGGATTTGACTTGGGGAACCGATGCCGAAGCGCGTAAAGCCAGCGACGAGTCGTTCTTTTTCACCAACATCACGCCGCAAATGGACAACTTCAATCAAAGCGGTCTGGGCGGCATTTGGGGAAAAATCGAAGAAGCCGTTTTTGAAGAAGTGGACGTGGACAATTTGAAAGTCAGCGTCTTCGGCGGGCCGATTTTCCGCAACGACGACCGTGTCTTTCGCGGCGTGAAAATCCCGCGCGAGTTTTACAAGGTGCTGGCTTATGTCGAAAACGGCAAGCTGGAAGCTCGCGCGTTTTTGCTGACGCAAAGTCTGGAGGCGCTGGAAGTTTTGGATTTGAACCAGTTCCGCGTGTTTCAGGTGGCGCTCAGCGAAGTCGAATCGCGTTGCGGCTTCAAATTCCCAGCCAATTTGAAAGCGGGTGACACCTTCGCCGAACGAATCGAGCGAATGGCGGAATCCGCCGAACGACCTGCGCTGGAATCGCTGGCCGACATTAAGTGGTAATCAGCGTCAATGAATGGTGGGACAATTTTCTAAATTGTCCCACAGTTTTTGGAGGAGGAAGCCATGGGAATTTTTGACTGGCATCGTTTGCCTCGCGTACTCGGCCTGCTGCGATTGAATCGTTTTCGAGATCGCATGCGCGAAAAAAATCTGTACGACACGGAAACCTTGCCTTCGATTCCACGCGAACCGTTGCCTGCGCCAACGCCTAATCAAGTCTCCGTGCGAACAGCGGACGGAACCTATAACGATTTAAGTTCGCCGCGAATGGGTAGTGTTGGAGCGCGCTTGGGTCGAAACTTTCCGCTCGATAAGGTAGTCGCCGACGAAGCTTCGCTGATGTTTCCCAGTCCGCGTTTGGTCAGCACCAAGTTGATGACGCGCGACAAATTCATTCCGGCGACTTCGCTGAATTTGCTGGCGGCGGCGTGGATTCAGTTTCAGGTTCACGACTGGTTCAGCCACGGCGAAAACGAAGAAACGAATCCGCACGTGGTTCCGCTGCCTGCCAACGACGACTGGCCGCATCCGCAAATGCTGGTCAATCGCACGCGGCGCGATCCGACTCGCCCGGCCAGCGACAACTCGAAGCCGAACACTTACGCCAACACCGAAACTCATTGGTGGGATGGCTCGCAACTTTATGGCAGCAATCTGGCGACACAGCACAAAGTTCGTTCGTTCGAACACGGCAAGTTGAAATTAGATGGCGATGGATTTTTGCCGCTCGACCCGCAAAGCGGCGTGGACATTACTGGCGTCAATTCGAACTGGTGGGTGGGTTTGAGCATGCTGCACACGCTGTTCACGCTGGAACACAACGCCATCTGTGATCGGTTGCGACAGGATTTCCCAGGCTGGAACGACGAAGAGTTGTTTCAGCGTGCGCGGCTGGTGAACGCGGCGATCCTGGCCAAAATTCACACCGTTGAATGGACGGTGGGAATTTTGGCGACTCCGATTTTGGACACCGGGATGAATTACAACTGGAGCAGCATTCGCCGGTCGAAACAGGAACATCACGCTGCGCCGTTTTCCATGACCGAAGAATTCGTTTCGGTTTATCGAATGCACCCGTTGATCCCGGATGATTTCGTTTTTCGTTCGTTCGGCAGCGGCAACGTCATTCTGGAACGGACGATGGAAACCGTCGCCAATCGCCACGCGCGCGAAGTGATGAATCAGGTTTCGCTGACGGATTTGTTTTACTCGTTCGGCGTTGCTCATCCCGGAGCAATCACGCTGCACAATTTCCCGAAGCATCTGCAAAGCTTGAAGCTGAATGGCGAAGTGAAAATGGATTTGGCCGCCGTGGATATTTTGCGCGACCGCGAACGCGGCGTTCCGCGGTTCAACGAATTTCGGCGCTTGCTCGGACTTGATCCGATCAAACGATTCGAAGATTTGAGTGACAACAAAGACTGGTGCGAAGAGATTCGCACTGTGTACGGCGGTCAGCTTGAAGAAGTGGATGCGATGGTCGGCATGTTCGCCGAACCGTTGATCCCAGGTTTTGGTTTCAGCGAAACGGCGTTCCGCGTTTTTTTGCTGATGGCTTCGCGCCGTTTGCAGAGCGATAGATTTTTTACCACCGATTACAACGAACAGACTTACACCCGCGCCGGGCTGGAATGGATTGAACAGACGACGATGACAACCGTGTTGATGCGTCATTTGCCGCAACTCAAACCGGTGCTGAGCAAAGTCAAAAACGCATTTGCCCCTTGGCCGAGCGCGTAACAAACGAATGCGGCAATTTTCCAAATTGCCGCATTCACTTAAGCAAGTGAAGCAATTTGGAAAATTGTTTCACTTCATTGCAAGGAGACAGCCATGAATGATGATCTGAAAAAACTGTACGAATTGATTGGCGTCGCTGCGCCGGATGACAGCGATGTTTCTTTTTCAACGATGGGAGCCGGCGACAATGACGAACCACCGCCGCTGGATGCCGAAGGGCTGGATCGGCTGGAAGAAGCATTGAACAAGGAGCCGCGAAAAACTTTGGCGCGAGTCCGCGAAGGTTGGCATTCAGGTGTGACCGAAAAACAACTGCGCGACGCAATCGCATACGCGCGCCGTGCGTTGGCTGAACCCGGCGTGGTCGTCGCCGAATTGGAAGCGGTGTCTTTTGGACTGAAGCCGCTTCCGCCAGGATTCACTTTTGAAGGCATGGATTTGGACGAAATTCCGATTGACCCGGACGACCACAAGTTTGAAAACGACGACGTGAAAAGCGCGCTCGGCTGGGTGTTCGGCGCTGGGCCGTTCGTGCTGACGCGACCGGATAAAAAGAATTTCCGCTTTCACAACCAGGCGCCGTTCAACTCCGATTTCATTTATCCGCTCGAAGACCCGCAGCCCGGTCAACCATTGGAAATCGCGCTGTTCAGCGATTTCGGCGTCGGACGGTATTACTCCAAATACATTGCCAAACAATTTCGCACGCGGCGGTTTCCGTACGCGATTCATTGCGGCGACGTGTATTACGCCGGGAAGAAAAAAGAATTCAAGGAATACTTTGACGACCTGCTTGATCCGATTTTGGCCGATACGTCAGTTTTCGCGCTGAACTCGAACCACGAAATGTATTCCGGCGGCGTTCCGTATTTTGAATCCATCAGCAGGCGGAAACAGCTTCAGCCCGCCAAGCAAAAACAGGAAGGCAGTTATTTCTGCCTGCGGTCGCAAAAGTTTCAGATCGTCGGCATTGATACGGCTTTCTTCAAACACGGTCGTTACAAGGACGAAGTTTTGCAGACCTGGCTGGCTGCCCGATTGCGCGAAGGCAGGCAATTGGGATTGATAAACATCTTGCTGAGCGCCGATCACCCTTACGATTTGGGCGATACCGATTTGTCCAAGTTGCTGGACAAGGATTTGCGCTCGCTGGTGATTGGCGAAAAGCTGGTGGATTTGTGGTTCTGGGGAAACACGCATTACTGCGCGTTGTACGGCGCGAGCGGCGCGCTGCCATTCGTTGGCAGTTGCATCGGACACGGCGGGTATCCTTACGACAAGCACAAAGATAACGTTGAACAAAAACCTCAACCCGCGCCGCTGGTCTTTCTGGAAAAAGAACTGCGCTTTCCCGTCAGCAGCGGCATCAACTCCGACAGAGGCAATAACGGATATTGCGTGATGTCGCTGAATGCTGACGCTTCCATTCGGTTGACGTACATTGACTGGATGAGCAATCAAAGGTTCGCAGCCAATTTGACGCGATCAGCCGCAGGGCAACCGTTGACCGTGACTCCGATTGACTGAACAACTTCATCGCGCCGCTTTCGATTTCAGACGGCGGCGCGAAATTCTTTTTCCTCATTCCGGCACACTCACCAAAGGCACATCCCAGTGCGAGATCAAAATCTCGAATCGTCGCTGTTCTTCTTTCTTGAACGTGGCTTGATCGGGATAAAGCTGTTTGATGATTTCCGGCTCCGGGCTGGGATCGTGAAACGCAGCGGCGCTTTTGAATGTCAGCGTGACGCGAAAATCCCATCGCCCGTCTTCAGTGGAATGGTAACGCGGCTTTTCGATCTTCACGCTTAAAATGCGCCCTGACTCGACCTGCTTTTTCAGCACTGGCAAATGGTTTTTCTTGAACAGCGTCAGGAACTCATCCGTGAATCCCCACTTCGTTTTGTAGTAATACTCAACGACGTAAGGCTGATCGGCGTTGGCGCTGGCAGCTTCAGTTGAAACGCTTTGGCCAATGGCCATCGTCAAACAAAGAATCAAAATCAATCGAGTAGCAATTTTCATAACGAAACCTCCGATTTATGGCCGCTAAGCCATTTCGATTATTTCCAAACGATGCGCTTTGCGTCCGCCGCGTTCGGTGCTGGCCGCTCCAGCATTTGCGTCAATCAGCGTCTGCGCTTTTTCAACAGAGCGCGTCGCCAAAGCCCTGGCCCCATCCTGTAATTCTTTACTGCGCCGAACGTGTGCAACGTTGCGCTCCATATCTTCGGACGACCAGCCGCGACTGTGAGCAATAAAAGGAAACTGCGGAAAATCAAAACCAAGCTCGGCAAAAAACATCAGCATCTGGCCTGCGACCGCCTGAATGTTGTCCTGCCCGCCCGTGATGATGAAGGACGCGACCTTGTTGCGGATAAGCACGTTGTCACGGATCGTCACTTGATTCTGAATGCAGTTCATCCGCTCGATCATTTTGAAATACAGGGAACTGGCGCTACCCCAGCGAATCGGCGAAGCCACAATCACCGCATCGCACCAGAAAACCAACGATTCATAGACCTGCTCCATTTCGTCGCTGGAATCCATCTGAGTGATCGAACATGGCCAGGTGCAGGCTTGGGCGCTTTTTGAATAATAGCCTTCGCAATTGCGAAACTTCAGATCGTTGATCTTGATCATTCGTGTTTCGGCATTCAGTTCCTGGCTGGCGTGTTCAAGCGAGATTTGCAAAAGCATGTCCGAAGTCGAAAATCGCGGATTGTCGGCATCCATCGCTGTCGTTGAAATGCCCAGCAAGCGCACCGGCCCAGGCACGCGCTCCAGTTTGCGAGTCAACGGATGCGCGTCGTGCGGCTTTTTATTGCGTCGTGTAGCGGAGTTCAGATCAACAAATAAGTGTCCGTTTTCCTGCTTCAATGCGTAACGCGGCACTGTGTCTTCCTCAAATCCCGGCTCGCCAATGCCAGAGGCGCGATGAAATTTCCAGTTGTGCCAGGGGCAAACCACAAAATCGCCGTCCAGTCGCCCTTCGCCCAGCGGCCCGCCGACGTGATTGCAAACACCTGAAATCGCGCCGAACTCGCCGTTGACATAGCTCAACGCCAGCTTCGTGCGGCCTACTGAAATTTGTTGCAACGCCTGACCTTGCAACAAACCGACTTCACCTAAATCTTGCCAGTCTGCTTGTGTGTCCAAAACGGTTTCTCCTTTTGAAAAAGCATAACGATCTGCCGAGCCTGCCTTACATTGCGCGAACGCGCGATTGAAGGTAAAAGAAGCTCCAACGAAAAGCCAGACAACTGGGTACGCAGTCATCCCCGACTGCTATAAAAAAGCGCGAAGCTTCCTTTCCCAAACATATTGAAGGCAAACGGAGCTTCACCAATATAGAGAAAAAGAACATGAAAAAATGGCTTGCTTCATTTGTAATTGGCGCAATCTGCCTGATTGCGGTCGCCGCTTTCGCGCAAAGCAATAACGCTCCGCAAGTCGGCCCCGCCAAAGGTTCATTGGTCGTCGTTGGCGGCGGCAAAATTCCGGCTTCCGTTTCTGACCGTTTCATCGAACTGGCCGGAGGCCGCAATGCCAAGTTCATTTACATCCCAACCGCTGGCGAAGACCAACAACTCAACAATCAAACCGGCGATGAATCTCCGCGGTTGTTTGGATTGAAAAACGTCACTGTGTTGCACACGCGCGACCGCAAAGTCGCCAACACAGAAGCCTTTGCCGCGCCCATCCGCGAAGCTTCCGGCGTCTGGTTCGGCGGAGGCCGTCAATGGCGTTTGGTGGATTCATACGCCGACACTCTGACGCTGAAAGAAATCTGGAAGGTGTTGGAACGCGGCGGAGTCATCGGCGGTTCTTCGGCGGGCGCGAGCATTCAGGCTTCATACCTGGTTCGCGGAGCGCGCGAAGGCAACACGATCATGATGGCCAAGGGCTACGAAGTCGGATTTGGTTTCTTGCGTGGCATCGCCGTGGATCAACACATCAACACTCGCCGCCGCGAAAAAGATTTGGCCGAAGTCATCACCGCTCATCCTGAACTGCTTGGCATAGGCATTGACGAATCCACCGCGATTGTCGTGAAAGGCGATCAATTTGAAGTGATCGGCGCAGGCCAAGTCGCCATCACCGACGGCAAACCCCACGATGGCAAGGGATTTTACTTCCTGACTCCGGGCGCACGCTTTGACCTGAAAAAACGCGGAAAGCTATGACCAACCTCAGTTTCTAGCCGTCATCTTTGCGCCGTTAATCCATTCCAGCACGGTTCGATAAGCAGGATCATCCGCGCCGCTCCAGCGAGTGCCGCCGCCGTGCGGAGTTCTGCGAGCGCCGACGACACCTTCCTGACTGGCGTCGGAAATCGGTTTGCGAAGCAACAAACTGTTTTCGGGATTCATCGTGTCCACTACTTTCAACGCAGAAGCGTAGTTCTCTCGCAATTGCGAAGTAGTGTAATTGCCACCTGCATCCGGGCGAGACAGGCGCAAAATCGCGTGCGTGTCGTGACAAGTGACGCAGGCGTTTCCATCACGGCCTTTGGTGGCAAGCAACGGCATGATGCGCGCGGCGAAGAATTCGTAATCCAGCGTCTTTGTCGTCACTGCCGCCCCTTTGCCCTCACTGTACAAAGCGATGGCCTGCTCCTGCAAACGTTCGTTTGGATCGTTGGCGATTTTGGCGATGGCGGTGCGAATGATTGGATGCGCCGAAAGAGCTTTGACTCGACGGGCTGCTGACAAAGCGGCTGCGCGGACTTGTTCGTCTTTGTCGTTGAAAGAAGCGGCAACTAGATTCAACAATCGTTGGTCGGTGTCAGCTTTAGCCGTGTCGTTAATCAACCCAAGAATCAGCCGACGTTTGTTCGCGTCTTCAGTTTTGAACAGCGAATCCAGCCCAGCGGCAACTGAAGCAGGTTCCCGCCACTCGGCTTTTGCGAAAACCAATTGCAGCCCTGAACGAACCAGTTGCTGATTAGGCGATTGCAGCGCAGCCGCCAGCCGAGCCTCAATCGCTGCATCATTTCGCAAATGCGGAAAATCTGCCAAAGCGCGAAATGCCGCCGCCGCAACTTTGCCATCGGCGGTCAGCACGAACTGTTTGATTTGCTGATCGAACTTTTCCTGCCGCGCTGCTTCCAGACCGACTGCTTTAATCCGATCAATCGCGGCTACCTGAGCTTCGGCGGAACTGCTGGCCAACAGAGCTTTCAGCACGGCGATGGCTTCCTGACGATTGCGCTCGCGGATTTGCAAAGGCAGCGAAGGGTAAAACTCATCGGCGACGGCGCGAACGTCTTTGTCATCGTCCAGCAATCGCCGCATCACCAGCAAAGGCAATTCTTCCAGATTGTTGTCGCGCACCGCGAACGCCGCGATCACAGCCTGTTTGCGAGTCGAAGCCTTTGCCGAACTCAGCAACGGCAGCAAAGCTTTTTCAACCGCAGGCGCGCCTTCTTCGTAAAACTTGACGGTTTCAACGTCGTTGCCGATGCGCGAATAGCGGCCAGCGTTGACGTATCCGCCGGAGCGCAAATGGAAATCCGTCATGGCTACCAACAGGTTTTCGCGCAGTTCATCGCTGCCGTTGGTCAAGGCTTTGGCAATGCGTTCGGCCATTTTGCGACTGGCTTCGTGATGACCGCGCGTAGCTTGCTGGCGATCTTCGGGCGTAGCCAGCAACGCAATCCAGTTGTTGTAAAGGTAGCGGACGTTTTCATCGGCCAAGCTATAAAAATTTTCCTGCAAGTTTCGCCGCACCCACTCGTACTCGCGCGCGCCCGGCTTTTCACCCATTTGGGCGATGAAGGCATTGGCGATTCGGTCTTTCAAAACTTCATCCTTCGCCCACCAATACCATTGCTGCAAAGATTTGATGGCTTGCATTCGCACTTGCACAAAATCGTCGCGCATCGCCGTAATCAGCTTATCGGCAATTTCAGTCTGCGAAGTCAGGAAGGAAAAATGCTGAGCGAAGATGCGCGTCGCTCCCCAGCGAGTGCGTTCGTTCTTGCTGTTCAAGCTGGCCAGCACGTGTTCTCGGTACGGAACGGGAAGCGGTAGCGTCCCGGTGGTTTTCGATGGTCGAGGTTCACGGACAGCCCCGGTCGCTACCGCTCGCGGTTCCGTACCGGTGCGTGACGACCCGGTCGCTACCGCTCGCGGTTCCGTACCGGTGCGTGACGACCCGGTCGCTACCGCTCGCGGTTCCGTACCGGTGCGCGAGGCAATTCGCCGAATCGCTTGGGCCGAAACAATCTGCACCATCTTGCTTTGATCGCCGAGCAATCGCGCCAGTGGCTCAACCGCGCTTTCATCGCCGACTCGGCCAAGCGATCTGGCCGCAGTCGCACGCATCAACGGTTCGGCGCTTTGCAAACTGGCCAACAAATCATCCATCGCAGGTTTGCCGGGCGTATCCCAGACGTTGTCAATTTGGTGCAGCCGCAATGCCGCGTCATTGGCGGACAGTTTCGTTGGCAACGGTTCAACGCCAGCTTGCCAGCCTTTTCCGGCATCGCTCTTGTAAAACTCGCTCAAAGCCATCACCGCAAACTGAGTTTCACGAAACGGCGTGCGGAAGTTTTCATACGTCTGACGCGGATCAAGCCAGCCTCCGAAAGATTGCTGGCGGCTGAGCAGAAACTTCAACGATTTGGCGATTAATGGGTGATCTGGCGAATACCCGGCTCGCGCCAGCGTGTAAAGGCAATGGTAGGTTTGAAATTCAACCGCTGCGCTTGCCGGTTCAAACAACATTGACCACTGGCCGTCTTCTCGCTGATGCGAAAGAATTCGTTCGGTGTTGCGTTTGATCTTGTCAGCGTAAATGTTGCGATCAATTTCAGCCAAAGCGATGGTCTGGTAACAAAGGTCAATCAGATTTTTGTGCGCGTCCTGTTCAATCAACGAACGAATGCGGTCGCGGTATTCCACATCTGAACCATCAGAACCGGACCCGGTCGCTACCGCTCTCGGTTCCGTACCGGCTAGTTTCACCAGTTGATCGAACACGCGCCAACTATACCAAGCGACTTCGTAAGCACTGACAATCGGCGTGTTACCGTTGGTTTCGTCGTTCGGCAACACAGTGCGGCCCTTGTAATAAACCTTCAGGTAGTTGGCGACGCCGCGCAGCAAAGCGACGTTGTGCGGCAGTTTGAATTCTGTTTCGTGAATGTTGACCAGCGAAGCCAGACGGCTCATGACGTTGGCCGATGCGCTGATGACGCGCGTCCAGCTTGCTTCAGGGAAGCCGTAAAACGGTCGAGGATTGTTCGCCAGCCGTTCGGTCAAAAACTCCAACGAAGATCGTTTCGCAACTGCGTAACCATTTTGTTTCGCAGTCAATTCGGCTCGCGCCGGAAAGTGCGTGGCGTGACAGGCAATGCAAAGCTGGGTTTCGGCGTGCGTGTTGGAGACTCGATTGACGATGCCGCCGTGCCGAGGAGTGTTGGCGTGCCAACTGTCGCCAGCGCTGACGATGTAATCCATTCCGGCTCGAATCGCGGCGCGCGGGTCAGCATAAGGTGGCGCGTCATACATCGAAGTCCGCAGTTGATAAAAGACGTGGTTGGCGTCAACGCGAACGAAGTACTCGCCGCGCGTGATCGTTCGCACCGTGAATTTGTTTCCGGGCAAGGCCTGAATTTCATGCGGAGGGCTGACCGGATCCATGCCGTCTTCGTAAGCTTTGGCTTCACCGCCCACGACTTTGAAAATCGAAACATCCACCGGCAGGCCGTCGCGTTCAGGCAAATCCAGTTCAAAATGGACAAGTTTCGGCTGGTCGCTGTCGTAGCTGAATTTGAACCAATCCACGCCACCTTCTGGCATAACGTCTCCGCTGGCGTAATCGGGTGCGGGAGTGTCGCGGTACGGCTGGCGAACTTTTTCGGCCTTTGCGCCGAGCGGCAAAATGTATGGCTTGTCGTCCGCCGTCGCCCAAACTGTCTGGCCGAGTTGGAATTCATTGGCTTCTCGCCAAGTGTCGTTGGGTTCGAATTCAACTGTAGCTTTGGCCGATTTTCCAGCTTTATCCTCTGGCCATTCAACGACGGAAACTGTCAACTCGACTGGTGCAACGGCAGTTGAAGAAACTTCAACAACGCCAGCGCCTCCTGTTCGGAACAAGGTGTAAAGATCAGGGTCGCCCGCGTGCAGAGTTTTGCTGGCGATGATTTTTTCGCCACTGCGAAAATTCACCGACAGCGATTCGCTTTCCGCCAACGCCGCCGGAGCAGGCAGCGAAATCGTCAGCGAATAAGTTTTCCTCGCATCAGTCACGGGCAAGCGAAAAATCTTTGTCGAGCGCTGTGGGATTCGTTCGCGCAGGTTGAGCGCCTTGCGAAATCCCTCTTTCCTTTCAATTGCTGCGCTTGAAGCCAGCCAAGGCGAAACGAAAAACCAGAAACCAAATGTGGCAAATACAAATAGGCAGGAAAGTTGAACGTGCTTTTTCTTCATAGCTTTTCGATAGCCAAACAAGTAGGTTTTGACGCCGGGCAAACGATTTGAGTTGAAGAAGCGAGGCTCAGGAATGAGCAGCCACCATTTCAGCAACCAAACGTTGCAATCCTTCCAGAAAGACCTGAAAACTGTGTGACTGATTTCCAGCAAGATCAAGGTGTGGAGCGATGGCGCGCGCGCCACCAATCTTTGAGTAATTGCCAACCAGCTTCTGCAACTCGCTGGCGGCATTGCCAAGATGATCCGGGTTGCGGAACTTCTCTTTGTCTTTCAGCTTGCTCAACTTCGGCAAATCGAATGCCTGGCTGACAGCATTCAAATCTCCAAGAAACCATGATTCCAATTCGCGGCAGACAATCCGAACCAGACAGTTTGTGCGACCGGCCGTTTCGCACAACTGAAGCAAATGCTGTTTCAAGACCTCACAGTTCGCGGCATCCTGATCGCGGATAATCACGAATCGAGCTTCAGGGTTTTGCCACGCTCGTAACTTCCTTGGAATCGAACGCTCCAAATCCTGTTTGCCTTCGTGAGCAACTAACCGCAACGAGATTTCAGGCGGAAGAATGCCTGGCAAAATGGCTTGCAGCACTTCCCGCATGGATGGTTCTTCCAGCAAAAAAACCAGTTCCTTCATCTTGGCCCGGCTCCTTCAAAAAAGCCTTGTCGCCACAACGCCCCCGGCAAATCGCCTTCTTTCACCAAAGCAGCTAATTGCGGATCGTCAATCGCCCGAACAATTTTTGTGTAACCGTCGCGTTTTGACAGCCAGAAAATTTCATCCAAATTGACGCCATTCAGAAAATCCGGTGAGTGGGTGGTCACGAAAACCTGCCCCCCACGCTTTGCGTAAAGCCGAAACTCTTCAGCCAGAGCGTTGAGCAATTCAGGATAAAGTTGATTCTCCGGCTCTTCGACACACAAGACAGGATGCGGGCTTGGATCATGAAGCAGCAACAAATACGCGAACATCTTGATCGTGCCGTCTGAAACGTATCGGGCGATAAAAGGGTCTTTGAAAGAACCATCCTGAAATTTCAGTACCAACCGTCCATCCTCAGTTTCCACCGGATTGACCCGTTCAACTCCAGGCACTCGCTGCGCCATTTTTTCCAAAGCTTGATTAAAAAGCGGGCGATGATGTTCGTAAAGATATTGAGCAAACAGCGGCAAATTATCTCCGCGCGAAGAAAGATGTTCTGCGTAACCCGCTTCCTGACTGGGGCGAGCGTCAGCAATGTGAAAATCAGAAACGTGCCAGTTCTCAATCATCTTGCGGAACTCGCTGACAACCTTGAAACGCTCGAACTGCCCTAAACCTTTGATGGCGAGAATGTCCGCCGATTCCAGTTTTTGATGATCGCGCCGGGCTTCAGCATCTTTTTGATCGTAAGCTTCTTCGTTGGTGATTGCCTCGCCTTCGCCGAGTCTGAAATCGAGAAATTTCCAGGGCTGGCCAATGTTCCCGCGCCTGTATTTCAGAACCTCACGTTCGACAACAGGCATATTGTCCAGCAAAGAAATCGTCAGCGAATAAGTAACTCTTGGGTCACTGGGTTTGCTGCGAAACTTCAACTCAATCTCAATCGGCCCATCTGTGTTGCGACTGACCACTTCCTTAAACCCACCTCGTCTGGCCAGAGCCTGGCGAACGTTATGAATAAGCGCGTCACGCAAAAATCCGAAAACATCGAACAGAGTTGTCTTACCGCTGCCATTGGCTCCAACGAAGACTGACATCGCTGGCAAATTCTCAATGGTCACATCTTTGAAGGCCCGAAAGTTCTTTAGCGAAATTGACTCAATTTTCATCTTTTATGCCCTTGATGCCATCAACGCAGCCAACAGTTTTTCATGAATGCCGCCGAAGCCGCCGTTCGACATCACAACAACAACATCATCCGCCATTAGTTGCGGCGTCAGATGTTCGACGATTGCGTCGGCGCCTTCGATGGAAAAGGCTTCTTTGCCAGCGGAGCGAAGGTCTTCGATCAACTCGTCCACAGACAATTGCTCTTCGGCGGCGACGCGGAAGGATTCGAACAGCGGCGCGATCACCACGTAATCCGCTGGAGCAAACGATAGCGGATAAACTTTCTGGAAAACCTTTTTCCGCGTTGTCCACGAACGCGGCTCGAAGATGGCGACGATGCGGCGGTCGGGGTATTTCTGCTGCACTCCCAACAGCGTTTCTCGAATTGCGGTCGGGTGATGAGCAAAATCGTCAATCACTGTCACGCCGTTGACCACTCCGCGAACCTGCATCCGGCGTTTGACGCTTTTGAAAGTCGCCAGGGCTTCAGCGACTGCTGCACGTTCGATGCCCAAAACTTCAGCCGCCGCAATCACCGCCAGACAGTTGCGGATGTTGAACATTCCAGCCAACGGGCTTTGCACTTCCATCCATTCGCGGCCTTCGCGCAAGGCGCGGAATTTGGTCACTTCGGGCATGAATTCAATTTCGCGCGCAGTCCATTTGGCGTCGGGATGTTCAACGCCAAACGATTCGACAGGACACCAAACGCCTTGCGGAGCAATTGGCTCTTTGACGATTTCGCGGACGACTGGCGAATCCCAACCGGCAATCAAACGGCCTCCGGCGGGAATCAGATTGACCAGTAAGCGGAACACTTTCTTGATCGCATCCAGCGAAGGGTAAATGTCTGCGTGGTCGTATTCGATGTTGTTCAGAATCACCAGGTCGGGCAGGTAATGCAGAAACTTCGGCCCTTTGTCCCAGTAAGCCGTGTCGTATTCGTCGCCTTCGATGGTGAAGTGATCCGATCCTGTGACTTTGAAACTTGCGCCGAAGTTTTCAGCGACTCCGCCGACCAGAAAACTGGGATCAAGTCCGCCGACTTCCATTACCCAAGCCATCAGCGAAGTCGTTGTAGTTTTGCCGTGTGTGCCGGTGACAACCGTTGAATGTTTGCCGCGAATGAACTCTTCGCGTATGACTTCAGGCATTGAGGCGCAGCGCAGTTTGTGATCCAGCGCGTATTCGATTTCGGGATTGCCGCGCGAAGTCGCGTTGCCGACGACAATCACGTCTGGAGTTGGTTGCAAGTTGGCGGCATCGAAACCTTCGTGCGTTTCAATTCCCAGCCGTTTCAGTTCGTCGCCCATCGGCGGATAAAACGCCTTGTCCGAACCGGTGACGCGATGGCCTTGAGTTTTCAGCATCCCGGCCAGCGAACCCATCGCCGTGCCGCAAACGCCAATCAAATGAAAATGTTTGTGCCCCATTGGTTGTCTCTTTGCCGATTATGGATTTTGTGGGAGCGCGATTATAACGACCGTCAGGCCATTTCGGTAGCTGTTTGAATTTGAACGCCTGTTTGGCTAAATTGCGCCGCGTCACGCAATCAACCCGGAGGTGGCAATGAAATCAGTGAACTCGGTAAAAGTTTGGCGATGGCTGATCGCCGGAATTGTTTTTATGCTGATCAGCATTCCGACAATTTTCCAATGGATTCCGCCAAACAGCCATTGGGGATTCCGAACCGCTAAAACCTTTTCAAACGAGCAAATCTGGTATGCCGCCAACCGAGCTTCGGGAATTGGTTTGTTGTTGGCCGGGTTGGCAATAGTCATCGGAACCATCGCTACCGCCAGACTCGTTCGCTGGAATCCGCGCCAAGCAAATCGAATCTGCTTTGCGATCTTCCTGGTTTCTTCGTTGGCGGCGCTGGCTCATGGATTTTGGGCGCTGAGCCGGATGTAGTTTGGAAAAACGATTATGAAATCGCGTCGTAGAGAATTTCTTGCTGCTGGACTGTTGTCGGTGGGATCGCTGTCGGTTCAGGCTCAAGACAAACCAAGCCAGAAAAAAGAAGACGCCAGCGAAGTCTCGTTGCGCGGAAAAATCGTTTGCCTGACCGAAGAATTGGACAAACAGTTCAATGTCTTGCCCGATTGCGACGAGCAGCATCACGTTTACAGTCTGAAAACTGCTGACGGCAAGATGTACCCGTTGCTGCCTACGGAATCAGCCGCCGCTGTCTGGATGGACGAACGGTTTCGCCAACGCGAACTGCAAATCTCGGCGCGCAGCTTTCCAAACACCAACCACATTGAAATCATCAAAATTCAATCCTGGCTGAACGCCAAACTCCATGACCTATACTATTACTGCGACATTTGCGCCATCACGGCCTTCAAACCCGGCCCGTGCGAATGTTGCCAGGAACCAATCGAATTCCGCGAAACTCCGGCGGGTGCGTCGAAAATCATTCCTCAAAACTAAACAGCCGCAAACAATCAATCGAAAGATCGAACAGGTGAGTGCAACCCGAAGCTCCACCGACTTGATCGGCGAACTGCCGGATGAATTCCGCCGTCACCTGCAAGCCGTTCAATCCCGGAGTTCGCAAATGCGCGTCTTCGCAAATTCCATGGTAGGGAAGTCGCAAACCTCGGCTTTGGGCGTTGGAAATCAAACCTTCGCGCGAAAGGTTGAAGCTGATTTTGATGTCGTGAATGCGATCTTGCATGAAGCTTTCGCATTCGTAACCGTTGTTGGTCAGTTGAACCGAAAGGGTTTTGGTGCGCCAGAACACTCGTTTGTCGCCGGGTTTGGGGCGCGTCAAGCCGGAATCGAATCCGCAAACGACTTCCTTTTCGGCAAACAAGGCCGCGCTTTCGTCGCGGTAAGCGAAGCAGGAATTGGCCAGATTCATGTACGCGCGGTCTTTTTCCCACGCGATGTAGGCGGCTTCGGTCGTTCCGCTTTCGGCGAAAGGGAATTGCGCTTCAAATTCTGGTTTGTACTGATAAACCTGTTGCCCTGCGCGAGCCATTTCAATCGCCATCAGCCGATGTTCCTTTGCTCCGGGCAAATCGCCGAGCGCCGCGACGATGCCTTTGGAAAAGCCTCGCCCGATTTTGACTCCGGCAATGTTGGCGTAACGATGGCAAAGTTCCGGGTTGAATTCGGCGGGATTGCCTGCGATTTGTGTCGCCGTCGCTTCCAGCACTTCGTAATCGGGCGTACGAACTCGCCATGTGTGCTCGAACGCGAAGCGATGATCGCTCATCACTCCGCGCACGAAGATTTCGTTTTCCGCCGTCACGTCAATTTCGGCTTCAAACGTTCGCAGGTAACTCGATGAAATAAGCGGGATGGAAAATCGCATAGCCTTAAACGTAAGTCCGCGTCAGCCATTCGGCCACGCAAGCGGGTTTGTCGCCGCCTTCGCGTTCGATAGTGACGCCCCAAGTCATTTGATGACCGCCGGGAAAATCTTCCAGGTTTTGCAGCGCAATCCGCGCGCGGATTTTCGATCCGGCGGGAACGACCGAAACAAAACGCACTTTGTTCAATCCGTAATTGATGCCCATCTTGGCTGGAATTTTGACTTGAACGGTTTTGGCCATCAGTTCGACCATCAACGACAGAGTCAAAAAGCCGTGGGCGATGGTGCTGCCGAACGGCGTTTCTTTCTTTGCGCGTTCGACATCAACGTGAATCCATTGATGATCGCCGGTTGCGTCGGCAAACAAGTTGATTCGTTCCTGAGTGACTTCCAGCCAATCGCCTGTGCCGACTTCCTGGCCGACCAGCGAACGAAGTTCTTCCAAACTGTTGATCTCTCTTGCTGGCATAAATGCTCCTTTGTGGTTGGGTGAAGGATGAATCGCGCTGCATTCTACCTCACGGTTTGACGCTTCAAAAACCGAAGTGTAGGCTTCGCGCTTGATACGGTCTAATGACAACTGAGCGACAACATATCCAACCAAAAAACTCGAAAGGAAAAAGTCTTATGAAAAAGATTCTGAGCATTTTGTCCGTTTTCGCGCTGGCACTGATGGCTGCGGTGAACGTTGCGGCCCAATCGCCTGCGGCGGGCGATTGGGCGGTTGCCATGAACACTCCGGGCGGAGTTCGCAACTTCACCGTCGCGCTGAAAATTGACGGCGAAGCCTTGACCGGCGAAATCAAGGAAAACAAAACTCCGTTGAAAGGCACGGCCAAAGGCAAAGACGTGCAGTTCGGTTACGTCGTCAATTACAACGGCAACGATCTGGCCATCACCATGACCGGCAAAATTGACGGCGATGCCATCAAGGGAACGGTCAGTTTCGGCGGAATGGCCGAAGACGAATGGAGCGCCAAACGAGTCGGCGCTGCCGCTGCATCATCTGCTTCGGCTGCGCCTGCCGCTGGCAAAGTGGATGTCACTGGCGCGTGGGATGTCGAAGTCGTGACCGAACAAGGTTCAGGCAGTCCGGCATTTACACTCAAACAGGACGGCGAAAAGCTGACCGGCACTTACAAAGGCTTGTTGGGAGAATCCGCTCTGACCGGCACGGTCAAAGGCGACAAGATCGAGTTTTCTTTCAAAGTCAGCGGCCAGGTCGAAGGCACTGTGACTTATACCGGCACAACCGACGGCAAGACGATGAAAGGCAAACTAAGTCTGGCCGGTTTGGGCGAAGGCACGTTCACCGGCAAGAAAAAGTAGCAGGACGCCGGGAGCGCGGGCGTCCCGCCCGCTGAAAAAGAAGCCGCGAAGCTTCCTTTTCCCAGATTGGCCAACCTGCGCTGCGCCATAGTAGTATGGCCACGTTTTCAGAGCGGCAATTGCCGCAAACCATTCACAAATCAAAGAATCATTTAGGAGAACATCAACTATGAATTCGATTACTCGCCGTATGTTGTTGGCCTGCGCCCTGATTGGCGTGTTTGCCATTGGGGTGGCGGTCGGCCAGAACAAATTCGGAAAACCGACTTCGGTCGTTCACGTTGTCACCGTCAAATGGAAAGCCGATTCGACGGCGGCGCAACGTCAGGCAGCGATTGATGGCGTGGCCGGAATGGCCGGGAAAATCAAAGGAATCAAAAATGTCTATCTGAAGACTTTGCGTGTTCAAAGCCCGTCGCAAGACAAGCCGTTCGATGCCGCTTTCGCCATTGAATTTGAAAGTGAAGCTGCTGCCAAAGCTTACGCTGACGATCCTGCTCACAAAGAATGGGAAAAAGGCTACCAGGCCATCCGCGAAGAGAGCCGTTCGCATCAGGTTACCAACTAAATCGGGGATGAATGATGAAAGCGGGAGGAGAAAATTTCTTCCGCCTTCATCATTCCGCCTCCTGCATTCAAACTTCAGCATTCAGGCTTCATCCTTCCATGAACACTCCTGCCAGCGCACCAAAACCCGTCGAAGCCGAAGCAATAGCATCTGACGCTGCCTGTGACACCGAGCCGAAAAAAAGCACGTTGGCGCGAGTCTTTCACGCTTTTACCTACCCTGAATTTCGCCTTCTCTGGTTCGGAGCCTTCACTTCCAGCGCCGGAACCTGGCTGCAACAAGCTGCGCTGACCTGGATCATTTATCAGCTTACCAACAAGCCCAGTTACACCGGAATTCTGGAATTTGCCGCGACCGCGCCGGTGCTGCTGTTCACGCTGTTCGCCGGAGTTTTGGCTGACCGGATTGACCGGAGGCGAATTCTGCTGGTTTCGCAATGGATTCAGTTAAGTTGCGCGATGACACTGGCGTTGTTGACCTTTGCCAAAACTCCGGCAATGACGCTGGTGTGGAGCGCCATCGCGCTTTCATTCATCGCCGGTTGCGCTCAATCGTTTGGCGGCCCGGCGTATCAGGCATTGATACCGACGCTGGTTGAAAAGAAAGATTTGCCGAACGCCATCGCGCTGAATTCGATTCAGTTTCATCTGGCGCGAGTCGTCGGCCCAACCATCAGCACGATTCCTTTTCTTATTTTTGCCGATCAATTACTGGCGGCTTCGGTCGGTTTTGCGTTCAATGGGTTGACGTTTCTGGCGGTGATTTTTTCGCTGATGACGTTGCGGGTTGGTTATATCCCGCAAGGCAAAGGCGACGGCATGCGTGTGGAAATGCTGGAAGGGTTGAAATTCGTCTGGCATCAGGAAGCGTTGCGTTCGTTGACGGTTCTGTCGTTCGGCGCGACCGCCTTGGGAATGCAAGCGATGGCGTTTTCAGCAATTCTGGCCAAGGATGTCTTTCACACCGGTCAGGGGGGCAACGCCAAGCTGATTTCCATTTCCGGCGCGGGTTCCGTTGTCGGAGCATTGATCGTCGCTGGGCTGAGCAACGTCAAAAATCGTGGCCGCTGGGCGTTAATAATGCAGATCGCATTTGGCCTGACAATCATCACCTTCACGTTTGCCAAGTCGGCCTGGGTTGCGTATTCGCTTATTTTCCTCGCCAGCATTTTTATGATGTTTGTCTTTTCGATGATCGCTTCGCTGGTGCAATTGATCGTCACCGATGAAATGCGCGGGCGCGTGATGAGCATTTACATGCTTTCCTTCCGCGGCGGCGCCCCGCTGGGCGCTCTGGTCACAGGCTTTTTGGCCGATCATTATCCGCTGACCAAAATCTTGATGGTCGAAGGTGCGTTGTTGTCACTCCTGGCCCTGGGCTTTTTACTCTCGCCGTCCAAAGTCAAAGAACATTGAACCTGATACGGAACGGGGAGCGGTAGCAACCTGATTCCTTGTGATATATGCGGCTTTAAGCACCCGGTCGCTATCGCTCCCTGTTCCGTACCGGCTGAGCAGTTACAATTTCTTTTCCTTGAACCGAACTCTCCTGCCGTATCACACCTCTTTGTCAGTGAAGGAGGGAGATGGAAATTTCCAAACAGGAAATCTTTTGGATTTTGCGCGCCCAGGCTGGCGACCGCGAAGCTCTTGATGAGTTGCTGAAACTCGTTCAGGAACCGCTTTACCGGTACATCGTCAGTTTGGTGGGATCACGCACGCTGGCCGAAGACATCCTGCAGGAAGTGTTCATCCTCATTTATCGCAAACTGCCCTGGTTGCGCGAACCGGAACTGTTTCGCTCGTGGGCGTACCGCATCGCCACGCGCGAAGCCTTCAAGCATTTGAAACGCGAGCGGCGTTGGACAGAAGCCAGCGTTGAGGAAACGGCGCTGGACGAATTGCCCGCGCCAACGCGCGACAGTTTGACGCCGGAATTGGTTTCGCAATTGGTCGAACAGGTTTCGCCGGCCAGCCGCGCCGTCATCGTGCTGCATTACCTGCACGAAATGCAGCTCGATGAAATCGCCGATGTGTTGGGCTTGGCGCTCGGCACGGTCAAATCGCGGCTGGCTTACGGGCTTGGCAGTTTGCGGAAGCTGATGGTCAATCAATAAACGAAATGCCGAATTCAACACAACGATCCATTCGGATGGCTGTCATCGCCTTCGTTGTTTGCGAAGCAATCGCTATCTTCACATTTATCTGGTTCAAGCTGCGCCGTAGCTGAGCCGCAAATTTTTGAAAGGTGTTTTATGCAACGAACTCTGTTACTCATCACGATCATTTTGTTTGGGGCGCTCACTGCTGTCGCGCTTTGGCAGCACGGGTATTGGGGAATTATCGCGCCGCATTTTCAGAGCTTTGGAGCAGGGCAGGTTTTTGCCGATCTGGTCATCGCGTTGGCTCTGGTGATGGTGTGGATGTGGAACGATGCCAAGGCAACAGGCCGCAACATTTGGCCGTGGATCGTTGTCACTCTCGCGCTCGGTTCGTTTGGGCCTTTGATCTACCTGCTGACGCGCAAATCAACCGCAACGACAAGATAGGAGTTACCAATGGCGGAAAATCACCTGAACGAAATTCGCGGCAAGGCGCTCGATCGCGTAGCAAAGAGCGAGCGCAACTTAAAGCTTGGCACCATCGCCTTCGCCATTTTGGACACGGCGTTTTTCATCGTGTTTTTGTTGCTGATGGATTTTTCCAACAAACTGCACGTGCTGATTTTCGTCGCCAGTGGCGGGTTTTACATGTTGCTGTTGATCGGATTGATCGTGTTGGGGCTGCTGGTCAGACGCGACACGCAACTTGTGTTGCGGGCGATTGATCTGCTGGAAGAACGGTTGACCGAATCGCAGCAGTAATCAGTTTGTCGGCCAATTGCAAAGCCGCGTTCCGGGCATATAATTCGCTTCGGCTTTTACAGTCGGAAAAGAGCGAATCCCGATGAACTTGATTGCGGATCAACAGAAGGAAGATGGTGTCGAAGCGGGCGCGGATTGTCCGTTGCAAGGCATCAAGAAAGAAGTTCTGCGTTTTAACGCGACAATCAAATAGCGGTTTATCCACACGAAGCGCCAGTTTCACCAACTGGCGCTTTTACTTTTTGGCAGGCAGTTATGGAGATCATCACCAAAGCGGCGAAGATGCGGTTAATTTCCCGCAAGTTGTGGGCAGAAGAGCGATCCATCGGATTTGTACCGACGATGGGCGCTCTGCACGAAGGCCATCTGAGCATGGTTCGAGATGCGCGGCGAATGTCCGACGCCGTCATCGTTTCGATTTTCGTCAATCCGGCGCAGTTCGATTCCGGCAAGGAGTTCGACAATTACCCGCGCGATCTGGCGCGCGATGCCGATCAGCTTTCGCCGATTGATGTGGATTACATCTTCGCGCCCAGCGCCGAAGAACTCTATCCGCCGGGCTTTTCCAGCTACGTCGAAATCGAAGGAATGAGCAACAAGCTCGAAGGACAAGCGCGTCCGGGTCATTTGCGCGGTGTGATGACTGCGCTCAACATCCTGCTCAACATCGTTCATCCGCAATTCGTGTTTGTCGGGCAACGCGACGCTCAGCAAGCTGCAATGGTCAAAAAGATGGTGCGCGAACTTCACCTGCCCGTCGAAGTCGTTGTCACTGCCACAGCACGCGAAGCCGATGGGCTGGCGTGTTCTTCGCGCAATCAATTGTTATCGCCCGATGAGCGTCGCGCCGCTCCGGCGTTGTATCGCGCGTTGCATCTGGCCGAAGAGTTATTTGCCAACGGCGAACGCAATGCCCACAAAATTCTCAAAGCCGTTCGCAAAGAAATCGAAAAAGAATCGCTGGTCAAAATTGATTACGTCGCCGTCACCGACACCGAAAAACTTGACTCGCTGGATGATCTGGAAGCTCAAAAAGCTTTGGTTTCCGTTGCGGCTCAATTCGGCCAAACACGTCTGATAGACAACGTCGTATTGAAAGACAGTCGGCTGAAGGGAAAAACCGGAATGCTGAAGCTGTGACAGCCAAACCAATCAAACTGAAATGCCGATCGAAACCGAAACTCAACTTGAACAGCGGCTAGCCACTCCAAATCAACAAGACATTGAATTGATGCGCCGTTTGTCGGGCAATGTCATGGTCTTGGGCGCGGGCGGCAAGATGGGGCCTTCGCTGGTTCGGCGTTGCAAACGCGCGATTGAATCGGCTGGAGTGACGAAACGAGTCATGGCCGTTTCGCGCTTTTCTTCGATGGAAGCGCGCGAAGAATTGGAGGCAGCGGGCGTTGAAACCATCGCCTGTGATTTGCTCAACCGCGACGAAGTGGACGGCTTGCCGGATTGCGAAAACGTTTTGTTTCTGGCGGGCAGGAAGTTCGGCTCGACGGATCGAACGGATTTGACGTGGGCGAATAACGTCATCGTTCCGGCGTATGTCGCGCATCGCTATCGCGCTTCGCGGATTGTTGTTTTCTCGACTGGCAACGTTTACCCGTTCGTTTCGCCCGCCAGCGGAGGTTCGCTGGAAACGGACGAACCGGCTCCGCGCGGCGAATACGCTCAATCGTGTTTGGGGCGCGAACGAATGTTTGAATACTTTTCGCGCGAACTCGGCGCGCGGTGTTTGATGTTCAGGTTGAATTACGCGGTTGATTTGCGTTACGGCGTGCTGGTGGACATCGCCAGAAAAGTCTTCGACGGCCAGCCGATGGATTTGACCGTCTCGCATTTCAACGTCATCTGGCAGGGCGATGCGAACTCGTACGCGCTGCGGAGTTTGGAGCTTTGCGAATCGCCGCCGCGCGTGTTGAACGTCACCGGCGGCGAAATCGTTTCCGTCCGCCAAGCCGCAGAGTTTTATGCGCGCCGCTTTCAACGCGAAGCCGTTTTCAAAGGCGAAGCGTCCGGCGTGGCGTTGTTGAATAATTCTTCGCGTTGTCGGCAATTGCTGGGTGAGCCGGAAACGACGCTCGAAGAGTTGATGGAACTGGTCGCCCACTGGGTGGAACTAGGCGGCAGGAGTTTGAACAAGCCCACGAAATTTGAAGTCGCCGACGGCAAATTTTGATCGAACAACCTGTTTCAAGAAAAAAGAAATCAACTACGAATAAACTCAAATCTTCACGAATCAATCTGCCAGATTTTCATTCGTGGCCATTCGTGATTATTCGTAGCTAAAAACATTTTTGAAAGATATGAACCTTGATCCCGACATTGCTGGCAAATTGCTTCATGGCGCGGTGATTCCGGCGCATCCGCTGGCGCTGACCGAAGTGCGCAAGTTGGACGAGCGCCGCCAACGCGCGTTGACTCGGTATTACTGCGACGCCGGAGCGGGTGGCATTGCAGTCGGAGTTCACACGACGCAATTTGCCATTCGTGATCCGCGGGGTGGATTGTTCGCTCCGGTTTTGCGGTTGGCGATGGAAACCGCGCTTGAATGGGAGCAAGCCAACAACCAGCGAATCATCAAAGTTGTTGGCGTTTGCGGCGCGACCGATCAGGCAGTCAACGAAGCCGCTTTCGCGCGCGAAGTCGGTTACGAAATCGGCTTGTTGAGTCTGGCGGCTTTGCGCGAAGCGACGACCGAACAGTTGATCGCGCATTGCCGCACGGTTGCCGAAGCGATTCCGCTGTTTGGGTTTTACCTGCAACCGGCTGTCGGCGGGCGCTTGCTGGGGTATGAATTCTGGCGAAGCTTCTTTGAAATCGAAAACGTCGTTGCGGTGAAAATCGCTCCGTTCAATCGCTATCAAACTTTGGATGTGATTCGCGCGCTGGCCGACAGCGGACGCCACAACGAAATCGCGCTTTACACCGGCAACGACGACAACATCGTGGCGGACTTGTTGACGGAGTTTCGATTGCCCAACGGCGTGCGGCTGCATTTTGCCGGAGGCTTGCTGGGGCATTGGGCGGTGTGGACTCGGCGAGCGGTCGAATTGCTCGAAGCCGTCAAAGTTTGCAAAGCCAGAGATGGCGAAGGCGCGTTTGATCTGCTGGCGCGTTCGGCTGAAGTGACCGATGCCAACGCCGCGTTGTTCGACGTGAACAACAACTTCGCGGGCTGCATCGCCGGGCTGCATGAAATTCTGCGGCGACAAGGTTTGATGGCAGGTCGTTGGTGCATTGATCCGCGCGAAGATTTATCGCCTGGGCAATTGGCGGAAATTGACCGCGTCTGCCGCAGCTATCCGCAATTGAATGACGATGAATTTATTGCCGAAAAACTTGGCCGTTGGCTGAGTTGATTTGCCGCAAAGCTTCGTAAAGCGCAATGCCGACCGAAGTCGCCAGATTCAATGAGCGAATCGCCGGATTCGGCATCGGAATCGTCAGGCAATGATCCCAATTTGCGCGCAGCAAGTCTTCTGGTAAACCGCGCGTTTCCCGGCCAAAGACCAGACAATCATTCGGCTGATATTGCCAATCGGTGTAAAGCCGCTCGGCTTTCGTCGTGAAATAAAGGAATCGGCATTCGGGCAAATTTTCGTAAAGAGCTTCGATGTTCAGGTGGTAACGAATTTCCACGTCGTCCCAATAATCCAAACCGGCTCGGCGAACGGCGGCTTCGTCTGTGCGAAAGCCGAGTTTGCCAACCAGATGCAACGTGGTGAAGGTCGCTCCGCACAGCCGAGCGATATTGCCAGTGTTCGGCGGAATTTCGGGTTCGATCAACGCGACGTGCAAGTTGGAATGCTGGCTGTAATTCATCTCAATGTGATTTTCCGGCGACGATCATCCACGCGCTGGTTCCCATAATTCCCAACAGCACGACCGGCAAAAAACAAACTCCCAAACCTTTTGCTCGTTCAAACGCGATTTCACTCATTCGCCAGGTGATGTAAGCGAACAACGCCGACAATTCCAGCATCAGCAAATGCAGCGGCAATTCCATCGCCGCAGGCATTTTGGGGGAATCTTTCAACTGCGAAAAGATGAACCAATCCAGCGCCACGATCAGCGTTGCAACCGCCGGCATCAGAAAAATCATCCAGCGCCCGCCCCAACTGTCGGCTTCTCCGCTGAAGCCAAAGTGAACGGGAATTCGCTCTGGCAAGCGCGGGTAACTGCCCAGCGCCACCCACCACGCCAGAATCAGACAAACGATTGCCAATGAATCTATTAAGACGATCATTGCCGTTTACTCCGCGACTTCAGTTCGTAGCCAGTCTCTGAATTTTCGTAGTGCGCCAGTTTGTCCAAGCTCAACACAGTCATTCAGAAAATCAGTCAACTTTTCTGATGTCAGCCAGGGAAAAGCCAGGCTGTTGTTTTTCTCAACATATTGCTTTTCTTCCAGCCAAAAGATTTTCACTTCGCCATCGTAATGCCAAAACTCCGGTACTCCGAAATCGGCATAAATAGAAAACTTGTCAATCGAACTGCTGGTGATGTCCACTTCAAAGACGATCTCCGGCGGCGGGTCTTTCCGCAAATCCACGCGTTCTTTGCCGCGCATCAGCTTTTCGTTTTTGATGTAAAAACAGGTGTCCGGCTCTGCACCACGCTCTTTTCGTTTGAGTTTGAACGTTGTTGATCCGGCATCGGTTAGATCAATACCTAATTCCAGCGCAATCAAATGACCCAAGGCCGCAATCGAACGGCCATAAACTTCGTGACTAATCATTGGAGACATAAGTTCCAACTCCCCGTGGTCGTACCACATCCTGAAGTGCGATTGATCGCCGAGGTCTTCGCACAACTGTTCGTAAGTCTTCCAACTGATGTTGTGCAACAGCATTCGCTGTTCGCCGCCAACATCGGTTTTTAAGGTGGCCTTTTTCCTGGCTCGAATTGTCTCTCCGGTTGCTACGCTCATTACTGCCTCCGAATTTCGTCAGAAGAGCCAAGCCGCAGCGGCTTGGCTCTTCTTTTGGCTTTATCCTTGCGCGATCAATTGCCGCAACACGTAAGGCAAGATGCCGCCGTGCTGGTAATAATCAATCTCAATCGCGGTATCAATTCTCAGCTTGACCGCAAGTTCTTCTTTCGATCCGTTGGCGCGACGGATGACCAGAGTCACGTCTTGTTGAGGTTTGACACCGCCATCCAACTCCGTCACGTCGAAAGTTTCCGAACCATCCAGCCCCAAAGTTTGCGCCGTCACGCCGTCTTTGAACTGCAAAGGCAACACGCCCATGCCGACCAGATTGCTGCGGTGAATGCGCTCGAAGCTTTGCGCGACGACGACTTTGACGCCCAACAATCGAGTGCCTTTCGCAGCCCAATCGCGCGAACTGCCAGTGCCGTATTCCTGACCGGCGAAAACAATCAGCGGAGTTCCAGCAGCTTGATGTTTGATCGAAGCGTCGTAAATGCTCATGACTTCGTCGCCAAATTTCGTCACTCCGCCTTCAGTTCCGGGAACCATCAGGTTTTTGATGCGAACGTTGGCGAAGGTTCCGCGAGTCATCACACGGTCATTGCCGCGCCGCGAACCGTAGCTGTTGAAGTCCGCCTGTGTCACGCCGTTTTCCAGCAAATACTTTCCAGCAGGCGATGAAGCCTTGATCGAACCGGCGGGCGAGATGTGATCGGTCGTCACCGAATCGCCGAAAATTCCCAACGGGCGCGCGCCCGTGATGTTGCCAATCGTTCCGGCTTCCATTCCGAAGTTTTCAAAGAACGGCGGCTGTTGAATGTAAGTCGAAGTCGCATCCCATTCGTAAACATCGCCAACGCTGGCCGGGATTTCGTTCCACAGCGGATTTTCCGAAGTGAAGTCGGAATACAGCCGCCGATAAGTCGCCGCATCCATCGCCGCGTTGAGCACAGCGCCGACTTCGGCGGAACTTGGCCAAATGTCTTTCAGATAAACATCACCGTCCGCGCCTTTGCCAATCGGGTCGGTCGCCAGATTGATGTCCACTCGGCCAGCCAGCGCAAACGCCACCACCAGCGGAGGCGACATCAGGAAATTGGCTTTGATGTTTTGATGCACACGAGCTTCAAAGTTGCGATTACCCGACAACACCGAAGCCGCAATCAAATCGTTCGAGGTCACGACTTCTTCGATCTTGGCGTCCAGCGGCCCGGAGTTTCCAATGCAGGTTGTGCAGCCGTAACCGACTACGTTGAAACCGAGTTGATCCAGAAAAGGCTGCAAACCGGTTTTCGCCAGATAATCCGAAACCACGCGCGAACCTGGCCCCAGCGAAGTTTTGACACGCGGGTTCGCTTTCAAACCTTTCTCGACGGCTTTCTTCGCCAGAATTCCGGCGGCCAGCATGACGCTCGGATTCGAGGTGTTGGTGCAGGAAGTAATCGCCGCAATCAACACATCGCCGTGACCGAGGTCAACGTCTTTGCCTGAGACGGTCGTCGTTGAATGGCGATTGCCGAAGTCCGCAGAGGATTTGGCGTAACCGCTTTCGGCGACAGGCTTTTCGTAAAGCTCCAGGAATTTGTCTTTCAGGCTGGAAAGTTCAATGCGGTCTTGCGGACGTTTTGGACCGGCGACGTTCGGCGTGATGGTTGAAAGGTCTAGTTCCAGCGTCTGGCTATATTCGATTTCGCCCGCTTTGGGGATGCCGAACATACCTTGCGCCTGGAAGTAATTGCGGAAGGCGTTGACTTGATCTTCAGTGCGGCCAGTCGCTTTCAGATAATTGCAGGTTTCTTCGTCCACGCCGAAAAAGCCCATCGTCGCGCCGTATTCAGGAGCCATGTTGGCAATCGTCGCGCGGTCGGTCAGCGACAACGAAGCCGCGCCTTCGCCAAAGTATTCAACGAACTTGCCGACGACTTTGGCTTTGCGGAGCATTTCGGTGCAATGCAAAACCAGATCGGTGGCGGTCACGCCTTCGTTCAATTTGCCGTGCAGGTGAACTCCGACAACGTCCGGCGTCAGGAAGTAAACGGGCTGTCCCAACATTCCGGCTTCGGCTTCGATGCCGCCCACGCCCCAGGCCACAACGCCCAAACCGTTAATCATAGTCGTGTGCGAATCGGTTCCAACCAGAGTGTCGGGGTAATAAACGCCGTCTTTGTCCAGCACGCCTTTGGCCAGATATTCCAAATTGACTTGGTGAACGATGCCGATGCCGGGCGGCACGACTTTGAACGTGTCGAAGGCTTGCATTCCCCATTTCAGAAATTCGTAGCGTTGGCGGTTGCGTTCAAATTCGATGGCCATGTTTTTCTGCAATGCGTCGGAGCTTCCGGCCACGTCAACTTGCACCGAATGGTCAACCACCAGATCAACCGGAACCAGCGGTTCAATGATCTTTGGATTTTTGCCCAGTCCGGCGACGGTTGAACGCATCGCCGCCAAATCTACCAACAGCGGCACGCCCGTGAAGTCCTGCAAAACGATGCGCGCAACGACAAAAGGAATTTCCGCCGTGCGTTCGTCGCTGGCTTTCCAGTTGGCCAAGGCGCGAACGTCTTCTTCGCGGACTTTTTTGCCGTCGCAATTTCTCAGCACCGATTCCAGCACGATGCGAATGCTGATCGGCAATTTCGAGACTGGGCCGATGCCTTGTTTTTCCAATTCCGGCAGCGAATACAGCTTGCCCTGCTGCCCGTTTCCTAAATCGAAGGATTGATGAGTGTTGAAGAGGTTGTGTGACATTTCCGGTTGTTCCTGACTTGATGAAGTTTCAGCACGACGGTAAAGCGCAAATAAAGCTTCTGCGGCGGTTCATCGTGCGGTTTTTTGGTTGATTGCGAGTAGAGCCGGAGTGTAAGTGTCGTTCGCGCGGAACGTCAAGCAAGCGATTTGCCTTGCCGAAAGCCGCACAAATTCGAGTTCATTGGAAATCAGTCAACCACAACCGATGCTGCTAAATTGCCGCTTCTAATTTACTGGCAGAAAAGTCTTTGGCGGCCAGAACTTTGCTTGACTATCAATTTTCTGCGGCTACTATGGCTTTACAGTCCCCAGTTGGACTAACGATTCAAGTTTTAACCTTCGAAGGAGACAGCGGTGAAAAACCAGTTTAAGAAAGTTTCGCTCTCCGGTTTGTTGGCCTTGGCGGTAACGCTGGGCTTGGTGGTTCCGAGCCTTGTTTCTGCTCAGCAGGAACCGATGGCGCGTCGAATTTCCGAAGATTACCAAAAAGCCGCCGACATCATCAGCAAATACCATTTTGCCGACATTGATGATGAAACAATGAGCAAAGCCGCCATCAGCGGCATGCTCAAAACGCTTGACCCGCACTCGGATTACCTCGACCCGAAAGCCTTCCGCGAATTCAGCGAAAAACAGCAAAGCCAGTATTTCGGCATCGGTGCAATGATCGGCACTCGCCACAAAGTGACTTACGTGCTGGAACCGTTCAAAGGCAGCCCGGCTTCCAGAGCCGGATTGCGGTACGGCGATCACATCGTTGCGGTGGACGGCAAAGACACTTCGGACTGGGGGTCTGACAAAGTTCGCCAGTTGCTGCTGGGCGAACGCGGCACACAGATCAATGTGACCGTCAAACGGCTGGGCGTTACCGAACCGATCAAGGTGGCGATTACGCGCGACGGCATTCCGCGCCCTTCGGTCAGAAGCTTTTATATGGTTAAACCCGGAATTGGTTACATCGGGTTGACCGAAGGATTTCAGGCGACGACCAGCCGAGAAGTCGCTGTCGCCATCGCCAATTTGCGCGAACAGGGTGCGGAAAGCTTCGTTCTGGATTTGCGCGGCAACGGCGGCGGTTACCTGGATCAAGGCGTTCGAGTTTGCGACCAGTTGTTGCAACGCGGCCAACGCATTGTGAGCCAGAAAGGCCGTCCCGGTCTGGGTTTCGATGAAGAGTATTTTGTTCGCATCGGAGCTTCGGACAATTTCCCGCTGGTGGTTTTGGTGGATCGTCAAACGGCTTCGGCTTCGGAAATCGTCGCCGGAGCGATTCAGGATCACGACCGCGGATTGATTATCGGCGAACAGACGTTTGGCAAAGGCCTGGTGCAGCGAATTTTCCCGTTGGTGAACAGCGGCGGACTGATTATGACCATCGCTCATTACTACACGCCGAGCGGACGATTGATTCAGCGCGATTATTCCAACGGTTCGCTGTTTGAGTACTACTACCGCCGCAGCGCTGGTGGTGATGCTCTGAATGCCCCGCCGAAACGTACTGAAGAACGCAAAACCGATCTTGGTCGCACGGTGTATGGCGGCGGTGGCATCGAACCGGATGAGAAGCTGGAAAGCACAGAGTACATGACTCCGGCTCAACTTCGTTTAAGTCATGGAATTTATCTGTTTGCTCGTGATCTGGTTGCCGGACAGGTTGCCATCGCGGCGAACTTCAAAGTCAATGGGTTGGAATACGACCATAAACTGAAGCCAACCGATTTCGTCATCAACGACGCAGTTCTGAAAGCTCAGCGCGATTTTCTGGTCAAGTTTTACAAGGACAATCCCGAATATGGTCTGACGACGGCGGCGATTGACGAAAACGCCAAATGGCTTCATCGCCAGCTTCGGTACGAAGTGCTGACGGCGGCCTATGGTTCCGACCGCGCTCAGCAGGGCATTGCCGATTGGGATGTCATCTTGCAAAAAGGCATTACTGAAATGCCCAAAGCGGCTGATCTGGCGACTCGTTCGTGGAAACGCAGTTCGGCGACTTCGCGGCAGGGCGGCAAGTAAACTGTTGCCTGATTTCAAAACAAAACGGCGGCTGGAGTCTCTTCAGCCGCCTTCTTTCGTTTGGAGCCTGACTTATGCAGATTGTAGACACTCACCAGCATCTTTGGGATTTGGACAAGCTGCCGTATTCGTGGACGGCGAATCAGCCGAAACTCAATCGCAGCTTTCGCATTCCCGATTACCTGGAAGCCACGCAAGGCATCGAAATCATCAAATCCGTTCACGTCGAAGCCGACATTGATGAAGCCTTCATCCCGGACGAAACGCGCTACATTTTGGAATTGAGCGAACGTGACGACAATCCGCTGTCCGGCGTCGTCGCCAATGGGCGCCCCGAATACGACAACTTCCGCGAATCGCTGATTCCGTTTGCCAAACATCCGAACCTGAAAGGCATTCGGCGTTTGTTGCAATCGGAACCGGACGAGCTTTCGACGACGACGACGTTCAGGGAAAACATTCGTTCGCTGGAAGAGTTCGGATTGTCGTTCGATATTTGCGTTCGAGATCATCAATTGCCCGTCGCCATCGAATTGGTCAAAGACTGCCCGAATGTCAGCTTCATCCTTGACCATTGCGGCAATCCCGACATCAAGAATCGTAACTACGATTTCTGGCGCGAACGCATAGTAGAGATGGCCGATTTGCCGAACGTCGTCATTAAAGTTTCCGGCATCGTCGTCAACACCGACGTTGATAACTGGACGGTTGAAGATTTACGACCGGCGGTGGAACACGTCATCGCCAGTTTCGGTTGGGATCGAGTGATGTTCGGCAGCGACTGGCCGGTTTGCACTTTGGCCGCAAGTTATCGCCAATGGTTCGACGCGCTGAACTTTCTGGTCAAAGACGCCGACGAAGGCAACAAGCGAAAACTTTTTAGAGGAAATGCTGAAAGAATTTACAGGTTAAACTGACCGGCAGCCTTGCTCCTCTGCGAGAGAACATTTTCTTGGTTACCCTAAGCCTTCTCAATATCTTTGGCCGTCAAGGTAGGAATGCAGATCTTCCAGTCTATGAGCCTGTTTTGAAAGTTGGCAATGCTCCTTTTACAGCCTGCGAAGCAGGTGTCAGACAGTAGCTCCGTGCGAGAGCGCGGAGAATCGAAGCCAATTTTTCTCCAAGCTCCGAAAGGAGCGACAGCCGATCATGATCTGTCGCCCCTTGCGGGGCTTAGGCAGACCTTCTTGCCTTCGCCCCCGCGCTTCGCACGGGGCTATTTTCTGGCGCTCTTTCAGAGCTAAATCGGAACGAAGCCAGCTTTTCTTATTTCAAAACACGCTCTCCGACTTTTTGAGAAAAACGCAGGCCGTCGAAGAACATCAAGCTTCGACGGCCTGTCGCATTATTCCGGCGTCACATAAGCTGCCGTGATGCCGCCATCCACCAAAAAGTCCGTGCCGGTGATGTACGACGATTCATCCGAAGCCAGGAACAGCGCGGCTTGGGCAATTTCTTTCGCTTCGCCAAACCGTCCCATAGGAATGTGAACCAAACGTCGCTGTTTCTTGGCGTCTGTGTTCAGATAACTCATCAACAATTCCGTCCGCAGCGGTCCCGGACACAGCGCGTTGACGCGGATGTTTTCGCGCGCGTGAATGATCGCCAGTTCGCGCGACATTGCCAGCACAGCGCCTTTGCTGGCGGTGTAGGCAATCTGCGGAGTCGCCGCTCCCAGCACAGCCACAAACGAAGCCGTGTTGATGATCGAACCGCCGCCCGCGCGTTTCAGCGCCGGGATGCCGTACTTGCAGCCAAAGAAAACTCCTTTGGCGTTGATGTCCATCGTCAAATCCCAGATGGATTCTTCGGTCGTCACGGCGTTGTCGTCGTTGTGGTGCATGATCCCGGCGTTGTTGAACAGGATGTTGAGTTTGCCGAATTCGTTTTCGGCAAAAGCGACCATCTGTTCGCAATCGGCGGCTTTTGAAACGTCTGCGTGAACGTAAGCCGCGTTACCGCGAGCGGCTTGAATCAAGCTGACGGTTTGCTGGCCTTCGGCGTCATTAACGTCTACGCAAATGACCGCCGCGCCTTCTCTGGCAAATAACAGAGCTGCTTCGCGGCCAATGCCGCTGGAAGCTCCGGTGATAAGTGCAACTTTGTCTTTTAATCGCATTGAGGAAATTCCTTTAGAATAAAATGAGATTGAGTCCTGATGTCTGGACACATTTTGTTTGAGACGTTTGAAAACCAATGATGGCAAAAACCAATTGGGTCATCAGACAGGAAAATGTGGGAAAGGAAGATAAAAATTCTGATTTTCCTTTCCTACATTTTCCTGTCTGATGATTGATAACGAAAAGTGTCCTGACATCAGGATTGAGTCGGTAAGATTTTTAGCCACGAATAACGGTGATCGTGCGACCTGTCGCAGACGTGGCAATTTCTGCGGAGGTGCGTTCGCTGATGTCGGGCAAGCCGCTGCGTTGATCGAAAATCACCAACCAGCCGGTGGTTAATCCTAACCCGTTCAGATAAACATCCAGTTGTTCCAATCCGTCATTCAACGGGTCGCGTTCGCCATCGCGCCAGACTTTCAATTCCAGGCCCAGCATTGTTTGGCCGTACCGCAAACACACATCCATTCGTCGCGTGCCGATGGCGTATTCGCGTTCCAGCGAACCGCCTCCGTTCACCACACGATGCAAAAACGCCATCAACACAATGTGCGGAGCGATTTCGTGATAATGAACGCTTTTCAGCAGCGGCTGGCCGTGCTGTCGCCAGAAAGCCAGAAACGCCGTCAGCAATTGATCCGGGTTCAAACTGCCATCGGCATTCAGCCACGATGGCGCAATCTTTGGCAAAAAAGCGCGTGTCACAAATGCGAGCACAGTTGGGATGATTTCGCGGTAAATCGGATTGGCAATTTCAATACCGCCGCCATCGGGTCTACGCACCAGCCCCAGGTCCAGCACAAAGCGCACATCATCCGGCGGCAGGCTGCTGATTTCCTGAGCGCCTGTCAGTATAGGTTGGATGATGTTACGGATACGTTCTTCGCGCAGTCGTTCGACCAACGAGTCCAAATGCGTTTCCTGTCGTTCGATCAAAATGTCTTTGGAGCGTTCGATCTCTTTTATCGTGATGGGTTGGGTGGCATCCGGCTGCAATTCTTCGACGGAAACCTTTGCCAGAGCATTGGCCAGATACGGTTGTCCCTGAGTCAGGTGGAAGGCGCGAGCGACGGCTTCGTCTGTAAAAAGCTGCCCGGTTTCAGTGGTGTGCTGGCGATAAAGCGTCGCCACTTCCTCCGCCGTGAAATTGCCTATGGTCAACGAACGCGCCTTGATGTTGAACGGGCTGGCCGTGTTGAGCCGTTCACTGCCGCCCGACTTTATTTTGTAATCGCGCACGTCGCGCATGCCGATCAACGCCAGCGACCACGGAAAGCCTTGCGGACGATTGCCGAATCCGTTTCGCAATTGCCTGAGCACCGAAATCAGAGCGCCATTTTCCAGAGCGTCAATTTCATCCAAAAACGTGACCAGCGGACGCTGGGAATGTTGCGCCCAGCTTTTCAGAGCGGAAAAGATTCGCTCTCCGGCCTCAGCCTGTGGCCAATCAGGTGGTCGTAACTCGGCTGGCAACCACGCTTCGGCATTGCCACGCCAAGTGCCCAACATCGCCAATTCGGCTTTGCCTATGTCGTCATTGAAAGCGGCTCCAACTTCCATCGAAACCAGCAACGCGGTGTAGCGCCCTTCGCGCGTCAATTCCTGAGCCAGTTGCATCATCATCGTCGTCTTGCCGACTTGCCGTGGCGCGTGAATGACAAAATACGATTGTTGGTCAATCAACCGTCGCAACTCCGGCAACCGCGTTGACGACGGCAACATGTAGTGAATATCGGGCTTGCATGGCCCGGCGGTATTGAAAAACTTCATAGTGATTGTTCCTGGATGTACGGCGGGCGCATTGTAACAGCTTGATTCGATTTGAGCAGCGCAGGCAGCGGCTTCATTCGATCACGGCAATGGCTTCGATCTCGATCAAAAATTCCGGCCTGGCCAATGACATCACGCCAAGCCAGGTGCTGGCCGGAGGTTTGTCGGCGGAGAAAAATTCTCGCAAGGCAACGCCGACCGGATTCATATCGCCCGGCTTTGTGTTGACGACGTAAAGGCGCAGCGAAACTACGTCGGCCAGCGTACCGCCGGCGGCTTCGACAGCGAGTTGCATGTTGCGTAACGCCTGCCGAGTTTGTTTGCCCAAATCATTGCCGCCGACGATTTGTTTGTCAGCATCCCACGCGGTTTGACCGGACAGGTACGCAGTTTTGCCGCCTTCGGCGACGACGGCTTGCGAAAAGCCTATTGGCAGGCTGGGGAAAAGCGTTTCGGGGTTTAGGTATTGTTTGGGCATCGTCAAATTCGCTCAAAGTATCGCCGCCGCTCCCAATCAGTCACCGCTGAATTGAACGCCGATTGTTCAGTGCGGAAGAAATGCGCGTAATGTTCAACCACGTCCGCACCGAAAACTCGTTTGCTGAATTCGCTGGTTTCAAACTTGTCGGTGGCTTCGGCCAAAGTGTAGGGAACTCGCGGCAGAGATTTGGCGGCGTAAATGTCTCCGGTGAAGCAGTCGGGCGGTTCGATCTTGTTGGCGATTCCATCCAGACCGGAAGCCAGCGAAGCCGCAAAGGCCAGATACGGATTGGCGTCCGCGCCGGGAATGCGGCATTCGATTCGTAAACTGCTGCCGCTGCCAACTACGCGAAAACCTCCGGTGCGATTGTCGTAACTCCAGGCCAGGCGAGTCGGCGCCCACGAACCGTCAACATAACGTTTATACGAATTCACCGTCGGCGCGTAAAACGGCATGACATCGTTGACGTGAGCCATCCAGCCGCCCAGAAACCAGCGAAACTCGTCAGTGCAGTTCACTGGGCCGAACTGTTTGTCTCCGGCGAAGGCGTTCTGGCCGTTGCGCCACAAACTGAAATGAATGTGGCAACTGGAACCGGCGCGGTCTGACGCGAACTTGGCCATAAACGTCACGCTCAATTCCATCGCGTCGGCGATTTCTTTCAAGCATTGTTTGTAGACAACGTGGCGGTCGGCCATTTCCAAAGCTTCGGCGTAGCGCACGTTCAATTCGTGTTGGCCGAGTCCCCATTCGCCTTTGGAGTTTTCAACCGGCACGCCGGAGTTTTTCAAATGCCGCCGAGCCGCTGCGGTAAAAGCCTCCGTCCGAGTGCCTTGCAGAATGTGGTAATCCTCCAGATACCAACCCGCCGGAGTCAGCGTTTGATAGCCTTGTTCGTTCGCCTGGCGGTAGCTGTTTTCAAACAGGTAATACTCAAGCTCCGAAGCGGCGAAGCTTTCAAAACCCAGCCCACGCGCTTTTTCCAGTTGTCGCCGCATGATCGAACGCGGAGCAACCGTCACCGGCGAATGCGTTTTTTCATTTTCAACATCGCATAAAACCAGCGCGGTTTTATCCAGCCAGCTTGCCACGCGCAGCGTCGCCATATCGGGAACCAGATGGAAATCACCATAGCCCAATTCCCAGTTGGCGAATTTGTAGCCGGGCACAGGTTCCATTTCCATGTCCACGGTCAGCAGGTAATCGCAACCGTGCGTGCCGTGCGCGATGGTGTCGTCCACGAACATTTCGGCGTCGTAACGTTTGCCGACCAGCCGTCCGTAATGATCTGTGAAACCGACGATGACGGTTTCAATCTGTCCGTTGGTCACTGCCGTTTGAAGTTGTTCTAGTGTCAATAAACCGCGCAGTTCTTTGATGGGCTGATTCAACGGTGATCTCCTGTGAGTGATTATTTTGGTTTGGTGAATTTGACTGAGCGCACATTGCCGTTGCCGTCCATCAAAGCAACCAACTGCCGTCCGCTGGGCAGTTTTCCGAAATCCAGAACCTGTTGTTTGTTGACGGTGCGTTTTTTGAACTTATCGCCGAAGGTGTTTTTCAGATCGTCAAGCGACCACGTCACCAACAGTTCGACGCCGTTGAGCAGCCGATCAGGTTTGCTCAGGCTCAAGGTCATGCCGGTGTGAAAGCTCAGATATTTGATGGTCAGTTCTTCGGCGTCGTCGGATTCTTTGGTTTTGACCAGAGCGGCGCTGCGCGTCAGTTCGCCGATTTCGGTGGTGGTGTATAAACCGATGCCTTCGACCATTCGATAAAACAGTGCCAAAGCTTCATCCGGTCGAACGAACATAGGCGTCTGCTGAGTCAATCCCAATTTGCCGCGTGTGGCCGTGGTGATCTGGCTCTGAATCGGTTGGTCTGTGTTGTAAATGTCGCCGGTTTTGGGTTCCGGTTCGGCTTTCGGCGGAGGCTGCAATTTCGCCAGCGAAGTCGTCACCTGATCGCCGATCATGCCGCGCGCGTAATTGATCGGCACTGCGAAATTGATGTTCTGGCCGCTTTTCAGCAAGTAAGTCACCACGCCGATGACTTCGCCGTTGGAATTGAACAGCGCGCCGCCGCTGCTGCCTCGACTGATTGGAGCGGTGATTTGAAAGACTCGATGGGTGTCCAATCGGCGGACTCCGCTGATGACGCCTGTGGTCAGCGAATTGACCAATCCTTCGGGACTGCTGATGGCGATGACGTTGTCGCCGGTTTCGGCTTTGTCGGAATCTCCCAGATTGACTGTCGGCAGTTTGAAGCCTTTGATTTTGATGACAGCGATGTCTTTTACGTCATCCACGTCCACCAGGTCTGCGGTTTTGTACATATCGCCGCTCGGCAATTTGACGCGCAAAGTTGCCGCGCCTTGAATGACGTGCAGATTGCTGACGATGGCTCCGTTCGGAGTGACGATGAATCCGCTGCCTTGTCCGATGACGCTGCCGCGGTCGTCCAGAGCTTCAATGATGACGACGGCTTGCCCTTGTTCGCGGGAAATGGTTCCGGGCGATTTGCTTTGCGCCCAGACAGGCGCGACGAAAACCAGCAGTACAAACAACTGTGCGATGAACTTCATAAACTCCTTACTTCAATTTGAGCGTTGGCAAATAAGGGGATTCAGGGCGCGGTGTCAGCGTTTGGCGTGGGCAATCCACGATCAAATCCATTGCCTCAATCGGGATTTGGCCGAAGAGCACTTCGGAGCCGGGCGGCCCAATGATGCAATCAACGTTTGCTTCACGCTTTCCGAAACGAACGGTTACAACACCGGCTATCGAACGTTCTTCTTTGCGTTCGTCAGCATAAGTGACAATGGCTTTTCGCAATTCTCGCAGACCTAATTCTTCCACTTGATCTTGCGGCAGCATCAACATCACAGCGCCTGTGTCTACGACGGCAGATGTTTCCAGATTTCGCACCTCTTCATTTTTCAATAAACCCCGCCTGAACATCTCTCGGTCAGCCGAATTTTCCAGATACAGCTTAACGTTCACTTCGCCCATAACTACCTCCATTGATCGAAAAAGATTGAGAAGACATTGACTCAACCGTGCAAAAGAGTACGACCGATGAATGGCGAGTTGCAAACTGTGTAACGAAAAAGAGGCGCTCGAAATCAATCGAGCGCCTGCAGAAGATTGGATGAGTAACTTCCAGGTTTACTTGTCCCTGCTAAATCAGGACAAGCAACATTGAGACATTGTGTTCAAAACAGGATAAACAAGATTTTCGACACGATTTACAAGACCGCCAACGTTTGTGGCCATTCAGCCAAGTCTTAATCCTGTTCATCCTGCAAAAATCATGTAAATCCTGTTTCAAAGTTTTTTGCTTCGATTTAGCAGAATTACTTGCCTCTGCCGGTCAGGATCACCGTCTTTTTGAGGTTGGTATTACCCGGCGGGCAGAACGCAGGCGTCGTGCCGCCCGGAGTTTGTGGATCGAAACCGCAAACGAACAGGTTCGCCGTTCGCTGACCGGTCCGTTCCGGTTTGAAACGGATTCGAATAGGCATGGTCGCCCCGCCCGGAATGATGATTGGATAATTGATCGGGCTGACCAGATTGAATTCGACGGAAGCTTGCATAGGCGTGCCGCCGCGAACTTCACAGACCAGCGTTACGGCCAGATCACAGGCTTCGGTGTTGGTGATGTACAGCACCTGATCTTTGAATTTGCCGACAGCGACATCGCCCCAATTCGTCGGGCCTGAAATGGCTATGTCGCTGACAGGCGCTTCGCCTTTCAGAGTGACGACTTTTGCAGGAGTCGCCGGATCGTCGCTGTTGATGGTCATCGTCTCCATTCGCGCCCCCGTAGCTCCGACAGGCATAAAGCTGACCATCACCGTCCGCGAACCGCCGGGCGGGATGACAAATGGAAACGTCGGAGGCGAAGCCAGCTTAAACTCGGTCGAACTGAACGCAATGCTCGACACCGTCAAATTGCATTCGCCAGTGTTTCTGATGGTTACGGGAAGTTCTTTCGATTTGCTCAAACAGACTTTGCCGAAATCCAGCGAATCGGTCGAAGTTTGAATGACCGGCGGTGGCACTATGCCAATGACTTTGACCATCTTGTTCGGAGTGTTCAAATCGTTACTGTTGATCGTCAGCGTAGCCATTTGCATTGGATCAACTGTAAAGCCCATCGGCATGAACTGAATCGTCACATCGCGCGTGCTGCCCGGAGGAATGACCAGCGGGAAAGGAACTACGCCGACGACTTTGAATTCCGGCGAACTGGACGTGATGCTGCTGACGACCAGATCGCACATGCCGCTGTTGCCGATGGTCAGAGTTTTGTTGTTGGTCTGGCCGGGACAGGTTTTGTCGAAGGTGATCGGGTCGTTGGCAACGATGCGCGCACCTTCGCCGGTTCCGGTAACGATCAAGTCGAAAAACGGAGACGCCGGGTCGTCGCTGCTGATGCGAATTGTCGCCGATTGCGTGCCAACGGCAGTTGGCGCGAATCGCACGGTGAAATTGACCGACGAGCTTGCGCCAATGTTCAACGGAGGCGACGGCAGCGCCAAGACAGTAAAGTCGCCGGAACCAAACAATCGTTGCACGCTGTCAACTCGCAGGTCAGTTGTACCGACGTTAAACACCTGAATGTTTCCAGTGACGCTTTCGCCTCGACAGGCTGTGAACTGGCCGCCGTTTTCGACATTTACGGCAATCACCGGCCCCGTCGCCGTCTTTAGTTCAAAAACGCCTCGCCCGAACGTTGCCGCGCGCAAGACTTTGGCTTGCGGATTAATCACCAGATCGGTGACGGGCACGTTCGGTAAATGCTGATCGTCCAAGGCCGTCCAACTTGCTCCGCCGTTGACAGATCGTATGACTCCCAAATCCGTGCCGACATAAATCGTCGTCGGAGTCGTGTCGCCATCCAATGCAATGGCGTTGAACGGCACGTCGAAGATTCCACCGCCGGAAACCACAGGTGAAATGTCTGTCCAAGCAGTGCCGGTGATTGTTGTGCGGAAAATGTGGCCGAGTCCAAAGCCGGACAGCGTTGCATATATCACGTTCGGATCGTTGGGATCGAACGCGACTCTGGTAATAAAACGATTTGGCAGATTGCGAGTGATGTTGGCGAAAGTGACACCGGAAGGCGGGCCGACCGTTGTGGCCAGCGCATTGGTCGAAACCCAAACCTGCCAGGCATTCGCGGATGGGCTGAAAGCCGCCGCAGCGACAAAATTGGAATTGCCTTTGGCGACATCCGTGTCTACGACCGTGCCGCCGAGATTGCCGATGTTGCGATAACTGCCGCCAGCGTCCTGACTTTGGAACAAAGAAGTGGCCAGGCCGCTGACATAAAGCACTCCAGCCTGATTGGGGTCAACGGCCACATAAGAAAGTCCGCAGCCCAATTCGGCATCCGGAATGCCTGAGCGAATAATGTCCGGCCAGTTCGCGCCGCTATCGCCGGAGCGAAACGCCAGAGTGCAGGGAAATCCGCAGCAGTAAAAACCGCCCGTGTGATAAGCGCGGTCGGTCATTACGGCGTCGAATTTCACGTCCCAACCGTCGCCGCCTTTGGTGTCGTCCCAAGCCAGACTGCCGGTTGTGCGAATCATGCCGTTGTCCTGCAATCCGGCAAGCGACACGCTGGCAGTCGCATCGTTTTTCACCGCCAGGTTGTAAATCAGTGCCGTCTGAAATCCTCCGGCATTGATCGTCGCCGGAGCGCCGGGCATTCCTGTGCCAGTCCAATGTGCTCCGTCGTCGTCGGAGCGCCAGATGCCTCCGTCGTTGCCGGTGTACACCTGAGAAGGCATTCCCGGACGAGGTACGAATGTCCAATCGGCGTGGGTGTCCACGTGCATGCCGTTTTGTGTGTTCGCAAAGTTGGCTCCCGAATCCGTCGAGCGGAACATGCCGACCGCACCGTAATAGACGATGTCATTCGTGCCGTTGCCGGGCGAAGCAGGATCAACTCCAAGCGTCAGATTGAATCCGCCTTGCGTATCGCGGCGACCGGCGGCGAACACTCCGGGGCGTTGAGTCCAGGTTGCGCCTTGATCCACGCTTTGAAACACGCCAATCGGGTCAGGCGCGGGAATCGGATTTCCCATGCCATCCAAAATCGGATTGCCCATCGAATCGCGCGCAACGCCTGCTCCCTGCATCGTTGCGTAAATCACCTGAACTCCGTTTGGGTTCGGAGTGGCGGTTGGCGGCGCTAACGCGATGGCGACTTTGCCAAATCCCCAGCCGTTCATGCTCAAGGCGCCAGCCACCGCCGGAGTCGTTGCATTCAACACCTGAGTCCAGGTTTGCCCGCCATCGGTTGAGCGGCGCACGCCGGAGCTTCTGACTCCGGCAAACAGCACACGCGCGCCAATCGGCGAACTCGTGTCCAGAGACAAGGTTTCCGCGTCGCCAAAACCGCCTGTGCCCAGCGTCCAATCGCGCCCGCCATTGGTTGACCGGTACAGGCCATTGTTGGCTCCGGCATAAACGATATTGCTGTTGGCCGGGTCAACAATGATGCGGTTGATGCTGGCGCTGCCGAAAATCAAATCGGCGTTGCCGCTGACTCCAGGCGGGTAATCGGCTCCCAACACTGCCCAACTGGCTCCGCCGTCGGTGGATTTCAGCATTCCTTTTGACGGCGTAGGAGTTCCGAAAAACCTGGAACTGGTTCCGACGTAAATGACATCTGTGTTGTTCGGATCAATGGCCAGAGCGTTCGATTCGCCCACGCCCAGCGACGGTTGTTGATCGAACAGTGGAGTCCAATTCGCTCCGGCGTTCGTGCTTTTCCAGACGCCGCCAAATGCCGCGCCGACATAAATCACGTTGGGATTGTTCGGGTTGATGGCAATGGCGTTGACGCGACCGTTGACTGCGCTTGAGCCTTGCATCACTGGGACAGGGCCAATCGGAACCCAGTTGGTTCCGGTGATTGCCGCTGCCGCCAATCGTTTGCGGGATTGTTCGGTTTGAGCGAAGTCTTCGGAAGCTGCGCCGCTGAGTTGCTGCCACTGTTCCTGGGCGCGTTCATAAGCGCCTTCGGGAATTTCGTTCAACGGATACAGACGTTGTTGCAGAAACGCCCGTTCGACGCGAGTGTCTTCTTTTTCGTTATTGGGTTCCTGCTGAGCGGCTTGTGGAGAAGGAATTCCTTTGCGCTGGTTTTGAGCCTGGATTTTCTTCGCGGGTTTCTTTTTCTGTGATTGGTTGACTGTGGATTTCGAACGAGGTTTGGAGATTTGAGTCAGGCCAATGGTTTCGCTAAAACAACAGGCCGCAATCACCAAAGCGAGTGCAAAAATAAGCTGACGCTTCATACGCATTCCTTTCAAATTGAGGGTAAAGCTTCGTTGAAAATGTCCGGGTTGGCGGCGTCATCAAAATTGGCGTGGTCAAACCGGGCTGAGACTTGTCATTTGCTTCCTGTCTGGCGTCATCAAAATAGCCTTTGCTGGCTTCGCGGAATTGATGAACAGGAATCAAGTTACTGCATTGGCACCGTCGGCAAAGTACAACTTTCTGTTTGGGCTGTAAAGATTCATTTTTAGCCTTTCGTGCTCGCATCGTTTGTAAAAGCCAAAAAGAGGCGCTCGGTTGAATTCCGAGCGCCTGTCGAGTCCAGGGGGGAAAGAAATGTTTTGCGAAAGTTGCGCGAAGCCCCCTTGCGACTCCGCCCCCGTTTTGCCGAGCCACAATGCAATCAGGCAACTTTCGCAAACCGGTTCAACTCGTCAAGGCATGGGGCAGGTTGGCGAGTTGTTGAGAATGTTGCGATCTTTCAACACGAAGGTCGTGTCGGGTTGCAATCGTTTGATCGTTGCCTGGCCGGTGTTTTGCGGAGCGATCACGCAACGGTCGAAAGAAGCATTGACGCGGGAATCGTCGTGCAAGGTGACAGTGCAACCGACACGTTTGATTTCGCCCTGACCGATCATCGTGAAGCCGCCAACTCCGCAACGAACGTATTTGTATTCGCCCGTGAACGTGTTGAAGAGCAGATAATCGCCACTGTTTTCGTCCTGAATGCTGGCGTCCCAGACGGTGACGGTGAAACTGCACGAAGCCATCGCTCCGCCGGAATCCGTCGCCGTGCAAGTGACCGTCGTCACGCCCAGATTGAAGGCCGCCCCGGAAGGCGGCGAGCAAACCACCACCACTCCCGGACAGTTGTCCACAACAATTGGGGCGGGGAAGTTGGCGATGGCGTTCATTGTGCCTGGAGTCACCGCAATCACGTCCTGATTCGGCGGGCAGGTGATGACCGGCGGAGGATTCTGCGCGACGGTTGATGCCGAAGCCGAATTGTTCGCCGGGTTGGGGTCATTGGTTGACGCGCTGATCGTCGCCGTATTGTTGATGACCGAACCATCCGACAGCGAACAATTTGCCGTCGTGTCGAAAATCACAGTGGCTGTAACGCCGACTGCCAGCGAAGCGTAGCTCACGGTTCGATTCTGCCCTGCGCCTGCGCAAATGCCGCCGTTGTCAGCCGCGCAACTGTTGAAAATGGCTCCGACCGGCAACACGTCGGTCAACGTCACCGAATTGGCTACGCTGGGGCCGTTGTTGCGAATCGTGATCGTGTACCTCAACGGATTGTTGGTGACGACCGGATCAGGCGTATCCACTTTCGATATGACTTCCAGATCGGCTTGCGCGATGACGTTGGTCGAAACCGTCGCCGTGCTGTTGGCCGGCGGATCGAACGAAGTCGTTGTTGCCGTTGCGGTGTTGTTGATTGTCGAAGCGTTCGGCGTCGCCGGATCAACTTTGACGACGATGGAAAACACTGCGGTTTCGTTGTTGGCGACCGAAGCTTTGGTGCAATTCACCGTGCCGCCGCTGCCGACCGCCGGAAAGGCGCAACTCCACCCCGCCGGAGTCACAATCGAATCGAACGCGGTGTTGGCGGGCAAAGTGTCGCTGACAATGACGTTGCTGGCAGCGTCAGGGCCGTCGTTGGTCAGGTTAATCGTATAGGTCAGATTGTTTCCGGCGACGACCGGATTCGGCGAAGCGGTTTTGGTCAATCGCAAATCGGCGCTGACCAATCCCAGCGCGCTGTCCAATCGCAAACGCGGACGAGTGGTGTTCGTCGGCATAGCTCCGCGTGTATCGGTAATCGGCACGCCTGTGTTTTGAAATTGAGTCAACACCGTTCCAACCGCGTCATTGCCGTGACCGGGCGAAGCTTTGAAAACCGCCCAAGCTCCGGCGACGTGCGGCGCAGCCATCGAAGTCCCGCTTTTGAATCCATAACTGTCAACGCTCGTGCCCGGAATTGAAGATTCAATCGAACCGCCGGGAGCGAACAGGCTCAGGAAGGGAGTGACGTTGGAACTGGCTCGAACATTGTCGTCTTTGTTGGTGGAACCCACGCTGACCGCCGTCGAAATGCACGCCGGAGCGCCCATCGCGTTGGTGAATCCGTCGTTGCCCGAAGCAATTACCGTAGCAATGCCCAGCGAACGCAAATTATCAATTGCAGTCTTTCGGGAATCGCCATCGCAAGCCGCCGCGTTCATTCCGCCGCCCAGGCTCATGTTGACAGCGGCGATTCGGAACAGCGGATTGCCGCCGCCATCAACCATGTTGGCCAGCGTCAGCACACGTTCCAGACCGCTGATCTGGTCAGAAACGAACGAACGCGCACACGGCGCGGTGTCTGTGCCGCAATCCGAAGCTTTGCTGGAAAACACCTGAATGGCGATGACGTTGGCGTCTCTGGCTACGCCGGAGATTGTTTGGCCGTCGGATTTGGTGACGGTTCGACCGGCGGCGATTCCCGCCACGTGGGTTCCGTGATCGCAACCATCAACTCCCGCCGCACAATTGACGCCTGAACCTGCCGCTGTGGAATTCGCTCCACCGGGGCACACGGATGTGAAGTTCACTCCACCGGAAGTCGTCGTGCTGGAAAAACAGGCTTCGGAAACGACTTTGCCGCCGTTCAAGGCCGGATGCGTGCTGTCAACGCCTGTGTCCAGAACGGCCACGGTTTGTCCGGCTCCGGTGAAGCCCGATGCCCAGGCAGCGTCGGCTCCGACGATGCGCGTGCTGTCAATCAGCGAAGGCCGGTCAGCAATGTCTTCCTGAATCTGGAAAACTTCCGGCGCTTGTTTCAATTGCTCCAATTCTTCGCCGCTGACTTCCATCGCCAGATAAGGAATGTACTGGAACCGTTTGACCGATTCGCGGTTGTTGGCTTGCAAACGATTCAGCAGCGATTGCTGGGCTTGAGCAATCAACAAGTGTTGAGAGTCCTTGTCTTCCTGACGTTTCAGAAAACCTTCGGCGCGATATGCGACCGGCAAGCGGACGCCAATGATGACTCGTACGGATTTTCCGCCCTGCGCTTTTTTGGCCAGTTCATCGAACTTGCGTTCGGTGTCTGCTGAACGGCTGAATTGCAGGTCTTTCAAGGCCGGGTCTTGTCCGGCAATGTTTGGTTGATTGGTTGAATTTTGTTGGGCGGATGCAGCGGAACTGAACATTCCTGTTTGGCCTAGTACGCCTGCTCCAATCAAGGTCAGGCAACACGCTGCCAGCAGCACCCCCAGTTTCTGAATCCACTCTCCGGCGGAGACGTTTTTTGGGCTGAGTTTCATTTGGTTTGGCATTTTGTTCTCCAGGTTGAATTGACTAGATCGCAAAAGAACCGCCCTGTCCTGCACGGCGCGGGCAGAGATTGATCGGCAGTCCTTTCCTTCACTTGGGTAAGCGGAAAAATGGCAGTAAGGCTTGAAAGGCGGGAAATTTTTTCTTCGCAGAAACGCAAAATTTTGCGGTTCTAAGTTTCTTCAACAACGGAACGGTGCGGGTCAATCAACAACCACATCGGCACGCCCAAGATGAACACTCCGGCCATGATGTAAAACGGCAACGACCAAGAGCCGTACGCTTTCACCGCATACCCGAACACCAATGGCGCAACCGCTCCACCGATATTGCCTATGAAGTTCATTGAGCCGGTGACGGTTCCGGCGTATTTGCGGCCAACATCCAGGCAAACCGACCACGCCGCGCTGACCGTGATTGTCTGAAGCCCGAAGGCCAAAGCCAGCAACAGCGCCGCCGTCAAATTGCTTTTGACCTGGGCGACGGCGATTAAAACCAGTGCGCTCAAAATGTATCCGCTGGCTCCAAGCCCGCATCGCGCCAGTTTCAAGTTGCCGGTGCGCGCAATGCGATCAGTCAGCCATCCTCCAAAACCGTTTGCCAGCGCGCTGATTACCCAGGGCAGCGCCGCCAGCCATTTGGTCGAGTTCAGCGAAAAGCCGCGAGCTTCGATTAAATAAGTCGGCAACCAGGTGATGTAAAAATACAGCCCATAAGCGTAAGCGAAATACATCAGGCAGATGAAAATCAGGTTTTTGCTTTTGAATAAAGTCCGCCAGGGAATCTGTTGCTCGGGTTCGGCGGCAGGTGTGGAATCTTCGGCGCGAATCAACTGCAACTCGGCCTGGTTTACCGAAGCATGATTTTCAGGCAAATCGCGGAACCAGCGATTCCAGGCCACACACCATAAAGCTCCCACCACGCCGAATTCGACAAAAGTCCAACGCCAGCTTTGATGTTCCAACAGAGTCAGGACAATCGGCGCGGTCATTGCCGAACCAATTGAAAGTCCGACGAATGAAGTGCTTAAAGCTCGTCCCTGTTCCGAAGCCGGAAACCAGCGCGAAACTGCTTTGGCAATGTTGGGAAAAGCGCCCGCTTCGCCGGCGCCAAACAAAAATCGAACCGCCAGCAAAGAACGATAACCAACGACTGCTCCGGTTAATGCCGTGAACGCCGACCACCAGGCGACGACTCGCGTCAGCGCCAGTCGCGCGCCGTAACGATCTCCAAGCCAGCCAGCCGGAATTTCAAAGGCGGCATAAGCAAAGGTGAAGGCACTGAAAACCCAGCTTTTCTGTTCCAGCGAAAGATTGAACTCTTTGGCTATCGTCGGCATTGACGCTGAAATGCACAGCCGGTCAAGGTATGTGATGACCGCCAACAGGAAGATCAGCCATAAAACCGTGTAACGCGCGCGCGTGGGTTTCGGATTGTTGGGAGGATTCATGGGCGCGTACTTTAGGCAATAAGTCGCAACTTGGCTATGGCGTGAAAACAAAACCCGGTGAACGCTGCAAAGCATTCACCGGGTTTTCCGAGACGAGTTGTGAGACTGTTTAATAGAGCGTGAAGTTGAATTCCAACTGACCGCGTACGCTGACCGGTTGGCCGTTCTTCATTGCCGGTTGGAAACGAATGCGCTTGGCGGCTTCAATGGCGCTTTCGGTCAATCCGTCGGGAAGTCCGCGAACGACTTTGATGTCGGTGATGCGTCCGTCAGCCGTGTATGTAAGAGCAACAAGCACGGAGCCTTGAATCTTGTTCGCGCGGGCTTCTTCCGTGTACTTGGCGCGCTCTTTGTAAAGAATAGTCGGTCGTAAACTGGCCGACATCGGTTCGACGCTTCGTCCACCGCCGAGAGCCATATCATTGCCACCGGTGTTGCCGCCTCTGCCCGGGCCTAGTCCACCGCCTTGACCAGCACCAACGCCAGTACCCGAACTGTTGCCAATTCCGCCGCCTGAACCGGGTCCGCTGGAAGGCGGAGCCGGAATCCCATTCGGATCACCGATGGGCCCTTTCATCGGAGGCATGATTTTCGGATCGCCGTAAATGGTCGAAGCCACCACCAACGAAGGATTTTTGATCTTCGGCGGTTCGGGATCGGGCGGAATGATTTGCGGTGTCAACGCCATCTGAGGCGGTCTGCCCTGGCTGGGCGGAGTCGGATCGTTTTTACCGCCGCCGCCGCCGCCCGCTGCTTGTTTGGGTTGCGATTTGCTGCCGCCCAACATTTCCTTTTTGGCTTTGGCTGATTCGGCGACTTTGATGTCAATCTTTTCCGCCAAATCAATCATCGCCACATCCACCAATTCCTGCGGCAATTCTTGCTCCTGAACGCAGCGGGAAGGGAAGATGCGGCAGTAAAAGTCATAATTCGAGAACAGAACCGTGATAATCAGAATAGCGACAATCGGCGACCAGTTGAAAAACTCCAGCGCGATTTTCGGAGCGGCCAGACTGTTTTTCGCGCGATTGACCAATTTGTAAAGCAAGAAGCCTCGCGCGGCGTAACAGGCTGTCAGGTAAGTCGCAAAGCCGATGAAAAAGGTGTTGATCAAAAATCCGTTTGGTTTTTTGATCGAAGAGATGATCTGCGCGATGAAATAAATCGTGACGTAACCGACCAGTGCCAATTCAGAACCGGCCAGCAACGCATTGCGGCGATACCGATTGCTGCCTTCACCGCGAACAAATTCAGACAAAAACTGTTTCGGGTTCTGTTTGAACTCCGCCGCGGCCATGCTGACTTCGCGTGTCACGCTGGCGAACAGAGACTCCTCTTTCAGCAGGAAAGGGCTTTCCGTTCCGGGTTTGTAATCGCCTTTTTTGAAAATCTCACCGATGTTTTTCAGGCTGGTAATCAGGTTTTCAATCATTCCGACTTGTTGCGGAATCATCAAATTGAAACCGTCATTTTGAGCGGCTGGCGCGGAGTTTGTCGCCGATGAAGCTTTGGCCGTCGGAGTTGCCGGAACTGCCGGAACTGCCGGGGATGCCTGTTGCTGCGGCGCCGGTTGAGAAACTCTTGCGGCGTGTTGAGCCGGTTGCGGTGGAGCCTGTTTGATTGGTTGAACTGACGGAATTTGCTGTTGCGGAATCGCCTTCGGAGCTTCGGCCATAATTTCAGACTGCGAAGCGCGAATTTGCTCGGTTTGGCGGAAAGGCATTCCGCCGCTTTTTTCGGTTGGTTGCGCTTCTAGTGAAATCGGCGCTTGCGGAATGGACGCCGGGGCTTGCTTAACAGACGGAGCAAGCGGAACGACTTCGCCGCTTTCGGCTTCTCGCGCGGGCGGAGCCGATGTGAGCGGTGCTGTTCGACGGACGTACTCTTCGGTCGTCATCAGTAATTCAGTATCGTTTGGGCAATACTGAAAGCCGTTTGGATATTGTTGCTGACATTTCGGACAAGTTTTCATTTGCAGCCTCACCTCTTCTCGGAATACTAATCTTGGGTTTATTCAAAATCAAGGTAGCCCTCGGACGCAATCAGAACGCCGAAAGCACTATTACTTGCGCCCGTAAGCGGAAAAACTTCAACGTTTTGTGAAACTTTCAAAGGGGAAGGGAGATGCCACTTCAAACGTCGAAAGAGGGGAGATGGTTCAAGTTAAACTGACGCCGTTCAAGGTTGCAGTTCAGGATTTTAACAAGCCGGTGATTTCGCTTATTGAACGCGAAGCCAGGTCCTGATTTGGTGATTCGTCGTGAACCGCATTGACCGCAACAGAAAACCAGAACTGCAAATTTCGAGCGGTTTCGTCAATCGGGTTCAGCCGAACGTTGAGTTGCACCGCACTCAGGTCAAACGGCACGCCGAGTTTCGAGCCTTCCATCGGCGAAAGCTTGAAATAAATCACGCCGACGGAACTCCGCGAGCCTGTGGCATCGGTCGCAGGCAAACCGCCCGAATGAACTTTGCCGAGCATAGAAGGTGTTGCTCCGGCTGGCGTTGGTGGAGCCGATTGAATACTGCCTTGAGTCGCCAACAAAGTGGCCTTGACGTTGTCGGCGTTGCGAGTTCCGGCGGCGGATTTGACTGAAAACGTTCCTGTTAGCTCGATTTTGCTGCCGGTTAGCGCCGCAGTTGACGGCGAAAACGCGAACTTCAATTTGGCTCGACCGGTTTCGATTTCGCCGGTGAATTCCCGTCCGATCAACAAACTGTGAACGGAGTGCAATTTTCGTTTTTGAGTTTGAGCAATCATCGTCGCATCTCCTTCACAAGTTGTTTCGCTTCATTTCTTCGGTCAGGTATTCGCACGCGCGAATCGTCAGCGCCAGAATCGTCAGCGTCGGATTTTGATTGGCAGAACCGACGAAAGCCGCTCCGTCGGTGACGAAAACGTTTTTGGCGTCCCAGACCTGATTGAATTTGTTGAGCACGGATTTTTTAGGATCGTCGCCCATTCGCGCCGTGCCGAGTTCGTGAATGATCCGACCTGGAACAGTCAGATTTTCGCTGACCGTGATTTGCTCGGCTCCGGCGGCTTTCAGAATTTCGGCGGCGCTGGCCGAAGCGTCGCGTCCCATTTCACGTTCGTTGTCGGAATGCTGAATATGAACTTTCAGCACGGGAATTCCCCAAGCGTCCACGACTCCGCCGGGATCAATTTCGACGAAGTTTTCAAACCGCGACAGCATTGCCGCGCGCGTAGTCAATCCGACCGGAGCCGCCCACCAACGTCGAGTTTGTTTTTTGAATTCGCTGCCGAAACCTTCCAGCCGTTTGGCGACACCAGGGAATGCGCCGATGGCAGAACCGCCTTCAAACCCGTATCCGCGCAAAAACTTCTGATGCTTAGTCTTGGCGTCCAGATTGCGGAATCGCGGGACGAAAATGCCTGATGATTTGCCGTCTTCGTTGACCGGTTCGCGCCCGGCCAGCATAGGCATCACGCCGCTGGCGCCGGTTCCGCCGAAATGGTCAACCAGATAATGTCCCAGCACGCCGGAAGAATTTCCTAAACCGTTCGGATGCTGCCGCGATTTGGAATTGAGCAGCAATCGCGTTGATTCCAAAGTCGAACCGGCGACGATGACGACTTTGCCGCGAAATTCCAATTCTTGATGAGTCAGCCGATCTACGACGGCGACGCCTTTGGCTTTGCCCGTGTTGGTGTCAATCGTCAGATGGCGAACGATTGAATTTGTTCTGAGCGTCAGCTTGCCGGTTTCGTTCGCCGCCGGAAGCGTCGAAGAAATCGAATTAAACATTGCTCCGACCGAACAGCCGTTGCCACAACTGCCGCAGTAATGGCATTGCGCTCGGCCATATTTTCGGTGCTGAGGTTTGACGGCGGTCAGCATAGCCAGTCGCGGTTGAATCAAATTCCAGCCGAGTTTTTCCGTCGCGGTTTTCAGCTTTTGTTCGCCGCAAGTCAGCGGAATCGCGGGCAGGAATTTGCCATCCGGCTGCCACCACAAACCGTCTTTGTTCCCCGCAACGCCAACCCACTCTTCGGCTTTGTCGTAATACGGTTCGATCTCTTTGTAACTGATCGGCCAGTCCACATCGAAGCCGTCGTGACTGGCGGCTTTGAAATCCAGGTCAGACAATCGCCACGACAGCCGTCCCCAATGCAAAGTTTTGCCGCCAAGAATTCGCGCGCGAACCCACAGAAACGGTTTGCCAGGTTCGGTCGTGAACGGATGTTCGGTGTCTTTGATGTAAAAGTGGCGGCTGAATTCTCCAGCGGTGTCTTGCTGCCATTGCTCGTTCTGTTTCCAGCCGGTTGGACCGAATCCGCGATACATGGATTCGTAGCCGAATTTGTTCATCGTGAATTCGCGTTTCGGATCAATCGGCGGGCCGGCTTCGAGCAACAGGACTTCAAAGCCGCGCTCGGTCAATTCTTTGGCGGCCATTCCGCCCGAAGCGCCGGAGCCAATGATGATTGCGTCGTAGATTTTCCTGCCGGATGCCTGCTTTGTCTGCACGCTGCCTCCACGAATTTTGGGATGAGTTGAAAGGGGAATTACTGCTTGCGGAAAACGCGGCGAACCGTAGCACAGCCGCGCAAGTCTTGGGAAGTCTTTCCAAAGACTTCCCAAGCCCCCCAAGACTATTTGATGTTCACTCGCATCGTGTTGGCCACTTTGCCGTCAACGGTGAGAACCAAATCCACTTCGCCTTTTCCAATCAGAGTTCTTGGCAATGAGAGGTTCAGTTGATCCAGGCCGACAAAGTCGCCTTGAGCGCCCGCGAATTGCACCGACACGGCAGTTCCGCCGATGGTCGCGGAAACGTTTGTCAGCGAACTTCGGAAGCGAAAGCCTCCGCCGAAGACGATCAGGAACACTTGATCCGTCGCCGCGCCCAGATCAATCGGCACCGGGACGAATTTGTTTTGCCCGGCATCGAACCGGCTGATCGGCTCATTGGTTTGGATTCCGGCGGCTGTTGCGCGCAGAGCGAATCCGGCGGGAACGTCGCGCCCGTTGGAATTCGCCGCGAACAAACTCGGCGCGACGTTGAAAACCTGAACCGTGCCTGACGAAACCGTCCCGTCATCGGCGGTGATGCTGATGGTCGCCGTTCCCGGAGCCGTTCCCGGCGGAATCAAAAAGTTGACTTGAGTTGAAGCGACGAAAAACAACGGCGAAAAGCGTTCGGCTCCAAGCACATCTCGAACGACGACGCGAGTTCCCGCCAGCACAGTCGGCAGTGGAACGGTATTGGCGACCTGTGTTTGAGTTGCCAGGCCGGTTCCGAATGCTGCGACGATGGATTCTGTGGCGATGGCTGTGGCACTGAAACTTGCTGCCGAAACCGTCGCCAGCGAACGCGAAGTCACCAGCCGATAAACTCCGCGACCATGCGTAGCCGCATACAGCGAATTGGTCGCCGCGTGATAGCGAACCATAAATGTGGCTACGCGCGGCATGCCGTTGCCCAATCGTTCCCAAGTCGAACCGCCGTTGGTGGTCTGGAACACTCCCAAATCGGTTCCGATGTAAATCGTGAGCGGGTTGTTCGGATTGATCGCCGCCGAAGTCACAGGCACATCCGGCAAATTGCCGCTGATGTCCGTCCACGATTGTCCCTGATTGGTGGTCAAAAAGACGTGGCCGGGAGTTGCGGCGGTATTGCTGTTGAAACCGGAAAAAGTGATGACCGCGCGTTGCGTGTTGTTGCGATCCAGCGCGATGTCAGTCAGGAAGCGATTGGGCAACGGAGCTTTGGTGACGTTGGTGAATGTGGTGTTGGCTCCGGCATTGGCGTTGGTCGTGATTTGAATCGAACCATCGTTGGCTCCTGTCCAGACGATTTCCTGATTGTTGGCCAAACTCGGATGAGCGGCGATGGCGGACAATCGGCCAGTGCCTCTGGTCAAATCGGCTCCGAATCCGTCGTTGCTGGCGCCAAGTCCATTCCAGGTGATTCCCTGATCCGCCGAGCGGTAAAGCCTGTGCGTACCGAAATAAATGACGTTGCCGCTCTGACCTGTGTATCCAACGTGCTGGGCCATCGGCGCGTAAAAACCTACGCGGTCAGAAGCGTTGAAATTGCCTTGCTGATTGGCCGCGCAGCCGAAACAGCCTCGCCGCAGCCAGGTGTTGCCGCCGTTCAGAGAAATCTCCGGGCCGATCTGCGCGCGTTGGCCGTTGGAATTGTTCTGGTTGAAAAACGTGTGATAGAGCACTTGCGGATTTGATTGGTCAACCAGCGTGAATCCGCCGTCGCCTCCGCGCGAATGTTGCCAGGTCAGGCTGCCGTTGAAGATGTTCGTTCCGTTGTCCTGCGTGCCGCCAATGACGAAATTCGGATTGGTCGGATGCAGCGCGATGGCTTGAAACTGCGTGATGTTCAATGTCGCGTTCAGGTTTCGCCACGTGACGATGTTGGAACTGGCGTTGTTGGTTCGCCAGACGCCGCCGTCGCTGCCCGTGAAAACGATGTTTGGGTTGGCTGCGCTGACTGCGATGGCGTGCGTGTCGGCGTGCAATCCTTCGCTGCCGTCTCCGCGGCTTAAATCCGTCCAGCTTTGTCCGCCGTTTGTGGTGCGAAAAACGGTTCCGGCGGAGTTTGTGCTGTTGGCTTGAGTCCCGTAATAAACGACGTTGGCGTTGGTGGGATCAACCGTCAGTTCCAAATTGTAATTCGCCTGCCCCTGCGTTTGCGGCGAAGTGATTTGAGTCCAGTTTGTGCCTCCATCCACCGAACGCCAGATGCTCAGCAAATCGTCGTCCGGCGCAGCCAACGCCACGTAAAGCGTCGAATCCGTCGAAGGCGCAATCGGCGGCCCGGCGGCTAGTTCGACGCGATTGAAAGTCGGACTGTTCGGATCGCTGGCGGGCAATCCGCCGGAAAGCTGAGTCCAGGTGTTCGGTTCGCCGCCTTGTTCAGAGCGGAAAACGCCTACGTTCAAAATGGCCGCGAAAACACGCTGCGGTCGGCGAGGATCAACCAGCACATCGGTTCCGGTTCGATCTACGGTGAAATTGCCGGGGTTCAAGTTGCGCCAGTTCATTCCGCCGTCGGTGGATTTCCAGATGCCGCGATTGCCGATGGCGACGATTCCGCTGCCGCCGGAAGCTCCGCCGGTCAGGCCAATGTTCGTCGCCGCGTACAAGGTTTGCGTGTTGCTCGGATCAATTTCAATCGTCATGAACGAAGCGTTGACGAATGACGGTATGTTCGGTGCAGTCGTCGAAACCGGGCCTAGAATCTGAGTCCAGGTATTGCCGCCGTCTGTGCTTTTCAGCAAGCCTTGTCCGTAATACGTGTCGCCGGAGCGATTGCCTTCGCCCGTGCCGACGTAAATGACATTTGGATTTGTTGGATCAATCGCAATGGCTCCGACTGCCAACGAAGGCTGGTTGTCCGTCAACGGAGTCCAGTTCGTGCCGTTATCAATCGAACGCCACAATCCGCCCTGAGCCGCGCCGACATAAACCGTCTGGTTGGTCGTTCCGTTGTAACCGGGAGCAAGCGCGATCGAAGTTACTCGCCCAGAAACCGGCGTGCCGAAATTGGTGAAGGTCTGTCCGTCTTCAATCGGCGCAGGTCCCAGCGCAGCCCACGTTGCCAGTTGTTCCGGCGCAGCGGATTCGCCATTTAAGGCGCGCAATTGGCTGAGCCGTGTTTCTTCGTCCGCAAGCTGTTCGCGCATTCGGAAGCCGGCTTCGACCGGGATCGTCTTTGCCGGATAAGCTCGTTGGTAATAAAACCAATCAATTCGCTGCTTGCCTCCGCCTTCTACTTCCTCCACCTCAAAGCTGGGTTCAACTGTTCGCAGTTCGTCCTGTGCCGATGCAGTACGAGCAGCGTGAGCGACCTGCGCTTTGTTCTGTGCCGATGCAATGCGATGAGCGTCAACGACCTGCGCTTTGTTCACAATGCCAGTCTCGGCAGGCTCAGGTCGCTTACGCTCCCCGCGCTGAATTTTGATGAGCAAAGCCATCGCCAGCACAGCCGAAATGGCAAGCCCGACAACACACAGTGAAAAGACAGAATGGCTGGCGAAACTTCGCCGACCGGCAACCAACCGCTTAAATGGAAATTTCATTGCAAGACTCCTGAAAAGGTTTTCGAGGGGGAAAACTGGATCGTAAGGGACTGCGATTTTGCTGCACTCTCGAACTTGGAACAAGTCACCTTGTCCGTTATTATCTGCCCGCGCTCGCAATCAATTTCAACCAATGAACCAAGTCGTCTTTATCACCGGAGCATCAAGCGGAATCGGCCACGCTTTGGCGCAGGAGCTTGCGCCGAAAGGAATCGCATTGGCGCTGGCTGCGCGGCGAACGGATTTGCTCGATTCATTGTGCGAAAACGTGCGCCAGTCAGGCGGCGAAGCCACCGCTTTGACCTGCGATGTGGGCGATCAAGCTCAAGTCAAACAAGCCATCGCCGACACTGTCGCCCGCTTTGGGCGAATTGATCTGGCGATTCTTTCCGCAGGTATCGGCGGCCCCACCAACGCCGCCGACTTCAAAACCGAAAAATTCCAACGATTGCTGCAAACCAATTTGCTGGGCGTGGCGTTTTGCCTGGAAGAACTGTTGCCCTTGATGCGGCAACAAGGCGGCGGAACCATCGCGGCGATTTCCAGTCTGGCGGGCGATAGAGGCTTCCCCGGTTCCGCCGGTTATTGTGCAACCAAAGCTGCGCTTTCGACCTTGTTCGACGGTTTGCGCGCCGAGTTAAAAGCTCTAGGCGTGAACTTGGTGACCATCGAACCGGGTTACGTGCTGACGCCGATGACCGAAAGCTTCGGCAAAATGCCGTTTATGATGCAGGCCGACGAAGCCGCTCGGTTGATTTTGCAGCGACTGGAACGCGGCGACCGTGTGATTCGATTTCCATTCGCTGCATCGGCGTTTATGAAGCTGATGCGAATTCTGCCGGTCAGCCTGTTCGACCGCATCGCGGCCAAACGGCGACCGATCAAGGTCAATTAAACCGGAGACGAAATTTGCATAACTCAGTCGAAGAACCTGTTCGGCTAACAAGCCCTCAAGCCGCAGCCGTCAGCGAGATTAATCGGCTCGACCGCGACTTGTTGCTTCAGTTCAAGAAACGGCTTCGGCTTGATTCGTCTTTGTCGCGTGCGCTGGTCAGTTTTCAGGCGAATAAGACTCGCCCCGGTTATCGTTGGTACAAATTCAAGGAAGCCTTTTCTGCCTCGCTGGTTGAATCGTTGATTGACCGTTATCAAATCAAAGCCGGCAAAGTGCTTGATCCTTTTGCCGGTAGCGGCACGGCGCTATTTGCCGCCAGCGCCCACGGATTGGAAGCTGAAGGAATTGAGTTGCTGCTCATCGGCCAGCAAATCATTTTGGCCAGAAAACTGCTGGAAGAATCGTTCGATGAGCATGATGCTGTGGTCATTCGCCGATGGATTGATGCCAGACCTTGGGAAAAAGAAACGAATTCAGTCCCATTACCTGAGATTCGGATTACACGTGGCGCTTATTCAACGAAAACCAAAGCGTTGATTGAACGTTATTTGGCAGCAATGTCGAGAGAAAGCGTCCAAGTTCAAGCTGTGTTGCGCCTGGCGCTGTTGTGTGTTTTGGAATGCGTCAGTTACACGCGAAAAGACGGTCAGTATTTGCGTTGGGATTATCGTTCCGGGCGTAAGCAAGGCAACAAGCAGTTCGACAAAGGTGCAATTTACGATTTCGATTCTGCGATATGCGCCAAGCTTGCCGAAATGTTGAACGACTGGCGAGAGGTAAAAGAACCTTTCGGGTTGTTTCCTGCGGCCAATTTACGTGGTGGAGTTCGACTTCACCCTGGTTCTTGTTTAGAGGTAATGCCATTGTTGGCCGCAGGCCAATTTGATGCGGTGATTACTTCGCCGCCTTATTGCAACCGATATGATTACACGCGAACTTACGCCTTGGAATTGGCCTTGTTGGGCGTCGGCGAGCAGGAATTGATTGCTTTGCGCCAACAGATGCTTAGCTGCACGGTCGAAAACCGGGCTAAAGATTTGGCGACTATGAATCCTGATTGGCTGGCTGCTGTTGCGGCGGCAGACGACCAGGAACTTTTGCAAGCCGTGCTGAGTTACTTGGACGCTCAAAAAGCAAAAGGCGAGTTGAACAATCAGGGGATTCCGCGAATGGTTCGCGGGTATTTTTACGAAATGGCTTGCGTGATTACCGAATGCGCCAGAGTCATGAAACCGGGTGCGCCGTTGTTGATGGTCAACGACAATGTTCGTTATGCCGGGGCAAGCATTTCGGTTGATCTTATTCTTTCCGCTTTGGCTGAAAAGCTGGGGTTTGAAGTTGAAAGCATTTTGGTGCTGCCTAACGGAAAAGGGAACAGCAGCCAGCAAATGGGTGAGCACGGGCGCGAGGCTTTGCGAAAATGTGTTTACCTGTGGAGGAAGGTTTGATGGCAAAGCGCCGCCAGCATCTTCAGCATCTTGCTTCGGCTGCCGATTTGGTGACGACTTACGAATCTGTCCGCGCTGGTTTTGTCGCTTTGGCGTTAGAAAAGAATCGTCGTGCGACGCCATTTTTGGCTCAGGCGCGCGCGTTGAAAGTTGCTGCTGCCAAAGCGAAAAAGCCGTCCGAATTGCTCAAGATCGAAGACATTCAAGCTGCACTTTTGACGGCTGCCGGAGTATCAGACAAGGCACTCAAACATTTGCTGCCGGAAGACAAGACCGAAGCCATCGTAGGATTGATCGAGAATTTTCTTGAACCCGCTGGGGCGAGTTTTGTCGAAGAGTTGGTGTACCGTTTTTTGCTGACGCGCGGCGATACACTGGGCGGTTCGATGAGGAATGTTGGTGGTGTTTTGGCGCAAAGAAAACTGACGCGAGCGTTGCTGGCTGCGCTGACACTTGGCGGGAGTCGTTGCAAATGGCTTCACTCGGCGACAAATAGTTGGGTGGAAGTGCCGTCAGAAAATGCAGATATTGAATTGGCGCTTCGCGGACTGCATTGGAAATCAGGGAAACGGCATCGCACGTTGATTTACAACTCCACCATCCCTTTCGTAAAAAACAATGTGGATTTGTGTTTGTTCGATGGTGCGCCTGCCAACCTATCTGTTGTGGCGTACAACGATCCGAAATCATACGTGGCGTTGGGGGAATTGAAAGGTGGCATTGATCCAGCCGGAGCGGATGAGCATTGGAAAACTGCTCATACAGCTTTGTTGCGCATCCGCGAATCTTTTTCTGGGCATGGGTTTTCGCCGCACACGTTTTTCATCGGTGCCGCTATCGAAAAGAAAATGGCGGCGGAAGTCTGGGGCCAGTTGGAAAGTGGCGTTTTGGAAAATGCCGCCAACCTGACCGATGAAAAACAACTGGCTTCGATTGTGCGTTGGCTGTGTCGTCTTTGAACACGTTTCAGGAGTTGATATGACTGCTAATATGACTGAAAGACAGCATTACTTTTCAGGCACGAAATGGGAGCCGATTGTTGGATATTCGCGGGCGATTCGCATCGGCAATCAAATTTTTGTCACGGGAACGACAGCCACCAACGAGCAAGGCGAAATTGTCGGTGTTGATGATGCCTACGCGCAGACCGTGCAGGTGATTCGCAACATCGAAAAAGCTTTGCAGGCGCTTGGCGCTGAGTTGAAGCACGTCGTGCGGACGCGAATGTTCGTGACGGATATTGCTCGATGGGAAGATTTCGGGCGCGCTCACGGAGAATTTTTCCGCGACACTCGCCCGTGTGCGACGATGGTGGAAATTCGGCGGCTGATTGATGATCGCATGCTGATCGAAATCGAGGCCGATGCCGTGATTGATTAAACTCAAACTGATTTCAAATTACCTTTTGACTCCTTATGAGACTGATTCCTTTCAAACCGAATGTAACTCCGCGAGTATCGCAGGAAGAAGAAGATTACGATGAAGAAAGCTCTGGCGAATCGGTAGATGACGTAGCCGCGCGGAGTTTATTCTGGCGGGCGTTTGTCTGGTTGATGATTGTTTTCGGCATACAGACCTTTGCCAGTCTGGCGCCGGAATCGGTCGAAAATTACTACAGCCAACTTGCTTACTATTACCTGGCGCGCTTGTTGTCGGGCTTCAACAAATTCGTCCCGGTGGTTGCTGGCGAATTGTTGGTTGTTGGCATTGTGCTGCTCTACATCTTCTGGACTTTTTGGTATTTGCGCCGGGTTTTTCGCAGAGAGACGAACTTTTTCGACATGATGAAAGTTTTGTTTCTGCAATGGGCGTGGCTGCTTGTCGCCGGTTTTGCGCTGTTTCTGATGATGTGGGGGTTGAATTATCAGCGGTTGCCGATTGAAGAGCGCATGGACCTGGAACGTCGCGCCGAAGGCCGAGAGGAAACCGTCGCTGTGGGTAAGCGGATTGTTGACGGCATCAATCGCAACTTCACGACACGCGATGCCGCCAGTGCCACAGGAGTCAGCCAAATGACCATCAGTCAGCCGAAACTGTTTCAAAGCATCGAAAACTCGTTCCAGCTTGAAACCATGCTTGGTACGGCCAGCCAGGGCGGGTTTTCCGATCCCAAACCGCTGCTGTTTTCAGGCCCTGCCACCTGGTTGGACATTCGTGGCGTGTACATTCCGTTCACCGGCGAAGCCGCCTACAACAACAAATTGATGGATTGCGATTTGCCGTTTCACATCGCGCACATCAAAGCTCACCAGCGAGGTTATGCCCGCGAAGATGAAGCCAACTTCATCGCATTTATCGTTTGCATCAAATCGAACGAGCCTTATGTGCGGTATTCCGGCTACCTGCACGGGATGAAGGTTCTGGATTTTCTGGCCAAAAGCGACATGAAAGATGTCGAATATCTGCGCTCCCTGATCGTTCCCGGAGCGATGGCCGACATCACTGCCCGCGAAACTTTCGGAGCCAGATCGAAAAGCCCGATTTTGAGTGGTGTTTCCGATGGTGCGATCAACATTTATCTGCGAGCCAATCGCATTCGCGGCGGATTGAAGAACTTCGTCGAAGACACGCCGCTGATCGTCAATTACATGCTGAAAAATCCTGAACGATAGATGAGCATCGCGCTGCCGCTATCGAAATCAGTTCCCACTGACGGCTTTGGGCGCTACGTCGAACGGCAAAAACGACAATGAACCACTGGGATGAGCGTTACAGTAAAGGCAAACCGAACGATCAGCCGAATCCACTGGTTGTTGAATTGGCTGAGAAACTCACGCCTGGACGCGCGCCAAAACGAGCATTGGATGTGGCGTGCGGCGTTGGTCGCCATTCGATTTATCTGGCCGAACGTGGTTGGCAAGTCACCGCCGTGGACTCTTCCAAAGTCGCCATCGAACTGCTTTGCCAAGCCGCAGCCGAAATAGACCTGTCAATTGATGCTCGTTTGGCTGATCTGGAAAGAGACGAATTTGTGATTGAGCCGGGCGGCTATGACTTGATCGTCAATTGTTGTTATCTGCAACGCGATTTGTTTCCGGCGATCAAAGCCGGAGTCAAAGTCGGCGGTTGTGTGTTGGCGGTGATTGCGATGGTGGACGATGATCCGGCAGTGAAGCCGATGAACCCGGCGTTTTTGCTTCAACCCGGCGAATTACGAGCGATGTTTGACGGCTGGGAGATACTGCACGATTCTGAAGCCAAACTCAGGGCAGGGAAACGACGAATGGCGGAATTGATCGCGCGAAAAACGCTGAGTTGAAAGGCGATAAAAAGAAAACGCAGAGAATTTCCGACAGTTGGTCAATTCTCTGCGTTTTTGTTTTGGCAATCGCTAAACCGGTTTAGTTTGCCGGAGCTTGCGGTTTTTCTTTCTTTTCAAACCGATCCGGAGTCAGTTTGGGGTTCACTTTGTATTTGCTGATTTCCCATTCTTCGTTCGGCGTACCGGCTTCGATTTTGGTCAGACGGTGCGGCAGATTCAATCCGCCGACGCCTTTGTAATCGCTAAACGCCCAGCGGTAATCAACGTCAGGAGATTTCTCGAAAGCTTCGGCCATTTCTTTCATCCGCTGTTCGCGTTGAGCGCGTTCTTCCGGCGTAGGTTCGCGGCGTTGACCTTGTTGGCCGGGCTGAGCCGGTTGCCCGGCTTGCGGAGGGCGATCACCGCCTTGGCGATTTTGTCCACCTTGACCGCCTTGACCAGGTCCACGTCCGCCAGTGCCGAAAGCGGCACGCATGCTTTTCGCCTTGTAGCTCAAACCAATCAGTTGATTACTTTCCTGATTGAAGTACAGGCGGGTGACGATGCCATCGGTCGTTTTGGCATCAATCACATTCAGTTTCGATCCTTCCGGGCCGGGAGCTTCGCCGACAAAGGTGAACGTCGTTCCTGCCGGAGGAGCCAAAAACCATGCCAGCGTGATTTGAATGAATTCGCGGCGCTGTTGCATCTGCATGTAAGCGGCAATAGGGCTGTTTGCTCCGCCGGGACCGCCGCCGCCGCCCATCATGACATTGCCGCCACCACGACCGCCGCCAGGTCCAAAACCGCCGCCGCCAACTCCGGGAATGAAATCAGTCCATGGAGCAGCAACTCCGTTGTATCCACGAATACGAGTTCCTTGTTGGGAAATGCTGGAAATGCGGACTTTGTCCGGCATCATCAGTTCCAATTCCAATTCGCTTTCAATCTGATTCTGGCCGAATGTGGTACGGGACATTCCCTGCGCCGACAAGGTTTGGATGGATTTGAACTTCGATTCACTGCCGATGGCGGCACGCGCTTGTTTGATAATCTCTTCGGCTTTGGCTTTGGCATCCTGGCCGAAAGCTGTGACTGCCAGCGATGCAGTCAATAGCAAGCCAATCATCAGTTTCTTCATTTAACGTCTCCTTGTTCTTACTAAATCCGTTTGCTTCATTTCGACTGAACAAAAAAGGGATCAGTTGTCAGCCTGTATGTCTTTCTCTATGCTACAGGACTTTCCAATCCAAGTTTCGGTTTCAGAGTTTGTGTAGAAGTATCATCGGTTTCGATTATGGAGCAAGAAGTGTCACAAAATTCAGACGGTGAGTTGTTGGTGGAGGTGGTTGAAGAGCAAAAAGAACTGGCCGCGCCCGCCCCGGTCGTTGCCATTATTGGCCGTCCAAATGTCGGAAAATCCACGCTGTTCAACCGGCTGGTCGGTTCGCGGCGTTCAATTGTCGGAGATTTGCCCGGCATCACGCGCGACCGGATTTACGGGCAGGCCGAATGGCAAAACCGCATGTTCCGAGTTGTGGACACAGGCGGCATCGTCCCCGACGATGAAGCCATCATTCCGGCCAACATTTTCAAACAAGCTCAGGCGGCGATTGGCGAAGCCAGTTTGCTGCTTTTCGTCGTGGATGTGCGCGACGGAATGACTTCGTTGGATGAAGAACTGGCAAAGATGATGCGGACGTTAAGCAAGCCGGTTTTCATCGTCGCCAACAAATCAGACACGGCTCGTGTCGGCGAACAAGCGGCGGAGTTTCATCAATTTGGCTACGACGAAGTCTTTCCGATTTCGGCGGAACACGGCGTCGGATTTGGCGACTTGCTGGACGCCATCATCGAACGATTGCCGGTTGTTGAATTCCAGAAAGAGAAGAACGACGAAATCAACGTTGCCATAATCGGTCGCCCGAACGTAGGCAAATCGTCGCTTATCAACAAGTTACTAGGGCAGGAACGAGTCATCGTTTCGCCGATTCCCGGTACGACGCGCGATGCTGTGGACAGCGTTTATGAAGCGACTGACGAATCAGGAAACCCGATCAAGCTGCGATTCGTGGACACCGCTGGAATTCGTCGCAAAGGCAAAACCAACGAGATGGCGGAAAAGATGTCTGTAGTCATGGCTCGTAAACACATCGAACGCGCCGACGTGGTGCTGATGGTGATTGACGCCATCGAAGGAGTGACGGCTCTGGACGCGAACATCGCCGGATACGCTCACGAATCCGGACGTTCGTTGATCGTGCTGGTCAACAAATGGGACGCGATTGAAAAAGACACCAACACCGTTTACCGCACCGAAGAAAAAATCCGCGAGGCGATGAAGTTTCTGGAATACGCGCCGATCATCACGATTTCGGCGCTGACCGGTCAGCGAGTCGTTCGTTTGCCGGAACTGATTGCCAAAGCCAACGCGGCTCGCAATTTGAGAATTCCGACCGCTGAACTGAATCAGTTTTACGCCGAGTATCTGGAACAACCGAAAGGCTTGAGTTCGGCCAAACGCCCGCTGAAAGTCAAATACATCACTCAAGCCGGAATTCGTCCGCCGACCTTTGTGCTGTTCACCAACAGCCCTAAGCCGTTCCACTTTTCTTACGAGCGATATTTGATTAACCGGCTGCGCGAAAACTTCGACTTCTTTGCCACGCCGATTCGCGTCAAGCAGAAAGGCGGGCAGAAGAAGCGTTGATTTTTGCGCTATACATCACACGGCGATCGGTCTTGCTCGGATGTTTCGTGTAATGCAGCGGCGAGACGTCATGCATACAGAGCGCATAAGCCTGACAATGTTCTTTGACGGTCTCTCGCGCTCGCACAACGAGCGGCTAGCCGAGACTGCGCAGGCTGACATCTTCATTGTCATAGAAGCGCGCTGCTGCCTTTGCTGCTGCTTTCTTACTGGTTTTGGCCAATCGCACACGCACTCCGGTAGCAAGGCTCTTACAAGTGCTCATATGTTGCTCGACCAAAATCCGATACCGTTTTTGTAATCGCGGCTCAATCGGTGGTTTCTCAATGACATACAACCAATTTTAGCCGTTAAAACTTGTGGGGATACTAATGGCGTTAGCGACCTGCGTTTTCTGAAGTGATGCTTTCAGAAATACTCAGGTCGCTAACGCTCCCCGTACTGCATTATCAAGTCGCTAACGCTCCACGTGCTGCATTTTATTTGTGCCGATCGGCAGAGCAGGTTCGTGTTGGTTCTTCACCGACGAAAAACGACTTGCGAACACGAGTCTGGCAAACACCTTTGACTGGAATCAGGCCGGTGACTCCGCAGACTTCAAAATTGAATTGTTTGCGCGCGCTTCTTTCAGGAGCAGACGTTGCCGCAGGCGTCGGAGTCGCCACAGCCGATTTGGGTGTCGGTGAAGCTTTGGCTTTGGCCGGTTGATTTGTCAGAGCTTTTGCCGTCGCTTTTGCTTCAGTTTTTTTCGGCGTAGGCGTCGGCGTTGGAACTCGACGCGGGCGAATGGTTGTATCGGGCGTGGGTTTTGTCGCCGTTGCTCTGGGCGTCGGCCACGGAGTCGGTCCAACCGTCGGAGCCGTCGTGATGCGTATGTTTCCGCCTGATGGAGTTTGCCGTGTTGTTTGAGCCGGTGTCGGCGAAGGGCGCGGCGTCGAACGCGCCGCCGCCGATGTTGGGCCAGTTGTGACCGGCGCAGGTTGCGATTTGCCTGTGACGGCAGTCAAGGCTCTGTCCATTGTTCGACGAATCGCTGAACGATTGTCTGGAGTCGAAGTCGGTTGCGGAGTCGGCTGACCTAACGTCACTCGCCCACGAGCTTCGGGCGGAAGCGGAATCATTGTGTCTACTCCGCCGACTGCGGTTCTGCCAGCCATACTTGACGGGATTGGCGGAGCGCCGGGCGGCGGCGGATACGGCGTTGGCTGATTGGTCGTTCGCGGTGCGGTCGTTTGTGTTGTTTGATCCGTAATGATCGTTTGCCCTGATTGGCCGGGCTGACCAGCATAAATTGGTTGTGTCCCTGGACGCGGAGTCAGGTCTTGCGCTTCGCCGGTTTGCGTTCCGCTGAGGAAAATTTCCTGTCGAGCGCCGGGCGTATCAGGTTTCGCTTCGGCTCCTTGTTCGGTGACATAAGCAGTCACCAACCCTGCCGGAACTTCAAAATCGCCGCCGAGTTCAGGTCGCACAGCCAACGCGCGCATCATAAAATCCGCCCAGACCAACGCCGCTGTCGAACCGCCCGTGACGCCTATGTCGTCGTTGTTGTCGAATCCGATCCAGACCACGCACACCAGATTCGGCGTGTATCCGGCGAACCAGCCATCGCGCGAGCTTCCGGTTTTGCCAGCCGCCGGGGCGGTGAATCCCATTTGTCGCACACGAGTGCCCGTACCAATGGTCAGCACGTCCTGCATCATCGAAGTCATGATGTAAGCGACCTGCGGACTCATCACGCCGTTTACCTGCGACGAATTTTCGGAAATCAGCGTGCCGTCTTTGGTCGTCAGCCGTTTGATCGTGATCGGTGCGGCACGTTTCCCCTGATTGGCGAAACTGGTGTAAGCCGAAGCCATTTGCAGCGGCGTTGCTTCGGATGTTCCCAGCGCGGTGGAAGGCACGGCCAGCACGTTCGGCAAACCGGCACTGCCAGCAAAGTTGGCGACTTGCGAATAGCCTACTCGCTCGGCGATGGACACAGTGATGACGTTTTTGGATTTGTACAGAGCTTCGCGGACGGTTATCGCGCGCATTTCGTAACTGTCTTTGAAATTGTCGGGCGAATAAAACTTGCCGTCGAAATCGAAGCCGCGCGGTTCGTCTCGGTAAATCGAAGCCGCCGTGATGCGCCGATCAACAGCGCCTTCGCTCAATCCGGCGGCGTAAACAAACGGTTTGAAAACCGATCCCGGTTGTCGCCGGGCTTCAGTCGCGCGATTAAGCTGGCTGGCGGTGTAATCGCGTCCGCCAACCATCGCCAGCACTTCGCCGGTTTTGGCGTTGATGGCGGCCAACGCGACCTGCAAACCGTTAATGCGTCCCCGCCGAGCCATCACCTGCCGATCAATTTCCGGCATGTTTTTTTGCACCGCCGCATAAGCCGCCCGTTGCAATTCCAGATCAACCGTTGTGTAAATTCTCAGGGAGCGCATGGACTGGCTGTCTTCGCGGTATTTTTCGTCCAATTGACGCATGACGTAATCCACGAAATACGGCGCGTCCGAAGCGTCTGTGTTGCCTCTGCCGATGATGCCCAACGGCTGAAGCTTGGCGTTGGCAGCTTCTTCGGGTTTGATCTTGCCCTGTTCCACCATCAGGTCTAAGACGGTGTTGCGCCGATTGATCGCGCGGTTTTGCCGGTCATTTTCCACCTGAGCTTCTCTTTGCGAAGGCGGCGAATAAAAATTGGGGCTGTGTATAAGCCCGGCCAGCGTCGCCGATTCGGCCAGCGTCAGGTAATTCACGTCTTTGCCAAAATAAGTTCGCGCTGCTTCGCCAAATCCGTTGATCGAAAAACCTCCGCGCTGTCCCAGATAAATCTGATTGCAGTACAAAGTCAGAATCTGTTCTTTGCTGAGCTTACGCTCCATGATGATGGCCATGTAAGCTTCGGAAATTTTGCGTTTGAACGTCTGTTCCGGCGTCAGAAAAAAGCTTTTGACCAATTGCTGAGTGATTGTGCTGCCGCCTTCGGTAATTTCACCGGCCTCGGTGTTGCGGAAAAAGGCTCGCATAATTCCGCGCAAGCTGATGCCGGAATGATCGAAGAAAGATCGGTCTTCGGCGGCAACGATGGCGTCCACCAGATGTTTCGGCAGTTCCTTGAATTCGACGTTTTTGCGTTTTTCGCGGTCTTTATTGATGGTCGAAGAGATTTTTTCCGGTTCGACCAACGCTTCCTGCAAATCCTGCCGCTTTTCGGTTTCCATCAGCGACAAGATTCCGTTGCCATTTGGGCCGAAAACTACACGTAAAGCAGGGAAGGCTTTGGCATTGTTGATGACGGCTTCGGAGCCGGGCGCGATTTCGACGGTGTTGCCGCTGACGATGAATCGTCCGCGCGTGTCGTTGGGAGCAGGTCCCTGTTGGACATAACCCACATCCTGCAAATGGCGAATCAGATTGGCCTGGCGATGTTGTCCGTTGACGAACAGGTGCAACGGCGCGGCGTAAATTCCCGTTGACCGCTCGAAGATTTTTCCTTCCAGACCTTTTTCGATGATCCCGGAATAGTGGTTGTAGTAATAAGCGAGGATCGGCAGAACTATGATCCCAATCAGAACCAGCAGCAACAAAAGCTTCAACAACCATCGAGATTTATGGATGACAGGCCGAGCAGGTTTGATAATGGCGTATTTGTGTTTGGGCCCCCGATAAACGGGTACTGGCTCAGCCTCAGCAGCAGAGTTCCTGTCATTTTTCTTGCTCATGTTTCGATGACTCGAATGTTACGAAGGAGGCGCACAAACCAACGGCGGTAATTATGCCCATTACCGGAATTGAGTCAATTCTGCGAAGTTGCAGCCGGCTCGTAGTGGAGTTCTACCAAAAAAGAAAGCCGCCTGATTTTCATCAAGCGGCTTTGCCAGTTTGCCAGTTTGTATGAGCACAAAATCTTGCGCCTATACCGGATTGATTAACAGCTTGGCGGGAACACCGGAATCACGTAGCTGCCAGTCGTCAGCGTCAGTGTGTGCAGGTTGTGTCCCTGATTGAACGCTCCGGCGGAACTGGCCGCGTTTGCGTTGAAGTTGATCGCCGCGCCCGTCATACCGATGACTCCTGTCTGATTGAAGATTTTCAGCCAGCCGGTTCTGCCAGCAGGAATGAAGGTTTCAAAGCGAGGCGTGGTGCGCGGGAAGTTGTTCGACAACGTGTTTCTCAACTGGCATCCGCCCGTCACGTTGAAACTCAGCGCGTTTTCGGCGTCGTCATACAGAATGCCGAACAGCGTTCCCAGCGTCGCGGCTCCGATGCCCAGATTGCCGCCAATGCGGTTGAGGACCAACAGCGTTTCGTTGCCGTCAGCGCGTGAACCGACATTCGACAACGCCAACGCCGCCGGAAGCCGGTTGTAGCTGATGCCGTCGAAGTTCAGGGTCGCCGTCACCGAATTGCCATCGCAAGCAGGCAGGCCACCTGCCAGACCGGCAAAGGCTTCCGCGCCCAGATTGGCCGCGTGACCGCTGGCAAATTTGACGTATTCGTCCCCGATCAGGCAATTCATGTTGATCGGGCAACCGCGTGCATCAACGACGACCGCGACCAGATAACCGGTGACTCCCGGATCAAGGTCGGAAGCCAGGATGCTGGCCGTTTGATTAGCCGTCAGACACAGATAGCTGTCAGCCACAGAGCAGCCTTCGGCGACAAAGAACAAGTGAACAAACGCCGAACGCGACGGATCGGCATTGGTGATGTTGATCCGCGTGTTCTGTTTGGTCGGGTCGGTCGAAGACGTGTAGAGGTTGTAAACCAACACCGATCCGGCTTTCTGATCGCTCATTTCCGAAGCGAAGGGGAACGGCGAGCCGGGGCCTTTGGGTTGGCAATTGACTGTGATGCAGGCTTGCGCCGGCGCAGCCAGAGTCGGAGTGGTGGTCATCGTGGCGCAGAGAACAGTTCCCGGAGGAACGTTGTTGACCTGAGCCTGGAATGAAATCGTGACGGTCTGATTGCCAGCCAAATTGCCTGACCAGCTCAGCGTCGAAGCGTTGGTCACTGTGCAGGTTCCGACGTTGGCGGAGCAGGTGAATCCAACCAGGTTGGCGCTCAATGCGATTGTCCCGGTGGTGGCCAATGCTGAAGCGTTCGTGTTGGTGATTGTGGCTGTCCCGGCAATCACATCGCCGGGGGCGGTGCAACCGACATCTCTCAACGCGATGGTTCCAGTCGGCGGGGTCTGGCAACCATTTGAAGTCGAAAATTCCAACGACCAGCTATCGAGTGAACCGACATCCCCGGATAAGTCATCGGTGATCGTCAAGGTCCAATTCCCGTTTGGATTTTCACCTTGGAAAGCTGCCAATGCTTCTTCCACAACCAAATCTGCGGCGACAACGTTGTTCGCAAATACGAAATCTGTGACAGGCGTTCCAGCATTGTCATCCCAGCCGGTTCCATTGAAGACATTGTCGTTGCCTGCGCCGTTGTCAGTGGTGATGGTCACTACTGTTCCGGCGGGCGAAGTCAGCGTGATGTCCAGATCGGCTGCGAATGTATGGGTGATGAACGTTCCCAAATCCATATCAACGATTGAGGAGCCAACTCCGGCAACGTTAATGACGGAATTGACCGTCGCCACATCAGCAATCGCAACGGGAGTATTGTTCGTGAAGTTTGAAGCCGCAACCGGAGGCGGAGTAGCCAACGCGCTGACTTCCAATGACCAGGAGTCGAGCGAGCCAATATCGCCGGATAAATCGTCGGTAATGGTGATTGTCCAGGTGCCGTTCGGATTTTCACCGCGGAAAGCTCCAAATGCTCCTTCAACGACCGCTGATGAAACCACAACGTTATTTGCAAAAGTTGTATCAGTTAAAGGGGTACCTGCCTGATCGTCCCAAACCGTTCCATTGAACACATCGTCGTTGCCAGCGCCGTTATCAGTGGTGATTGTCACCACCGTTCCGGCGGGCGAAGTCAACGTAATGTCCATGTCAGCCGCAAACGTGTGAGTAATGAAAGTGGTCATATTCAAATCCCACAAATAGGGATTAGCACCAGCAATGGTGATTTGGGAATTGACCGTTGCCACGTCGTTAATCGCGGTTGGAGTGTTGTTGGCTCCATTGACCGTCGTCAGTACGCAGGCGGTTGGCGCAGGTGGAATTACCGTCATAGGGGCGCCTGTTTGTCCGGGATTGCTGCCTTCATTGGCTGGCAAATCTCCGCCCATGCTGGCAGAAATCTGGTTCAGTTCGTTGACAGCATCGCTCAGAGCGGCTTGTTGTCCGGGCTGGCTTTTCAACCGGGCGATGTCCGCCAGCAATACCTTCATTCGAGCATGCTTTTCTTCTTTGGTTTGTTGTTGAGCGACCGCCGTTGATTTGGCAGCGGCTTTGGTTTCAGGTTGAAGTGTTTTGGCGGGCGTGTTGTTGAAAACAGAGCGCACAGCCTGAGTCGAATAGGCGAACAACGTCGGGGCTTGCCAGCCCGCGACGATCAGCGCCAACACCATTGCTGCAAAAAGCAGCGCACGACGTGTGTGTTGTGAGTTACGCATCTTTGAATTTCTCCTAAATTGAGCTTGTTCTGAATTGTTTGGGCGGGGGTCAATGAATGAAGCATTTCCCCAGAGGTCACTAACTAACCCGGTTGCGGCAAACAGCCATCCGAAACCGGAACGTTTTTTTGAGGCGATTGACGTTCGGGCAATTTGTTGTTTTGAGACGATTGTTTCACATTGCCAGGCTAGCAATCTAACAGAGACTCAGCCTGTTAATGCTTGAGGAGGCTTCGTCCTGTTTCAGTGAGAAAAGCGACTGTCCGGCAACGTAAAGAAGCGAAAGACGGGCGGAGTATACGCTGGCCTGGCTTGAACCGTCAATTTAATGAAGTAAGAAATTGTCCTTGGCAAAATTCGAGTCTGATTTCTTAGTTTTGTCGTAGTTGACTGGCGTGTGCTACATTCAAAGTCAGTGGCAAACTCACTGGCAAATCCGCAGGATGATTCCAGAAAATTTGAAGTAAAGAGGCAAGGGACTGTTGATTACCTCCACGACCAATCGCATCGGCGAATTACAGCAAAGCATCGAAAGCGTTATCCGCGGCAAATCGGAAGCCGTGCATCTGGCGATTGTCACTCTGCTGGCGGGCGGGCATCTGCTGGTTGAAGACGTTCCCGGAGTCGGCAAAACCACTCTGGCGCAAACCATCGCGCGGTCTTTGGATTGCAGCTTTCAGCGAATTCAATTCACCAGCGATTTGCTGCCGTCGGACATTGTCGGCGTTTCGGTTTACAACCAGCATCTGGGCGAATTTGAATTCAAACCCGGCCCGATTTTCGCCAACATCATTCTGGCTGACGAAATCAATCGCACGACTCCGAAAACCCAGAGCAGTTTGTTGGAGGCAATGGCCGAAGGTCGCGCGACGATTGAAAACCGAACCTACGATTTGCCGCGACCTTTTTTGGTTTTAGCCACGCAAAACCCGATTGAACATCACGGAACTTACCCGCTGCCGGAATCTCAGCTTGACCGGTTTTTGATGCGTGTGCGAATGGGCTATCCCTCCGCCGCCGAAGAGAAGGAAATCCTTCGCCAACATGCGGCTTTGGCGGCGCATCATCCGCTGGAACGAATCCGCCCGGTAATGTCCGGCGAAGAAGTGCTGGATTTGCAGGAAGAAATCAAAAACGTGCGCGTGGACGAAGCCTTGCTGGATTACCTGATGAACATTGTCTCCGCCACGCGCAATTCGGAAATGCTGGAACTCGGTGTCAGCCCGCGCGGTTCGCTGGCGTTGCATCGCGCAGCCCAGGCATTGGCCTTTACCGAAGACCGCGCGTATTGCATCGCCGACGACATCAAACGACTGGTCGTTCCTGTGTTCGCGCATCGCGTCGCCGTCAACATGCGATATTCCAACCGCCAGCGGGGCAACGATGTTGCCGAAACCGCTTTGACCGAAATTCTCAAAAGCGTAAACGTTCCCCTCTAAACCATTCTGAGGCTGGTTCAGGCAGATGCTGGTTTTTCTTCGCCCAAAAAAAGCGCGCCGCTTTATGGTTGTGACCGCGTTGCTGACGGGCGCGGCGACGCTGGCTGCTTTGATTGGCGGGTTGGCCAGTCAGTCTGGCAGATACGAACTGGCCGCAAACAGTTCACGGCTTGCGTTGGTGCTGGCGTTAATCGTGTTGGGTTACGCTTTGCCAAAAGTGGCGCGTAGCCTGAACTGGCAGTCGCATTACGCCATGCACGTTCCGAACGCCGGACTGGTTTTCGGCGCAGCAGTTTTAATGGTCACGGTGCTGGCGCTGAGCAGCGGAAACAATCTGCTTTATTTGGTGCTGGCGGCGTTGTTGGCAACGGCGATTGTGTCGGTGATTTCGACCCGGCTGAACATACGGCGCTTGAAACCTTCTGTGCGCTATCCCGATCACATTTTTGCCGGAGAGCCTGTAACCTTTGAAGTCACGCTGCTGAACCAAAAACAGATGATGCCGTCGTTTTCCATTTCGGTTGATCTGGTCGAAGAGCACCAAACAGCCAACGACGAATCAAAGCAGATTGAACAACGCGCTGTGGCATTGGCGTACTTTCCGCTGGTTCCGATTCGGTCGCACTCGCGTTCGCGCATCGAGCGGGTATTTGCACGACGGGGCGTTTATCCGGTTGCCGGATTCATCATCAACACAGGTTTTCCGTTCGGATTTGTCGAACAGCGTCGTTTGATTGAATGGCGCAGCGAAATCGTCGTTTATCCGCAACCGAAACCGCTGGACGAGCTTGCCGAATTGTTGCCGATGGTTGTGGGCAGAATCGAAAATCGCTCAAAAGGAAACGGCAGCGACCTGTACGCGATTCGCCAGTATCTGGCCAGCGATCATCATCACCACATTGACTGGAAAGCGACTGCCAAAACCGACCAAATGATGGTCAGGGAATTCACGCGCGAAGACGATTGGCGAGTGACGATTCGATTCGATTCTCGCAAAGGTGACGTCGCCGTCGCTGCGCCGGAATTCGCCGAACAGTTTGAACGCGCCGTCACTTTTGCCGCCAGCCTGTTGACACATTTCATCGAATTGGGCGCAGAGGTTCGTCTGGTTTTGGCCGATGCCGACTCTGGGTTCGGTTTCGGGCAATCGCATCAACTGGAAATGCTGCGGCATCTGGCGCAAATCGTTCCCGGCGAAAAAGAACCGGTCTGGGACGATCACCAATCATCCGGCGTGGAAATTTTATTGACGGCAAAGAGCAATGGCCTGACTGCGTCGTCAAACCAACTCTCAACTCACGTTATTCACTTTGAAGAATTGGCATGAACCTGGATCGTTACTTCATTGTGTCTTCGTATGCGCTGCTGACTGCCAGCTTTGTGATTCTGGCGGCAACGCGGCAAGTGGACGGCGTGTCGTTGACCATGTTTTTCGGCGCATTGCTGGTTGGGTGTTTGATTGATCTTGGCCGATTGCGCTGGAACATTTCGCGGCGATTGGCCAACGGATTGATGATTGGCTGGCTGGGCATTGCTTTGGCGGAATGGCAACTGTTCAGAATGCCGCCGGTGCTGGTCATTACTCATTTCGTTTTGTTCGCTTCGGCGTTGAAGCTGCTGAAACGCAAAGACAGCCGGGACTGGTTGTGGCTGTACGTTATTTCGTTTTGCATCGTGTTGATGTCGGCAGGTTTGACGATGGGAACGACGTTTCTGATGTTGTTGATGGTGTACCTGCTGGCGGCGATTTCGACCTTTATCGCTTATGAAATCCGGCGAACTCAGCAAAGCTTCCTGGAGGAAGTAAAGAATCAAAAAATCGTCATCGAGCTTTGGCGAGAGGTCAACGATGTTCGCCGTCCGCTGGGCAAACCCGGCGTCGTTGGTTTGCTGGGATTTTCTGTTTTGGCGCTGGCGTTGATTTTGATTCTGGCTGGGCCGTTGTTTCTGGTTGTGCCCAGAGTGTCACGTAATGCCGGGCGAAACTCTCCTGCCGGATTAGCGCAGGGCGAAGCTCTTTCCGGATTTTCCGACACCGTGCGATTGGGCGAAGTGGCGCAGGTCAAATTAAATCCGCAAGTTGTGATGCGTGTTCGTGTGTCGTATCCGCGCGGACTGGACGACCAGGAACGCCAACACAATCTGCGCTGGCGCGGAGTCACGCTTGACCGATACGATGGCCAAAGCTGGAACAACATCGGCCCCGATCCGGTTCCGATTCGTCGGCACGGAGAAATTTTTCATATCGAACCGACCAGCCGGAAATTCGCTTTCACCGAACAGCAGTTCTTTATGGAGCCGCTGAATATCAACACGGTGTTTGCCGCGCCGCGTCCGGTGCTAGCCACAGGGTTGCCGGAACTGACGCGCGATTTGGGCGACGGTTTATGGACGGATGCGCGCGGGTTCGACAAACACAGTTATTCGATTTACTCAGACACGTTCGTTCCCGACGATTCATCATTGGCCGAAGACAACAGCCGCGAATTTCCTCGTAACGTCAGCCAACGGTATTTACAGTTGCCCGGCAACCACGACGAACGCATTGACCAATTGGCGGCGAAAGTTTCAGAAGGGGCCAAAACTCAAATCGAAACCATTCGCCGCATCGAACTGCACCTGAAAACGCAATACGATTATTCGCTCGATTTGCGGCGGGTCGAAAAAGGCGACCCGGTGGCGGATTTTTTGTTCAACACGCGCGCAGGACATTGCGAATACTTCGCCTCGGCGATGGTTTTGATGCTGCGAGCGCGACGGATTCCAGCGCGAATCGTCAACGGTTTCCAGACAGGCGAATATAATTCCAAAGCCGACGTTTTCACCGTGCGGCAATCGGACGCGCATTCCTGGGTTGAAGCTTATTTTCCGAAAAATCAGTGGGTCGCTTTCGATCCGACTCCGCCAGCGGGATTGAGCGAATACGATGACGGGATAATGGCGTGGATGCGGCAATACAGCGAAGCTTTTGAAATGTTCTGGCTGGAAGAAGTCGTCAGTTTCGACACCTCGAAACAGATTTCGATGTTCGTGACAGCGCAAAATTTTGCGTCAGTGGCCCAGTTCAACGTTTCCAGACATTGGAGCCGCTGGGCGCGCAAGCTCAATTTTTGGCTGGATGGTTCGTTGTTCAACGACGATGCCATTGTTGAAAAAAACAATTCCGAACCGGCCAACCCATCTGTGCCGAATTTTGGGTATCGCCGGTTGGCGTTGGTTCTGCTGGGATTCGCCGTCTTGGGGCTTGGGTTTGTTTTGACTCAACGGTTGCGCGGGCGATTCGGTGCTGCAAACACCAACGCCGTGCAGCAAGGCGTCAAGTTTTACCAGGACATGCTCCGCGCGCTGGAACGTTCCGGGCATTGTCGCCAACCGGATCAAACTCCTATGGAATTTGCAGCGACGGTCAAATTGTCTGCGGTGACTGAAATCACGCAGATGTATCATCGCGCGCGATTCGGCCAGGCTGCGTTGACCGCACAAGAGTTTTCGCGCATCGAATCGTTGCTGCGCGAATTGAAACGAAAGAAAAGTAGCCCACCGCCTGGCCTGAAGCTTGAATAATGATCGAATCTAAATTGGCTCGCGTGCTGTTGTACTTTCCGGCCAAGTTATATGAGCTTGGCGTTCGCGCGCGCGTTGCCGCTTACCGAAACAAACTGTTCAACACCTTTCGCCTGAACGCGCCGGTCATCAGCGTAGGCAATTTGACCGTCGGCGGCACTGGCAAAACTCCCTGTGTGGCGTTTATCGCCGCGACTTTGCGCGACGCAGGGTGTCAGGTGGCGATTCTCAGTCGAGGTTACAAGCGCCAGACCGACGGTCGCGTCGAAGTTTCCAACGGAAAAGAAATTCTTTGCTCCTCAGTCGAATCCGGCGACGAACCGTTTTTGCTGGCTCAGCTTTGTCCTGGAGTTCGCGTGGTGGTGGATCGGGATCGCGTTGCCGCCGGGCGTTGGCTGGAATCGCAAGCGCCGGTTTCCGTTTTTGTGCTGGACGACGCTTACCAGCATTTGCGGTTGGCGCGCGATTTGAATTTGTTGTTGGTGGATGCGACCGAACCGCTTGGCCAGGCGGCGATGGTTCCGTTTGGCCGATTGCGCGAACCGCTGACCGAATTGCGCCGCGCCGACGCCGTCATTGTCACGCGCAGCGACCGTCTGGCGAATGTCGCCGCCAAAGCCGAACTGATCGAAACGATCACCAAACTTGCTCGCCCAAATACGCCGATCTTTTTCGCGCGTCACCGAATGACTCGGCTGCGAAATTTGCAGAGCCAGCAGTTCGTCAGCCTTGCCGAGTTTGCTGGAAAAAACGTCGCCACTGTTTCCGGCATCGCTCGCCCGGAAAGCTTCAATCAGGATTTGAAAGCCGCCGGAATGCGGATTGTGTTGCGACGTGATTTCGCCGATCACCATCGTTATTCGCTGCCGGAGTTCGCGCAAATCCTCGCCGACGCCCAAGCCGCTCACGCCGAAGCCATCATCGTCACCGAAAAAGACGCCGCCAATTTGCCCGTGAAATCTGTTGAGCAAGCTTCATTGCCAGTGTTCGCCGCTCAAATCGAATTTCACTGTGACGAAGAATCCGCGCTGAAAGAGATGCTATTGGAGAGTGCTGGCGCTCCCGGCTAGCGTTTGGTTCGTTCTTCGGCTTTTTGTCTGGCTTGTTGCAGCGCGCCGAAAATCGCTGCCGGTTCCAGTGGTTTGGTTTCGGTGGGAGTTGGGTCTGCGCCGGTTGAAGCGGTCGCTGCCACAGGTTCGACCGAAGCAGGTACGGCCACAGATGGTTGGGCGAGTTTGTTTTTTTGGCGTGGCTTCAGCCGTTGCAACACGGGCAGAGCTTGCGCTGTCACCAATCCAGTGTGGCGTTCCAGCACTTCAATCAACAACAGCAAAATCGCCGTCAGCAGCAAGTACGGCGCAAGTTCGATCAAACGCGGTTGGCGAGGCAAATCTTTCCAGACGCCAGAAAGCTCCAATCGCTCTTTGCCGCCGGTTGCCTGAGCGAGTTTGGTCAACGCCGCTTGTCCTTCGTCAGCTTCGACCGGTTTGAATTCCGGCGAGTAAGGAAGCGTCACAGGCGACAAGGTCAGCGGTTGAGCGCCGGGAACTTCGACTGTGGAAAGCGCGGTTTCGCTGCCGTTGAGCGGAAGGCTGACTTCCAAAGTGTCAGCGTCCGCCCAACGCATTTCTGATTTTTCAGCCGCAGGTTTGGAGCCGGAAACGCCGCGCAGTGTGGTGACTGTGGGAGTGTGGGACAAGTTGAAAACTTGTCCCACCGACTTTTCGTCACGATCAGGGTCAAGGTGAAGCTGAATCGTGCTGACGCCATTTTTGACTTGTTGAGTGACCAGCATATTGCCGGGCAGGTTGGCGGTGTCTCCGGCAGTCCAACGGGCCAGGCTGGTGAAAAAGTCTCCGGCATTGCCCCAGCCTGCGATTGCGCCTGTGAAATCGCCGTCGGCTTCGCCCGTGTAAGTCATGACTCGCCCGCTTCCGGCTTGCCACGAAGCCACGACCGGCGCGTTGTATTCGTCGGTCGTCACCGTCGCCAGATTTGCGTTTGGTCGCAAATAACACAGGTTGTAACCACCAATCGCTGGCAATCCGTTGAACTGTTTGCCGGTCAGAGTGACCATTCCGCCGGTGGTTTGAATCGGAGTCGTCGCTTCCAGAAAGGTGCTGCGCGCAACGACTATGGTGTCTTGAGCAAACAGGCGCGGCAATTCTTCGGCGCTTTCGGTGAAGTAAATCTGTCCGTTGCCGCGCGCGGCAATGTCGCGCAACAAATACGCATCTTGATCGGATTCTTTGCCCAAGCCTATGACGCTGACGGTGATGCCTGCCTGTTCGCATTGGCGCAGCAATTCGCGGTAAGCGCCGGGTTCTTCGGAATCTGCTGCGTCGGCGAACAAAATGATGTGCCGAGTTCCGGCTTTGGCTTTCAGCAACATGTCGGCTGCGGTCGAAAGAGCTTCGAAGACGAAAATGCCTCCACCTTGCGAATCCACCATCAAAATGTCCTGGCGCATTTTGGCGGCGTTTCCTTCGACAGGTTTCACGTCGGCGATGATGTGCGAAGAACTATCAACGGCCACGACGCCAAACTCATCCGTAGGCGCAAGCATATCCAACACCTGCACCGCCGCCAGATTCGCCAAATCCATTTTCGTGCGATTGCCGCTGACCGGCACGGCCATGCTTCCTGAACGATCCATCGCCACGACGATGGCCAACGAGAGTTTGCGATGTTCCTGCCGCAGTTCCATCGAAACCGGCAGCAACGGTTCCAGCGGAGATTTGAAATATCCGCCCGCGCCGTAAGCGTGTTTGCCGCCGGTCATCATCAAACCCGCGCCGGTTTCTTTGACCCAAGCGGACAGCGCGTCCATTCCGCGTTCGGTGACTTTGTTGGCGGAAATGTTTTCCAGTACGACGCCTGAAAATCCGGCCAACGCATCCAGCGACCAATCGGCGTCTTCGGGTTTTTGAGTTTTGACTTTCAAACCGCCGCCTTCCAACAAACGCGCCAAGCCGGAGTTTTCGCCTGAAGTCAGAATCAGCAACGGGCGCGGCCCCTGAACTCCAACCAGAATTTTTGCCGAGTTGTTTTCAGGAATCGGGTCGTCGGCGTTATTGCCAGAAGGGCCGCTGATCTTGATTGAATACCGCTGCGCTCCCGGAGCTTCGGCCAGATCGCGGAAGGTCAAACGATTCAATCCCGCGCTGACGTTTGTTTTGCCTGCGGCCAGCGTTTGCCCGCCGCGTTGCAATTCAAAGTTGATTTCCTGCGAAGCTGGCGATTTTACCCAAGCTGTCAGCATAAAAGCTTCGCCGGGCGTGACCGTCACCGGAGCGTCAATTTGCGCGATTGCTAAATCTCCGGCGACCGAACGTTGCAACGAGCGAAAATCAATCGCCACTCCGCGCGAAGCCGCTCGCGCTGCTGCGCTGGCCGGGTCTTTGCCAGTCCAGCGCCCGTCGGAAATGACCAGAATCTTTCCCGGCGCATCCGGCGGAATCAGCGACAGAGCTTTTTCAACTGCGTCGTTCAAGTTGGAAGCGTCAGCTTGGATTTGATTTGTGAATCCGGCGAAAGCTCCGGTTTGCGGCGAACGTTCGATGGCGGAGTTTTGGCCGAATGAAACTACGGCCAAACGGTCGTCGCTGCTCATCGCGCGTTGGACAAATTCGATGGCTTCGCGTTCGGCGGCTTCGGCGTTGGTGGGCATTGAAAGACTGCGGTCAGCGAGAACAACTACGGTTCCGGCTCGGCTCGGAAGTTGAATTGCCAATCCGCTCAGCGCCAGCAAAATCAACGCCAACAATGCCAGCCGCACATAGCGCAAAAAACGCGAAACGGGATGCCACACCCACCACGCCGCCAACAGCGGAATCGCCAGAATCAGCCAGATTGGATTGAGCAGAGTCACCATAAGAGTTGGCGCATCATTAGACGCCGTCGTCGTTCGGTCAAGAGCCGAAACTGCGGGAAAAACTTTTGTAAACGCATTTCAAGTTGGTTTGTCCAAAAGTCATGTGCGAGATAGACTTCGCCCGTTGATCGTCCTGGAAATTTCTGGCAGGCCGACGCTGAATCCTGGTGTCATTCAAACCGTTCCAAACAAGTTTCGTTACCTTTGAAGGGAGATTGTCTTGAGAAAGCTCTTCGTCGTTGTTTTTGCATGTCTGCTGTTGCTGGCGATTATTTCGCCGAGCGTTTCCATCGCTGATTCTTCGCGCGATTACAAAGTGCTGGGAGCGGATAAAAAACGAGTCGCCATCATCAACTCCAAAGGCGAAATCGAATGGGAAGTTCCGAATCCTGACGCGCGCGAAATCCACGACATTCAGGCGCTGCCCAACGGCAATGTGCTTTTCCAGACAGGTTATACCACTGTGGTCGAAGTCAGCCGCGACAAACAAATCGTCTGGAAACACGAATCCAAACCCAAAGCCGGGTACGACGGCAAAGTCGAGATTCATTCTTACCAGCGATTGAAAAACGGTTTGACGCTGATTGCCGAAAGCGGCAACTCGCGGCTGATCGAAGTGGACAAGCAGGACAAGATCGTCAAAGAAATTCCGCTGACCGTCGTCAAACCGAATGCTCACCGCGACACGCGAATGGTTCGCAAACTGGACAACGGCAATTATCTGGTCTGCCAGGAAGGCGAAGGCAAAGTCCGCGAATACGACGGCAAAGGCAAAATAGTCTGGGAGTACGCGCTGGATTTGAATGGCCGTCCGCGTTCGCCCGGCCACGGAGTCGAAGGGCACGGCGTTGAAGTCTTCGGCGCGATTCGGTTGAAAAACGGCAACACGATGATTGCGGGCGGGAACAACAACCGCGTCTTTGAAGTCTCGCGCGACGGCAAAATCGTTTGGAGCGTTGACCAGAAAGAATTGCCGGGCATTACCTTCGCGTGGATGACGACGTTGCAACAATTGCCGAATGGAAATTTGATTATCGGTAACACTCACGCCGGGCCGGAAAATCCGCAACTGATCGAAGTCACACGCGACAAAAAAGTCGTCTGGGAGTTCAAGGATTTCAACAATTTCGGCAATAACCTGGTTGCCGCCCAAGTGCTGGGGATCAAAGGCAAAGTTATTCGCTGATTCAATTTGAGAAAACGATCATGAAAAACACGCTTCCGATTATTGCGCCGCAACAGATGACTCGCCGTGAATTGATCTTCAAAGCCGGAGCCGGATTTTCCGGCTTGGCGCTGAGTTCCTTGTTGGACAAAGACGGATTGCTGGCGGCGACGCCAGGTGATTCAGGTGAGAAAGACAATAACCCGCTTGCACCGAAGCCGTCGCACTTCAAAGCCAAAGCCAAGTCGGTCATCTTCCTGTTTATGTATGGCGGCCCCAGCCAGGTGGATTTGTTCGATCCGAAACCTATGCTGACCAAAAATCACGGCAAGCCGCTGCCCGATTTGGACAAGCTGGAAACCTTCAACAAGAACGGCAATCTGATGGCTTCGCCGTACAAGTTCAAAAAGTACGGTCACGGCGGCGTAGACATTTCGGAACTCTATTCCAATCTGGGCAGCGTCGCCGATGATCTGTGCGTGATTCGTTCGCTTTATTGCCTGAGCAACAATCATTCGCCCGCGATTTTTCAGATGAACAGCGGCAACATTCGTCCCGGCAATCCTTCGCTTGGTTCGTGGGTGACTTATGGATTGGGGACTGAGAACCAAAACCTTCCCGCTTACATTGTGATGTACGACTGGCGAGGCGGCCCGATTGGCGGAGCGCCAAACTGGTCATCGGGCTTTATGCCTGCGGCGTTTCAGGGAACTTCGTTCCGTCCCGGCGCGACGCCGATTGTGGATTTGAATCCGCCCAAATGGGTTGATCCGCATTTGCAGCGGCAGGAAATTGACTTGATTCAAAAACTGAACCAGGAACACCGTGAACAACACGCCAAAAACAGCGATCTGGATGCGCGCATCGCTTCTTATGAACTGGCTTTCCAGATGCAATCTCACGCGCCCGAAGCCGTTGACCTGGGCAAAGAATCCGAAGCGACCAAGAAGCTTTACGGCATTGGCGAAAAGCACACGAACTTTTTCGGCAAACAATGTTTGACGGCCAGGCGATTGGTTGAACGCGGAGTGCGTTTCATTCAGCTTTACCACGGCGGAGGCCACCAGCAGGAATCCTGGGACGCGCATTTCGGAATTGACGAAAACCACCGGCTGCATTGCGCCGAAACAGACATTCCGATGACCGGTTTAATCAAAGACCTGAAAGCTCGCGGCTTGCTGGATTCGACGCTGATCGTCTGGGGCGGGGAATTTGGCCGCATGCCGATGTCGCAATCCGGCATCGGGCGCGATCACAATCATTACGGTTTCTGCATGTGGATGGCTGGCGGCGGAGTCAAAGGCGGCCAGATGATCGGCGAAACCGATGAGTTCGGATTGAAAGCCGCTGTCGAACCTTACTCGGTTCACGACCTGCACGCGACGATCCTGCACGCCATGGGTTTGGAGCATCGCAAGCTAACTTACTATTACGGCGGACGTGAACAGCGGTTGACGAACTTTGGCGGTGATCCAATTTTGAAGCTGTTTGCGTAATGGCCTCCTATCTCACCTGATATTCTAGCGCTTTGCTTTTCGAGGGGGCTGAATTTATGCGATGATTGGCCGAAGGTTGGTTGCTATGAGGAGAAAAGCATATATGTCTGAATATCGTATCGAATACACTTCGTTAAGTTCTGAATGGAAATCTAACTCTATTTTGTCCGAGTTACCTGTTCCTGGAAGTAGAGGGTTTGTAACTATAGTTGAGCGGCTTCAGCCATTCGGATTAACGGCCCAGGGAATTAGCTTACAGACTCCAACCAATAACCTGAATGATGTCCGGATTGATCTGGCTTTGCTTGATCCGCGAGTCACTATCAGCATTGGTTACAGTCATATTACCCTTACGACAGGCGAGATTTATGAAGGAGATGTAAATTCAATTCTACAGATTTTGCAGTCTGTATTTGGCGCAATGACGGTAATTGATCCAAAGATTGAAGAAGGCAAAGGGACCACGCGTGTTAGTCTTCAACTCTCTTTGTTAGATGAACAAGTTGAGGACTTTCTAGCGCGTTATGCGAAAAAACAGGAAGGTGACGTAACTATTACCCCCGACGCTGCTGCATTCGTCGTCAACTGCGATGAGGTTAGCAGGCAGGCACGAACCCGGATCGTTCTAGCTATGTCGCTTCATTATGCGAATGCCATCTTTTGCGAAATTACCTGGGAATACGAATCAGGTGCGGTAGGAAAGCCAATAGAATTTCTCAATCAACTGGCTGATAGCGGGTTGGGCGTTCTCTCAGTGTTTGATTTACACCAGTCTGAAGGAGGGAAATGAGTATGTTGGCAGTTACGAACTACGACCTTGCAACATTGGGGAGACCCACATCTGTTCTGCCTCAACAGCAGCCGCATTACCAGATTGCGTCACTGAGGGCTTTCCTGCCCACAGAGAGGGTCGTAGAAAATCTCACACCTCCAAATCGCCCCTTACCCGACAAGCAGCCCAGGCAGGAAAATGGCTCTATGTTTGGAGAGTTACGCAAGCAGTTCGAGTTGCGTGACGAATCTGGCATAATGGCATATTTGCACAAGTATCCGCGTCTCCTCACACTTCTGCTGGAAGCGAAAACTCAAGTTGTCCGCATCTTCGGCGAGGGGACAAGGGCGGTGCTTCAAATTAGTGTTGATCCGAACGACTTATCGGCTCAACTTTTTATAGTTATCCCCATACAGTTAAGCGCCAAAGAAGCTTTGGCGTTATTTGATCAACTTGATCAGGAATGGTGGCTGGAGTCTGCCAAAAGAGCGGATTTCCGCATGAACTTTATCCCGGAGTTTGTCTGATGCCGTTCGATTGGTCTGACTATCGCCTAACTGCCGAAACGCTTAGTCATAATGCAGACGAAGCATCGCTTCGAAGCGCGATTAGCCGTGCTTACTATTTTGCTTATCATCAAGCGGTCAATCACCTCTTGGAGCATTTTGATTTTCTACTATCCAAAGACAAATCGCATGATGCGGTTTGGCGTGCGTTTGAGAAAAAAGGACTTTCATACCGGGAAGTATGGGATAAAGGCGGCAAGTTAAAGAAATTGCGAGTTGATGCTGACTACGAGTCAAATGCCATTATCCGTGATGAAACAGCCGCCTTTTCGCTTCAATTGTCTGATCGGATTGCCACAATTTTACAGAGCATTCATCGGCAGAAAAGTTCTCATCCGTCCTAACGTATTTTCACTTATTTTCATTCAGCGGGTTTGTAGCCTGATGCTAATGCTAATTGGGCTGTGTCCTAATTTTAGAGGTTTTCGAAATGAACTCGAACAATCGTTTGTCACGCCGAGACTTGATCTTTCGCGCTGGAGCCGGATTTTCCGGTTTGGCGCTAGCTTCGATGTTGGATCAGGACGGATTGCTGGCGGCTGAGCCGGGACAACAGCAGCGCGTCAATCCGCTAGCTCCGAAAGAATCGCATTTCAAAGGCAAAGCCAAGTCCGTCATCTTCCTGTTTATGTACGGAGGAGTTAGCCACGTAGACACCTTCGACCCGAAACCGGAACTGACCAAAAATCACGGTAAGCCGATGAACAAAGGCAAGGTGGATGTGTTTTTCGGCAATCCCGGAAACCTGATGGCTTCGCCGTATAAGTTCAAAAAGCACGGGCAGTCTGGCATTGAAGTTTCGGAGCTTTACCCGCACATCGCGCAAAAAGTAGACGACCTCTGTCTGGTTCGTTCGGTTTACACCACCAGCAACAACCATTCGCCTGCGATTTTTCAGATGAACAGCGGCAACATGCGTCCGGGTAATCCTTCGCTTGGTTCTTGGGTGACGTATGGGTTGGGCAGCGAGAACGAAAATCTGCCGAGTTACATTGTGATGTACGATTGGCGAGGCGGCCCGATTGGCGGAGCGCCGAACTGGTCATCTGGCTTTATGCCTGCGGCTTATCAAGGCACGTCGTTTCGTTCGGGCGGAACTCCGATTGCGGATTTGAATCCGCCGAAATGGGTTGAACCGCATTTGCAGCGGCAGGAAATTGATTTCGTGCAGCGGCTGAATCAATCGCATCAGGCCGCGCATCCGGGCAATTCGGATTTGGACGCGCGCATCGCTTCGTATGAACTGGCTTTTCAGATGCAGACTCACGCGCCGGAAGCGATGGACTTGTCGAAGGAATCCGACGCGACCAAAAAGCTTTACGGCATTGGCGAAAAGACTACGGATTATTTTGGCAAACAGTGTTTGATCGCTCGGCGAATGGTCGAACGCGGAGTTCGTTTCATCCAGCTTTACAGTGGCGGAGGCCATCAGCAGGAATCCTGGGACGCTCATTATGGTTTGCATGAAAACCACTCGCTGCACTGCGCTGAAACAGACAAACCGATGGCCGGATTGATTGCTGATTTGAAAGCTCACGGCTTGCTGGATTCGACCTTGATTGTTTGGGGCGGGGAATTCGGTCGCATGCCGATTTCGCAATCAGGCATCGGGCGCGATCACAATCCGCACGGCTTTACGATGTGGTTTGCGGGTGGCGGCATCAAAGGCGGTCAAGTCATTGGAGCCACAGATGAATACGGTTACAAGGCCGAAGTCGAGCCTTACTCGATTCACGACATGCACGCGACGATTTTGCACGCCATGGGCTTGGATCATCGCAAGCTGACTTATTACTACGGTGGGCGCGAACAGCGTTTGACGAATTTTGGCGGAGACGCTGTGCTGAAGATGCTTGCCTGATACTAAATTCTTGAAGTTCGTGCTAACGGCCAAAACTTACTTGATTGACCCAATAGAAAATGAGAAGGGCTGACATAAATTGATCTAAAAAGGATTCCAGTCGGCCACCCCTGGCGTACCTGAAACCCTTTTCAGTCAGCTTTATACCAGCCCAACTTGTGCCGCCTTCACGGTCTTCTTGACCTGAAGTTCACCAAATGGTGGCGGCAAACCTTAGAACTGCTACCCTTAAATCAAAATTAGCTGAAGTTGTATAACTGGCTTGTCGAAGACTTTTCTTTACCGACTTACCAAGGCTGAGGACGATCGGATAAATTCTTTTCGTTGTTTATCCCGGTTCGACAACTAAAGACGGCAAATTTGAAATAGGATGAGTAGATCGGTGAATTTTTTTTCGTTTTTTTTTTGAGTTTTCCGCAAAGGTGAGGCTGATTGTGTAAGTTTGATCGGTTTGGGGCAAAATGTCTCTTGTAACTTTATCAGGAGCCGATGGGCGCTACTTGAACTTTGTCGAGTGCTTTGCTACCCTCGCGCCTCAAATTTCGATAAGAAACCAAACAATTTCAGAGGCAAGGAAGGATTTGCAATGGCTTTAGCAAAAGAAGCTAAATCGAACATTATCACCCAGTACAAGACGCACGGTTCTGACACCGGTTCGCCGGAAGTGCAGGTTGCACTTCTGACAACTCGCATTACCGAACTGACCGAGCATTTCAAAACGCACAAGAAAGACAATCACTCTCGTCGCGGCCTGCTGAAATTGGTCAGCCAGCGTCGCAGCTTATTGGATTATTTGAAGCGTAAAGACATCAATCGGTATCACGAGTTGATCAATCGTCTCGGACTGAGAAAGTAACGTTTGAAGAGTTTGCGGCGTCTCGCGCTGAGACGCCGTTTTTGTTGTGCAGCCGAACGTGACGGCACGGACTCCCTAAACCGGATTTTGACATCTTCAAAATCCGGTTTGCCAAAAGGCACACAAGGGAAGACGAATGATTTCATCCGAATCGCAACCTTTTCGGATGCCCTCAGCGCCTTCATAAAATTATGGCTGCCCGAATCATTGGGGTTGCCCATTGTGACAGACGGTTCAGACAATTCCGCCAGGAATCACAAGTTTAATTCCATCCCATCAAGCCGCAGCGCAAATTCGTGACGTTGTGTCCGAATAGCGTGTCTGCGGCTTTCTGTTTTTTTTCAGCGGCCAGTAATTGTTATTGATCGGTTGAATGCTTTTGACAAACCGGCACAAGCCACCGGCTGCTGACGTTGTTTAGAGGAGAGATAAAAGATGTTTTTGAAACAGGCCATTAACTTAGGCGGCAGAGAGTTTTCGATAGAAACAGGCCGCATCGCTAAACAGGCTGACGGAGCAGTGCTCGTTCAGCAAGGAGAAACCGTTGTGCTGGTCACAGCCGTTTCCGCACGAAAAGCCAGAGAAGGCGCAGACTTTTTTCCACTGACGGTTGATTACCGAGAATATGGTTATGCCGCAGGGCGCATCCCTGGGGGGTATTTCAAACGCGAAGGTCGTCCGACTGAAAAAGAGATTCTTACATGCCGACTGACTGATCGCCCGATTCGCCCGTTGTTTCCAGAAGGCTATCAGCACGAAACTCAGATCATTTCGATGGTTCTGTCCGCCGACGAAGAAAACGAACCGGACGTACTTTCGATCACCGGAGCTTCTGCGGCGCTTTACCTGTCGGATATTCCGTTTCATAACCCGATTGCCGGAGTTCGCGTCGGTTTAGTCGAAGGCAAATACGTCGTCAACCCGACTTATGACCAACAGCGCGATTCCTTGTTGAACCTGATTGTCGCGGGCAGCGAAGAAGCCATTGTGATGGTCGAAGCCGGAGCCAAAGAAGTCAGCGAAGAAGTCATGCTCGAAGCTCTGATGTTCGCGCACGGCGAAATCAAAAAGCTGTGTCAGTTGCAGCGTTCGATGTTCGAAGCTCTCGGCATCAAGAAACGCGAGTTTCAGCCCAAGCCGGTCAACGAAACTCTGCTGCGCGAGATTGCCGAAAAATACACCGGCGAAATGCGCGAAGCTTTGAACGTCCAGAACAAATCGAAGATCGAAAGTTATGCCGCGATTGACGGTCTGAAAAAGAAAGTCGTCGAAGGGTATCCCGAAGATCAACCGCAGGTTCGTGCGGAAGCCGGTGTGCTGTTCGATCATCTGAAAGAAGCGATCTTCCGCGATGATATTCTGAACAATCGCCGCCGACCCGATGGCCGCCGGTTTTCGGAAATTCGTCCGATCACCATTGAAGCCGGTTGGTTGCCGCGCACGCACGGTTCGTCGCTGTTCACGCGCGGAGAAACTCAGGCAGTGGTGACGGCGACGCTCGGCACTTCGCAAGATGTGCAGTACGTTGACAGTCTGGAAAACGGCGAGTTCAAACGTCGCTTCATGCTCAATTACAACTTCCCGCCGTTTTCGGTTGGAGAAACTGGTCGAACCGGCAATCCGGGACGCCGCGAAATCGGTCACGGAGCTTTGGCGCATCGCGCTCTCGAAGCCGTCGTTCCGGGCGAAGAAGAATGGCCGTATGTCGTTCGCGTCGTTTCGGACATTACCGAATCGAACGGGTCGTCTTCGATGGCGACGGTTTGCGGAGGCTGTCTGGCGATGATGGACGCGGGAGTTCCGCTCAAAGCTCCGGTTGCTGGCGTGGCGATGGGCTTGGTGATGGAGGAAAAGAAATTCGCCATCCTGACCGACATCGCGGGCGCTGAAGATCACTATGGCGATATGGATTTCAAAGTCGCGGGCACGCGCAATGGCATTACGGCTTTGCAGATGGACATCAAAGTGACGGGCTTGAATCCGCAGATTCTGGCCGACGCTTTGGAGCAGGCGAAGAAAGGACGGCTGTTCATTCTGGACAAGATGGATGAAGTCCTGCCCGAACCGCGCAAGGAAATCAGCAAGTACGCGCCGCGCATCATGACTTTGCAGATCAACCCCGACAAGATTCGTGACGTCATTGGCCCAGGCGGCAAGATGATTAAGTCCATCGTCGAACGCACGGGAGCGAAAATTGACGTGGAAGATTCCGGGCGCATTTCCATCGCCACCGCCAACGGCGAAGCTGGCGAAATGGCCATGCAGATCATCCGCGATCTGACCGCCGAAGCCGAAATCGGAAAGACTTATCTCGGCACGGTTTCGCGCATCGTGGATTTCGGCGCATTCGTCGAAATCATGCCGGGCTTGGATGGGTTGCTGCACGTTTCGGAAATCGCCGATTATCGTGTGCGTGACGTGCGCGATGAACTGGAAGAAGGCCAGCAGGTCATGGTCAAGTGCATCGGCATCGAAGGCAACAAGATTCGTCTGAGCCGCAAAGTTTTGCTGAACGAAGGCAAAGGCGGTGGGAATGAAAGCCGTGGCGAAGGTCGCGGTGAAAGTCGTGGCGAGGGGCGCGGTGAAGGCAGAGGCAGAAGCCGCCGACCACCTCAGAACGACGAAGAATAAACGCTTCAACTGGTGGCGGCTGACAAAATCAGCCGCCACTTACTTTTTTAGCAGGAGAATTTATGCGAATCATCACCAGTCTTTTTTTGATTCTCTGTGCCGCGACTGGCGGTTATTTCCTTTTCTTGAACGCGAACAATACGACTAACGCCAGCGCCGTTGCTCAACCCGCTCAAGCTTCACAGGAGTTGAAAGACCCGCGCGAAAAACACCTGGCCAACATCAAACAACTCACCTTTGAAGGCGAAAACGCCGAAGCGTATTTTTCGCTCGATGGCAAAAAGCTGATTTTCCAAAGCGCGACCAAAGGCGACGGCTGCGATCAAATCTTTTCCATGAACCTGGACGGTTCCGGCAAGAAAATGCTGTCGAACGGCGAAGGCAAAACGACTTGTTCGTACTTCACGCCGAACGGCAAAAACATCGTTTACGCCTCGACGTTCAAGGCCGACGCGAAATGTCCGCCGAAGCCGGATATGTCGAAAGGTTATGTTTGGTCGCTATATCCGGGCTTCGACATTTTTCGTGCGAATGCCGACGGTTCCGGCGTTGTTCAATTGACCAAAACCGCCCGCTACGACGCCGAAGCCACCATTCGACGTGATGGCACGATTGTTTTCACCAGCTTGCGCGATGGCGATTTGGACATTTACACGATGGACAAAAACGGTAAAAACGTGAAACGGCTGACCAATGAACTCGGCTACGACGGAGGCCCGTTCTGGAGCTACGACGGCAAGCTGATTGTTTATCGCGCTCATCATCCGAAAACCGAAGCTGAAAAAGCGGATTACACGTCTTTGTTGAAAGAAGACATGATTCGTCCCAGCAAGTTGGATTTGTGGGTGATGAATCCCGACGGATCGAACAAGCGACAGGTCACGAACAACGGCAAAGCGAACTTTGCTCCGTTTTTCTTTTTGAACAACAAACGGATTCTTTTCTCCTCGAACATTGACGATCCGCGCGGACGCAATTTCGAGGTTTACGCCATCAATGTAGATGGAACCAATCAGGAACGCATTACCTTCAACGAGACGTTTGATGGGTTCCCGATGTTTTCGCCGGATGGCAAGAAGCTGGTGTTCTGTTCCAACCGCAACGCGGCGAAGCAGGGAGACACCAACATCTTCATCGCCGACTGGATCGAATAACAACCTGAACGGAGGATTTCTGATGACCACGCGAATAAGCCGTATGAACTTGATCGTTTTGCTGAGTCTGTTGATCGGATTCAGCCTTAGCATTTTGGCCGCTGACGATTGGACTCGATTTCGTGGGCCGAACGGAACGGGCATTTCTTCGGAAACCAATCTGCCGACTGATTTCGGCCCGGACAAAAGCGTGGTTTGGAAAACTCCGTTGCCGCCGGGACATTCGTCGCCTGTGCTGTCGCGGACTCGAATTTTCGTGACAGCACACGACGGCGATAAAAAATCCGGCAAGCTGGTGGTCATCGCGCTCGACCGCAAAACGGGAAAAGAACTTTGGCGGCGCGAAGTCCCGCGCGCGAAAACCGGTCGCTTGGAAAACGTCAACGGCCCGGCTTCGGCCAGCCCTGTGACCGATGGCGAAAATGTCTTTGCCTACTTTCAAGACTTCGGACTGATTTCTTTCACCGCCGCCGGCAAAGAGCGTTGGCGAATGCCGATGGAGCCGTTCAACATCTTTTACGGCTACGGAGCTTCGCCGATTCTGGTGGATGACAAACTGATTTTGCCTGTGGATCAGGATGGTGGTGCGTTTTTGCTGGCCGTCAACAAAAACACTGGCAAACAGGTTTGGAAAATTGATCGCCCCGAAATTATTTCCGGTTATTCAACGCCGATGATTTATCAGCCAAAGTCAGGCGCTAAACAATTGGTATTGCCGGAATCGTTTCAGGTTTCGGCCTATTCGGTTGCTGACGGCAAGCGCGTTTGGTGGGTTCGTGGCCTGGCTTGCGAAATGAAGTCAGTCGCCAGTTACGACAACGAATACTTGTACATCAATGGTTGGGGATTCCCGCTGAATCAACCCGGCAGGCAGATTGCAACGGTTGCGTTTGAAGAAGGTCTGAAGAAGTACGACAAAAATAACGATGGTTTTGTCGGCAAGGAAGAAATCGTTGGCGATGATCCGATGTCGAAAGTCTTGCACCCCGGTTATGGTTTTGACGCTTTCGATATCAACCGCGACAACAAACTCGACACCAAAGACTGGCAGGTTTTTCGCGCGATGATGGCGTCGGAAAACGGTTTGCTTTCGATCAAACTCGGCGGGCAAGGCGATATGACCGCAACGGCAATTCGCTGGAAGTATCAGCGCCCGGTTCCGCAGGTGCCTTCAACTTTGCTGTATCAAGGCACGCTGTTTATGGTCAACGACAGCGGCATTTTGATTTCGTTCGACCCGGCCACAGGCAATGTCATCAAGCAAGGTCGGCTGAAAGGCGCGATTGACAAATACTTTGCCTCGCCGGTCGGAGCCGACGGCAAAGTATTTTTGATTAGCCAGGACGGAACCGTCTCAGTCGTCAAAGCGACGGGCGAATGGGATGTGTTGGCGGTCAATGCGCTGAATGACGAAGTCTTCGCCACACCAGCCATCGCCGATGGCAAGTTGTACATTCGCACAAAAAACGCGCTGTATTGCTTTGGCAATCCCGCAAACGGCGTCACCCGAAAAACTGATTAAGCACGGATTCAACAAGTTATGACCAAGGAGAAATCAACTTCTATGACGTGGGCAATCTTTGCCGTTGGCGCGGCACTTTCATGGGGCATTTACGGTGCGATGTTGCATCAGGGGCAAATGGAGTTAGGTTCACCGGCACAACGCGGGTTACGCGCATTGTTGTGTGTAGGCCTCGCGTACTTTTTGATTGGCGTTATCGTTCCGGTCGCCGGGCTTGCTTCGCAAGGGCAATTGAAGATGGAAGGTTTCAGTTCCAAAGGCGCTACGCTGGCCACCGTTGCGGGCGCGCTCGGAGCTATTGGCGCGGCGTGCATCATCTGGGCGTTCAAATCCGGTGGAGTTCCGAATTACGTCATGCCGCTTGTGTTTGGCGGAGCGCCGGTGATTAACGTGTTGGTGACGATGTACCTGCATCCGCCGAAATCGGCAGTCAATCCGTTGTTGTATGTCGGCATGTTGCTTGTCGTTTTGGGTGCGAGTCTGGTGCTTTACTTCAGGCCGCAATCGTAATTGGAGGTTTCAATGGCTTATCACACTGTTGCAGATATTTTGGCGTCGAACGACGCCGCGACCGAACAGTTTGTTGCGGGCGTCGCTGCCGTCACCGAAGCTCAAGCGAATTTTCGTCCGAATGCCGACGAATGGACGATTGGCGAAATTGCCGAACACGTCAACATTGTCAACGGAGGCTTTCTTCGCATTGTCGGCAAGTTGTTACGGCAGGCTGAAGCGAGTCCGAAACCTGCTCCGGCGGATTTGAATCTGGGCGGAGTGATCGTCGGCGAAAACGGCGATCAAGCTCCGAAGTTTCAAGCGCCGGAAATGGTTCGTCCGAAAGGCGGAGTTGCAATTGCCGATTCCATCGTCGGGTTGCGAAATACCATAGCGGGGTTTTCCGAGATTCAACCGCGATTGGAAGCGGCAGATTTGTCCGAACAGGCATTTCCGCATCCTGCTGCCGGGCCGCTCAGCGCGTATCAATGGATGATTTTGCTGGCCGAACATTCCAACCGGCATTTGGGGCAAATCGGGCGCATCAAAGCGGCAGATGGCTTTCCGGCTTAGTCGAGCGATTATGCCGTTTGATCTGCGCTCAAACTTCTCAGCAACAAGTCAAAAATCACTCGCAAATCGCCTTCGCGTTCGTTGCCGCGTTCGTCGAATTTGCTGTAGCCGATGAAGACTTTCCGGCGGCAGCGTTTCAGCAATCCGGTAACGACGCGAAGCAAAATATCCCGCGACGTTTGTTGTTCATGAACTTCCGTCCAGAGTTGGCCAAGCGGCCATTGACGGCTGAGCACGTAAGGTTGCGTCAGCGGTTGCTGCAATCGTCGCGTCCACGCCTGACTGTCAATGTTCAGCCAGAATTGAAAGTCCGCGGGTTGGTTGCTGAGCAAAAACGTGTACGCCGGAGCGATCAGCACCGCGTCCGGCGACTTCTTCCAATCTTTCGGTTCGTATTGATCGGCCAGAATTCCTGCATCCACCATTCGCACATATTCCTGACCGCTGTCGGTTTCAGGCTCAATCTGGTTGAGCGTCTGGCGAAACGCGCGCGACGAATCAATCAGGTTGGCGATGATCCGCGCTTCGTCAAAGGCTTCCTGTTCGGCGCTGCGTTTTTTGGGCAAATGAAATCCGAAGCCTTTTTGCGAAAGCACTTCGCCAAACAACCGGCTGAAAAACAGATCAATTGGTTCGCCTGCCGACGTTTTGTACGCTTCCAACCAATTCACCAGCTTGTCGAATCGTTCGCCGAAGACTTCTGAAATGCGTTGGCGCATTTCAGGATTTTTGGTGACTTCACGGAAAGGCAGCAACTTACCGCCGACAAAACGCATTTCGCCGAGCAACGTCGCGCGCGCCAAATCCATTTCGTCAATGACGCTCAGCAGCATCTGAATCACGTCGAACTTTTTGACCTGATGTTTGGGATCAACTTGCCAGCCGGGATGCGCCAGCTTGGCCAGCGTGACCAGCGCGCGCACGGCAGGTTCGGCGTGCAGCGGGCGCGATGGTCGCAAGGTGTATGTCGTCAGGCCTTTTTCTTCCAGCCGCGAAACCAGCGAAAACCGCAACGAATCGCTCAGCAGCGGAGCCAGAATCACAATCTGATTTTGTTTGACGCCTTCGTCGTGAACCAGTCGCGCGGCGGATTCGGCAACCCAGTCCACCATCTGAGTGTGAAAGCGGCTGTGCGAAGTCGGTGTGAATTCAAACGCCGAGCGCGCGTCGGCTTTAGGTCTCGGCTCTGTTTCGTCGGTCATGATTTCGCGCAATTCGGTCAACAGAGCTTGCACGGGCGGCGACATGACGCGCGTTGCTTCCAGTTCTTGGTGAACGTTGCAAGTCACTGCCAGTTGTTGTGCGCTGGTTTCATCCGCGCCCAGGAATCGGCGATAGCTGGCGTCTTCGTCGAAAATTACCAGCGCCGATTGGCAACCGGGCAGCCAATCGCGCAGCAGCTCGTGCGTGACAGGCGTGTCTTCTTCGACGTTGTCGGCAATGACGTGCTGGTAACGGCGCGTCAGATAAGCGCGCGAAACTTCGTGCCGCCACAGGTGGTTGGCGAACAACGAAACCTGCAACGAAAAATCCAGCAAGCGGTGTTCGACACAATACTCACGAAAAAGATTCGCGCAGGTTTGGGCGTCGTCAAAAATGTGCAGCCGTTCGGCATCGCCGGGCAAAGCCGTTTTCAATCGTTCGGCAATCGAAGTGTGCGGAAAGCCGACCAACGAAGCTTTGTTCAAGTTGTCGGCAAGTTGGCTGAACAACCGAGCGCGCGCGATGGTCACGCTGTTGAAATAATCCTTCTGCTCGATTTCCGGTTCGAGCAGTTTGAACATCAAGTATTGAATCAGTTCGGACGACAAAAACTTTGGCTGGCGAAACGGATCGTGTTGGCTGAGCTGTTCGGCAATCAGCGGCCAGAACAAACTAACGGATTGATGCGCCAAACTGCCGAGCGTGGCGATGGTGACTTCGGCTCCGGCTCGGCGGCGAGGGTTTCGGATTTCGGTGAGATAAGGAAGCGCCAGCCGTTTTTGCGGAACCAGCACCAGAATCGAATGCGCCGACACTCCGGCTTCGAGCAGATGCCGCAATCGCCGTACTCCGACAGTGGTTTTGCCTGTGCCTGCCGCGCCGCTCAAAAAGATTTTGGCGTCCAGCGGCAAGCTGACAATCTCTTCCTGTTTTTTCGTCAATCGAATGCTCATGAATTTTCCGCGTCAGTACCGCGACCGGTAGGGAGCGCCAGCCAAGTCAAACCGCTTGCTACTGCGCAATGAGATTAAGGCAAGGGAATTGCGTGTGGCTTGGTGGGACAGGTTCGTAACCTGTCCCACCGCTTCAGCAGCACAAATTTCCTATGGGACAGGTTAAGAACCTGTCCCACCGCTTCTCTGCAAATTGCTTGCCTTAATCTCATTGTGCTACTGCGCGCGGTACTGATTGACCATCGCCACAGCTTCTGCGACCAATCGTTTCACCTCAGCGAAATTGCCCATTTCCAACAACTCCGGCTTGACCATCCAGCTTCCTCCGCAAGCGACGACTTGAGGCAACGCCAAATACTGCCCGATGTTTTTCGTATCAATGCCGCCAGTCGGAATGAACTGAACTTGTTTGTAAGGCGCGCAGATCGCTTTCAGAAAGTTGACGCCGCCCGCCGGTTCTGCGGGAAAGAATTTCAACACGTCCACGCCTTTCGCCAGATTCATTTCGACTTCGCTGGGAGTGCAGACGCCGGGAAAAATGGTGACGCCTTTCGACAAACAAAAATCCACTGTCGTCGGATTGGTTCCGGGCGAAACGATGAACTGCGCTCCGGCGTCCATCGCGCGCTGAGCCTGTTCGGTGGTCAGCACGGTTCCGGCTCCGAGCAGCAATTCGGGAAAACGTTTGCTGATTTGTTCGATGGCTTCTGCGGCGGCGTCAGTGCGAAAAGTGATTTCGGCGCACGGCAATCCGCCTTCGATCAGGCTTTCGGCCAGCGGCAGCGCGTGTTCCAGCTTGGGTAACGCGACAACGGGAATGATGCTGAGTTGCCGCGCGCGTTCGACGATGTTCAATGTACGACTCCGAGAAAGAAGATATGAAAGGAAAAGCATCATAGGGGAAGCTCCTGCTTGGCGACAAGAAGCGATTTATCCGCGTCGGCTATAATCGGCGATATGACTGAACAACCATCAACAATAATCAAGCCGACTGGGCTTCGTGCGGGCGACACTGTTGCGGTCGTCGCCCCGGCCAGCAATCTGAAAGCGGAGTACCTGGCGCGCGGCGTTGCCGAACTCGAACGGCTCGGATTTCGCGTCAAACACCGCGCGGATATTTTGGACAAAGCTTGGTATACGGCAGGCAGCGACCAGCGTCGTGCTGAAGAATTGATGGAAGCCTTCGCCGATCCTGAAGTCAAAGCCGTTTGGGCGGCACGCGGCGGATACGGCGTGATGCGTTTGTTGCCGTTGCTGGATGAAGCCGTGCTGCGCGCGAATCCGAAAATCTTCATTGGCTACAGCGACCTGACGGCGTTGCATTTGTATCTGTACAGGCGATTCGGTTGGGTGACGTTTCACGGCCCGATGGCCGCGAAAGACCTTGTTGGCGGCGAAGAGCATTACGACCGCGAAATCTTGCTGGCGGCGCTGACGCAAACTCAGCCGACGGGCGAACTCAAATCGTCGAAAACCGAAATGCTGCATCGCGGTTCAGGCAAACCTGTCAGCGGGCGATTGCTCGGCGGATGTTTGTCGTTGATCGTCGCAATGATCGGAACACCAGACGAACTGGACACGCGCGATTCGATTTTGTTTTTGGAAGACACCGGCACGCGACCTTATGCGCTTGATCGAATGTTGCAGCAGTTGCGACTGGCAGGAAAGTTCGATGAAGTTCGCGGAATTGTGTTTGGCGAAATGACAGACTGCTTTCAAAACGCAGAGCAAGGCTACACGCTGCAAGAAGTTTTGGCGGATTGCACAGCTGATTTCAGAATTCCTGTGATGTTCGGTTTGCCCAGCGGCCACAGTCCGGGCGGAAATCTGACCTTGCCGCTTGGCGTGATGGCGACGCTGGATGCCGATCGCTGTGTGTTGAGTATTGATGAAGCGGCGGTTGGGTGAAAGAGGGAAAGAGGGAAAGAGGGAATTGAATAACCTCTCAATCCCTCCGTCCCTCCTTCCCTCAATCACGGAGTTACCAGCGAATCACGACTCGGAACGATCCTTTGTTGTCACGAACAAAATCATCGTTGATGCCCAGCCACAGGCGGCCATATTCGCCAGGATCGGTTTGGGCGCCGTTTTGAGCGCCAATGTAAAGGAGGTTTGAGTCGCGTCCATCGCGGTAACGAATCTTGGCAATCAACGCGCCGACTCCTGCATCGGGAACCGGATAAGTTGAGCCGCGAACTTTAGCATTTTGATTGCCTTCCGGTCTGGCATAGGCGCGATTGCCGATTTCGATCTCGCCTTCGGCGACGATCTGAAACGTCATGTTCGGTTCGACATCAATGCCGGTGTCCGTCCATTGCTGAGTGGCGTTGACCGTGATGGTTTTTTCCTTGCCCTGACTTGGCTGGCCGCCGCCGGTGTTTCCGCCGACATCGCCTCGGAAATTGCGATCAACAGAAACTGTCACGCGAAACGATCCGCGAGCGTTGGCCGTTTCCCAATGGTTGACGGTGAAATACAGCAAGCCGTCGTTTTCAGCGACGAATTCGACTCCGCGCCCGATGAAAATCGGCGGTGAGTTTTGATCCTGGCCGATGGCGGCAATCAAAGCTCCGTCGTTGGCGTCCGGCATCGGAGAGTCAGGATCACGACGACCATTCAAACCGTCGGGGCCAGTTTGTGTGCGGCCTTCCAGCGTGACCGTGCCTGTGGCTTCGACGTGAACAAGCTGGCCACGAGAAACCTGAATGCTGGAACGAATCCATTTTTCTTCCAGTTGGACGTTGAACGCCGGGAAGGTTTCCATTGCGGTATTGCCGCCGCTTCCCGGTTGATTCGGATTGCGCGAAGGCGGGCCAGGGCGACCGGAATCGGGTTGATTGCCGGCAACCGTATCGCGTTCCATCACCAACCGATCCACTTCGGTTGGGCGGAATTTCAGACGGTTGCCATTCGGAAGTTCAAAGGTGAACTGGCCGTTTTCAAAGCCGACAAAGACGCCTTTCAAGACGCTGCCGTTTTTCAAATACAGCGTGTCGGCCAGAGCGGCGCTTGCCAGCAAAGTGACCAGAGCGATTATCGCAAAACTTTTTCGCATAGCTTTTCTGTTCATCGTCTGCGAACCGGATTGGCCCAGGTTAGTTCAGACGAAGAGACACCTCCTGTTGAATGTTCGAGTTCACTTTTTGTGGGAAAAGCGGCGGCAGTATAACACGCGCCTTTGAGTTTCAACGGCTCGGCAAATAAACTCGCGTTCCGCATGTGTCAGTACCCTGCGCGTAAGCAAGGGCATTATCAATAAAGTCCATGCCCTTCCTCACGGTCGGGCTACCGACACCGCACTAGCTTAAACTTTTTCGGAGACTTGATGAACAAGAGCAGATTTTTGCAGGGCAAACGCATTGCCCCTACGCCAATTACCAAAAATACTTCGCTGGTCGAACTGATTGAAACGACCTTTCAAGCCTACAACGCCGCACGTTTGCGCGAAGGCGCTCAGCTTTTCGCTGACCGAATGTTGGGCGAAGACGTGACCGTCGGGCTGACTTTGACCGGAGCATTGACGCCTGCCGGACTCGGAATTTCGACGATCATTCCGTTGATCGAAGCCGGTTTCGTGGACTGGATCATTTCCACCGGAGCGAACCTTTATCACGACACGCATTTCGGATTGGGTTTGGCCATGCATCGAGGCAACGCTCAAATCAGCGACGTGACTTTGCGCGAAGAAGGCGTGGTTCGCATTTACGACATCTTTTTTGATTACGACGTGCTGCTTTCAACCGATGCTTTCTTCCGCGAAGTTATCCGCGCCGAAGAGTTCCAGCGCGAAATGTCTACGGCGGAGTTTCACTACCTGTGCGGCAAATACGTCGCCGAACGCGAACGAGTGCTGGGGCTGAAAAACCAGTCGGTGCTTTCGGCTGCTTACACGCACGGAGTGCCGGTTTACACATCTTCGCCGGGAGACAGTTCCATTGGAATGAACGTCGCCGCGATGGAATTGCAGGGCGGCAAGCTGCGGCTGAACCCTTCAGCCGACGTGAACGAAACCGCCGCCGTAGTTCTTTCCGCCAAACGCGGCGGCGGCAAGTCTGCCATCTTCATTTGCGGAGGCGGTAGCCCGAAAAACTTTGCGCTGCAAACCGAACCGCAAATTCAGGAAGTGCTTGGCATCGAAGAAAAAGGTCACGACTTCTTTTTGCAGATTACGGATGCCCGACCAGACACCGGCGGATTGAGCGGCGCGACTCCAAGCGAAGCCGTCAGTTGGGGCAAAATTGATCCCGACCAATTGCCGGGAACTGTGGTGTGTTACGTGGATTCGACTGTGGCTTTGCCGCTGATTACGGCTTACGCGATGGCCAAACGCGAACCGCGCAAACTGAAACGGCTGTATGATCGCCGCGACGAAATGATGAACTTACTGAAGAGCGAGTATGATAAGTCCGAGCGGAAATAGATCAGAAAGGAAGTCAAACTATGGAAAACGTTCTGACAATCAGTGAAATCGAAGCGCAATTTCCTTCTGAATGGGTTTTGGTAGCAGACCCGGCAACCAACGAAGTGATGGAAGTGGAACAGGGCAGAGTGCTTTATCACAGTAAAGACCGTGACGAAGTATATCGCCAAGCTGTTGAGTTGCGTCCGAAAAGCTTTGCGATGTTGTATACAGGCAAGATTCCGAAAGATGTGGCGATTGTTTTATGACATTTCCGTTTGACCCCAATCAAGGTTTGATTGTCGTTCGGACGGAACTGAACGGGCCCGTCCGGACGAGCGATGTTACGACTGGCGCTTGATACAGGAGCGACAACTACACTGGTAAATACAGCGATGTTGGTTTCTGTGGGATACGATCCGGCACTGACAACAGAACGATCAGAGGTGACGACAGGCAGTGGGGTCGAATTTGCTCCGATTGTTGAAATCAGCCGAATTGCCGCTTTGGGAGAAGAACGGGAGCGATTGCCAATCCTTTGCCATACGTTGCCGCCAACTGCCGGAGTTGATGGAGTGCTTGGTTTGGATTTTTTCCGCAATCAGGTTTTGACCATTGATTTTCGGCGCGGGCAAATCATTCTGGTTTGATTACTCGCCTTTCACGGTTTAGCCGATTGAAAAAATGCCTACATGTTTTTCACCTTGCTGACATTCATCGCTTTGGTTCCACCCGCCGCCTCGCCGCCTGTTTTATTGCCGTATGACATTTTGAAACTGGTCGGATTCGCCACCGGAGCCGCGCTGCATTTGTACCTGTGCTGGATGATCCTGAGCCGGTATGGCATTCGGCAGGTTGAACGCTCGTTACTGGGGTTGGGCGGCAGCATTGGGTTATGGCATCTGGGCAATTTTGCCGGGACGATTTACGACTTGCTGGAAGTCAGCGGCGGTTTGTGGTGGATGCGGTTTTGGGATTCGCTGGCTTATGTTGCGCTGGCGTTTTTGCCGCCGACGCTGGCGCACGCGCATTTGCGCGTGTGGGATTGGTTCGACGAACGCGCGCCTCGCCGATGGTTCAGGCCGATGATTGCAATTGGGTATGTTCCATTGATTTCGTTGCCGTGGGCGATCAGCAAACTCTGGAGCGAGCCGTATAAGCCGCCGATGGAAAAGCTGTCGTTGATGTTGCTGCCATTCATTTTGTGGATCGTGTTTGTCTTTGGCGAATGCGCGGCGATTGATTGGCGGTTGGCGCGTAGTTGGCAGTCGGCGCGCGAACGCAGGTTCTTTGAAGTTTTCGGCGCGACATTGGCCAGCATCGGAGTGTTGTTTTTGCTGACGTATGTGCTTGGCGCTCGCCACTGGCCAGGAGTCGGCAAGTATTTCGATTTGCTGGCCAAGCTGTCGTCGCTCGCTCCGACAGCGATAGTGGCTTATTACATTTATCGTTACCGCTATTTGGAATTGGTCATTCGTCAGAGCTTCGTTTACGCGGTGTTGGCCGTTGTAGTGTTGATGGTTTACCTGTACGGCATTCGGCGATTGGGATTGGCGCTGCAATCGCGTTATGAATTGCGCGCCGATGTCATCGAAGCCTTGTTGATTTTAGTGGTCTTGGTGCTGGCTGCGCCGTTGCGCCGAGCGGTCGAACATTACCTGAAAAAACTCTTCACCACCGAAGTCGGTTTGTACCGCGATCTGGTTGCCCAAGTCGGCGCGGAGGCTTCGAGTTTTGGCGAACTGGCGCATTTCGTCGAATTCGCCGAACGCCGTTTGCGCGAAGCTCTGTCTCTGGACGAAATCAAAATCATTGCTGGGACTCTGACCAATTCTGCCGAAACCGAAGCTTGCCGCGTTGCCGAAATCGGGCAATTGACGGAAATCGAGCAGATGCCTTTGCTGGAACCGCTGCACGCGCTGGCGTGTTACCCGCTCTGGCGCGAAGGCCGTGTTGTAGGTTTGTTGATCGTTCGCGGCAACGCGCAATTGCTGACTTCTGAAAAGCGTGAAGTGCTGACGGTGCTGGCCGGTCACATCGCTGTCGCTGTGGAAAATTGCCAATTGCTGGAAGAAAAAGTGAAGTTGGAACGCGAATTGGCCGAACGCGAACGCCTGGCCAGTTTGGGGCAAATGGCTGCGACGGTCGCCCACGAAGTCAAAAACCCGTTGAGCGCGATCAAATCCATTACGCAGGTCATGCGCGAAGACGAAGTTGTCAGCCGCGAATATGGCCGCGATTTGGATTTAATCACCGGCGAAGTTGATCGTTTGAGCCGCAGCGTTTCTCAACTCTTGAGCTTTTCTCGTCCATCCGCTGTCGCCGCTTTGCCAGCGAGTTTGAGTGAAATTGTCGAAACTGTGTTGACGCTGACTCGTGCCGAAGCCGAACAGCGGTTGGTGAAAGTCAGCGTTGATCTCCGAAGCAATCCGCAGTTTGACGGTGAGCGGACTTCGGCGATGAAAGAGGTTTTGCTGAACCTGACGCTCAACGCCGTTCAAGCGATCAATGTCGAAGGCGAAGTCCGAATCGAAAGTGAAACAGTCGTTGGCAAACTGCGGATTTCCGTCAGCGACAACGGCGAAGGCATTCCGCCAGACAAGCAGGAAAAAATCTTCGAGCCATTTTTTACCACCAAACAGCGCGGAACCGGATTGGGCTTGGCAATTGTCGCGCGGCGCGTGAGAGAACTCGGCGGCGACGTTTCCATTGTCAGCCCGAACGGCGAACAGCGTGGCACAAAATTTGTTGTAAGTTTGCCGCTTTGACTTATTGGTAGCGCGAAAGAGGAAAAGGAAGCTTCGCGCTTTTGTTCCAGCAGGCGGGGGCGCCTGCGTACCCAGCGGAAAGGTTGTTTATGTCCGAAGCAAAAATTTTGATTGTTGATGATGAAGAAGCCGCGCGGTACGGAATGGCGCGCGCGCTGAAGAATTACTCCGTCACCGAAGCCGGTAGCGTCACCGAAGCGCGCAAGGCCGTTGCTGCGGCTCGGCCTGATTTGATGCTGTGCGACATCAATTTGCCCGGCGTGAGCGGACTGGATTATTTGCGTGAACTCAACGCGAATGACGACGCTCCGCCGGTGGTGATGATTACGGCGCACGGCAACGAACGCACCGCCGTCGAAGCCATCAAAGCCGGAGCTTACGATTATCTGGCCAAGCCTTTTGAAGTGGACGAACTGCGGCTGGTCGTCAAAAACGCTCTGGAAGCCGCCGGATTGCGTCAGGAAAACCAGCGCCTGAAAGCTGAATTGAAAGCCGCGCGCGGAGTCGGCGATTTGCTTGGCGTCAGCGATGCGATGCGGCGCGTGTACGATTTGATTCAGAAAGTTTCCGCCACCGACGTGACCGTTTTGATTCACGGCGAATCGGGAACCGGAAAAGAGCTTGTGGCGCGAGCCATTCACGAACAATCGGCGCACAGGCGCAGCGGCGAATTCGTGGCGATGAATTGCGCCGCGTTGCCCAGCGAGTTGATCGAATCCGAACTCTTTGGCCACGAAAAAGGCGCGTTCACAGGAGCCGCTGGCCAACGCAAAGGCAAGTTCGAACAAGCCAACGGCGGCACAATCTTTCTGGATGAAATCGGCGATATGAGTTTGAACACGCAAGCCAAGCTCTTGCGCGTGCTTGAAGAGCGGCGCGTTGAACGACTGGGCGGTTCGCATTCGATTCCGGTAGATGTTCGAGTCGTCAGCGCCACCAACCGCGACCTGGCCAAAGCCGTTGCCGAAGACAAATTCCGCTCCGATTTGTATTACCGCTTGCGCGTGGTGCAAATGGATTTGCCGCCGTTGCGCCAGCGCCGTGAAGACATTCCGTTGCTGGCCGAAAGCTTTTTGCAAACCTACGCCAAACGTTACGGGTTGAACTGCACGGAAATCAGCGCCGAAGCGATGAAGCGATTGGTGGCTTTTGACTGGCCGGGCAACGTGCGCGAACTTCGCAATGCCATCGAACGCAGCGTAGTTTTGGCCGACGGCAAATCGCTGAAAGCCGAAGACCTGCCTGCTGAAATTTCAGCCAAGCCCGAAGCCCAGAAAGCAGCCGTCGTTTTTGATCGTGCCGCAACCGCCGCAAGCGACAACTCTGACCCGCTGGAAATTCCTTTCCTTGATGATTTCCGCGAAGCCCGCCGCGAATTCGAGCGCGCTTACATCGAACGCTGCCTGATCGAAACCGGCGGCAACGTCACTCGCGCGGCGGAAAAAGTCGGCATGCATCGCCAAAGCCTCCAACAAAAACTGAAAGATTTGGGGCTTATGCGCCGCTACGTGCTCAGCAACGAAGCGCAAGATTCCGATGACGAGTGAAAGATTTTTCCGACAGCGTACGGGGACGCAGGCGCCCCCGCCTGCCCCACCTTCTGAAATAGCCTATCCCTTTTCAACATGCCATTTGCCAAGACCAGCACGCGGGAGCGCGTGCGTTCCCAGCTTGTGGCATCGCCATTGCACTACCAATTCTCGCAACCGTTTAGGACTTTGAATCTTGCGTTGAATTGTCGTCATTGCAGTTCATGTATGGCTGCTGCTGTGGTGGCGGTTCAGCGCAAGGATTTTTTCTGGCGGCTTTCCACCTTTTTCCCTTCGAGGCTTTTATGCGAGTAAAAACCATTTCTTTTCTGCTTTGCTGGGTTTTGATTTTGACTGCGCCCGGAGTTCTGGCTCAACAGGTTCAAACCTGGGACGATTTGCGCCAAACGCTGACCGCCGGAAAGCTCCGAGTGGAAAAAAAAGACGGCAAGAAAGTCACCGGCCAGCTCAAAAGCATTTCGGACAGCGAACTGGTGATCGAACGCAAAGGCAAAGACCTGAGCATTGAACGTCAGCGAGTAAAAAACGTCTGGACGGTCGGCCCGCCCAATCGCGTAAAACAGAGGTTTTTCAGCGGACTTGGCTTTGCCGGAGGTTTGCTTGGCGGAGCGATGATCGCTGTCGGACTGGGCTTCAAACAGTGCGGCGGTAGTTGTGGCGACGAAGGAACCGGAATCGCTCTTGCGTTGATCGGGCTTCCAATTGCCGGAATTTTCCTTGGGCATAAGCTGGCTGGCGACGGCAAACGCACGCTGGTTTATTCCGCGCCGTGACGCTGACAATCGGTACGGAACGAGGAGCGGTAGCGACTCGGTTGCTTGTGAGGCTAAGGCTTAGTGAACACCCGGTCGCTGCCGCTCCAGGTTCCGTACCAAGCTCTCTGATGGTACATCCAGAAAGGAACTCGCCATGTTGCTGAAAATTCAAAGCATCGCACTCATTTTGATTCTGGCCCTTGGCCAAACGCTGGTCGCTCAAGCCGCTGGTCAACAGCCTGACGGTTGGAACGTCGTTCAGGCAATTCCCATTGGCGAACAGTTGTTGGTCGAATTGAAAGACGACAAGCAAGCCAAAGGAAAACTTTCCGCTGTTTCCGAAACTGAATTGACCTTGCTGAAAGGATCGCAGAGCACGACTCTGAACCAAGCGAACATTCGCAGAGTTTTCCGGCTCGTTGGCAAAACGCGCGGCCAAAGCACGCTGAAAGGTGCGGGAATCGGCGCAGCCACAGGAGCAGGCATCGGCTTGGTGATTTACTTGCCAGCGCGCGACGACATCGTCGGTTCGATTGTGCCTGGCTTCGGAGCAATCGGCGCAGGTATCGGCGCTGCCATCGGAGCCATCGGCGGCAGCGGACAAAAGAAAGTGTTGGTTTACGAGGTCAAATGACGATGATCTGCAAGAAAGAAAAAATAACTGCGCTGATGAAAGCAGGCTCTATTTTGTTATGCGGAGTCGGTGGAATGGCACTTGGGTGGCTGATTGGATACACGGTTTATTTCTTTACGGAAGTTTTTCCATTCAGAAATGCTCCAGTTGAGATTCGCGTTTTCCATGCTGTTGATGGCTCGGCTGCAATTGGGATACCGACGATTATGTTTTTAATACCTGGTTGCGCGATTGTCGGTTTTTTCGTCTCGGCCTATTTCCTTCGTAATGAACGAGGGAAGGTTGGGGCGCTGTTATGAAGCAAAAAATACTATTGCCAATTTATCTGGTTTTCTGCTGTTCGGTACTGCCGCTCAATTTGTGGTTCGGAACAAGTCCATCTCAAAGCAAGCCTGTCTCCCGCCGTCTGGTGCTGGTGCTGGATGGAGTTCCTTACGAAACCATTGCCGAGTTGAAAGCCGAAGGGCGTTTCAGCCGATTTCACCAACCGGCGCGGATGGTTTCGACTTTTCCTTCGCTGACGAATCCGGCGATGGTGGAGATTTTGCATCACGACGATTCGCCGGGTTACGAAGATCATTTTTACGACCGCGAGCGCAATCGTTTGCTCGGCACGATTCAGGATCGGTTGCAGGGGCAGAAATTCATCGCCGGGACTTTCCGCCAGACTTTCGATTATCACGCCGATGCGTTCAAAGGCGCGTTGGGTTACGTCGCGGCTCCGATTGGAACGGCTACGCTGGCGCAGATTGATTTGATGGAATTGCGACATGCCTTTCGAGAATCCGACGCGCCGTTGTTTGTCGGTTACATCGGCGAAACCGATTCGTTGGCGCATCTGGGCGGCAAAGAGCATTTGAAAACTTTCCTGCAAACCGTTGATCGCACGATGGACGAATTGATTGCCGAAGCCGAACGCGGCGGCGGTCATCTGGAAGTCGAAATGTTTTCAGATCACGGCAACCGCTACGACAGCTACAAAAACGTGAAGCTCAATGACGCGCTGGCTCAGGCGGGTTTTGTCACCGAAAAGACCGTCAAAGACGAACGCAGCGTCGTATTGCCGAAACACGGACTGGTTGGAGCTTCGATGATGTTCACTCAGCCACAAAACCGCGCGCGCGTGGCTGAAGTCAGCGCGGCGACGACGGGCGTGGATTTCGCCGTTTACAGATCGGACGAAAACACGATTGAGCTTGTCAGCCGTCGCGGACTTGCTCGTGTGTTCAGAAACGGCGAGCGGTTCAAATATGAAGACTTGAGCAGTGATCCGCTGAAACTAGCTTCGATCATCGAAACGATGAAAGCCAACAGCCTGATGGATGCTGAAGGATTTGCCTCTGCCGACGATTGGTTCGCGGCGACGCGCGAACACAGCTACGTTGATCCGCTGCGGCGACTTTTCGCCGGATTCACCAAACACATCAAAACGCTGGCCGACGTGATTGTCAGTTACGAAGACGGTTATCTGCTTGGCAGCCCCATGCTGACTTACCTGGCCGAAATGCGAGCGACGCATGGCAATTTGCTGCGCGGCGAAACCGAAGGCTTTGCGATGTCTACGCGGCAGGAGCTTCCGCCATCCGTTCGCGGCTACGAATTGAATCGGTTGTTCACGCTGGATCAGCGAACCAAAGTCCGCAGCCACATCAGCGGCGTCGGCCATTGCCAACTCGGCCCGGCGCTGGCTCAGCAAATGGCCGGGAACTAAATCCAAGCGAAAAGCTTTGAAACAGGATTGCCAGGATTTTTTTCAGGATGAACAGGATTCAAACCTGACTGAAACCTTGTTGGGATTGAGGAGCCTGTAAATCCTGCTGGTAATCATGTTCATCCTGTTGAAAAAGATTGTCTCCAAGTTGCTTGTTCTGATTTAGAGCCGAAGATTTCTTGATACTCCTTGTCCAAGTTTCCCGCTTACCAAAGTGAGAGCGAAAAAAGCTTTCAATTGTGGACAAGCCGCGCTGGCTTGCCGGGAAAACAAATTGCCAACCGATAGGAGATCGTCATGAAAAAACTGATTCATCATTTCACCGCTATCAAACTGATTGTCACCGCCAGTGTGTTGCTGGCTTGCTTTGCTGGGACGGGATTGGCTCAGGCCGGAGAAGACGATTACAAAATCCGCGTGGATATTCTGGGAGTTCCGGGCGAAGGCGTTGGCGGTTCCATCGAAGCCTTTCAGGCGAGTTCCGGCGTGGCTGCGGATTTGAGTTCGACTGGCATTTCAAGCAGTCGCGCCAAGTTTGCTCCGGTGATGATTACCAAAGGCATTGATAGCGCCACGCCCAAACTGCAAACCATCTGCGCCGGCGGTCAGCGATTGCGACAGGTGCAGATCAGTTTTTCTCGCAGCAATCGCTTGCTGAAAAACGGCGAGCAGGTGTTTTTGCGAATCGTGTTGGAAGACGTGCTGGTGAGTTCGGCAAACATCCGATTGCCGAAAGCGACCGATGCCAAAGGAGCTTTGGCCGCTGGCGAACCGGAAGAAGAAGTTGCATTCAGTTTCAGCCGCATCACCTGGATTTACACCTTGCCGAACGGCAGCACTGTCCGCGAAGCTTGGGACTTGAGATCAGGCAGAGAGTTGTAGAACTGGTTCCTGCTGGTTCAAAACATCGAAGCCACAGATTGCTCCGTCAGTCTGTGGCTGTCGTGTTTTGCCGCAATGCGCTTGTCCGTCGTAACATCCGGGTTGAGATAAGGAGTGAAACCACAATGACTGTTACGCCGCTTGTTCAGGAAACTATGGAAACCAAAATTCGTCGGATGGCGGAGGAAAGCCTGGACGCCAAGCGCAGGTTTTTTGACCGCTCGGTTGGCGATGTCGCCGAAGCCGCGCGACTCATTGTCGCTTCAATGCGCGCTGGCGGGAAGCTGCTGATTTTCGGAAATGGTGGTTCGGCAGCCGACGCACAACACATTGCTGCTGAGTTGGCATTCCGAATGGGGCGTGACCGACAAGCGTTACCGGCAATCGCATTGACCACGGATTCGTCGCTGCTGACAGCCATCAGCAATGACCGGCATTTCAATTTTGTCTTTGCCCGGCAGATTCAGGCCATCGGTCGCAAAGGCGATGTGGTGCTGGCGATTTCGACCAGCGGCAATTCGCCAAACGTCGTCGAAGCCGTCAAACAAGCCAACGCGATGGAAATCACGACCATCGGTTTGCTGGGCAATTCCGGTGGCGAATTGGCAACGCTGGTTGATCTGCCGTTGATTGTCGCTCACCACGAAACTCCGCGCATTCAGGAAGTCCACATCACCATCAGCCACATGATCTGTGAATTGGTCGAAGACGAGTTGTGCCCGATTTGAAAAAGCCGCTTGAAGCTCTGAAACGTTTCTCAGCCCCATTTCTTTTTCAGGCGTGAACAAACCTGACAATCCAAAGTTGAATCCGAAGCGTTGCGAATTCTTTTCGCCAAGCGCCTGCGGTTTTTTTCAGGCCTGTTCCGCTTATGTAATTTGAGGAAGTAAAACTCAGCCAAACTGGCAAACAATAATGCCCAACAAACGCGGCGCTGAGCGTCGCGCCCAATAAGGAGCCAATCAACATGTTCAAAGTTAAATCGTTAATCACCTCGTTGTTAATTTTCACACTGATGGCAGCAGCCGCCATCGCCCAAACTGAAACCACAACGATTCAGCCCGACGCCGTAGAATTGCTGAAGAAGGTTCAACAGAATTACGCCGACCTCAAAACTTATCACCTGGAAGGTCAATCGGTGATGGAAATGAAAGGCGACGGATTGTTTATGCGAATGGAAATGCCGTTCGCGTTTGCCGCCGGCAATCCGGGGCAGAGATTGATGCGGATCAAAGTTTTCTTCATGAACTTGCATCAGGTGTCCAACGGCCAGACCGAATGGGTTTATAGCCCAGCCGAAAAGCAATACACCAAAAAACCTTTTGACAAGGATTCCGCAGACGGTGCTGCCCGTTTCGATATGGGTAAATCCGAAGCCATGAAGATGGCGATGTTTTCCGAAGAGCAAATGAAAGATTTGAAATCGGCACGCATCGTGCGGGAAGAAGCTCTGGAAGTCAGCGGCCAGCCCGTCAACTGTTATGTGATCGAAGCCGAGTTCGGTTTGGGAGAAGCCAAAGACGATGTCGCCAAAGCAATGCCGTCGAGCAAAGCGCCCGAATCGGTCAAGATGACTTTCTGGGTGGACAAGCAGCGCCCGGTCATTTTGCAAAACGTTTTTGATGGTGGCGGCACGATGGCGGAATTTTTCAAGATTTTCGGCGAAGGCGCGGACTTCAAAATGACCACCAAGCTGAGCGTGGCAAAGATCAACGAGACGTTGCCGGATTCACTGTTCGTGTTCGCTCCGCCCGAAGATGCTAAAGAGGTTGAACAGTTCGAATCCAAATTGGCCGACTTGCTGAAAGGTGGGGAAGAAGAGCCGAAGCGCGAAAGCCTGGTTGGCAAAGATGCCATGACTTTCACGCTGGGCGATTTGAACGGCAAATCGTTCAATCTGTCCAAGCTGCGCGGCAAAGTGGTCGTGATTGATTTCTGGGCTTCGTGGTGCGGGCCGTGCCGCGAAACAATGCCGCATATCGAAAAGCTGCATAAGGAATTCAAAGACAAAGGTCTGGTTGTGCTGGGCATCAACGACGAAGACATTGATGATGCCAAACAGTTCGTTCAAAAGAACGGATACACATTCCCGACGCTGGTGGATGTCGAAGGCGCTGTGTCGCAGTTGTACGGCATCACGTCCATTCCGCAGACGTTGATTATTGACCGCGATGGCAAAATCTTCGCGCACTTTTACGGCAGCGGCGAAGAAGAAAACCTGCGCGAAGCCGTGAAAGTCGCGCTGGAAACCAAAGAAACCAAAGCCGAAGCCGCCAAACCTGCCAAACGTCAGGTAGCTCGTAGTGGCGCTCGCCGACGCTAAACAGTTCCCCCCTTGCTCGCCGAACGGTCAAGCGAGATGGCAGTTTTGCCAGATTCGTCGCAGTGCCCGTTCGGCGCTTTTTCACCCGGAGACAGTCATGAAAAAAGCGTTTTTTGTTGTGCCGATGCTGCTGGCGTTGAGTGTGTTGGCCAGCGGACAGCCCAAACCCACTCAATCGGCAAAAGATTCGTGGCAGCAGTTTGTGTTTGAAAAAGAGAATTTCAAAGTTTCGCTGCCAGCCAAACCGATGGAAAGCACCGAAACGATTGAATCCGAAATCGGGCGAGTGCCGATCCGAACCTTCACGTCATCTGTCCAGCCGCTTTATTTCACCGTAATGGTGGCGGAATACCCGATCAATTTCGACACGCCGGAGGCTGCCAAAGAAGCCGTGAACAATGGAATTACGGTGATGACCGCCAAAATGCAGGCGAATGACAAAGAGCAAAAAGATATTCAGATTGGAAAATATCCCGGACTGGAAACGCGCGCCATGATGCCGAGCGGGTTGCTGACCGTGCGCGGAGTCGTCGTTCAGCATCGCATGTATTTGCTGATGGTGATGGCGCAAAACCAGACGATGAAATCACCGAGATCAGCCGAAGTCAGCCGATTCTTTGATTCGTTCGATTTCGTCAAATCGCCGGACAGCATTGTTTCGACTTTGCCGAAAGTTTCCGCGATCGAATCGCCAGAAGTGGAATCCGATGGTCCACCACCATCGTTTTACACACAGCCAATTTCGTGGCGCGAATTCAGTCAGCCGGAATATGGTTTTGCCGTGCGTCTGCCTGGTGAACCTTACAAAAACCGTGTGAAGGTCAACCCCAATGATTCGCGGCTCGACCTTCATTTGTGGATGGCCAGAGGCGAAGGTGGATTGATTTATCAGGCTGCGTTCCAGCAATTGTTGGCTGCACCAAACGATGAGGCCAGCGTCAAAATTTTGCTGGATAGTTTTCGAGACGGCATGGCATCAGGCGCTGAAGCGAAAGTCATCAACGAAAAACAAATCTCACTGGACGGAAATCCTGGCCGCGAATTCGCTATGCGTGACTCAGACACGAACGGCGTGGCGCGAATTTATCTGGTTGGTTCGCGGATTTACCTGCTGAACATCCTGAATACGTCGGGTAATATCAGCTCGAAAATCGCCAACGAATACTTTGCTTCGTTCAAAGCATTGGCGATGAAAAACGCGGTGTCGAAAGTGTCAGGTTCGGTGGTTGAAACCTCTGTCTGGAAAGATGTCGCTGAACCGAGTCTGGGTTTTGCGGTGAAAATGCCTGACACCCCGCAAAAGGAAATCAAAAATGTTGCTGACCTCAAAATCACCATGCTGATGGCCAGAGGCGACGGCGTGATGTGTTTGGTCGCCCACTTGTTCGTTCCCGGTGGACAGCCTTCAAAAAGCGAGACCGCGCAATTTTTCAAAAACCTGGCTGGCGGAATGGTCAACTCCATGAAAGGCGAGATCGTTTCGGAAAAGGAAATTTCCTTCAACGGCAATCCTGGGCGTGAGTACAAGATCAAGAGAGATTTTTCGGTTGGCGTTTCCAGAGCTTATCTGGTCAACGGACACGGATACTTGCTGATTGCGTTGCCGTCGTTGGCGGAAGGCGATTCAACAGGAATTCCCAAGTTCCTGGATTCGTTCAAACTGACCAAGATGGAAAACGATGCTCCGCCGCCACCTCCACCGCCACCAATGCCGAAACCGGAAATCAGCGGAAAAGATAATCCGCAGTGGGAGTTCAAGCCGACAGAACTCGCCGGTGTGCCTGTCAAAGTTCAGGGCATCTTGACTTTCAACTTCACGCTGCAATAACTACCGGCGTGATGTCCATTTACAATTTTGACCCAATAGATTTTTCGCGCATCGCCACTTACTCGCTGTTCGACAGGCCGAGCAAAGTGACGGTGCGCGATTTTGCTTCTCCGCTCAGCGATGAACAGGCGTTGGCGACATCTGCTTTGCTGGATTCGCTGCCGAACATTCTGGCCGCCGAAAGCCTGCGTTCAGTCGCCGCCGCCATCATTGAAGCCAAAGCCAAACAGCGCGCCATCATTTGGGGCTTCGGCGGGCACGTCATCAAAACCGGGCTGGCTCCGATCCTGATTGATTTGATGCGGCGCGGCTTTGTGACGGCGTTGGCAACGAACGGTTCCGGCGTTATTCACGATTTTGAAATTGCGCTGGCCGGTTGGACTTCCGAAGACGTGGACAGCGCGCTCGGTTCCGGCGCGTTCGGTATGGCCGAAGAAACCGGGCGAATGCTCAACGAAGCAATTAAACTCGGAGCCACCGACAAGATAGGAATCGGCGAATCTGTAGGTCGTCTGCTGGTTGAAGCCAACCCCCAGCACGGTGAAGTTTCGCTGCTGCATGAAGCCTACAAACTGAAAATTCCTGTTACAGCTCACGTCACCATCGGCACGGACATCATTCACATTCACCCGCACGCCGACGGAGCCGCAATCGGTGCGGCCAGCTATCACGATTTCAAATTGTTCACGTCGCTTGTGCGCGAACTCGATGGCGGAGGCGTGTATTTGAATTTAGGTTCTGCCGTCACGCTGCCGGAAATCTTTTTGAAAGCCGTCACCGTTGTTCGCAATCTCGGCCATTCGTTGACGGATTTCACGACAGCCAATTTTGATTTCCTTCAACAATATCGTCCCGCCACAAACGTTGTTCGACGCCCCGTAGCCAACGGAGCAGGGAAAGGTTTCAGCATCACCGGCCATCACGAATTGATGATTCCGCTGTTGGCGGCTGCCATCAGGTCACAGGCGGCAGGCGGTAGGTTGTAGGTTTTCAAACGTCAGTTGATAATCCCGGCTTGCTTCAAACCTAAAACCTACGACCTGTAACCTACAACCTAAAAATGATTGAACTAGCTATCAGAGCCGCGCGCGAAGCCGGAGCTATCTTGCAGGATTTCGCCGCCAGCGGTTTTCGCATCGAACACAAAGGCCGAATCAATCTGGTCACGGAGGCCGATCTGGCCAGCGAACGCCACATCAAAGAACTCATCGCCGCGCATTACCCAACTCACAAAATTCTGGCCGAAGAAAGCGGAGCCAGCGGCGCACACGCTCCCAATTCTACTGACGATTACACCTGGATCATTGATCCGCTGGATGGCACGACGAACTTTTCGCACGGCTATCCGTGTTACGCAGTTTCGATTGGCATCGAACACAAAGGGCAATCCATCGCCGGAGTCATTTACGATCCCAGCCGCGACGAAATGTTTGCCGCCGAACGTGGCGCAGGCGCGACGCTCAACGGAGAGAAGATTCGAGTTTCAGAAATTGACACGTTGGAAAAAGCCTTGCTGGTGTCCGGCTTTCCCTATGACGTGCGCGAACGTATGAACGAATACCTGCCCGCGTGGGAAGCGTTTTTGCGCAACGCTCAAGCCGTCCGCCGATTGGGAGCCGCCGCAATTGACATGGCTTGCGTGGCCTGCGGACGGATGGAAGGTTTCTGGGAAAAAGGCCTGAACGCTTGGGACGTGGCCGCCGGTTGGGTCATCATCGAAGAAGCCGGAGGCCGCGTCACCAAACTGGATGGTTCGCAGTTCGACAATCATTTCTCAAGTTTGCTCTGCACCAACGGCAACATTCACGACGAGATGCTTGCGGTCCTGAAAAGCATCGAACCATAACGACAGGAAATTTCATCCACGAAGAACACAAAGTTTCACGAAGTGGAAAACCTCGTGTTCTTCGTGTTCTTCGTGGATGAAAAGGCCAAGCTCAAAATGTCTTCTCAATTTGCCCGCAAGCTGAACCTGTTTGACGCGACGATGATTGTCATCAGCGGCATCATCGGTTCCGGCATTTTCATCAATCCGTACATCGTCGCTCAGAAAGTCGGCACGCCGTTTTTGATCCTGGCGGTCTGGATTGCCGGTGGAGTCTTCGCACTGGCCGGAGCTTTTGTCTTTGCCGAACTCAGCACGGTGATGCCGAAAGTCGGTGGGCAGTACGCCTTCTTCCGCGAAGCCTTTCATCCGTTGGTGGCGTTTCTGCACGGATGGTCGTTGATGTTCATCATTCAATCCGGCGCGACGGCGGGCGTGGCGGTGGCTTTTGCAAAATACCTGCAACCGTTGTTCGGGTTTGGGGATGATTTCGTGACGCCTGTGGCAATTGCCATTTTGTTGGGACTGGCTTCGTTTCACGCGCTGGGCATCAAACCCGGAGCGATTCTGATCAACGTCATCACCTTCGGCAAAACGCTGGCGATTGCTGCGTTGATTGTCGGAGCCTTTTTACTGACCAAACAATCCGGCATCACGTTCAAACCGATGACTCCGCCGGATTTGCAGGGCGCTGGATTGCTGTCGGCGTTTTTTGCCGGATTGGTCCCGACGATGTTTTCGTATGGCGGCTGGCAAAACTTGAACTTCGTTTCGGAGGAAGTGAAAGACCCGCTGCGAAATTTGCCACGAGCGATTTTGATCGGAGTGTTGTGCGTGATTGCAGTTTATGTCAGCGCAAATTTCGCTTACGTTCACGTGCTCGGAGCCGAAGCGTTGGCGGCGACTGAAACCCCGGCGGCGGATGTGGCGGCGAAACTCGCCGGGCCGTTTGGCCAAAAAGCCATCAGCTTTTTGATCGTTGTTTCGACTTTTGGTTTTATGAATCTGGCGCTGCTGTCGGCTCCGCGAGTTTATTACGCGATGGCGGCGGACGGCGTGTTCTTCAAATCCGTAGGCAGACTCAGCCCGCGCTTTCAAACTCCGGCGGCGGCAATTTTGTTGCAAGGCGTGTTGGCTGCGGCATTTGCTCTAACCAACAGCTACAAGGAACTGGTTGGGTACGCGGTGTTCGCCGATTGGATTTTCTTCGCGCTAGCCGGAGCGGCTTTGATGGTTTTTCGCCGCACAATGCCCGATGCTCTGCGCCCTTTACCTGTGCCACTGTATCCGCTGACGCCGATTCTCTTCATCCTGTTCGGAATGGGAATCGTCTTCAACACGTTTATCACTGATTGGAAGAATGCTCGCATCGGTATGTTGATCATCGCGGCGGGAATTCCAGTTTTCTATCTCTGGAAACGGAGCAAGTCTTGAACAACGCTAAACGCAAAGTTGCGGAAGCTCTGATCGAGTCAGTCTTGGCAAACGATTTGTCTGGTCTTGAGTTGTTGCTGAGCGAAGGGGGTGATCTGAACTCAACTGACGATCACGGCGTAACAGCGTTAATGACTGCGGCAGGGCGAGGGACGCTGGATGTTGTGCGACTGCTTTTGATCAGTGGGGCGGACGCCAACATTCAGGATTTTCAAGGTAAGTGGCCGTCGGCTGGCAAGACAGCGTTGATGTTTGCGGCGACTGGCGGTCATACCGAAATTGCGAAAGTGTTGATTGCAAATGGCGCAAATGTGGATGCTAAAGACAATGATGGCGAGACAGCGTTGATGCAAGCTGCACTCAATGGTCAGATCGCGACTGTCGAGTTACTACTTACAGCCGGAGCCAGCGTGAATTTGCAGAATTCAGAAGGAGAAACCGCCGCGACTTTGGCTGAGAACATCGGCCAAGTCAGGATTAGTGAGTTACTGAAAAGGAAATCATGAAAAACAGCGTTTACATGACCTGGGCGAAGTCTCACGCTTCGGCTCGATACAATTTGGCGAACAGCGGAATTCTCGGCTGCGACTTAAGCGACCTGACAATCTCGCTGGAAGACGTGGCCGTCAACGGAGCTAACCATGAAGGTTACGCGCCGTTGAAAGAAGCCATCGCAGCGAAGTACGGCGTGAAGCCGGAAAATGTCGTTCCGGCACAGGGAACTTCGATGGCGAATTTTCTGGCGATGGCGACCGTTGTCGAACGTGGCGACGAAGTTTTGATCGAACAGCCGACTTACGAACCGATGCTGGCTGCGGCAATTTATCTAGGCGCAGAGGTCAAACGCTTTTCGCGCAGCTTCGAGAACGGTTATGCAATTGACATTGATGAATTACGGCGGCTGACAACTTCCAAAACCAAGCTGATCGTCATCACCAGCCCTCACAATCCTAGCGGAATCGCCGTCAGCAATGAGGCGATGAAACAGATAGGCCAGCTTGCCAATTCTGTCGGCGCGCGCGTTTTGGTGGATGAAGTTTACCGCGACATCTTGTTTGAAGACGCCGAAGCTTGCGTGGCGACGCTTGGCGATCAATTCATCACGACCAGCAGTTTGACGAAAAGTTACGGCTTAAGCGGATTGCGCTGCGGTTGGATTTTGTGCCCGCCGGAATTGGCGGAAAAGATGCGGCGAATGAATGATCTGTTCGGCGCGGTTGGTTCGGTTCCAAGCGACACCTTGTCTGTGGCGGCGTTTCGGCAACTGGAAAAACTGGAAGCGCGCACGCGAACGATGATCGAAGCGAATACCAAATTGGTTCACGGCTTTTTGCGCGAACACGAAGACTTGCTGGAATGCGTTGTGCCGCCGCGTTCGATGATCGTCTTTCCTCGATTGAAGCATCACGCCGACGCTCAAGCTTTACACGATCAATTGCGGCAACTGGACACTTCCATCGTGCCGGGAAAGTTTTTTGAATCGCCGCAACACTTTCGGCTTGGCTTTGCCGTCAAGCCGGAAGATGTCGAAATCGGGCTACGGCATTTGTCGAAGGTTTTGCGCCAGCTTGGCTGAAATCGGTAAACTCGCGTCGAATGTCATCCATTGAACTTAAAACAATTGGCGTTGTGGTCGGGCCGCAGAAATCCGAAGCCTGGATTCTGGTCGGCAAACTCGGCGAATGGTGTCAGGCGCAAGGCGTGACGATGAAGCTTCGCGCGGCAGACGAAGCGGCAGAGTTTGATTTGCTGGCGCAAGATGACAGCGAGCTTGCCGAAGAAGTTGATTTGATCGTCTCGCTTGGTGGCGACGGCACGATGCTCAGCGTGGCGCGATTTATCGGGGCGCGGCAAGTTCCGGTGCTTGGCGTCAACCTGGGGTCGCTGGGTTACCTGACTGAATTCACCAAAGAAGAATTGTTTGTGGCGCTGGAAGAGTTGCGCGAAGGCAGTTTTTTTCTCGACCGGCGAATGTTGCTCGATGTGCGGCTGACACGAGGCGAGCAAATCGTCGCTTCGCATCGTGCGCTGAACGAAGCTGTGGTTAATTTCGGGTCGCCGGTGCGAATGATCGAACTGGAATGCCGCATCAACGGAATGTTCGTGAACAGTTTTCGTGCCGACGGAATGATTTTGGCGACCCCGACCGGTTCGACGGCATATTCGCTTTCCGCCGGAGGGCCGATTGTTCACCCCAGCATGTCTGCGATTTTGCTGACGCCGATTTGCCCGCACACGCTGTCGAACCGTCCGGTGGTCGTTCCCGGCGAAAGCGTCGTGGATTTGATTTTTCCGGAAGCCAGCGATGGATTGATGCTGACGATTGATGGGCAGGTGCAGGTCAGTTTGCAGCCCGGCGACCAAATTACAGCATTACGAAGCCAGACGACGTTTGATCTGATTCGTCCGACGAATCGAAATTACTTTGAAGTGTTGCGGCGAAAGTTGAAGTGGGGAACCCGTTAGCTGGAGCGCGGACGTTTCGTCCGCAGTTGGAGCGCGGACGTTTCGTCCGCCTGGTTCGCGGACATCCTGTCCGCGCGTCAACAGAAAGAAGATCGCTTGGATTTTTATGCAGTCTTTGGCGAATGACTTGCGGACGGAACGTCCGCGGACCGGCAGCGGACAACCTGTCCGCGCTCCGGCAGAGGAGAGATGATGCTTTTTCCGATTGGCGACGACAATTCCGAACGACATTCAATGCCTGTGGTGACGTATGCGTTGATCGGCATCAACGTGCTGTTTTTCATCTATCAGACGATGAATCCGAGGTTCACTTATGGATACAGCTACATCCCGGCGGAAATTGCGAACGGACGCGATTTGGTAGGAACGTTTTCGGTCAGCGGTGGGCGAGTTGAATTGTTTTCGGGCCCCTGGCCGATTTATCTGACGTTGTTTTTTGCGATGTTCATGCACGGCGACCTGATGCACATCGGCGGCAACATGCTTTACCTGTGGATTTTCGGCGACAACGTCGAAGATCGAATGGGAAAAACCAGGTTTTTGATTTTCTATTTACTGACCGGATTGTTGGCCAGCGCCGCGCAGATTGTCGTCAAACCGAATTCTTTGATTCCAAACCTTGGAGCTTCGGGCGCGATTGCCGGAGTGCTCGGTGGGTATTTGGTGCTGTTTCCGCATCAAGCCGTTCGAGTGTTGATGTGGGGGCGAATTACCGAAGTTCCCGCGATTCTGGCCATAGGGTTGTGGGGCGTGATGCAGTTTCTGGGTGGATTTGGACAGTTGTCGGCTCGCGGTGACAGCGGCGGCGTAGCGTATATGGCTCACGTCGGAGGTTTCGTCGCCGGAATCGCGCTGGTGTTTTTCTTCCGCGACAACAATCGCCAACCACGCCAACCTGTGCGCCGTTCGCCGCAATATGACGAATGGCGATAACTTGAAATGAACGCGACTTATAAACTGATTACCGATGTTGATGACCTGCCGCAAATTGCTGAAGAGTTGCGTGCTCAGCCGGTGATCGGGTTGGACACCGAAACGACCGGTCTTGATCCGCACACAGCTAAATTGCGATTGCTTCAGCTTGCCACGCCGGACAACAGCTACATTTTTGATTGTTTCCGATTGCAGCCGGAACAGCTTTCACCATTGCGGGAATTCATCGAAACAGAACAGCCAATCAAAATCGCTCACAACGCTAAATTCGATGCCAAGTTTTTGCAGAAACATCTGGGCTGGAGACTGAACGGAATTTTCGACACTTATCTGGCCAGCATTCTGATTGCCGCAGGCGATGAAAACACTCGGCACGGATTGGAACCGGTTGTCAGTCGTCATCTCAACCAGCAACTCAATAAAGACGCTCAGCTCAGCAACTGGGCTGGCGAATTGAGTCGTAACCAGCTTGATTACGCTGCGCGCGATGCTCAAGTGTTGCTGCCGCTGCGCGAAAAGCTCCGCGACAAATTGGATGATTTGGATTTGTTGGTGACGGCGGAATTGGAATTCGCTGCTGTGCCCGCCATCACGGCGATGGAATTGGCAGGCGTGTACCTGGACGTTGATCGTTGGCGGGCTTTGTTGAATCAAATGACGATTCAGCGCGACGCCCTTGCCGACGAATTGCAGCAGGCGTTTGCCGCTGGCGCTTCGCAGATAAATTTGTTTGGCGAAGCCGATCCGGTCAATTTGGACAGTCCGGCTCAGGTCAAAGACGCTTTGGCTCGCATTGGCGTTGAAATCGCCGACACGCGCGAATGGACGCTGAGCAAGCTGGCCAATGAACACGCCGTTGTCGCCAGGCTGCTGGAATATCGCGGTTTGAGCAAAAATCTTTCTTCATTCGGAATGAACATTCTGGGTTACGTGAATTCGGCGACCGGACGTTTGCACGCGGATTTTCGCCAACTGGGAACGCCGACCGGTCGCATCACGACTTCCTCGCCGAGCTTGCAGCAAATTCCCCACACGGTTGATTACCGATCGTGTTTCCGCGCGCCTGCTGGTCGCAAGTTGATCGTCGCCGATTATTCGCAAATCGAAATGCGAATCCTGGCCGATTTTTCCGGCGACGAAGCTTTGTTGAAGGCGTTCGATTCCGGCGAAGACCTGCATCGAACGACGGCTTCGCAAATGTTCGGCGTGCCGTTGGCGGACGTTTCGCCTCGCCAACGCGAAAGCGCCAAAGGGTTGAACTACGGGTTGATTTACGGAATGGGAGCGGAAGGTTTGGCCGGGCGAATCGGTTCGACTGTCAAAGAAGCTGAAGGTTTGATTGACCGGTATTTCAACGCTTATTCCGGCGTTGCTCACTGGCTGCACGAAGCCGCTGAAAGTGCTGTCCGCGAACGGCAGGCGCGAACGGCTTCGGGGCGTTTGTGGAAATTCAGCCTTGATCCGAACGACCGCACGCAACAATCGGCGCTGCGCCGAGTCGGCAAAAACACTCCGATTCAAGGAACTTGCTCGGACATTTTCAAACGTGCGATGACATTGCTGGACGCTTCGCTGTTGGGTTTGGACGCGCAGATCGTCAATTCGATTCACGACGAATTGGTGGTTGAATGCGACTTGAGCATTGCCGAACAGGTCAAAGAAATTGTTCGTTTCGAGATGATCGCCGCCGCCAAAGAGTTTTTGCCGCGCGTGCCGGTTGATGTTGAAGCCGTGATTTCCGAAGCGTGGTTGAAGAAATAATTACGCGAGTGTCGGTAGCCTGCGTGTAAGCAAGGGCTTTTTTTCACTAAATTCAAGCCCTTCCTAACGGTCGGGCTACTGACACGGTATGTTTTGCGTAAGCCCTACAGGAGACACTCAAATGAAATACTTCATCACCGGAGCCACCGGTTTCATCGGTGGCCGAATCGCGCAACAACTCATCGCCGCCGGCCACGAAGTCGTGGCTCTGGTTCGTTCCAAAGCTAAAGCCGCTGAGTTGGCGAAGCTGGGCGTTTCGCTGGTCGAAGGCGACATTACCGACAAAGAAAGTATGCGTCAGCCAATGACTGGCGTGGACGGCGTTTTTCACGTTGCCGCCTGGTACAAAATCGGCGAACGAGACAAAACAATTGCCGAAACCGTCAACGTCGGCGGCACGCGCAACGTGCTGGAATTGATGCGCGAATTGAACGTGCCCAAAGGCGTTTACACCAGCACTGTGGCCGTCAATTCCGACACCGGCGGTAAAGTCGTTGATGAAAGTTATCGCTTCGCAGGCGAACACCTCAGCGAATACGACCACACAAAATGGCGCGCGCATTACGAAGTCGCAGTGCCAATGATCGAAGCCGGTTTGCCGTTGGTCATCGTCCAACCCGGAGTCAATTACGGACCCGGCGACACCAGCGCCATCCGCGAAGTTCTGGTGCAATATCTGACGGGCAAACTGCCTATGGTTCCTGACAAAACGGCTTATTGTTGGGCGCATGTGGACGACACTGCGCGCGGCCACATCCAGGCGATGGAGCGCGGCCAAGTCGGCGAAAGTTATTTCATTGCCGGACCGGTTCATACTTTGTTTGACGCTTTGCAGATCGCCGAGCGCATCACTGGCATCAAGGCTCCGCGAATCAAAGCGGCTCCGGGAATGTTGAACGCGATGTCTGCGGTGATGGGGTTGGTGGAAACGGTCATTCCGATTTCGGGGCAGTATTCGTCCGAAACTTTGCGAGTCTCGGCGGGAGCGACCTATCTGGGCAGCAGCGCCAAAGCCGAACGCGAACTTGGCTTCACGGCTCGTCAGTTGGAAGAAGGCTTGCGCGAAACGCTTGCCTACGAAATGAAGTTGCTCGGACTTGGCTAAATCAACACAAAGAACCTTGAAACAGGATTGACCGGATTTTTTTTTCAGGATGAACAGGATTCAAACATGACCGGAACCTTGTTGGAGTTGATAAGCCTGTAAATCCTGCTAAAAATCTTGTCCATCATGTTGAGAAATGTTGTCCCAATGTAGCTCTGCTGTTGGAGGAAAGGGCAACGACTTTGTTTCAAAATGGCCAGTTTGGCGATTTCCGAAGTGGTGTGTTATTGATGCCTTCTCTTTTCAGTCGTTCAAGTGGCTGAACCCGAATCATAAACAATTTGCCCGACATAAACGGAGACTCAGATGCAGAAACTTTTCCGCATAGGCCTCATACTGCTTTGCGCGCTCGGTTGCGCTTGCCAGGATTCTTCACCGACGATTTCGACGGATTCCGACACCTCAAAAAAAGAAATGGCTCCTTTGCCGGATGCCGCGGCGATGGTCAAACGATTGATTACTCAGGACGGGTGCAAAGACTTCGTCGCCGAAATGCACATGAGCACCGAATCTGCCGACGGCAAACGCGAACAGGTCGAAGTCCGTTTGCAGCGCAAGTATTCAGAAACCGGCGCTTCGACGTTTATGACTGTACTTTCGCCCAAAGAAGAATCCGACAAAGCGATTCTGGCGATTGAAAGCAACGACAAACCGACTGAAGCTTATTCATATCTGGCGGGTTTGAAAAAACTGGCCAAACTGGATTCGTCGCGCCCTTTGGGATTTCGCGGAGCCAAAGTCACCGTTCAGGAATTGCTCGGCATGGAACTCGGCCAATACAGCCACAGCACGGGCGAGCGCGTGACCGTTGATGGTCAGTCGCTTATCAAAATCAAGTTTGACGCCAAAAAGGATTTGAATCTGGCCTTCCCCAGCATTGTTGGTTACTTCCACGAAAAAGATCAGGCTCCGGCGCGATTCGAATTGATCGGCGACAATGGCGAAATCAGCAAAAAGCTCATCATTGAAGAAGTGAAGCCGATTCAGAACCGACAGACCATTACCAAAGTGGCGATTGAAGACGAAACGCAAAAATTGAAGCTGACGATGGAAACCAAAAAAATCGAATACGACCGCGGATTGCCGGACAAGATTTTCACCGAACAGCACCTCAAAGGCTTTATCACCGAAGCCAGCGCCAAACGAAATTCAGCTAATTGAGGCCAATTGAGGCCAATTGAGGAAGAATGAGTCGTTTCGTTGTTACTCACCCGCGATTGATTATTGGTTTGGTGCTGGCGCTGACGGTCGTGCTAGGTTTCGGGTTGCGTCGAGGAATGGAACTGGATGTTTCGCCGCTCAGTTTTGTGACGCAAAACAGCCAGGAGCGCCGCGATTTTGCCGAAACCCGAAAGCATTTCGGCGCAGATGATTTTCTGCTGATTGCTGTCGTTTGCGACGATGTTTTCAAGCCTGAAAATCTGGCCCGGCTGAAAACTCTTCACCAACAGATCGAAAAAGTTTCCGGCGTGGGCGAAGTTCTCAGCCTGATTAACGTTCCTTACGCGCGCAGTCTGCCCGGTGACGAAGGCGGCGTTTCGCTGGAAAAACTGATTCCAAATTCGTTGAGCGACAAATCGCGTTTGGAAGAAGCGCGCGCCGCAGCCATCACCGACCGCATGTTTGTCGGCAATCTGGTGTCCGCTGATTCGCGCACGGCGGCGCTGACCGTCTTGCTGAAACTGGATTTGCCCACCGCTCGCCGCCACGAAACCACCCAACGAATTTATGATCTGACGCACGCTTCCGGTTTTGGCGAGGTGTATTTTGCGGGCGATCCGTTTTCGCAGCTTCGCGGAACGCAGGCGCTCAAAGACGATTTGAAGCTGTTGCTGCCGCTGACTGTGGCGTTGATTTTGCTGTTGCTGTGGCTTTGTTTTCGTTCGGTGACGGCGGTTTTGTTGCCGTTGGCGACGATCGGGATCGGACTGGTTTGGTTAATGGGATTGATGGCGTATCTGGGCACGCAGTTCACGATTCTGGTGCTGATGTTGCCGACGGTGATGCTGGCGATTGGCTGTTCGTACCTGATTCACGTGCTGAACCAGATTGGGATTGCTGATTGCGCTTCCGGCCAATCCGCACTCCGCACTCCGCACTCCGCAATTGAAAGCGCGATGCGTTTCATCAATCTGCCGGTAATTGTTTCGGCGTTGACGATCATCGCCGGTTTTTTGTCGCTGACCTTCACTGAAATTCCGGCGATTCGTTCGACGGCGATTTACTCCGCCATCGGCGCAGCCTTCACGATGATTCTGTCGTTGACGTTCGTCCCGGCAGTGTTGGCGATTCTGCCAGCGCGAGCGATGGTCTTTCGCATCGGGCTGCATGGAAAGATGGTCAGGTTTCTGGAAGGCACCGGTCGCTGGGCGACTTCGCATCAACGTTTGTTATACGTGCTGACCGTCATCATCGTCGTCATCAGCCTGTTCGGCATGCGCCGCATCAAAATTGACATTGATTTCTTTCACTTTTCCAAACCCGGAACCGAATCCAGAGTCGGTCTGGAGGAAGTCAATCGCCGGTTGTCCGGTGCGGTGACGTTCGACATCATCATCGAAGGCAAAACGAGCGGCGCAATCGAAAAGCCGGATGTGCTGGAACGAATCGCGCGGTTGCAGGCTTTTGCCGAAACGCGCAAAGACCCCAGCGGACAAGGCGTAGACCGTTCGTTGTCCGTCGCCGATTTCATCAAACACCTGAACCGTGCTTTCAATGGCAACGATCCGAAACAGTATTCGATTCCGACCGACGAAAGAATCATTGCCGATCTGTTTTCCGACCGCGACCAGTTGAAAGGCTTTTTGACCGAAGACGGGCGAATGGCGCGAGTGCTTGTTCGCTCTACGTTGTCGGGTTCGCAGGCGATGGCCAGCGTCGTTCGTGAAATCGAACAGAACGCCAAAGAGTCGTTGCCGGAATTTCGCGTCTTTGCCACCGGAACATTTGTGCTGCTCAATCGCACGTCGGATCAAATCGGCGGCGAACAGTTGCTGAGTATAGGCATTGCGTTGGTGACGATTTTTTTGATGCTGGCGATTCTGTTTCGCTCGTTGCGCGTTGGGCTGACGGCGCTGGTTCCGAATCTGATTCCTGTGGTGTTTTTCTTCGGGTACATGGGCTGGCAAGGCATCAAGTTGAATCTGACGACCAGTTTGGTGGCGAGCATCGTGTTGGGCTTGGCTGTGGATAATGCCGTGCAATTCATCATGCGATTTCGCCGTGTGCAAAAAGCTGATGAACCTTTGCGCGAAGCAATTATCGAAAGCATGCGTTTGTCCGGTCGCCCGATCATATACGCCAACATTGCTTTGGCTGCGACTTTTGCGGTTTTCGCAGTTTCAAACTTTCAACCGGTCAGCGATTTTGGATTGTTGTCGGCGGTGACGATCATCGGCTGTTTGATCGAAGATTTGGTGTTGCTGCCGTCGCGGCTGACTTCGCCGATTTTCCGCGCGAAGTAATTCGTCAAGCCCAGTTTTCAATTTGCAAACCCGGAATTTGGCCGAAGTCTGAAAGGTTGCGAGTGATGACTTTGCAGTGATTGGCCAAAGCGATGGCCGCGATTCGCCGATCTTGAGTTCCAATTTTCAGCTTTTGGCTTTTCAGTGTTTGATCAATTGCCTCAGCCGCAGAGTCAAAATCGAGAACGTTTACTCCCAACAAACTATCAATCGTTTGTCGCAGTTGCTGATAAGCGACGACGCAATTGGGACCGGACTGATGACGGCGAATCTCTGCAAAGCGCCCGCGAATTTGTTCTTCGACAGTGATAAGGGTGATTGCCATTTCATCTTTCGGCAGGGATAAAATCCTGGCAGTGATCTTGGGATGTTTTCGCTGAGCCAGGCTGAGGTGGTCGGTGCCCAGTATGTAGCGAATCATTGTGCTGCTTTAGTTTCGAGTATTTCAGTAGCTTCTTCGGCATCAAGTTCGTGGCGATAAGTCGTAATGTGTTCTTGAAACTGCTCCCAGTGGGGATCGTTTTCGCCGCTTCCAATCACCTTAAGCCAAGGGTTTTCTTCGAACTTGGGCTGTCCGTTTTCTATTTCAACTGTGTAAACCTTGCCTTCCGCAAGCTGAAGCCGAAGTCTTTCTTTGGCGTTGAGCAAAGCCTCTTCTTCCGTTTTGCCCTGCGCCACACAATCAGGGATTCCAAGAACAGAGGCGGCAAAAAGATTGTTCTGTTTGCTTTGAACCAGGATTTGGTACGTCATGCTTTTATTCTCCTGCTGAAATTCTATGACCGGCCTGATTGAGTTGCAAATTTTTTCCTGGCGCTGTCGTGACTTCCCACGCCTCACGATCTCTCAACAGGGCGGAAAGCAGCATCGTGTGAAGCCCGTGTCCTGACCGCGAAGCCCGGACGTGACCGAGAATCGGCATTCCCGCCAACGCCAGATCGCCGATGATGTCCAGAATTTTGTGGCGAACGAATTCGTTGGCAAAGCGCAGCGGTTCGGGATTCAAATATCCATCGCGCGTCAGAGCGATGGCGTTGTCCAGCGAGCCGCCGCGCGCCAGACCGTTTTGTTTCAGCATCTCGATTTCTTCGACAAAGCCGAATGTGCGAGCCGGAGCGATTTCTTTGGAATAATCTGCGACCTGAAAACTGACTTCGTAATTTTGAACGCCGATCATCGGATGGTTGAAATCAATTTCGCAGGTGATGCGGAATTCTTCGGCGGGTTCGATGCTCATCGTGCGATTTTTCTCGCTGACCGACACTTGTTTCAACACGCGCAAGTAAGGACGTAGAGCGGGCAATTCCACCACCCCAGCCTGACGAATCATTTCCACCCATTGCCTGCTGCTGCCGTCCAAGATAGGAACTTCCAGCGAATCCACTTCGATCAGCGCGTTGTCCACTCCGCAACCGTACAGCGCAGACAGCAAATGCTCGACGGTGGAAATCATCACGCCGGATTTCATCAACGTCGTGGCGTAACTGACGTGAGATACGAATTGCGGTGCGGCTGGAATTTCAAAATCGTTCAGGTCGGTTCGGCGAAACAAGTAGCTGGTGTATGACGGAGCCGGATTCACCGTCACATTGACCGGCGAAGCTGAATGAAGTCCGACGCCGCTGACGCTGAAACTTTTTCCTACCGTAGTTTGCTGATTCAATTCATTTCCTCGTTTGCCTGCAAGATTGGTTGAGTAAACCGATTTCTGTTTCAGCAAACTCCAAGCCAAAAACCTCTGTCTGGAAAACTTCTTCGTAAATGCTTTTCACGCAACAGAAGAAGAGAGGTTGAAACAAATTGTAATTCGGAGTTTTGTGGCCGATGAGCCACGTTGGAAAAGTCCGGCTGTGGATTTTGGGCAAAGCCAGATGTCGCTGATTGAATGTCGTTGATTGAAAGAAAAAGCCGCGAACAAATTCTGTTCGCGGCTTTTTCTGAATGCGTGCGTCGGAAAGTTATTCCGAAGGCGGCATCGGACGAGTGCGATATTTCTTGCGGTTCCGTTTGCGAGCCAGCGCCGATTTCAATCGGGCTTTTTCTCCGGGCGGAACGTAAAAAGCATGCCGTTTGACTTCACGAATGATGTCTTCCTGCTGCACTTTGCGTTTGAAGCGGCGGAGCGCGCTTTCCAGCGTCTCGTTATCGCCGAGTTTCACTTCTGCCAAAGGTATTCACCTGCCTTTCAATCATGGCAATTTCGAAGATGGAATCAGCCGCCAAAACCAAACAGGCTGCCGAAAAGAAGGGCGGAGCATACGCGCCGCATTCCGGGTCGTCAAGCGACCGGAGTTTTCCACTGACAACGCTGACAACGTGGCAACCTCATTGGCCTCGCAGCTTCAACCACCGAGCCATCAACGGTACGCGCAACCGCCACTCGCCGTTCGATTCCGCAATCAACAATCGCCGTCGCAACGAAGCCGCAATCGCTTCGTCCTGCGGCGGCGGTTGCGTTTCAACGCGGCGGAAATTCAGCAGGTAATCCCACTCACCCGGCAGAGTGGATTCGCGGTGCATCAATTCGTACAACACGTTTTGGCCGCGCACGATGGATTTATCCAGCGCGCGTTCAAACAGTTCTGGCGTGACTGCGGCGACTTCTTCCAGGTTGACCAAATCCACAATCGTTTCGGCAATCAGTTGCACCAGATGCGGCCAGCCTCCGGCTTCGGCGTGAATGCGTTCAATGCCGCCTTCGCCCCAAAAGCTGGCGGCGAAGCGTGGACGTTTTTCTTCGTTGTTGCGCCACAACGTGGAATGCTTCATCGGTTCGGTCAGCAGCAATCGAGTTTCGGCTTCGGTGAAGGCTGGAACTTCGATGGTGCGCGCGCTGACCAGATACGAAGTCCACGCGGCGTTTTTCAGTTCGTAAATTTCGTGGCTGCCCGCAAAAATCCAGGTGATGCGGCGATGCGTTTGGATGGATTCGCGTAAGGTGTCCAGCAAACCGAGCGGAAAGACGCCTTCGCCAATTTTGGCGTCAATCGTTTCGTACTCATCCACCGCCAGCAATAATCGTTTGCCTTTGGCTTCAAGCTCCGAATTGCAGGCGGTCAGGAAGCTGAAAAAGCTGCTCAAATCCGTTGGTGGATCATCGGCGGGCAGCGACGGTACGCAGCGGCGAATCTCTTCGTGCAGAGCCTTTACCGCCGATTCCACCGAAGTAAACATCTGCGGATTCTGCATCGAAACAAACGCTGTCAACACATCAGTTGGCAAAAAGCCCGTCAGGTTCCTCAAGATCGTGGATTTGCCCATTCGTCGCCGAGCGTACAGAACCAAACCGGGGCAGCCTGTGCTCAACATCACCTGTTGTTCCAATTCGCCGATGACCGAGTAACGGGCGAGAAAGGCTTCGCTTTCAGGATTGGCCGGATCGCCAGCGCGGAAGACTTGTGTGGTGGTTTCTCCGGTCGCGCCGCGTCGAGCTTCGGCCAATTGGCGGTTGGCAATTTCCAGCCAGTTGAGTGCGGCCTGGCGAAATTCGGTTTTCAGCGGTTCTCGGTATCCGGCGATGTTGTTGCGAAAGGTTTCGATCCGCGCGCAAAGTTGTTCGGCGGCGGGTTCACGGAAGAGCGGGCGATTGATAGTGTTCAGCCGCGTTTGCAGCGAACTGATTTCGGCCATCCATTCTTCGACTTCTTCGGTCTGAGCCAGAAAGCCTTTGTCACCGGCTGGCAACTGCGCGGCGATGTCAGCGAGTTTTGTCAGGTCGGCAGTTCGTCCGGCTTCACGAGCCAGCAAAGTTGTTTTGGCGCGCAACGCTTGCTTTGACTGTTGCGGATATTCGTCAATCAGCCGCTCTATTTCGGCGGTTCCGGCTTTCGGCTCGGCTTCGGCGTAAGCGACCAGCAGCCGATGCAGGCCGAAGTATGGAACTGAACTCATCTGATCCCACGCCGCCGGGTGAAGCCAATACAATTTCGTTCGTGGCTTCGGCCAAGTTAGCGCCAAATGGAATGGAAGGTAGTAAAGCCGCAGCATCGAAACAAACAGCGAGGTGCCTTGGCTAATTCCTATGGTCAATCCAACCGTGGGGGCGAGGACTTCGTCTATGCCTCCCACGATGCTGACTACGTAGATTCCGTTAATGACGAGAATGATGCCGAAGCTGATGAATAGGAAGACACCTTCGGCGATGCTGACGGCGATGCTTCCAGCAACTCCGAAAGCGATGCCGAAGGCTATGTTGACGGTGATGTTTTCCGCGATGCCGAAGGTGATCCCCAAAGTAAAGCTGAGGGTAATGCCGAAAGCGATGCCGAGGGCGATGCCGAAGGCGATGCCTCCGGCGATGCCGACGGCGATGCCGACGGCGATGCCGACGGCGATGCCGACGGCGATGATAGATGCGTGATAGTAAATGTTCGGATTATCCGACGTAGGTTCAAATTCGAACACGCCGAAAATGATGAACCTGAACACGACGCACAGCAGAATCAGGTAAGGTAGATTGTGCCAATACAACGTGAAGCCGGTTTTCGCCGCCGCCAGTTTCGGCATTTGATCCAATTGGTTGTGAACATCTTTGGGGCGCCGATACATCAACCCCAGCCACCACATCGCGGATTTATGGCTGCGCCATCCGAAGCCGAGTTGATCTAAGGGAATTGGAGTCATTTCGTAAACGCTCACGTTGGAGTCGTGATTCAATTCAGCCTGCGGAGCAGGCGACAGCATAAAGCCTTGGGTGAAGGCGAAGCCGGAACCCAAGGAAAGCAGGTTCGGTTACCGGCCAGCCCGCGCAAGTGGGCGACAGCCAATCCGGCAAACAGGCGTGTTGACTTGCTGGTGGCTTCCGCCCGTTTCACGGGCGGGAACTTGATTCGCCTGGTAACCCGGAGTTCCGCGCTACCGCGCTCCACTCCGGGCTTTATGCTGCCGCCTGCTCCGCAGGCTGAAATTGGCACTTATCTTTTGCACCCATTCAATTCGACCGTTTTAAACTCCATTGCCGACAACGGATGATCTTGCGGAACCAGTTGCGAAAAATGCTGCCGCGATTGCGCCAGCAAAGTAAGAGCGCGCGATTCCATCATCAAATATCGCAAAGCCGAAAACAGATCGGTTCCGTATCGGCGACTGATGGCATTGTCCAAATGCTTCAAGGCGATGTACGACATGCCGCGCGCTTCAATCGAATTGTGAAGCACCATCAAATCTTCATCCGGCGGCACGGGGCGTTGAATGCCGCAAGCCGCCAACAACTCCATGACCAAACCGTGCCGAGAATGAGTCGTGCCTTTGTTCAAGTCCACTTCGCCGAGTTTGAGCGGAAAGTCTGTCTGGATGTGTTTGATCAATTCATTCCACTTCGGATTGCCGGTGACGACCAGATTGACCGATTGATTGCGTTCCAGATAACGCAGGATTTCATCGCGTGCTTCCAGCCAGTGCGGAACTTCCGCGCCCAAATCGGCTTCGCAGGCTTTGAACAGCATGTCCCACTTGGTGGAATCTTTGTCGTTGGTCAGGTCAATCCAGAGCGGTTTGGAGTCTTTGATTTCGTCGGGCAAGTCGCACTTTTCCAGAATGACCGGAATCGTTGAACCGTTGGCGAAGTTCGGATCACGCGCGATGGCTCTGTTCATTTCGTGAAGGCAATCCGGGCGCGTCAGATATTCCGGCGTCAAAACCAACAGAGTGGAGTCGCATTCATCCTGCGTCTCGTCCATTTGCTTATAGACGCTGATGCCTGCGGTGAAGCGTCCAACATCAATTCGTACGTCCGCGCCGCCCGCATCCAAGCACGGCTTCAATCGTTTCCCAACCCATTCACCTTGACGGTGGCAATAGCTGATAAAGATTTTTTTGCTCATCGTTGGCTGTTCAAAAATCGTCTTCGTCGGTTTGAGGCAAAATTTCCTGTGCGACCAGTTCGCGCCAGATCGTCAGCACCGCTTGATCCGCTTTGGCAGCGTTCAAACTATCCGTCACCTGGCCAGGATCGGATTTCAATTCGGGAAAGGTCAGAAGTAATAACGCCAAGTCACGCCAATCCGTACCGGCTTTCGGCTTGCCGCGTCTTTGGTGGTACGAGATGACTTTGCTGGCAATTAACTCTACAGGCGATAGCACGTTGATCTCATCAATGCGTTGTAAGTGTGGAAACGAAGCGACTGATCGGACATCCACCAAATGCCGGTTGCCGGTCTTCTGCAATTGAAAGATGCGGTAGCCAAGCCCGTCTTTGATTTCGCGGACTCGAATGGCGACGTGAAACAACCGGCTGAGATGTTCGCGCAGTTCTTCTGCCAAATCGGATGCCCGCGTGGACATCAAATCCACATCCTGAGTCGCGCGAGGTTCATTGACGTAAACGTTGACGGCTTGCGCGCCGAACAGAACCACGTCGTCGCGTCCGCGCAGGAAGTCAATCACGGCGTTCTGAATCGTGGCGAGTGGTAGGGCTTCTTTCATCACGATCTCCCGGAAGTTGATTGTGTCGGCGACGAACATCTTATGACTCCAAAACTGAAAATGCGGATTGAAGAACTTGCATCCCTCAATCCGCATTCTACTTTCGCTGATTGTGATTTGACTAGGCGGTTGTCGTTTTGGCAGCGCCTTTATCCGCCAACGCCGCGTGAGCAGCGGCCAGCAGCGCGATCGGGACGCGGTACGGCGAACAACTGACGTAGTTCATGCCGACCTTGTGGCAGAAGATCACGGATTCGGGATCGCCTCCGTGTTCGCCGCAGATGCCGACTTTCAGGTTCGGTTTGGACGAACGGCCTTTCTGAATGCCGATGTCCACCAATTGGCCGACGCCGGTTTGATCCAAGACCTGGAACGGATCGTCGCCGTAAATCTTCTTTTCGACATAAGCCGGAAGGAATTTGCCGGAATCGTCGCGGCTCAGACCCATCGTCATTTGTGTCAGGTCGTTCGTGCCGAAGCTGAAAAACTCGGCGACTTCGGCAATTTGATTGGCGGTCAGCGCAGCGCGCGGAACTTCGATCATCGTGCCGACCAGATATTCGACCGACTGCCCCGTCGCGGCAAAGACTTCACCGGCAACGCGGCGAACGACATCGGCTTGCAGCTTCAATTCGATGACGTTGCCGACCAGCGGAATCATGATTTCCGGTTTGACGGTCACGCCTTCGGCTTTGACTTTGACGGCGGCTTCAAAAATGGCGCGCGCCTGCATTTCTGTAATTTCGGGATAGATGATGCCCAAACGGCAGCCGCGATGGCCCAACATAGGATTGAATTCGTGCAGGGAAGTGACTTTGGCTTTGGCTTCCTTGAACGGCATTTTGATCTTGGCGGCCAGTTCTTTCAGGGTCTTGTCGTCGTGCGGAACGAATTCGTGCAGCGGCGGATCCAGCGTGCGGATCGTCACAGGGAAGCCGTTCATCGCGCGGAAAATGCCGACGAAATCTTCGCGTTGCAATTCCAGCAAATCGGCCAAAGCGCCTTTGTACAACTGTTCGGGCTTGGCGATTTTCTTTTCCAGGTCTTTGACGCGCTTGGCAGCGTCTTTCGAGCCGGATTTTTCAGCATCAGCGCGAGCCGTAGCCAATTGCGCTTCCAGGTTTTTGAAATCCGACGAAGACAGAATCATCTGGCGGACGCTGTCAATGCGATTGCCTTCAAAGAACATGTGCTCTGTCCGGCACAGGCCGATGCCTTCGGCTCCGAATCCGCGCGCGACTTCGGAATCGTGCGGAGTGTCAGCGTTGGCGCGCACGCCAAGCTTGCGATAATCGTTGACCCACTCCATCAAGGTTTTGAAATGGCCGCTGATTTCAGGATTGATCAGCGGAACTTCGCCGGTGATGACTCGACCGGTGGAACCGTCCAGCGTGATTGAATCGCCTTTTTTGACGACCAAATCGCCGACCGTGAATTGCTGGTTGGCGTAATCAACCACCACTTGATCGCAACCCGCCACGCAGCATTTGCCCATTCCGCGAGCAACCACCGCCGCGTGTGAAGTCATACCGCCGCGCGAAGTCAAAATCGCTTGAGCCGCAACCATTCCGTGAAAGTCTTCAGGCGAAGTTTCAGTGCGAACCAGAATGACTTTCTTGCCTTCTTTGGCCATTTCTTCGGCTTCGTCCGGATCGAAAACCGCCGTACCCGAAGCGGCTCCGGGCGATGCTGGCAAGCCGGTGGCGATGACGTTCAAGCTGGCTTTGGGATCAATCATCGGGTGCAGCAATTGATCTAACTGCGCCGGTTCGACGCGCTGGATGGCTGTGGCTTTATCAATCACGCCTTCTTCAACCATTTCGACGGCGACGCGAACGGCGGCTGCGCCGGTGCGTTTGGCGTTGCGCGTTTGCAGCATATACAGCTTGCCGCGTTCGATGGTGAATTCCATGTCTTGCACGTCTTTGTAATGGCGCTCCAGGCGGTTGGCCAGTTCGACGAACTGGTTGTACATCTCCGGCATTTCTTCGTGAAGCTGCGCGATTTTCTTCGGCGTGCGGGTTCCGGCGACCACGTCTTCGCCTTGCGCGTTTTGCAGGTATTCGCCGTACAGGACTTTTTCGCCGGTCGAAACGTCGCGGGTGAACGCCACGCCCGTGCCTGAATCTTCGCCCATGTTGCCGAAGACCATGGTTTGCACGTTGACGGCCGTGCCCAGGTTGTCGTCAATTTTGTTGATGCGGCGATAATCTTTGGCGCGGCGGCCATTCCACGAAGCGAACACGGCTTTGATGGCGTATTTGACCTGATCCAGCGGATCGGTCGGAAATTCGTTGCCGGTTTCTTTTTTGACGATGGCTTTGAAATCGGCCACGACTTTGGCCAGCGTTTCTTCGCCGACTTCGGTGTCGCCTTTGACGCCGAGTTGTTTTTTGTAACCGTCAAACACGTGCTCGAATTTTTCGGAATCAATGTTAAGCACGATCTTGCCGAACAATTGAATGAAGCGGCGATATGCGTCCCACGAAAAGCGTTCGTTATTGGTCATCTTCGCCAGAGCGACGCGGGTTTCGTCGTTCAAGCCCAGGTTCAACACGGTGTCCATCATTCCGGGCATGGAAAACTTTGCGCCGGAACGAACCGAAACCAACAGCGGATTGTCGCTGCCGCCGAACTTTTTGCCGGTGAAGGCTTCGACTTTGGCCAGAGCTTCCAGCGCCTGATCCCACATGCCTTCGGGGAACTGTTCGCCTTCTGTGTAATAAGCGTTGCAGGCTTCTGTGGTGATGGTGAAACCGGGCGGAACCGGCATGCCTGCGTTGGTCATTTCGGCCAGGCCGGAGCCTTTTCCGCCGAGCAAATCTTTCATCTGGCCTGTGCCTTCGGTCTGGCCGTCGGCAAACAGGTACACGTATTTCGTACTCATTGCTGTTTGTTTTCTCCTGAAAAAATGTTCGTAGCGCCACCTTCAGGCAGAGTGGGTTTGATCGCCAAGACCTTCCGTCTGAAGGCGGCACTACATGCTTAAATCGTAGCCGGTCGCAACCGGCTCAGAACTTCGTAAGATCGCGGCTCGCGTTCCAGCGCGCGAGCGATCAATCGCGTAGCGGTGTTGCCGACCTGATTGAGCAAGCCAGATTCACGGGGCAGCGACAAAAATTTGTTGGGGGATTGAGTCAAAATCTCTTGAATGGTGTGCCAGACTGCCGGACGTAATTCTTCTCCGCGCTGGCCGCTGCAATTCAGACATTGCGGCATTCCTTCGTTGGTTAAGTACACCGACACATCGCCGTTCAAATCCTTTTCACACAAACCGCAATGCCGCCAATCGGGAAAGAATCCTGCCAGTTTCAGCATCCAGATTTCAAAGTATCGGCAGATTTCGTAATACCTGGCCAGCGGCATTTGGTTATCGGTTTCGGCCTGCCGCATTGCTTCCAGAGTGGCGGCGATCAAACGATAAGCCGTGTCGTTCGGTTCGTGGTCGAGCAAAAACGAATCTACCAACTCCGCCCAGTATTGCATCACGCCCATTCGTTCGCTGCTCAGCCCCGCGACAAATTGCGACCTTATGATTTCGCAGGCGGAAATCGAAACCAGGTCTTTATTTTCTTTCTCAAAATAGGTCAGCGAGACTTCTGTGAATGGTTCCAGGCTGGCTCCGAACCGACTGCGTAGTTTTCTGGCTCCGTGCGCGATTCCACGAATTTTTCCTGCTTCGCGGGTGAAGAAGACGCAAATTTTGTCGGCTTCTTTCAGAGAAAAAGTGCGGAGCACAAAAGCTTCCGTGTCGTGCAGCGGCATAAATTCTTGGAGCCAATTTGGGAAATTCGAAGTCAGCGGCGAATTAAGGCGCGTAGTCTAAACTGGCTTGACCAACTTCTCAACCGCCGCTGGAACCGCCGGATTACTTTTTGGTTGGCACTGACTTGGTTTTGGCGGCAGGCGTTGGCGTGGCGGTTGGTTCCGGAGTCGGTTCCAAAGCGAGGTCGCGTTTGTCTTTCAACGTGACACGGGATTTGCCGTACATCAACGGATGGCCGCCGGGAAAACGAGTCACCCAAACAGCGCCTCGCCGAGGGTCATCGCCTTCGCCTTCGACCACGCCAAGGTATTTACCGCTTTCGGTCAGGTAAGCATGTTTGCCGATGGCGGGATTTTTTGGCGGCGGCTGGTTGCGATACCAGGAAACTCCGGCAAAGATGCCGCCCAGAATCAAAATGATGACGAAGTGTTTGAGCAGCTTGAAGAAGAATTTCCAGACCAGCCACAGAAATGCCAACAGCAGCAATCCGCCGCCCAGCACGAACCATTTGATTGAGTCCCACTCCATAAAATTACCCTCCACAGATTGACTGAGATTTTACCGCTTCAGAAAACTAAAACGGATTGCAGATCAGGAAAAAACTCCAATCCGCAATCCGCAATCTGAACTCCGCGCTCGAATTTAGAGCGGCAAAAAGTACAACACCCAGGCGATCAAAAAGCCCACACCAACGAAATAGCCGAAGACTTTCAGTCCATATAGGATGCGTTCTTTCGTCGTGTGATGCTCAGCCGACAAAACGGCGAACGCGACTGACACCAGTGAACTAAACAAAATCAACGCGAGAAAATGAGTCATGCTTTCCTCCCAACGCCGATGTCGTAAGCGTCCATTACCGACAGCATGTTCAAAGCTCCAGCGACGCAGAAAAAAGTGTTGCCGTATTCGTAAGTAACTTTTGCCGCTTGCGCCTCAGTCACCTGAAAGCCCCAGTCGTTGGCCAGGCAAACGAAATATGGCAGCCCGATGCCGACATCCAGAAAGCTGAAAAACCACGTCAGCCAGTCTTGCGATTCGGGTTTGTAAAGATGACCTTCCATCACAAAACCGAGCACAAACATAATGATGATGACTGCGCCGATGAGCGCGCCGCGAATGTATTTGCCAAGCACAACGTGCCCCAATCCCGGCAAAACAAATCCGGCCACGCAAGCCGCAATTGTTTTTCCAGTCGAAGCCGGTGTCGGCGCTATTAACTGTTCGCTATACAAATTGTTCTCCGTTGAAAAGGCGTGATTGAATTCCTGTCGAATCGAGCCGGGATTCTAAGTTTGGCCTTCTAAAGCTGTCAAGAATTGCTTCCCTCAGGCTCTGCTGCTTCTTCTGCGTCGAGTTCATTGGGCGGATCGAACTCCACGCGGTCGTAAATTTCAGCAAGCTTCAACCGGCAATTGATTGAAGCAATATGAAGTTCCTTTTCCAGCCCGGCGACTTCAGTCATCAACCATTGACCGGTGGCTTGCCGCTCGAAATGTTCGATCAACGGTTGAGTTTGCCAAACCAGCACGTAATCGGTCAGCGATTCGTTGTGGGTTCGCAATCGTCGAAACTTTTCGCTTTTGTCGAAAGATGCCGTTGATGGCGACAGGATTTCAAAAATGACTTTGGGGTTGACCAGCACATCGCCAACTTTGTCGTGCAATTGTGGCTCGCCGCAAACGACGGTCAGATCAGGATAAGAAAAAAGACCTTTGACGGAATCGGCAACGGTTTGTTCGCCGCTCCGAACTTTCATGTTTGGAGAAAAGCCCTGACAGCGTGTTCCTTTAATCTTTGTGCCAACCTCAGCGATTAAGTTGAAGTTGATGGTGCTGTGGCGAGGGCTTTCGCCAGCCATCGCGTGAATCACGCCGTCCATGAATTCGTGGCGCTCTTCGGCTTGGCGTTCAAATTCCAGGTATTCCGCGACTGTGCGTAGTCCAACTTCGAGTTTTGCTTTGGGAGTTGCCATCGTCAGCCTCCTTGAAAGTTCACGCAGCCATTTTAGCTTTTCGCGCCGCGTTTGAACCAGTCAGCGAACTTTTTCAGCCCGGCTTCGACCGGAGTGGTGGGTTTGTAGCCCAACAACCGAGCCGCTTTGCTGATGTCGGCGTGGGTGCGCGGCATATCGCCTGGCTGAGCCGGTTGGCGATCAATGACGGCTTTTTGGCCGAGCGCGCTTTCCAGCAGTTCGATCATTTGATTGACCGTGACGGTTGCGGATTCGCCCAGGTTGATGACTTCAAACGGCGTGGCTTCGTATTCCACCGAAGCCAGCACTCCCTGCAAAATGTCGTCAATGTACGTGAAATCGCGTTCGGCCAGTCCGTCGCCGTAAACCGGAATCGGGCGTCCGCTGGCAATCAGCCGCGCGAATTTGTGAATCGCCAAGTCGGGACGTTGTCGCGGGCCGTAGACCGTAAAAAAGCGCAGGCAGGTGATGTTGATGCCGTGCAGGTAGCTGTACGTATGGCAAAGCAATTCGCCAGCGGCTTTGGTCGCCGCGTAAGGCGAAATCGGCGAAAGCGGCGCGTCTTCACGAAACGGCGCTACAGCCGTCGGGCCATACACCGAACTTGAAGAGCCGAAGACGAATTTCTTGATTCCGTTTTTGTGCGCCAAATCCAGCAAATTGACCGTTCCGGCGATGTTTACTTCTTCGTAACCGCGCGGGTCAACCAATGAAGGCCGCACGCCGGCTTTGGCAGCCAGATGAATGATGACGTCAAAATGTTCTTCGGAAAAAACCTGCCGCAGCGAATTGAAATTGCGGATGTCGGTTTCAATCAACCGGTAAGCCGGATGGCGTAGGTGATTTTCGATGTTAAAGCGTTTTGTGTGTTGGTCGTAAAACTCGTCGAAATTGTCTACGACAGTGACTCTGGCGGGGTTTTGCGCCAGCAACCGATCCACCAAATGCGAACCGATGAAGCCCGCGCCACCTGTGACCAAAAAGCGTTTCTTACTCATAGCGGGCGGACTTATAACATACCTTGCGGCATAATTCCGCCAGCGGTTAATCAAGTTTTTCTTCTTACAACTGAAACCTTCCGGCTGGTGTTTGCACTCACTGGACGAAACAAAAATTGACCGGTGAAGTGGTAAAGACGCGATGAGCAGTTTGGATGAAAGCCTGAGTGAACATTTGAAGGCTACGGCAGAGATAAGAGATCGAAGGGAGAAGATGGAGTTTTCGGAAATATCTCCGGGCGTGGTGGCGCGCGCAAAGTGCGGCGATGAGGACGCTTTTCATCTGATTTTCAACCGCTATGGCCGACCGGTTCTCAGCTTCATCAATCATCACGTTCAGAGCCGGGAACTGGCCGAAGAACTGGCTCAGGAAACTTTTGTCCGCGCATATCGAAATCTGGGCGGATTGAAAGACGATCTGAGGCTTTCAACCTGGTTGTTTGGAATTGCTCGGAATGTGGTGCGCGAATCGGTCAGGCAGGCTCGACGAAACGAAAAGAAAGTCGGGCTGGACGAACCGGAGAGTTTGAAACTGGAATCGGGGTTTGTTTTGCCGGAAGGAAACATGTTGGACAGGGAATTGACCGAAACGATTCATCGCGCGTTGGCCGAACTGGATGACGACAAACGAATCGTTTTCAGTCTGAAGATTTTTCATGAAAAAAGTTACGAAGAGATCAGTTCAATCACCGGCCATTCGATTGGCAAACTGAAAACCGATCTGCATCGTGCTCGAATCGAGATGAGGAAACGAATTGAACCTTATCTGGCCAGTCAGTGTTGAGTAAGTTATGAACTGTGAACGTTGCCAAATTGAATTGGAAGATTTTCTGTACGGCGAATTGACCGAACGTACGGCTGCCGAAGTGCGCCAGCATCTGGCGACTTGTGCTGCTTGTGTTGCCGAACGCGCTCGGCTGGAAAGCGAGAGCGCGATCTTTGCCGAGTTTTACGAACAAACAGCGATTGAACCTGCCGCCGAAAGCTGGAACGCGATTCGCGCGCGCATTGGGACGGAAACGGTTCTGGCTGGTCAGCAGGAAAAAGCCGTTTGGTGGCGAACGATGTTCGGTTGGCTGCTGGTTCCTTCGTTGGCGAGACAAGTCGCGTTTGCGTTGATGCTGGTAGCGGTTTCAGTGATTGCAACTCTGTGGGTGATGCAACGCGATGACGGCAACAGGCTTGCCGAAGTTAAGCTTACCCCGCTAATCAACGAGCCGGAACCGGTTCCCGCTCCGACGAAAGAACTGGCTCGTATCGAACCGCCGAAGCCCAGACCGCAAGTTGTGCGTCAGCCGGTTTCTGCTCGACCGTTGACCGAAAGTGAAGCGTTGGCTCAGCAACTGGCCAAAACCGAGCGCGAATATCAAAACACGATCAAGCTGTTGGAACGTGCCATCGCCAAACGCCGCGACAGTTTTGCGCCCGAAGCGGTCAAAAAATACGAAAGCAGTCTGGCGCTGATTGATAGTTCGATTGTTCAGAGCAAACGAGCGTTGACCCAGCAACCGGACGATCTGGCGGCGCGACAATTTTTGCTGGCGGCGTATGCCAAAAAAGTCGAGTTGATGCAGGTGATTGCCATGCAGTAGCAAATCTGGAGTGCTGCGACTCGTCGCCGCTTTGCCTTCGCAGCAGAGCGATTAGTTGAACTGGATGGTTTTGTAAAAGAACGCCAAAGCTGCGCCAAGTCGCAGCACTCCAAACAATAGGTGAAAAGAGAGATGAAAATTCGAGAGGGGATCAAAAACTGTTGGTTGGCGTGTGTGTTGATTTTGCTCGGCGCACAAATCGCCAGCGGCCAGGACAGGGAATTTCACCAGACTTACGATCTGGCGGAAAAAGGCTCAGTGGCTATTTACAACACCAGCGGTGCTGTTCGCGTTTCCAGTTGGAACGAAGCCCGCGTCAAAGTGGACGCCGTCAAACGCGGACGCAACGAAGCCGATTTCGCCAAAGTTCAAATCGAAGTTTCGCCCAAACCGGAGCGTGTCGAAATTCGCGTGATTTATCCGAGTGGGTTTAACTGGCGAGGCGGCGGCGTTTCAGTGGATTTCGATGTCAAGGTTCCGCGTGGAGCTACAGTCAATCCGGCCAACACAACCAGCGGAGATTTGACCATCGCCGGGCCGATTGAACGGGTCGCGGCTCGCGCCACCAGCGGCAACATTTCGGTTCAAGACGTTGCGGACACAGCCAGTTTGAATTCGACCAGTGGCGACGTGACGGCGGCGCGAATCGGCGGCGAGATTCGCGCAAATGCTACCAGCGGAACGCTGACGATTACTGACGCCGGTTCGCGCGTGTTTGCCACGGCGTCCAGCGGGTCAGTTCGAATCACAAATGCACGTGACGATGTCAGCGCCACAGTCAGTTCCGGCGACATCAAGCTGGAAAAAATCGGAGGGCGAGCGATTGTTCGCTCCAACAGCGGTTGGGTGGTCGTCAACGACATTGGCGGAGACGTTCAGGCCACCAGCATGACCGATGATGTCAGCGTCTCTAAAGTGAAAGGCCGCGTCGTCGTTAGCGCCATTAGCGGAAACATCACGCTGCGCGAAATCGCTGAAGGCATAAAAGCGACCGCCGTCAGTGGAGCGGTCAACATCAGCGATTCGTCAGGCCGGATCGAAGTCGTCTCAACCAGCGATTCGGTAATTCTGACCAATCTGGATAGCAAAGATGTTGTTGCCAAATCCACTTCCGGCAGCGTCCAGTTCACCGGGAAAATTCACGAAGGCGGCAATTACGAACTGGAAAGTTTCAGCGGCGAAGTCCTTTTGACTCTGTCGCCCGAAAGTCATTTCACGGTTTCGGCTCAAACCTGGAATGGCTCGTTGAACACGGAATTTCCGCTGCAACTGACGCGCAGCACCGGCGGAAATTTCCTGACCGGAACAGTTGGCAAAGGTGGCGCAGACATTCGCCTAAAAAGTTTCAATGGCAGCGTGCGAATCAGAAAGAGCACGCGATGAAATCAACAGAAAAGCAGGGCAGTTTGGATTTGCCCTGCTTTTCAGAAAGTCCGTCTTTTCAGTGGCAATCGTGTCCTGAAACAATTAAAACCAGCGGACAATTTGAAAAATTGTCCCGCCCTGTTCAGAGGAGAACGAGATGAAAATCCTATTTGCCTGTTTGGTTTTGCTGGCCTTCGGGCTGACGTTTATTGATTCGCCAAAAGCCATTCAACGTCTGGCGGCGCACGGTCACGACAAACATTCGACCGATTCGTCGCATTCGGTGGATGGCGTCGAAGTCAGCGATCAGATCAACAAAACTGTCACGCTGTCGCCGGGATCGAACGTTCGCATTTCGGGCTTCAACGGCAAAGCGACAGTCGAAACCTGGGACAGCGACAAGGCTGAAATCAACATTCAGGTCAGAGCTTCCAGCCAGGAAGCGATGGAGCGCAAACCGGTCGTCATTGAACACACCGGCAACACTTTGGTCATTAAAACCGAAAACGACCGCGAAGGCGGTAAATGGGGGCGCGAAAACGGTTGGGTTCGCCACGACGTGAATGTTCGTTTGCCGCGCAGCAGCAATTTGAAAGTTTCAGGAATTAACGGCGCGGTCAATGTCGGCGCGTTGACCGGAGAAGTCGGCGTCAGCGGAGTCAACGGTCGCGTCAAAGTCGAACAGGCGGGAACCATTGCCGAATTGAGCGGCATCAATGGCGGAGTTTCCGTTTCGATGATGCAGTTCGGCGAAGGCGGATTGAAAATCAGCGGCATCAATGGCGGAGTCGAAATCGGACTGCCCGCTGAAACCAATGCCGACGTGGACGTTCGCGGCATCAATGGCGGCGTGGATTCCGATTTGCCAATTGCGGTCATCGGCGAAGTTCGTCGCGGCCAATTGACCGGCAAACTGAATGGCGGCGGCGCTCCGATCAAAGTTTCCGGCGTCAACGGCGGAGTGAAGTTGCACAGAAACTAACCAAAATCTGTCAGCGTTTTTTCAATTTCCAGTTTTCAGCTTTGGGCTTCCAGACTTGTTCAGTTTTCACTTTTCGGTGAACTGAAATCTGTAGGCCGCAAGCTGAAAACTGGAAATTTGTTTTTGCGGTAACTTGATGATTTGAATGGAACTTTAGACCCATCGTCTCGTAACTAGCCAGTGTTGAACTTCTTCATTGAAGTTCGTTTTTGAAACTCATAAAGTCCGAAAGCGGACACAACATCACCGCATCCCGATCAGCGGTTCTTGATCAACTCCACTATTGAAGCGAAGTTAGCCGAGCAACGATTTCGGCACAGTCTTTGTAATTATCGTCCTGAAAAAAGTTTTACATGGTTCGTTCAACCGGTAGACAGTTAAGCAAAAAATGAGTTGAGCGACCAATCATTAACAGGCAGAAGTCGAGGGAGGAACGACATGATTTCCGAAGCTTTGGGAAGAGCCAACGGCTCTTTGACACTGAAACCGCGTCCGGCTTTGACCTTGGTCGGAACACCGCGAATTTTTTCTCTGGATCAATACGAATGTTTTATCGGCGTCAGCCCGAACGTCACAGACCTGAAACAATTCATCAGCGTTCAGGCATCGCAGCAAAATCCCGAAAAGGCGACTTTGCTGATTGCCGAACGGGGCCTGCGGCAGGAACAGATCGCCCGAATGTTGCATCAGGCCAGTGAAAATTGGGCGCAACCGTTTTTCGCCGTCAACGCTCACAGTTTGGACAGCGAAGCTCTGCATTCGTTGCTGTTCGGGCCGAAAGGTATGGTCGAAACCTGCCAGGAAGGGACGATCTACATCAACGAACTGACTCGCTTGCCAGCCATCTTGCAACAACGGTTCGCTGCTTACATCGAAGAACAACGCTGGCGTGGGTTTTCCGGCGGCAGAAATTCCGGCAGTTTGGTCGGCCACAAAACCGGGCCGCGATTGATCTTCGCCACCGAATACAATCCCAACGACATCAAAGCCGAAAATCGAATCGGTTACGGTCTGGTTGAATTGCTGAAACCAGCCGGGTTTATCATCAAACCCTTGCGCGAACGCAGCGAAGACATTCCGTATCTGGCGAACTTTTTGTTGGCCAGAATCGTGCGGCGATTGGGCAAAGGGCAGCACGAAATCACCAGCGGAGCGATGAAAATGCTCGCTGATTACAGTTGGGACGCGAACATTGACGAACTGGAATCCGCATTGGAAAGCGCCGTCAACAACACACAGCCCCAGCAGATAGACGAAACTCTGTTGCCTTCGCGGGTTCGATACGCCGCGCTGAAATCCATTCCGACGACGGGAATTGACCTGCCGCAGATGGTGGACGATTTCGAACGCAACTTGATCGAAACCGCTCTGCGCCAGACCGGCAACAACCAGACAAAGGCGTCAGCCTTGCTCGGTTTGCGCGTGCAGACTCTGAATATGAAGTTGAAACGGTTTAAGGAAAAAGACGGCCTGTTGGACGGTGACGAAGCGTAAGCGAATTGGCGACAAGCAAAAACAAAAAGGTGGGCAGAAAAACATCGGATTTTTCTGCCCACCTTTTTGTTGTCAGCACGTTCTGGCTTACGCCTGTTCGTAAGCCTGTTTCAACCAGCCGATCAATTCCTTATCCACTTCCTTGGCGGTTTCGACGCGGACGCGATGACTGACCATTGAATTGAAACTGCCCGAAGCTTCAAGTTTGCCCGACGGAGCCACGCCTTTCAGATTGATGCCTACATCCACGCGAGTTTTCGTCGTCGGCTGAATCAGCGCGAACTGTTTGTTGCGCCGCAAACTGACGTAAGTTTTCTTCGGAGAAATTTCGACATCGCCGCCGAACTTGCCAACGGCTTTGACCAGTTCATCGTAAATCGGTTTCAAGCCAGCTTTTTCGCCGGAGTATTGCGCCGCCACCGGATCATCAGCCGCCGCCTTTCCTTCTTCGCTTTGCCCTTTCAACGTGTGAGCCACCAGGTTGGCGTATCCGTGCCCAAGTTCGTGATCGGTTTTCAGAAACTTGACGATTTCGCCGTGCTTTTCCAGCTTGGCGGCTTTGGCGATCTTGACCCATTCGTCCAGAGACTTGCCGGTTTTTTCCTTCAAGTTCTGAATCATCGTCTGCGTTGCTTGATCTATTTTGTCGGCCATAAAGCTCTCCTTAAATGCAGGTTCGGAACCGAGAGCGGTAGCGACCGGGTGTCTTTGAAATGTGCTCTTTCAGATCAACCCAGTCGCTACTGCTCCTGGTTCCGTAACAATGTTCAGGTCAGACCAGTCGCTACTGCTCCTGGTTCCGTACCAATGTTGAAATCCAGCCTCTGCAATTGATTGCGCCGCAGAGGCATTCAAAATTCCACGGCGAAGCCGGTAACGGATGCGCCAGATAATCGAAGGTGATTTCTTCATCGGCGGCAATGTCTCGAACGGCAACCAGCATCCCCGATTCGTCAAAACGTCCGTTTGGGTCACAAGAGTGATTGGACAGGTGCATCGGCATCACTTCCTGAGACCAATAATCGAACGGATAAATTGCTTCGCCCGCCGCGTAAGCTTTGGTGGTGAACAAAGCTTTTTGTTTGTGCGATGAAAATTCGACGACGCGGAATTCTTCAAACTCTGGCACTGTCATTGGCTAGCCACCCTGTTGGCGTCTCCGCTCTTCTTCTTCCATCTTTTTCCGTAAGCTCAAAGGCCGCATGTCCGTCCACACTTCTTCAATGTAGGCCAGGCATTCGGCTTTGAGTCCTGTTTTCCCGGCATAAGTCCAACCCAAAGGCAGTTCTCTGTGATCCGGCCAGATGGAATACTGCTCTTCGTGATTTACGACGACTTTGTAAATTGTCTTATCTTCTTCCTCTTCCCAACTCATAGAACCTCCTGTTGATCTATTTCATAACCACCAAACCGCTGGAAGTCTTGTTGATGCGCGCCGCCATCATCCTGACCAGTTCGGCGTTGGTGAACGGTTGCCAGCCGTGAGGTTTCATTGGTCGTCCGTATTCAAACACGGCTTCGGATTTGGGATTGTTTGCGGCTTTCAGAAAATCTTCCAGGTGATACACAGCCAAGTTCAGATAGTAATTGTCCATGTCGCCGCAATACACGTGAATTTTTCCGACCAGATCGTTGCCGATCTTCGACCAGTTTTTTTCCAGGTTGTAGCGCAAATCGTAGCCATTGTCGCGCATGTACAACGCGACTTCGCGGTCAATTTTGCCTGTCAGCCGATCCCAGATCGGACGCGGATAACCGTCTTTGCCGACCGGGCCGTAAGCAGCATCCCACGCGGCAATCTGTTGCCCAGAACGAACGTTGCTGCCAAGCACTGCTTCCAGCCGACACATTTCGCGCATTGTCAGCGTCACCTGCCCATCGGCATTTCGGGAAAGCGGACGAATCAACTTCGCCCAATCGCCAGCAGGAACTTCAAAGGCGTTGTCGTCTTTGTACACGTCCGACATCTGGTAATAGCGAAAATCTACGGGGTCTGGATACAACGACCAGACGCCGTTGAAAAACTTCGGATGGAAGATTTGCAGTGCCAACGATTCCCAGCCGCCGGTTGAACCGCCGGTCAGCACACGAGCTTCCGGTTTGGCGACAAGGCGGAATTTTTCTTCCAGATAAGGAATCAACTCCTGAGTCAGCGCGTCGCCGTAAGGGCCGTTGTTTGCCGAATTCACCGCGTAAGAATCGTCGTAATACGGCGTCGGATGTTGAAAGGTGATGGCGACCATTCGCGGAAAATCGTCAGACATCCAGGCTTTGGAAAACTCCGGACCCGGTTCGCGCGCGCTACGAGCCAGCCGAGTTTTGCGCTGTTCTTCGGTTTCTGGCGGGACTGTTCGCGTCGTAAAGCCAAACGGCGGGTTCAATCCAAAATGCCCCTGGATATAAATCGCCGGATATTTCTGATTCGGATTTTGATCGAAGCCTTTCGGCAGCAGCAGCGTCGCGCCCAGATACACCGGACGCCCCCAAAACTCGCTGAGCATCTTGCTCTGAATCTTGACGCGCTTGACCCACTCAGTGTCGGGCGGGACGACAACCGGCGGAATCTTTTTCGTCAGGCTGAGTTTGACGTTGAATCCGGCTGCCGGATTGAGCTGCACGCGCTGAACTTCGCTGACCAGATTGCCGGGCGAGCGATTCCACTGCTGGCCTTCCCACTGATCCCAATGCACCCAAATTTTGTGACCGTCTTTGCGATGAACCTGCGTGTACACGTTCAACAACGCCTGAACGTAATACTCGCCCGCGGGCAACTGACTCAGACTTTCGACCGGATAACCCAGCACCGAAGCGTCAATCACGGCGTTTTCGCCCGGTTTCAGCGCGTTCACATCCAGACCGTAAAACGGCACAGAAGCGTTGTACGAACCGGCTTGAAAGCGCGGTTCAGCGCCTGCATTTTTCGAGATCATCACAAACACTCGCCCGGTGATCGGTTCGCCGTTGAGCGAAGCCGGAAACGAAATCTCGAATTTGGTTTCCGCCGCCGCCTGGCTTGAACGTAGCGCCCACAACGACAAACAAACTACGGCAACCGCCGCGATCAACAAACTTCGCTTTATATGAATTTTCATCAGAATTCCTCCTCATTGGAGACCTAAACTGTTATGTCGTAAAACTTCAAATACGGGCCACTCTCCCCTGAACTTATCATCAGAGCGATGCTTTCAAGGAAGGCATTGCGCTTGGCCGGATCGTATCGAGCGCCCCACTGCGTATCCGTCGTGAAGCCGCCGCCGATTCCAACATTGCCGCCTTCAAGAATTGGCAGGTAATCTGCCGCGCCAGCCAGAATCTTCGTTTCAACCTCAAGCGCAAAGGTGTCGGATACCTGATCGAAGGGAAGCAGATGCGCGTAAGAAAGCCAGGGATCGCTTTTCGCAAAAGTATCAGACACTTCAAAAGGAACCGGGTGGTCAGGATCGCCCATCAGCATATTCTGGATCAACGGCATCGCTCGGTCGTCTGTCATGAAGTTGATTGCTTGAATCCCTTTTTGCCAGCCAAAAATGGTCATTGTCAGATCGTGCCAGCGGCCATGCCGGTAAACAATCGCCCCATCCCCGCGAACTAAAGCGACGTCCGAAGTTTGTAATGTGTTGATCGCCTTTGCCAATTGTTCGTTCATTGAATTCCTCAGGTTTCGTGTTTGGTTGTTTTCAGATTCACGGCACGACAAAGCTTGCCTAAAACATCTTCAGGAATGCCTTTGTCCGTGGGGCCTTCTTCCAGAAAACTGGCCACGCTTTGAAGCTGTGCTCCTACCCCGCCATCCATTGTGTTATGGCGATGGCCATACCAAAGCAGCCCGTCTGCTTGCAGACTTACGCCTTCGTGTCCCCATTGATTCACGTTCCAATTCCAATCGTCACGCGATTTCAATTCGGCATCAGTCGGCGAAACGGTCAGAAAGCCTTTGTACTGCGCTTCCCATTCCTTCAGCAAAGGTTCTGTCGGCAACTCCATTGCCAGCAGAGTAGGTTTGCCAATCGTGTACAAAATCTGCCGCGTCGAACCGAGAATGGCAACGTCGTAAACAAATTCTACAGATGGCAACTTGCTGCCAAAAAACTTGCCTTCGGCTGGCACCCAGCATCCGGCCCAACCGTCTCCTGTCAACGCCAGCATCTTCGAATCCGCCGACCAATTCAGATAACGAACACCTGTTTTAGCGACTTCATATTTCTGGCAATCCAATCGGTGCAATTCGGTCTTTGTTTTATATTTCGTGACGCTTACAAAGCCTTGCCGCGTAGCCAGAAATTTCCCATTCGGTGAAAGTTTTCGAGATGGCCCGCGATGAATTGAATCCAGAAGCGTAACCGGCAGATCGCTATTTCTGGCATTCGACGGGAACACCAGCGAAGGTATGCGGCGAGAATTTGTCTCCTCTTTGCGGTGTACCAACACTCCGTCTTTCAGGCTCCAAACCCAAAGACCGCCGAATACATTTGCCGCCGCGATTCTGGAAGAATCCGGCGAAAACGCCATGGATTGAATCTGCCCGGTGAAGCCCGAAACTTGAGTCAGCATCTCGCCGCTCGACAAATCCCAAACCGTGATCGGAGCGGGCGCAAATCCGCCACAGGCAATCAGTTTTTCATCGTGAGAAATGGCAATTGCATTGATGCCTGAACCATGCCGGATTTTATCGAGGGGAGGAATATCCATAACGATCAAGTCGCGTCACACCTGCACAGTAAAGTCCGCCACTGAATAGTTTCCCGCCGGAGCGCCCGCTCCGCCCAGCGCCTGACGAAGCGCCATCAACGTCTTGCCAAGCATATTTTCTCCCGAACCGTCGTGATCGTCGCTCCAGTAATCGTCGCGCCCTTTCACTTCATTGTGCTCCAACAAATAAGCATCGCCTGTCGCCAGCAAAGCCTGCTGAAACGATGGGTCGCTGAATTTCTGCGCCAGCACGGCCTTCATCGCTCCATCTCGACCTAAACCGGCGTAGCTGCCGTCCGGGCTGTGCAACCCTTTTTTGATGTGAAAGGCTTCGGTTCCTGTTTTTGCCGCTTCAAACATGGCCAGGTCTGCGGGATTGTTCCACCACTTGGTTGCCTGAAAACCAGCTTCGGCGTTATGAAACGAAGCTGTCACGCCATTGATGGTCAGCGAAAAGCCGCAAGGAAAAAAGTTGGCCAAAAACTGGCCGTGATAAAGCGTGTCCCATGAAGCATTTCGATCAGGGTAATAAAAAGCGATCAAGTTGTAAGACTGGCCGTTGATCGTTATCTGTTTCGGGTTAGATGGTGCGATTGAAGATTGGTTCATAAGAGGTTTGGTTTCTCGGTTTGTTTTGGAGTTTATCGGATTGCTGTTATTGCCAGGCCGTTGTGAATTACACCGGCCATTGAAAACACAGGTTGTAACCATCCGGATCGGTTACGTACAACTGCTTCAGGCCGTATGGCGCGATGGTCGGCGGATTGGCCGCGAAGCCAGCCGCTCGCAAATGGTCGTAAGCCGCGTCCACGTTCGGGCAGCCGAAATACAAACACGTGTCGCTGTGTGCGAAGTTCCTTTCAGCATCAGGCGATGGCGGGCGCGAAGGTTTTTCATAAGCCGTGTTGAGCATTAACTCCACGCCTTGCCGCCGCAACATCACCCAGTCCCAATCGTCGCCCGGCGGAGCCGAATGCACGATTTCAAACCCAAGCACGTCGCGGTAAAACGCAATCGAAGTCGGCATATCGAACACTTGAATTAGCGGCGTCATGCCTTGAATTTCCAATGCCACACAAACCTCCAATCAGTTTTGCCGTTCGCCCAGACAGTAACAAAGCCCGTCCGGCGCGACGACGAAGAAGACTTTCCAGGTGGTGTCTCCGTGTTGGTCAAGACGGAAATCTGCTTTTTCGTTGCTCAAACCATTCGACTTCAATTCGGCAAATGCGGTTTCGACATTGTCCACTTCAAAAAAACACCCTTCCTGAGTTGGGTCTCCGCCGTTTTCGGCCAGGCCGATGGAAATGTCATCCCGATGCAGCACGGCAGTTTTGTGCGGCGATTCGCTGCGCGCGATGACGCGAAATCCCATCACCGTTTCGTAAAAGGGAATTGCGCTTTCGACATCGGCCACCGGCAGATTCATTTCGTCAGCCGCGTACGGCCATGCGGTTTTGAACACAGACTTCATCGTTACCTCTTTCGATTTTCAAATCAGTTGTTTCAGTTCTCTGACTTTTTCAGCCAGAACTACGCCGTCGAGTCTTTCACCTTCGCGGACGGCTTTGCCGACGTGGAATTCGCGTATGCCAGCGGGTTTCAGCAAACGAATGACTTCGGCATCGGTTCCCCCACCGACCAGAATTTCAATTTCCGGCTGAGCTTTTTCTTGCAGCATCGCAAAGTCTCTGACCTTGTCGCGCCAGGCTTTGCCGCCGCCGCTGGTCAACACGCGGTCAATTTGCGGATAAGATTTCAATTCCTCAATGGCATAAGCAGGGTTTGGCAATTCTTCGATTGCGCGATGAAAAGTTGCCTTCAGTCTGGGCGCAGATAACAACACTCGTTCCATCAGATCGAGGTCAAGGATTGCTCCGCGCTCTCCGTAGAGTAAAAAGCCAAGCACCAATCCTTCCACGCCGACTTTGGCAAACTTCCAGGCCGCTTCACAGAGCCGTTCAATTTCAAGCCCATCGTAGACTTCAAACGGCTCGCTTTCGCGCACCATCACGCGCAAAGGAATGCTGACGCGCGCGGCAATCTCTTTGACCATTTCCAACGACGGAGTCAGCCCGCCGACTTCGTAGTGGCTGATGACTTCCAACCGATCAGCGCCGCCCGCTTCGGCGGCAATGGCGTCTTCAACTGAACAAACGATGATTTCCAGCATCTTCAGAATTTATGGCTTCTCTTTCTTTTTCAATTTATCCAGAACGCCTTTCAACAAATCCGCCGGTTTTTTGTCGGCGGGTTTTTGTTCTTCCGGCTTGTTGGGATCGGCGGGAGCAGGTTCGCCGGGCTTTTTCAGGAATTGGTCAACCAGACCTTCTTTCAAATTGTCTTTGAGCTTTTCTTTGGCTTTCGCTTGCAGCAGCGACGAATTCAGACCGAACACAGGCTGTTTCAACGAACCGGACATTTTGATCGGCAACACGATGCCGCCTTGCTCCATGAAAAAATTGCCGACCACCGAATTCAATCCCGTGCCGAGCGTGATCGGCGTTCGTCCGCCTTCGCCCGAAGCGCCGCCGGGCATCACGCGCTTGGTCAACGTCGGGCTGAGTTTGGCCAGAATGTCGTAACTGACCGAAGGATTGTCGCCCAATTGCAACCAGCCATCACCGCCGACCTGCATGTCTTCCATCACCAGTTGCAGAGCGTCGGTCGTCAGTTTGCCGCGATCAAACCGCAGGTTGGTTTTCAGCGAACGAAATGCAGAACCTGCGCCGCCTGTCGGCAAGTTAATCAATCTGCCCAGCACTTCGACCTGTTTCATCAAATCGAAACTGCCGAATTTGCCATCCACTATTGAAATGTAGCCATTACCGGTCAGCGATTGAGCCACTCCAGCCGCGTCGTTGACTCCACGAATATCAACGGTTCCGTCGGCTTTGCCATAAATCGAACTTGCAGAACCGGACGAAGCCGCCAAAAACTGATTGATGTCCAAGCCGCCGAATTTGCCGTTCAGCGCTACTTCAGGTGCGCCGCCGTTTTGGTCAATTCGCACAGAGCCTTGATAACTGCCGCCGTACATTTGCAGCGACAGCGGGCTGAGCAGAATTACGTTGTTCGCCATCAAAACTTTGGCTTGAACGTTGGAAGCGGTGATTGAATCCAGCACCAATTTGCCGACAGCCAACTGGCCTTCGCCGCGAATTGGCGACGAAGCTTTGCCGGATTTCGATTCCGTCATCGCCGCTTGCAACTCGGCGACGTTCAGTTGATTCGCTCGCAGGTCGAAACCCAGCGCCAGCGAGTTGAAGTTTTTGACGGTCAACCAGCCGTTCGCCTGACTGGAACCGAGTTGCGCTTGTAGGTTGTCAATGCGCGCGCTGTCGCCAGTGAAGGCCAAATCCGCGTTGGCAATTTCCAGCGGTTTTTTCAGCGAAGAAGGTTGCAATCGCGCGCCGGACAATTTGCCTTGCCCGCTGATTCGTGTGATGGAAGATTTCGGATCGAGTTCGTGGTCAATACTAGCTGTCAGATTGGCGGTTCCGCTGCCGGACGTGTTCGGGCGAGCGCCAAAGGATTCGGCGATCTTCAGCAGGTCATCAACTTGAGCGCCGCTGGTCGAAATTTCCAAATGCGCTTTTGGCCACGTCTGCGACGAACCGTAATCGCTGATTTTCAAGCCGCGAAAATCAACCGTCGTTTTCGACAGCGTCGCTCGAAACGGCGAAGCAGTGATGGCTTGCGGATCGGCGGTCAGCTTCAATTCGGAAATTTGAATTGCTTGAGGCAACGATGCGCTGCTGAATTTCAAATCACGAATATCGGCTTGTCCGTTGACGGCAAAATTGTTCTGGTCGCCGGTGGCTTTCAGATTGACGGTCGCGGCTCCGCTGGCTTTGGTTCCGGGCGGTGGGCCGAAGCCAAACGCATAAGCCGATTCCAGCAAACTGTCCAAAGCCATGCGGTCGCCTTTCAACTGCAAATCAAAATTCGGCGTGGCGGGCAATTTCGTGATCTGACCTGTGACGCTGGCCGCAGTGTTGCCGAGTTTCAAATCAGCTTGATCGAGTTTCAGCGAGAATTCGGATTCGGTTTCAGACTTCTTTTCGGATTTCAGCAGCAGCTTGAACGCTGCTTCGACGGGTTGTTTGGCGGCTTCGACGCCTTCGATCAAACGAAGCTGTTCGGCTTTCAAATCGCCGCTGGCGTTCAATCCTTCGGCGAGTTTTCCGGCGAGCTTGGCGTCAACGGTTAGCTTGCCTGCGCGAGCCGATTGCGTTCCGGCCAGTGCTTCCAGGCTGGAAATTTCCGCCGCGTCGAGTTTGACGCGAGCGTCAATCGGCGTGCGGCTGGCGTCTGCGCGATCCATAGGCCCGGCTGTTCCGGCGATTTCCAATTTGCCTGCTTGCTCGCCGGGCAAAGTCAATCCGACAAGAAAGTTGAACGAACGGCGCGGCGAAAAATCATCCAGCGAGATGTTCACGCCGGTATAGCTTTTTTCGACCGGCGGTTCCGTTGTGCGATCGGTCAATTTGAAACTGCCGTTTGTCAGCAGCAAATCAAACGGCGTTTGCTCGCTTTCCTGGCCGGATTCCTGCAAAGGTTTCAGCGTGCTCCAATTCCATTTGTCGGCAGAGGCTTTGATCAGCGTCACTTGCGGTTCGATCAATTCGATGCCGGAAACTTCAGGCTTGCCGCGCAGCAAGGACAGCAATCCCATTTGCAGTCGAACCGATTTGGCGCGAACGAAATCGCTCTGCGCCAATTGCGGATCGTCGCCGATGGCCAGATCGTCCACAGTGACTTTGATCGAAGGCAGCACGCGCAATCCGAGTTTGCCCAAACTGACTTTGCGGCCAAGCTGCTGTTCAAGCTGGCTGACAATCTGGCCGCGATAGGTGTTGACATCTAGCAGCAACGGCAGCGCCAGCAATCCGGCGAACAACAGCACTACCAAGCCAACCAGCACGATGGCCGGTTTGAACCATCGAGACGTGCGAAAAGAATTCCAGAACGAATTAGGCATGATCGTTTCCCGCGTTAAAAGAGATTGTTTAGTTGCAACGCCAGCTTACTCGTTCGTTTGATTGGTTGCCAACAGTTCAGGCCAAAAACAAAATCGCCAATCAGCGCGAATGTTCGCTGATTGGCGACAATGTTTTCAGTTTTGATGATGAAGCCGCTCGTTAATGGTCGCGGTTCTTTAATAGCTTTTAGAAGCCGCGCGAGACGGAAAAATAAGTCATGCTGCGTTCGTTGCTGCGCCCGTAATCAAGTCGGATGGCAGTGCTTTTGCTGATGCGAAATTGGAATCCTCCACCAGCAGCGGCTCGCCAATTGGCCGAATCGAATTTGTCATTTGCTCGAATGGCGGTGTTCAAAGCTGAGCGGTTGTCGCCCCAAACTTGTCCGAAATCTCCGAAGACGAACACGTCCAGTCCGCGATTTTTCTGGCCATTCCAAATTGTCTGGCGCGGTTCGACCGCCAACAGCAGCACGTTGTTTCCGCGAAACCGGAAGTTGCGAAATCCGCGTCCGTGACTGCGCCCGCCGAAATACGATTGTTCGTAAAACGGAATCTGGCTGCCGCGTTTGGGGTCTTTCAGTTCGGCGTAAGCGCGCATTGCCAGCGAAGTTGAGTCGCCTCGAACAGGAATGTAGACACGGCCGTCCAGTTCAATTTCGTTCCAGCCATAATCCGAAAAGGCTTCGTTTTTCAGCCCATCGTAAGAAGCCACCCGTGCAAATCCATACGCGCCTTTCGGCAGACCGGCTTCGTTGTTACGCAGGTCGAATTCGGCAAACGCGCCGTAGCTGAAAATTTTGGCGTTGTTGTTCAAACCCGGCAACCAGCGTGCGGCGTCCGCGACGTTTGCCGGACGAACGCCAGTGAACAACACATCCACAGGGATGTCGTTGTCGTCCTGACCTTGATAGGCCGAAGCGTTCGACACACGCGCATAAACGCCGACCTGGCTGCCTTTGCGAATGTCGTGAAACAGCGAGGCGTTATAGCTGCGCTCTTCAACGTCATAGTTGGTTTCAGGAGTTTGAGGCGTGCGAGGCCCGATGTTGAAGAAATTGTCTTGTGTGCGGCGCAGATAATTAAACCAAACGCTGGCGTGAGTCTTTTCGCTGAAGAGTTTTGGAATGTACGCCTCACCCTCGACGCGGCGATAAAATCGAGTCGAACCCAGCAACTTGGCGCGAAACACGATTCCGGGAATGGTGTCCGCTGTGCTGAATTCCAGGCCGAAGCCGAAGCCTGCGCCTTGTTCAAATCCGCCGATCAACGCGCTGATGTGGCCGCCTGCGAATTCGATGGCTTGCAGGTTTTCACGGTCGTGGGCGGTGCGGTCGCGCGAAGTCGTTTTGACGCCGGTCAGTTGGGTGGCGCTGCTGCTGCCCAGCGGAATGATTGCGTAATTTCCCAGTGAACGCGCCAGTTGTTGGGAAGTCAGCGTTGCGTTTTGAGTGGTTGTGGTTTGGGCAAACGCGATTGAGGCGATGATGGAAGCTAAAGCAAATGGAGCCGCAAAAGTGTAGAGCATACGAGCGATGCTCTGGCGGAGCGATTGAATCATTGTTGTTCTCCTCTGAGGGGTTGTTTGTTTTGGGGATATTTTTTCAAGAGCAAAAAACTCAACTGTCAGTTACGAAATCAATCCTGAATCGGATTCGGCAAAAAGAGCGGCGAAGTGTACAACTCTTTACAAGTCAATAAAACCCACCATTTTGCGCGGTTCGCTCTCGCCAGTTGGCGATTACTTGGGCTACACTCCGGCCACTGCCGAGCCAGTTGGTTGTGAGCATAGAAACATTCTCAACGCATGAAATACCTCTGTAGCGCGGGATTATTCCGTTTTGCCGAGTTGTGTTCATTGCTTTCAAGTAGTTCGGAGGCTTGATGAATCGTCAGGAATTGCTGCGCATATTGGCGCTTTCCAGCGAATTCAAGGAAGGCGATTTGTCCGTCGGCGGCACGACGGATGACCAGTTGCGCGCCGAAGCCCGGCGCAAACTTGCCAATTTGCGGCTGGGCGAAATCGCCAAAACCACTTTTGTCGAAGACGACCTGAGCGAATTACTGGCGCAATCGGCGAACAAAACCTTGTTGATGGAAGTCGCTTCGCTGCACATCGGTTCGGTCAAACGCATGCTGCTCAGCGGCAGCGGCGAAATGTGGTGGCAGCGATATCGCGACGCATTGTCATCGGAAATGATCGCCGCCGTCGTCAAATTGATGACCAACGACGAACTGGCCACGATCACCAATACGTTTTTCAACCCGCTGCAAGGTGCGACAAGTGACGAACCGGTTCCCATCGGGTCGCCACATCATTTGGGTTCTTACATTCAAGCCAACAATCCGCGCGACAACGAAGAAGAAATTCTGTTCACTATTCTGGAAGGCCTGACATACGGTTGCGGCGACGTGCTGATCGGATTGACGCCTGCAAACAACGATATGGAAACGATCACGCGCCTGGGGCAATTGCTGGCCGCCATCATCGGACGGCTGAATCTGCCTTCGCGGTTTTACCTGATGACCGGCATTACCGCTCAAACCGAAGCCCGTTCGCGTTTCAAGCTGGATGTCGCTTTTCAAAGTCTGACCGGAACGTCGAAAGCGTTGACGGCGATGACCGGTTTGAATGTCACAGAATTGTTGGAGCTGACGGCGAGTTTTGACGGCGTGTGTTTCGAGACCGGACAAGGTTCGGAACTGTTGGGCGATGCCGCCGAAGGCGTGGATATGGCTACGCTGGAATCTCGCGCATTCGGATTTGCCCGTTGTTTGCGCCAGCAGGTCGAACGGCGGCAACGGCGTCCGGCCTGGATTGTGGCCAATTCGCTGGTCGGATTGAACAGCCAGCAGGCGTTTCGATCCGGCGAACAAATCCTGCGCGCCAGTTTGGAAAGCAGCGCCACTGCGAAACTGCACGGCCTGACGGTCGGTTTGGATGTTTGCACAACGTTTCAATCCGGCATCGAGCCGGCGACTTTGCGCCAATTGACCGCGCAAATCGCCGAACAAGCCGCCCCGTCGTTTTTGAATGCGATTGCCGGCAACGCCGATCCGCTGCTTGGCCATTTGACGACTTCGTTCCGGCAACATCCGGCGCTTCGAATTGCCCAAAACAAACGGATCGCTTCGGCGATGTATCGGCGACTGGATGAACTAGGAATCATCAATGGCGGCGGTCAACCGGCTGCGAATTCATTGACAACTGCTCGGTTGTATTCACAATTCGCCCAATCAGGCGGCGACGCCAGCAGTGACGAAACTCTTCACGCCGAAGGATTGAAAAAACTCGAAAGATTGAAACAACAAGGCCTCGATCTTGGTTACGGGCATTTGCCGGATTATTCCGCGCCCAAAGAAGTCGAGCGCCGGTTGGAAAACGTCTATTCGCAGGCTCGGCGTGGAATGCACGCCCGGCAGGATTGAACGCACGCAAACAGGCAGAACGGCTCAGGCAGACCATCGTCGAAGCTTTTCTGAATTTATCAAGCTTCCCCCAGATTTACTTTTCAGGAGAATCAACCATGTGGAATGAGTTCAAGGAATTCATCAACAAAGGCAGTGTCATGGACCTGGCCATCGGCGTCATCATCGGCGGAGCCTTCGGCAAAATCGTGTCGTCCATCGTTGACGACATTCTGATGCCGCCCATCGGCAAGCTGCTGGCGGGGATTGATTTCAAAACGCTGAAGTACGTCATCGGCACGCAAACGGGCGAGGACGGCAAAATCACCGAAGTCGCCATCAAGTACGGCAACTTCATTCAAACGGCGATTGAGTTTCTGATTATCGCCTTTGTCGTTTTCCTGATCGTCAAAGCCTACAACCGCATGCGAGCCGCCGCGCCGCCTGCGCCGCCACCGCCATCGGAAGTGTTGCTGGCTGAAATCCGCGACTTGCTGAAAAAGTAATCCGATAAACACCGGTGGGACAATTTTCCGAATTGTCCCACTTCTTAATACCCGATCACATACTGCTGTTTCAGTTCTTCGGCTATTCCGGGTTGGCGACGAAACGATAGCCAACTCCGCGAACCGTCAGCAGGTGACGCGGGATCGAAGGTTCGTCTTCGATCAGTTTTCTCAGTCGAGCGATGAAGTTATCAATGGCGCGCGTGTCGGTGTCTTCGTGCAAGCCCCAGACTTCTTCCAGAATGTTACGGCGAGAAACCGGTTTGCCTTCGTGGCGAATCAGGTAACGCAACAGATCGGCTTCCATCAGCGTCAGCTTTTCGACGCGATTGCCTGCGCGCAATTCCAGTTCGGCAAAATCAATCATCTTGTTGGCGAAACGAAATTGATCGCCGCCGTTGTCCGGCGAAACAGTTTCCTGTGACAGATGAAACCATTCCCGTCGCCGCAGCAAACCGCGAAGCCTGGCCATCAAAATCGCCAGTTCAAACGGTTTCGGCAGGTAATCGTCTGCGCCGGCTTCAAAACCTTTCAGCACGTCTTCGGCTCGGTTGCGAGCCGTCAGCATCAGAATCGGCACAAACTGGCCAGCCTCTCGCAACTCGGCGGCGACTTCAAAACCGTTTTTGCCGGGCAGCATCACGTCCAACACGACGACATCGAAATTTTTCGGAAAACCGATCAATTGGTCCAGCGCCGTTTCGCCGTCGGCGGCAATTTCGACTTCGTAACCTTCCGCTTCCAGGTTGAACCGCAACCCGTCGGCCAGATGTTGTTCGTCTTCGACAATCAGAACTTTGCTCATTGATTTTCTTTCGCTCTCGGCAATTGAATCGTGAATGTACTGCCCAACCCTTCGCCTGCGCTTTCGGCAAAGACTTTTCCGCCGTGTTTGTTGACCACCGAACGGACGATGAACAATCCCAGCCCAGTGCCTTTGACTTTGACGCTGATGCGTCGAGGCACGCGGTAAAACCTTTTGAACACTTGATCCAGATACCCGCGCGGAATTCCGGCTCCGCGATCGGTGACGCGAATCGAAACGCGCCGGTCATCAATGTCTGCGACCTCGACGGTGACGTTGATTTCTTTGTCAGAGTATTTGACGGCGTTGTCTATCAAGTTGGAAATGGCTGCGCGGAATTCTTCAGCGTCGCCTTTGATTGTCGCAGGCCGTGTCAGCGTTTCCACATATCGCAAGTTTGTTTCGTTCAGATGCGTGCGTTTGCGCGCCAGTTCAACGCAATCCCGAACCAGATCGCCCAGATTGAAAAGGCTTTGTGGCGCCTGAGCGCGACGTTCGCCGGTACGACTGGCTCGCAAAACCTGTTCGACCGTGTGCAGCAATCGGTCGCTGTCTTCCAGCATGATTCCGTAAAACTCTTTGCGCTTGGCTTCGTCAACTTCACGAGTTTGTAATGTTTCCAGGTACAACCGTATCGAGGCAATCGGAGTTTTCAATTCGTGAGTGACGGCGTTGATGAAACTGTCGTGCTGTTCGTTGCGGCGAATTTCCCGCACCAGAAAGATCGTGTTCAGCGCCAAGCCGGCAATAATCACCAAAAAGAAAATCACACCGAAAACCAACAAAGCCACTTGCTGCCAGGAAAAGACTATCCAGCCGACATTCAACGCCGCTGCCAGCACCACCAGGCAAATGCCCAGCACGGTGAAAAAGATGACGGATTTTTTTCGATGACTTGCCAATCGCATCGCGGTCATTTTAGGCCAACCGTTGCGGAAATCCACAGTCAGGCGACGCGGCAAGCCGGACAAGATCAACGAGATAGAACTTTTCGCTTCAAGCAATTGGTTTGCTATATTGTCGCCGTCTTTTGGCGAAACTTATGCGAATTATTGATTCTTTCATTCTGGCTTGGCTGATTTTTGCTGGAATCATGTTTTCAGCGGTCGGTTGCGGAGGCGCTTCCAAAGCAGTAGCCGAGCGCCGCAATCCTGCATCAGCCGCCACCGCCGCTGCCTGGAATGACAACGACGAAGACGGAATCCCCGATGCCGCCGAGCTTCATTCCTTTGACGACCGAATGAGTTTTCGCCGCTGGTTCGCCGCGATTGCGGAAATGCAGTTTTATCAACTGAACGACCGTTGGAGCGAAGACCAGCGCGATTGCGCCGGGCTGGTGCGCTTTGCGTGGCGAGAAGCTCTGCGGCGACATGACCGGATTTGGTTTCAAGCGATGGGGCAGGGTTATGAAGCTGTTGCGCCCGACGTAAAAGCAATCTCGCTGGAAAAAAATCCGCTTGGCGAAAAGTTGTTTCGGACGGATTTCGGTGCTTTTGCGGAAGGCGATTTGGCTTCTGGAAGTTCAAATGGCAAGTTTTCGGAATTTGCCGACGCCAAGACCTTGAAGAATTACAACTCCGAACTCATCACGCGCGACCGGCGTCGGCTGAACCAACTGCAACCCGGCGACCTGCTGTTTTTTCATCAACCTTGGGTGCAGAAATTTCCTTATCACGTGATGATCTTTCTGGGCGAAGCGCGCCACGTCAGCGAAGGTGCTAACGATTGGGTGGTTTATCACACAGGCTCTTCGGCGGAAGACAAAGGCGAAATGAAAAAGGTTCGTCTGGCCGTGTTGATCGAACATCCGAATCCGCGCTGGCGACCGGTTGAAAACAACCAAAACTTTCTGGGCTTTTATCGGCTCAAGATTTTGAATTGAATTTATGAAACTGCGAAAACTTCTCAGCACTGTCACTGTTTATCTGGTTGTCGCGTTGGCGGCTTTGTCATTTGCCGCGTTGACCATGCGAGCGCAAGGCGATCAGCCTGCTGCGCCAACCGCCAGTCCTGCAGCGTCTCCGAACGCTTCGCCACAACCGGGCGCGACGCCTGCGCAGCCTTCGTTTTCGCTGGCGACCAATCGAACTTATGGCACTCACGAAAAGGCGCGCGTGTACATCAACTATCAGGGCGTCAATTCGCTGGACTTTCGCGTTTACAAAATCAAAGACCCGTTCAAGTTCTTCAAGCAACTGAACAACCCACATCAGATGGGCGAAGAAGACCGGGCTGAAGTCAGCGCCGTCACCGAAACTCAGCAACGCAAACCGTCCTTTCTGGAAAAGCTGCGCGATTTCAAAAGCACGATCTATTTCGCGTTCAAAGGCTATTTTCGCAGCCAACTTCGCCGCGAAGCCCGCACCACTTTCAACGACAAATATCGTTCCGGCGAACGATTGCCGATTGACCGCGCCAGCTACGCGCAGATGCCACTGCTGAACCCCGACCAGTTGGAAGACAGTTTCAAACAGATGCTGACGCCGCTCGACAGCCGCTGGGACACGCGCATGGTTGTGCTCGGCGAAAAGAAACCCGGCGTTTATCTGGTCGAAGCGGTCAACGGAAAGTTGCGCGCTTACACGATTGCCGTCGTCAGCGACCTGACGATGGTCACGAAGATTGCCAACTCCGGCGAAGTGATGGTGTACACCGTTGACCGCAAATCCGGCGAACCTCGCGGCGACGCGAATGTCGAAATCGTCAAAAACCAGAAAGTCGTGGCGACGAACAAAACCGATCAAAACGGTTTGATGCGCGTGACGGTCAAAGCCGAAAAGCCAGCCGAAGCTGATGCCGCTGACCTGGAAGAGGAAGCCGAAGAAGAAGCCTCGAACGAATATCTGATTCTGGCTGACCGCAAAGGCGATTTTGCCGTTTCGGATTTGGCTTCGTATTACTTCAGTTGGAACGAAGGCGAAACGCCGTTCGGCAGAATCAACAGCTACATTTACACAGACCGCCCGGTGTATCGCCCGGAACAGAAAGCGCATTTCAAAGGCATTCTGCGCCAGCAAACCGATGACGGTTACAAGCTGCTGGAATCGCGCGCGTTGAACGTCACGATCACTGACCCCGATGGCAAAGAGATTCTGCAAAAAGTTCTGACGCTGACTCCGCGCGGCACGTTCAGCGGCGAAGTGGATTTGCCTGCCGGAGCGGCGCTCGGCGGTTATGAAATTGTGGTCAACATGAACGGCGTCGAAGCCGCGCGTAGTTTTTTTGAAGTCGCCGAATACAAAAAGCCCGAATACAAGGTGAAGGTTTCGACGCCGAAGCCGTTTGTCGCCGTCGGAGAAAAAACCAAGTTCACTGTCGAAGCCAAATACTTTTTCGGCGCTCCGGTCAAAAACGCCGACGTGAAGTATTACATCTATCGTTCGCCATATTACCCGTGGTGGTGGGCTGAAGAAGACGATGATTTTGCCGACAGTGACGAAGATGCGCCCGGCTATCACGGGTACGGCAACGATATGGTCAAGGAAGGCGAAGGCCGGTTGAATGAAAACGGCCAGTTGGAAATCGCTTTTGACGTGCCGCCGCCCGGCAAAGACGAAGGCCGCGAATACACTTACCGGCTGGAAGCTATGGTGACGGATTCGGCTCGGCGAGAAATCGAAGGCAAAGCCAGTTTCGTCGGCACACGCGGCAATGTTTCGGTCAGCGCCGATGCCGACCGCTATGTTTATTACAAAGGCGAAACCGCCAAAGTCCGCGTTCGCGCGCGCGATTACAACGGAGCGCCGGTTTCCGCCAAAATCGGTTTGAAGTTTTCGCTGACGCGCTGGGAGCGAGTCGAAAAAGAAGACAACGGTTACAAATACTTCGAATGGACTCGCAAGTTTGAAGGCACGACAACCGGCGAAGTGACGACCAACGCTCAGGGCGAAGCCGTTTACGAATATCGCGCGACGGCCATCGGCGACATAGATATCAAAGCCATCGTCACCGAAAACGGACGCGAGATCGAACACGACGCCGGCGGGCTGTACGTCACCAGCGAAACCGAAGGTTGGGTCAACAACGCCTGGCGCGACGAAGGTTCGATCAAATTGCAGCCGGACAAGAAATCTTACAAACCTGGCGAAACTGCCAAGATTCTGGCTTTGCTGCCGAAAGACAAAGCGCATTTGCTGGTGACGACCGAACTCAATTCCGTGCTTGAAGCCAAACATGTTTTCGCCAACGGACGCGCGACAGTAATCGAATTGCCGATCAAGGATTCGTATGCGCCGAACATTTATCTGAGCGTGACCTTCGTTCGAGACGGCGAAATGTTCGAAGCCAGCAAGAGCATTTCGGTTCCGGCAGCGAACAAATTCCTGGACATTCAAATCGTTCCTGACAAACGCGAATACAAACCGCGCGATCCTGTTTCGTACACCATCACGGCCAAAAACCAGGACGGCAGTCCGGCGGCTGGCGTTGAGCTAAGTCTGGGCGTGATTGACGAAGCGATTTACAGCGTTCGCCCGGATACGTCGGGCGACATTCGCCGCCAGTTTTATGGACGCCGCTACAGCAGCGTTTCGACCAGCTATGCTTCTGCGTTTCAGTTCACGGGTTATTCCGGCGACAAGAAAATGGAGTTGGCGCAGAACAAACGTTCGTTCCAATTGGCCGATTTCAAAAACGAAAGCCAGTACGCCGATCCGAAATTCGTTCGCAAAGATTTCCGCGACACGGCTTATTGGCAACCTGACGTAGTCACAGCAGCCGACGGCAAAGCGACCGTTCGCGTCAACCTGCCCGACAACTTGACGACCTGGCGAGCGACGGCTCGCGCGGTGACGGCGGATTTGCGCGTCGGTTCCAAAGTGGACAAGGTTGTTTCGCGCAAAGATTTGATCCTGCGCTTGGAAACTCCGCGTTTTGCTACCGAAGGCGACACGGCGACGATTTCCGGCATCGTTCACAACTACCTGAAAACCGATCAAGTCACCGAAGTCGAATTGAAAGTTGCGGGGGCGCAATTGCTCGACCCGCCGAAACAAACCGTGACGATCGCCAAAGACGGCGAACAACGTTTCAACTGGCGCGTGTCGGCTCAACAAATGGGCAACGTGACTTTGACGGCGACGGCCAAAACCAAAGTCGAATCCGATGCAGTGGAATTGCCCATGCCGATAGTTCCTGCTGGCACGCGCATCACCAACGGCGAATCGCTGGCCGCCAGCGAAGAAAGTCTGGATCGGCAAATGTCGTTTGTGTTGCCCGGCAATGCTCACGCACAGGCGCGCGCGCTACGCATCGAAGCTTCACCGTCGGTGGCCGGAGCAATGTTCGGCGCGCTGGATTACCTGACGACCTATCCGTATGGCTGCGTCGAACAAACGATGTCCAGCTTCCTGCCGAACGTGATCGTCGCCGGAGCGGTGAAAGACGTGAAGTCGGCTTCGCTCAGCACTGGCAACGACCTAAGAAAGAAAGTCCAGCGCGGATTGGATCGCCTGTATGGGTTCCAGCACCAGGACGGCGGCTGGGGCTGGTGGAAAGATGACAAAACCGATCCGTTTATGACGGCGTATGTGCTGGACGGTTTGACGATGGCGAAAAACGCTGGCTTCAGCGTCGAAGACTTTCGCATTCAGGACGGGCGCAAGAAAGTTCAGCAATTGCTCGACACAGGCAAGATGGAAGACGGAACGCCATTCGACCCGGAATCGCGCGCTTATCTGTTGTACGCCCAACAAATCAGCGGCGGAGCCGACACGCGCTACATTACAGATATGTTCAATCGGCGAGGCGAAATGCAGCCGTACGCTCGCGCGTTGCTGGCGCTGACCTTGAAGTTGCGAAACGACAACCGGGCTTCGCTTGTTGCCAGCGACATCGAACGCTCGGTGCGTATGAGTAACGCCGACGCTTACTGGCCGTCGAAGCGAAAACCGATGTTGGATTTCACCGAAGAAAACGATCTGGAAGCGACCGCGTGGTCGGTTAAGGCGCTGGCTCAGATCAATCCGAACAGCGAAGTGTTGGCCAAAGCCGCTCGGTGGTTGGTGGCGCATCGTCGCAACGGATATTACTGGGACACGACCAAACACACGGCGTTTGCGATTTATGCGCTGACCGATTACTTGAAAGCCAGCCGCGAATTGACGGCGGATTACACGCTGGAAGTCTGGCTGAACAGCGAACAGGTGTTGACCCGGCGCGTGACCGCCGCAGAAGCCGCCAGCGGTCAGCCGATCATCGTCGAACGCAAAGGCGGTAGTTTGCCAGCGTCGAATTCCGTGCGCGTGGTCAAACGTGGCGCAGGCGTGGCGTATGTCGCCGTGACTGTGGATTACTTCACGAAGGAAGAACCGGTCGAATTTGCGGCCAGCAATCTGAAACTGACGCGCGAATATCTGCGGCTGAGCGTGGTTGAGAAAAACGGGCAGCCGAGTTGGCAGGTTTCGCCGCTGACGGGCGAGCTTCGTTCGGGCGATTTGATCGTGTCGAAACTGCGCGTGACAGGCGCGAAAGCGCAATACCTGTTGATCGAAGACCCGATTCCGGCAGGGTGCGAACAGGTCGAACGGTTCAGCGGACTCGATCTGACTTATCGCACGAACGGTTGGAGCGACTGGTACAGTCAGCGCGAATTCCGCGATCAACGCACGGCGCTGTTTGTGGATTATTTCGATGGCGACGCGGTGTTTCAGTACGCGCTGCGCGTGCAAATTCCCGGTCAGTTCCGTGTGGCTCCGGCACGAGCCGAATTGATGTACCAACCCGGCACGCACGCGAACACAGCAAATTACGGGATGAACATTTTGGACAAGAAGTAGTTTTTCAGACGGAGGGACAGAGGGACGGAGAGATTGAGGGAAAGAGGAGTTCAACGGTGATTCTCTCCATCCCTAAGTCTCTCCGTCTCTCACTCTCTCTGTCGGGAACAGGTGAACTTGATGCTCAAAGACGTTTTCACATCCATCGGCGCTGCGGCGCAAAAACTCTTCACGAATTTCGGCGCGGTGCTGATTGCGCTGATTTGTTACACGGCCATCTGGGCGGCGGGCTATTTCTTCGTCGTCATCGGCCAGGCGACTCAGTTTCAAGTCGCGCTGACAGTCGTCATTTTGCCGCTGTTGGCGTTGGTGTTCTTTTTCCTGCTGCAAGTCATCGGCTTGAGCTACGTGCGAATCGGCGTCGGCGCGGGTTACTTGCTGAAACGCGCGCTGAAAGATTTCTGGAAACTGCTGATCGTCAGCTTGCCGCTGATCGCCCTGGCTTACGGGCTGTGGTGGGCGTTCGGCTATCTGGACAAAAAGTTCGTCGCCGATGTCGAAACTCCGAAACGCTGGATTGAACTGACGCTGATGGCCGGGCGCTGGTTGCTGCTGTATCTGGCTTTGCCGCTGGTGGCGATTCACTGGTGGATGGCGGCCATCCGCGAAGGTCTGGGCGGAGCCATCAAAGGCATTGGCCGTTCGCTCGCCGCCGCGTTTTCGCCGCGTTCGGTGTTGATTTACGTGTTGGTGCTGGCGGTGTTCGGCGCGCTGGCCTGGTTCGTGGCGTTCACCAAAACGCACGTCAGCAGCAATTGGGGCGAATTGGTTTTGGTCGGCTTGCGCTTTGCGCTGTCGCTGTTGTTGCCGTTCATCGGCTGGATGTTGACGCTGGGCGCGATGGCTGAAATGACGACGCGGCGCGCACTGACCGAAGCGATGAGTGATTTGAACGGTTGAGCCAATGAACGCTGATTCACCAAAAAAAACGCAAAAGGCGCAAAAGTCTTCGATCTGGCTTTTGTGCCTTTTGTGCTTTTGGGTGGTGAGCGCCTGCTCGTCGCCAACACCTCAAAACGAATTTGCCGCAGCCTCTTTACCGAAAGCCAAACCCGCCGAAGAAATCTCTGACGACAAATTGCAGCAAGTTGCCGCCGAAGCCTTGGGCGAACGCGAAGGCGCGGTCATTGTCATTGATCCGCAAACGGGACGATTGCGCGCGGTGGTCAATCCTCGTCTGGCATTTGAACAAGCCTATCCGCCCGGTTCGGCGATCAAACCGTTCACGGCGTTGGCGGCGCTCAGAGCCGGTTTGCTCGAAGCCGAAACTCGGCGGCAATGCCAGACCAAATACGCGCGTGAAGGCTTTGAAATTGTCTGTTCGCATCCGCGCAGCACAACGCCGTTCAATTTGCCGCAGGCGCTGGCGTATTCCTGCAACGATTATTTTGCGCATGTCGGCGAGCGATTGAGCGAAGGAACGTTCAACTCAACTTTGACTGGATTCGGATTTGGCCAACGAACCAGCGTCGCTGCCGCCGAAGCTACGGGCAAGTTGCCGCGCGGCGATTGGCGAGTTCAGGCGGCGCTTGGCGATGACGATCAATTTCTGGTGACGCCTGTGCAATTGCTGATGGCGTTTGCCGCACTGGTCAACGGAGGCGAGTTGTTTCGTCCGCAGCAAACTTCGGACGAGGCGTTCACACCGACGAAGCTGGCGCGGATCAACATTTCAGCGGCGCATCGCAAAATCCTGATCGAAGGCATGCGCGGCGCGGTGAATTACGGCACAGCGGAAAAAGCGGTGTTGGGAAAGTTACCGGGATTTGTGTTCGGCAAAACGGGAACCTCGACGGCCAGCAACGGCTTTCGCACGCAAGGCTGGTTCGTAGGCTTTGCGGCGGACAAACCAGCCACGGGAGTTCCCGCGCCGCAGCAAGTGAAATTAGGCGTGGTGGTGTTTCTGAAACGCGCGCACGGTTCGCAAGCGGCGGAAGTCGCCAGAGAGATTTTCGAAGTTGGGATGACGGAGAGACAGGGGGACAGAGGGACAGAGGGAAAGAGGGACGTGCGCGAACTGGAAAAAGTTATTTCCCTCCCTCCCGCCCTCCCTCTGTCTCTCACTCCCCAAACAGTGAAAGTGCGTTCCGTCAGCGAAAACATCACGCGCGAATTGCCGATAGAAGAATATCTGGCTGGAGTGCTGGCCGGAGAAGCGAGCATCGAAACCGAGTTGGAAGCCTTGAAAGCGCAGGCGGTCGTCAGTCGAACGTTTGCGGTTCGCAATGTGGGGCGTCACTCGCGTGAAGGCTTTGATTTTTGCAGCACCACGCATTGCCAGCGGTTTGTTTTGCCGAAAGCGCGATTGCACGCCAAAGCTCGTCAGGCTGTCGAAGCTACGCGCAGTGAAATTCTGCTGGATCGCAAAAACCAACCGGCGGACGTGTATTTTCACGCGGCTTGCGGAGGCGTGACGGCGAATCTGGAAACTTTGTGGGGCGGCGAAGCTCCGGCGTATTTGCGTGGAGTTCGAGATGAGTTTTGCGCTTCGATGCCGCATCGAAATTGGACGCAGACGATTTCCGTCGCACAGATGGCCAAAGCCTTGCTTAGCGACGAACGAACCAACGCAGGATTGCCGTTGAAAAACGTGACAGTCAGCAAACGCGACGCAACCGGTCGCGCCGAAGAAATCACGATTGAAGCCGCTCGACGGCTGACAGTTCGCGGCTGGGATTTCAAATTGATTGTCGGGCGCGCGCTTGGCTGGCAAATGGTCAAAAGCTCTCGTTTTGAAATTTCGCGCAGTGGCGAAGGCTTTGCGTTTCGCGGCAGCGGCTTCGGTCACGGGCTTGGTTTGTGCCAGGAAGGCGCTCACGTGATGGCGACGCGGCGAATGACTTACCGCCAGATCGCCAGCTTCTATTTTCCCGGCGCCCGGCTGAGCGGCGCGCAATCGGTTCGCCTGCCAACACCAAATCAATTGACCATTGACCGATTGGAGAAAGTCTCCTTTACCAAACCGATAATGGTCAATGGCCAATGGCTAATGGCTAATTTGTCGGTGGCGGGCGAACTGGTCAACAAACGATTTCAAATCCGCTTTGGCACAACCAACGATCGTCGTGAAGTCGAGGCTGCGTTGAAGATTTTGGAATCGGCCAGAATGGATCTGCTGAGGCGATTGAAAGCTGCTTCGTTGCGATTGGACGAAAGCGTGCCGTTTGAAATTGTAATTCATGCGACGACGGCGGAATTCATCGCGGCAACGGGGTTGTCAGGTTGGGCGACCGGCGCGACGCGCGGCAGGCGAATCGAGCTTCAACCGTTGGCATTGTTGAAAAAGCGCGGCGTAACGACAACGGCGCTTCGTCATGAACTGGCGCACGCCGCAATGGAGGTGTTGGGAAAAGGAAAATCACCGCGCTGGCTGGCCGAAGGTTTGTGTTTGCATTTTGCGGGCGAAGCGGCGGCGATGGCTCGCGTACAGATCAAGCAGCCGTTATCGCGCGAAGAACTCGAACGACGATTCAATGCCGGAGCCTCAGCGGAAGAAACACGGCAGCTTTACGCTTTGGCCTGGCGCGAAGTGCAATCTCTCATCCGCGAAAAAGGCGAAGCTTACGTCTGGCAACTGGCCACAAAATCGAAAGAGGCGATGAAAGCATGATCGAAGTCGAACAAGATTTGACCGAACTGGCGATTGAAGTTGTTTTGCGCTGCATTCAATGCGACGCGCCCGTGCCCGATGCCGTCTGCGGGCGAAAAAGTCCTTGCCCGTCGTGCGGCTTTCCTTACCCGATTGGCGACTGTTCCGATCTGGCAGAAAACTGACACATAAATGATTTTCATCGCGCTATGCGAAGAATTAAATTGACAGTTTTGGAAAGCGGCGTGTATAAGCGACGCCAACCATGAACTGCATGGTTAAACGCGAAACCAATAACTCGTACACAAGGAACATCAATGGAAAACGCAACCAAGATACGTCGTTCAGTTTTCTCCGGGCTGCCCATCAGTCGCAACCTACACGTTGAATCATTTCTGTCCGCGCCTTCCTTCTTCCACACCTGTCGTCTGCACCCTGCCAAAAAATCCTGCTGTTGTTGTTGCTGTTGTCGTTAGTGTCTTTCGCTGCATCCTGATCGCAGCAAGTTTCCCTTTTCATCCAAAATTTAGAGCCTGATTGACGCCGTGCTGTATTCGGTTTCTGAGGCGACCTTTCCGATTTCGCGGATTTTGCCATTGGCTTAGCAATTCGCTGCCAACAAGCGCGTCATCTTTGTGGTTGCCGATTTTCGCCGAACCGATTGGTCAGCGTTGGCAGTCATTACTTTTCTGGCGTTGTGCGAGTTACGCACCGCTGAGGTATTGTTATGAGCGTCAAGTTTGAAATTGCCGATTGGAAATTCGAAATCACTTTGAAAGAACTGGTTTGCCAGCCGGTTGGCAAAAAATCCCGAAAGGTCAGCCGCGATTTTGCTGCTGCCGTCAAAGAACCCAAAAAAATCATCGCAAGAAACAAGGAGAAGCTACATGAGCTTGATTACGCCGCACGGCGGTAAATTGATTGACCGCGAAGCGCGCGGCACTGAAAGAGAAGCATTGCTGCAGGCTGCGGTTACGTTGCCCAACGTAACCATCAACGCACGAGCCGAAGCCGATTTGGAATTGATCGCCATCGGCGCGCTTTCGCCGCTGGAAGGTTTTCTTGGCGAGGCCGATTACTTGTCGGTGCGCGATCATCGCCGATTGGCGAACGGATTGGTTTGGTCAATTCCGATTACGCTTTCGGCCACTGCCGAAGAGCGTGCGCGGTTGAATGTTGGCGACAATGTGGCGCTGAAAACTCGCGCCGGTCAGGTGATTGCGATTTTGCATCTGGCTGAAATTTACAGCTACGACAAACAGCGCGAAGCCGAAGCCGTGTACGGAACTGCCGAAGACAAACATCCCGGCGTGCAGGTGCTGTATTCGCAAGGCGAGTTTTTACTCGGCGGAAAAGTCACCGTGCTGAATCATCCGAACGGCAACGAGTTCAAACAGTACCGGCGGACTCCGGCAGAAACGCGCGCCTTGTTTGCCGAAAAAGGCTGGCAACGCATCGTCGCTTTTCAGACGCGCAATCCTGTCCATCGCGCTCACGAATACATTCAGAAATGCGCGATGGAAACGGTTGACGGTTTGTTGCTGCATCCGATTGTCGGCGAAACCAAAGCTGATGACATCCCGGCGGATGTGCGGCTGCGCGCGTACGAAGCGATTTTGGAAAATTACTATCCGGCGGATCGCACTGTGCTCAGCGTGTTGCCCGCCGCGATGCGCTACGCCGGGCCGCGCGAAGCGATTTTTCACGCGACGATTCGCAAAAATTACGGCTGTTCGCATTTCATCGTTGGCCGCGACCACGCAGGCGTTGGCAATTATTACGGCACTTATGACGCGCAAAAAATCTTCGGCGATTTCACGGCGGAAGAGATCGGCATTACGCCGATGTTTTTCGACAACACGTTTTATTGCCGGAAGTGCGACGGCATGGCTTCGCTGAAAACCTGCCCGCACGATCAATCGCATCACGTCAGTTTGAGCGGCACGAAAGTCCGCGAAATGCTGGCCAGCGGCGAAATTCCGCCGCCGGAATTTACGCGCAAAGAAGTTGCCGAAGTTTTGATTGCCGCGTTGCGACAGCCGTTGAAAGCGGCAGCGGCGTAAACAAGTTACTTCGTAGCTGGTGCTTAGTTGATGGACTCTCCTTGGGATGAGCGAGAAACCATCTTCGCTCATCCAATTTTCAACCGAGCACGGCTGCATCAAGCGGCGTAGCCAAGTGGTAAGGCGAAGGTCTGCAAAACCTTTATTCATCGGTTCGATCCCGGTCGCCGCCTCCAAATTTTGAAAAGGAAAAAAGAATGTCACAAGGATTCACACTGTGGTTTACAGGATTGTCAGGCGCGGGCAAAACGACGCTGACTGAAGCCATCGTGCCGGAGCTTCGCGCTCGCGGCGTCAAGATTGAAGTGCTGGACGGCGATGAAGTTCGCACGAACCTGAGCAAGGGACTCGGCTTTTCCAAAGAAGACCGCGACACGAACATTCGCCGCATCGGTTATGTTGCGCGTTTGTTGTCGCGTAACGGCGTCGGCGTGATTGCGGCGGCGATTTCGCCTTACCGCGAAATCCGCGACGAAGTCCGCGCCAGCGTCGAAGCCGAAGGCGTCAAGTTCGTCGAAGTCTTCGTCAAAGCATCGCTGGATACGCTGGTCGCCCGCGACGTCAAAGGCCTTTACAAAAAAGCCATCGCCGGAGAAATCAAACAGTTCACTGGCGTTTCCGATCCTTACGAAGAACCGCTCAATCCGGAAGTGCTGGTCAGCAGCGACAACGAAACCGTCGCCCAAAGCGCGGCGACGATCATTGCCAAGCTCGAAGCGTTGGGCTTGGTCATTCCCCTGGCGGCGCGAGCCGGAGGCGCTTAAATGCAAACTGGCAAGGTTTATCTGGTCGGAGCAGGGCCGGGCGATCCGGGCTTGCTGACGATCAAAGCGCGCGATTTGTTGGAATTGGCCGATTGCGTTGTTTATGACGCGCTGGTCAATCCGGAAATTCTGCGCTTCGCCAGACCGAACGCTGAATTGATCGGCGTTGGCAAACGCTGCGGCCAGCTCAGTTGGTCGCAGCGTGAAATCAACAGCCTGCTGGTCGAAAAGGCGCACAAGCATTCGGTCGTTGTTCGGTTGAAAGGCGGCGATCCGTTCGTCTTTGGTCGCGGCGGCGAAGAAGCTCTGGCGTTGGCCGACGCGCAAATTGATTGGGAAATCGTTCCGGGCGTCACTGCCGGTTCAGCGGTGGCGGCGTATGCCGGAATTCCCGTCACGCATCGGGGACTGAGCAGTTCGGTCACGTTCGTCACCGGCCACGAAGACCTTGCCAAAACCGAATCGGCGCTACGCTGGCAACATCTGGCAAAAGGCGTAGACACGCTGGTGTTGTTTATGGGCTTGTCGAAACTCGGCGAAATTGCAGAACAATTGGTTGCCAATGGGCGTGCTGAAACCACGCCGGTGGCTGTGATCGGCTCCGGCACGCTGGCCAAACAGCAAACCGTCGTTGGGACTTTGGAAACAATTGCTGAACTTACTAAGCGCGAACCGATCAAAGCACCGGCTTTGATCGTCATTGGCGAAGTCGTGCGATTGCGCGAGCAGTTGCAATGGTTCGAGACAAAGGCGGCAGTCGGAATGCTGAATGATGAATTCAACTGGCTTCCAAATTTGTCAGAACTGGCCACGCGACGGGCGGCTTGATTCCGCCTTCCGCATTCAGAATTCATCCTTCAAAAAATGCGTTATTACCCGATCTATCTTGATCTGGCGGGGCGAAGTGTGCTCGTTGTCGGCGGAGGAACCATTGCGGAAGGCAAAGCTTCGCAATTGGTGGAAGCCGGAGCGCACGTGACGATTGTCAGTCCGACGCTGACTGAACCGCTAAGCCAATTGGCGGAGCAGGGAAGAATTGTCTGGCGGCAAGCCGAATTTGTCGAAAGCGACATTGAAGGCGTCTGGCTGATCGTCAGCGCGACTGACGATCAAGCCGTCAATGAAGCTGTGGCGAAAGCCGCCGCCCAGCGCAATTTGTTGTGCAACGTCGTGGATCAACCGGCGCTGTGCAATTTCATCACTCCGGCTTTGGTGACGCGCGGCGGCATTCAAATCAGCGTTTCCAGCGGCGGCGGCAGCCCTTCGGTGACGAAGCGCGTGAAGCGCGAAATTGGTGAATTGATCGGCGACGAATACGCGCAGTTGCTGGAACTCGCCGCCGAAATGCGCGCCGAAGCCAAACGCCTGATTTCCGAATTCGAACCGCGCAAACAAGTCTTGAGCGCATTTGTCGAATCCGAAGCAATTGAATTGTTGCGCGCTGGCAAACGCGACGAAGCTCGGCAGTTGGCATTCGATCTGTTGAGCAGGGCAGTTCGGGCAGGAAACGAGGGAGAAAAACAATGACAGCAGCAAAACAGATTTCCGTTCACGAAGCCGAAATCAATCTTCTGGCCGAATACTTTGAAACTCGGCGCATTGAAGACGTACTGGAATTGTCGGCAGCCCGGTATTCGCCGAAACTGGTCATGACCTCAAACTTCGGCGTGGAGGGAGTTGTCTTGCTGGATCACCTGATGCGCCTTGCGCCGGAAACTCCGGTGATTTACCTGAACACGGGCTTTCAATTTTCCGAAACCGACGAAGTCAAAGAACGATTGCGCGACCGATACAAATTCCAGTTGATCGAGGCTCGTTCGGTGTTGACCGTCGAAGAGCAGGCGAAGATTTACGGCGAGCGGTTATACGAAACCAACTCCGATTTGTGCTGCCGCATTCGCAAGGTCGAACCGTTGCAACGTGCCCTGGCAGGTTTCGACGGCTGGCTGGCGGCTTTGCGCCGAGATCAATCGCCGACGCGCGCCGCCATCAAAGTTGTCGAATGGAACGAACGCCATCAACTGGCAAAGATTCATCCCTTGGCCAAATGGACTCGGTCTGACGTTTGGAGCTACATCGTCAAACACAATTTGCCGTACAACCGGCTTTACGACGACGGATACACCAGCATCGGCTGTTGGCCTTGCACGCGGCGGGTTGGCGCAGGCGAAACCGAACGAAGCGGACGTTGGGCTGGCAGCCGAAAACAGGAATGCGGCATTCACGTTTGAATCCGCCTTGTTTCTCATCTAAACACAGCATGTCAGTAGCTCGACCGTCAGGAAGGGCTTGAGCTTGGTGAAAAAGCCCTTGCTTACGCGCTCACCTACCGACACTTGGGTAAGTCCTAATAGTAATTTCCGGATTCGCCAACGGTATTGTTTTGAACCGCTTTGCCGTCTAATTGTCAGATTGACTTTCGGCTGACCGGACGTGTATAACGCGCCCGTTATCACGTATCACTAACAAACAATCAGTCACGAATGAATTATGACAACTGATCTGTGCGGGCAGGTCGGTCAAGGTTGATAAAAGCTTTAGCTGGCTGGGGAAAAAATATCGTAAGTTTGAATACCAAGGCCGAATTGGGGTTCGGCAACTGCTGCTCAGGTTTCTCCTGCCGGATTGCATTCTTCCTGTTATTGTTCGCCCAAGCCTCTTGAAAGAGGCAAACTCACACATCTCGTTTCCCTAGCATTTGATTTATCACCATCTGGGGCTGAAGTGTCTCGTAACGATGTTCTATTTGAAGACCAACTGGCGAGCAATGGAAATCCTGTCTGTGGTTGCGCTGTTGCTGTTGCTGTGCGAAGCGACGGCGTGCCGTCGCAAATCCGCCGAGCAGGAAAGTACGACGATCACGGTGTATGGATTCAGCGTGGTCAAAGACCCGTTGCTGACAACGATCTTCCCGGCATTTGTTGACGAATGGCGTGACAAAACCGGCCAGCAAATAACATTCGAATCGTCATTTGCCGGATCGGAAATCGTTACCAATCAGATTATCAACGGCGTTGACGCCGACGTGGCGATTCTGGCCATCGAACGTAACGCCGAACGATTGCTTCGCCCGGACGTGACTCGCAGCGATTGGCGCAAATTGCCGTATCGCGGCATCGTCAATCAAACGCCGATGGTCATCGTCACGCGCGCAGGAAATCCGAAACGCATACGCGATTTCAATGATCTGGGAAAAGCGGGAGTCGGAGTCATCTTGTGCGATCCGACTTCATCCGGCGCGGGCAATTGGGCGCTGGCCGCGTTGTACGGTTCCGAATTGCTGAAAGCGGAAGAGCGCACAGGCAAGCGCGATCCGCAAACGGCGCAACAGTTATTGACGCAAATCGCCAAAAACATTCGCGCCACGCCGGAATCGGCTCGCGCTGCGCGGGCGTTGTTTGAACACGGCGAAGGCGACGCGCTGATCACTTATGAACTGGAAGCCTTGCAGATGAAAGACAAAGGCGAGCCGGTTGAAATCGTCATGCCGCAAGCGACGGTTATGTGCGAACACCCTGTGGTCATCATTGACCATTTGATGAGTCCTTCGCGGTATGCGCTGGTCGAATTGTTCGTTCGCAGTTTGTGGGAACGCCCGGCGCAACAAGCCTGGACTCAGGCGCGGTTTCGTTCGGTGATTGAAGATTTGAACGGCGGCTTTCAGAAAATCGAAAAACCGTTCAAGGTTGGCGATCTGGGCGGCTGGAACAACGTCACCGACGAAGTCATTAACGGCGCGTGGAAGCAGGCAACGCAAGTCAGCCGCTGAAGTTTTGGAAAAGCATGAACGTTACGGCTCACAACAGAACTTATTCAGGGCGACCCAACGATCCGGTTCGTCCGTTCGGCATCGGCTTTGTCGTGCTGGCGATGATGCCGTTGGTGATTTTGCCGCTGGCTTCGATCTTTTATTACGGATTCAACAAAGGGCCGATTCATTTTTGGGAAGCGGTCAAAGCTCCGGCGGCGATTTATTCGCTGCAACTGAGTTTGATGACCAGCAGCGTCGCCACTGTTTGCAACGTCGTGTTCGGCATCATCGCCGCGTACGTGATGTACAAATACCGGTTCAAAGGCAGTTCGGCGTTGATGATTGTCATCAGTTTGCCGACGGCGATTCCGACGGCTGTGGCGGGCGTGGCTTTGTTGCTGGTTTGGGGGCGCAGCGGATTGTTCGGTTCTTTGCTGGAATACACCGATTACCAGGTGATGTTCACGACTGCGGCGATCATTTTGGCGAACATCTTTGTCACGTTTCCGCTGGCTTTCGGAGTCATCAAACCGGCTTTGGACAATTTGGATCCAAGTTTTGAATCCGCCGCCGAAACGATGGGCGCGACTCGCTGGCAGACTTTTCTGTACGTCGTGCTGCCCAGTTTGCGCGGAGCGATCATTACCGGCGCGCTGCTGACTTTTGCCCGCTGCATCGGCGAATTCGGTTCGACGATCATGGTCAGCGGCAACAAAGCCAAAACGATGACTGCACCGCTGTACATTTATGCGAAATTCAACGAAGCGGAAGTCGAAGCTGCAACCGCAATTGCCGCCGTGTTGGCGGTGATCTCTTTCATAGTCTTTTCGCTGATTCTGTTCACGCGAAACCGGCTGGAAAAGTGAGGGATGCAATGATGGCACAAGCGATGCTGAATCAAGTTTATGAAACGGAAATTTACGCCGAACCGGCTGCGCTGAAAAACAACGCGCTGATCGTCAACGGGCTGAGCAAACAATTCGGTTCCGAGCGCGTGTTGGACGACATCAGTTTTTCGATTGCCGAAGGCGAAAGTCTGGTTTTGCTGGGGCCTTCTGGCAGCGGCAAAAGCACCACTTTGCGATTGATCGCCGGACTGGAAACTCCCGATGGCGGAGACATTTTCCTGCACGGACGCCACATCGAACATCTGCGCGCGCGCGAACGCAACATCGGCGTCATCTTTCAGAACTACGCGCTGTTTCCACGCATGACGGTCGCCGACAACATCGCCTTCGGGTTGAAAATTCGCGGCGTGAAGCGAAAAACGCGCGACGCCAAAGTCGAAGAACTGCTGGCGATGATCGGCATGACCGAACACCGCGACAAATATCCGTCGCAAATTTCCGGCGGCCAGCAACAGCGTGTGGCCATCGCCCGCGCGCTGGCTTACAAACCCGAACTGCTGCTGTTCGACGAATCATTCAGCGCGCTCGATCCGCAAACGCGCACCGGGCTTCGCCGAGAAATTCGCCTGTTGCTGCAAAAGCTGAAAATTCCTGCGATGTTCATTACGCACGACCAGGAAGAGGCAATGGAACTTGGCGACCAGATTGCCATTTTGAACAAAGGCCGCCTGGAACAGATCGGCACTCCGCGCGAGGTGTATGACAATCCGCAAACCGAATTTGCCGCCACGTTTTTAGGCGCGGCCAATGTCGTCGAAGTCTGCCGCAATGACGGCGTCGAATTGCTGGACTGTCGCCAGTGCGAAGCTTTGCCAACCAACGACTGGCAATCACCGGAGCGCGTCAAAATCATTTTTCGCCCCGAAGACGTTGTGCTCAGTGCGGCGACCAGTTTGCCCGAAGCTGAAAAACATCTGGGGCACGGCATCGTCGTGGATGTTAATTTCACCGGCGCGCTGGAAGTCGTTCGCGTCAAACTGCTCAGTTTGAATCAGTTTGGTTATTTGAACAGCGCCAATTGCCAGAATTTCGATCAACCCTGCGATTTGATTATCAAAGTGCTGAGAACCAAATGGGACGCCCAACGCATGCCGCTCAACCCCAAAGACAAAGTCGGCGTCTGGCTGCGCGATCACAAAATGCTGGAAAATAAATTATGAACTCTAAAGAACGAACTGAAATTCAGCTTGCCCACTCACCGCAGAGTCGCAGAGAACGCAAAGGAAGCGCAGAGAAATCAACCGGAGTCTTTCTGACGCCTCTGCGAAACCTCTGCGCGACTCCGCGCCTCTGCGGTGAAAAACGCTTCTGGCCTGTCCTTTTCCAAACCGGGCTTAAACTGACTTTGGCGTTACTTTTTGTTTGGCTGTCTGGCCACGCTCAAGCCCAAAGCTCAGCCGAACCGCCAAAAGAAACTGGCAAATTTCGTCAGGCCGATCTGGTGGAACTCACCAAACTCGATCCGACAATCAAACTCGACATTCGTTACGCGGCCAGCAACAACTTTTTGGGCAAGCCGGTTTACAAAGAAGCTCGCGCGTTTTTGCAGCGCCCCGCCGCCGAAGCTCTCGCCCGTATCAATCAACGGCTGAGAAAGAAAGGTTACGGCTTGTTGGTGTTCGACGGTTATCGCCCGTGGGCTGTGACAAAACTTTTCTGGGATTCGACACCTGACGACAAGAAAAAATTCGTCGCCAATCCGGCGCAAGGCTCTCGCCACAATCGAGGCTGTGCAGTGGATTTGTCGCTGTTCGATTTGAAAACCGGCAAAGAGATTGAAATGCCCAGCGGCTACGACGAAATGACCGACCGTGCTTATCCGAATTACAAAGGCGGAACCGAACAGCAGCGAAAACTGCGCGACCTGCTGCGGGCCGAAATGGAAGCCGACGGATTCACAGTGTTTGACATCGAATGGTGGCATTTCGATTTCAACAACTGGCGCGAATATCCGATCCTCAACATTCCCTTCGATCAGATCAAATCACCCGGCAAAAAGAACTGAATTTGGAGTGCGGCGGCTCGACGCCGCTTTTCTTTCGCTGGCACAAATTCCCAAGCTCTGTTGATGCCTTCATTGGCGAACGTAAAGCTACGCCAAGCCGCAGCACTCCAAATTGGCGTTTTCCGCGTTCGGGCGGTTACAATCCAGCCATGAATAAACCAGACAACCTTGAACTGAAATACACGATTTTTTGCGAAGACATTCGCGTCGAAGCGTCCGGCAGCCTGAGTTTGATGGGCGTTTTTCATCAAATCGTCGTGCCGCAATTGCCGGTCGGATTGATCAAATTCGCCGTGCTGAATCACTGGGAAGGCGAAGGCCAGTTTGAAACCAAAGTCCGCATCTTGTCGCCTGACCGCGAAGCAATCGCCGTTTCGCAACCCAGCGCCTTTGAAATTGCTCCGAACGGATACGCCGACAACGTCACGGTTTTCATCAATACCACGTTTCAACAACCCGGCGATTACGTTGTGCAAACGTTGATTAACAACAGTCTGTTTGCCGAAAAGACCTTGCCGGTTTTTCTTGCCAACCAACAACCCGAATTCACTGAAAGCGAACACGTAAATTGAAACTGAACTCAATCCACGAAGCACACGAAGGTTCACGAAGCGATCAATCCCCTTCGTGCTTCTTCGTGTGCTTCGTGGAAGAAAAATAAAAAAAGAAGATAAAGACAATGGCTGAACAAAACTCTCTCGACCAACTTTCGATCAATACCATTCGCACGCTGGCAATGGACGGCGTACAAAAAGCGAACTCCGGGCATCCAGGCATGCCAATGGGAATGGCTCCGTCGGCTTATGTGCTGTGGACGCGCGTTATGCGTCACAACCCGAAAAATCCTAACTGGCCAAACCGCGACCGATTTGTGCTGTCCGCCGGACACGGTTCGATGCTGCTTTACAGCTTGTTGCACCTGACCGGTTACGAAGAATTCACGCTCGACCAACTGAAAAGCTTTCGTCAATGGGGCAGCATGACTCCCGGTCATCCTGAATCGGAATTGTCTCCGGCGATTGAAACGACAACCGGCCCGTTGGGACAGGGTTTCGCCAATGGCGTAGGCATGGCCATCGGAGCCGAATACCTGTCGGCGTATTTCAAACAACCCGACCACGACCTGTTCGATTACCACATTTACGCCATCGTGTCGGACGGCGATTTGATGGAAGGCGTCGCCGCCGAAGCCGCTTCGATGGCCGGCCACATGAAGCTTGGCCGATTGATTTACCTGTACGACGACAACCACATTTCGATTGATGGCAGCACCGCGCTGGCCTTTACCGAAGACCGCGCCAAACGTTTTGAAGCTTACGGCTGGCACGTCCAAACCGTCGAAGACGGCAACGACATCGCCGGAATCGAAGCCGCCATCAACGCAGCCAAAGCCGATGCGCGCCCTTCGATCATCTGCGTCAAATCGGTTATCGGTTACGGCAGCCCGAATCGCGCCGGAACCAGCAAGGCTCACGGAGAACCGCTCGGCGCCGAAGAGTTGAAACTGACCAAACAGAATCTGGGGTGGCCGTCTGAAGAACCGTTCTTCGTTCCCGAAGAAGCCTTGAACAATTTCCGTCAGTGCATAGCGCGCGGCCAACAAACCGAAGCCGAGTGGGAAGCGAAGTTTGCGGCGTACGAAACGGCGCACCCTGACAAAGCACAGGAATGGCGCAACTGGGCCAGCGGCAAATTGCCCGAAGGCTGGCAAGCCAAACTGCCAGTGTTTCCGGCTGGAACGGCGATGGCTACGCGCGAAGCGTCTGGCAAAACGCTCAACGCGATTGCCGCCAGTTTGCCAATGCTGATCGGAGGTTCGGCTGATCTGGCTCCATCAAACAACACCATGCTGGCTGGGTACGAAGCGTTTTCCGCCGAACACCGCGACGGTCGCAATTTCCATTTCGGAGTCCGCGAACACGCCATGGGTTCGGTCATGAATGGCATTGCGTTGACTCGTCCGCTGATTCCTTACGGCGGCACGTTTATGATTTTCTTCGATTACATGCGTCCGCCAGTTCGTTTGGCGGCGATGATGGGCATCGCTCCGATTTACGTTTACACCCACGACAGCATCGGTCTGGGCGAAGACGGCCCGACTCATCAACCGATTGAACAACTGGCCGGAATGCGTTCGGTTCCGAACCTGACGTTGATCCGCCCGGCAGACGCCAACGAAACCGCAGTCGCCTGGCGCGTAGCCATCGAACATCGCCACGGCCCCACCGCGCTGGCTCTGACCCGGCAAAAACTGCCGACTTACGACCGCACGAAATTCGGTTCAGCCGAAGGCGTCGCGCAGGGAGCTTACATCTTGAGCGAATCGCCCACCGGCAACGTAGACGTGATTCTGATCGGAACCGGCTCCGAAGTTTCCGTAGCCGTTGAAGCTCAAGCCAAACTTGCCGAAGTCGGCATCGGCGCTCGCGTAGTGAGCCTGCCCAGCACTCAGTTGTTCGACAAACAGCCGCTGGATTACCAGGAAAGCGTTCTGCCGCCCGCCATCAAAGCCCGTGTCGCCGTCGAAGCAGGCATCTCCATGGGCTGGCAAAAATACGTTGGCGACGGTGGACAGATAGTTTCGTTGGATCATTACGGCGCTTCGGCTCCTTACCAGGTGCTGATGGAGAAGTTCGGCTTTACGGCTGAGAACGTGGCGGCGTGTGCGAAGGCAGTGCTTGGGAAATAGTTCGCCATGATTTTATTGAATGGCACTGTGCCAGATGAAATATCAATTGCTTCAAGAGGAGGTACTAGAAAATGGCGCAGAGAAACAGGCTTACCAACAATTCTGACGAGACGGATATCGCTTCTTTGATCTCAGGGGATCAAATTTTTTCGATCCCCTATTTTCAGCGCCCTTATAAGTGGAAACCTGAGCGACTTAAACGACTTAATGCGGACATTCTAGATTTAGTTGATGAGGCGAGCGACTTCCATTTCTTAGGAGCTATGATTCTTCATGGCCGACGCTCTAACCCTTCGGACCCATTCTTTTTTGATGTGATTGATGGCCAACAAAGATTAACAACACTTTTTCTTTACCTTTGTGCGACAGTAAAAACCTTGGCCGGATATAAGGAGTATGACGAGGCATCTGGATTATTTCTCAAATACCTTGTTATCAATCGAGAGGTCCGTGCTCTTTCAAACATTAA
>CADECP010000007.1 GCA_902825875.1 uncultured Acidobacteriota bacterium
CAAATGCCTCATGGGGAGGCCGAGCGGCCTCCCTTTATTTGTCCAAACTCGTGTTCAATGACTGATTGTAGAAAAGCGGGATTAACCAGCGGCTTGGGTTTGCGATCTTCGAAGTTCTGGGGGGCCATAATGGGACGCTACAGAGAAATTGCATACGGCGTGCTGACAGGTCTGAGCATTTGGGTGATTGATGCAATGTTGCAGGCAGGCGGACGCGACCATTTCGGCTTTGACACAGTTGCCAGTGAGATGATTCTGAGTCGCCCGCCTCAATTACTTCTGCGTATTTTGCTGCTGATCATTTCGGTCGCTTTGGGCTACAGCCTCTGGCAAAGCCGGGAGCGCGAGCGCCGGATGCGCGATCTTCAGACGCTGCTCAAATCTCTTCAGCGCCAAATCGTCAATCCATCGCTGCTTATTCTTGGTCACTCGTCCAATCTCGCGCTACGGGAGGGCTGGCCGGTCAGCCGCGAATCGGTCGAGATGTTGAGCGAAATTCAGTGCAGCGCACGGAAGCTCAACGAAATTATCAAACAATGGCCGGAAACAGATTACACGCCGATGGCAATGGCTGAAAAACAAAGAAAGCAATACAGAACAGGGGGAGTGTGATCTTGATCCGGGAGTAGCTTTATGCATACACCATACGGTTTAGAGATTATTGAAGACTGCCTGACGTGCAAGGTACGCGCTGACCGGATGTTCTGCGACCTCCCGGCTGAGGCGCTGGCGGCATTTGATGCGATCACGTATGCGAACCTGCATCCGCACGGCGCAGTGTTATTTGTTGAAGGGCAGGAGCCGCGCGGGGTATATGTGGTCTGTAGCGGTCGCGTGAAGCTTTCGACTTGCAGCACGGATGGCAAGACGATCATCACGGACATCGCCGAGCCGGGAGAACTCCTGGGCTTGAGCGCGACCGTCTCAGGACAGCCGCACGAGGTGACGGCTGAAATGCTGGAGCCGGGCCAAACCAATTTCGTCAAGCGCGAAGAGTTCATGCGGTTTCTGCGAGAGCATGGCGAAGCCAGCCTGAAAGTGGCTGAGCACTTGAGCCGCAACTATCACACGGCCTGCCAAAAGATACGTTCGCTGGGATTGTCGTCTACCGCATCGGAAAAGTTAGCCAGGCTGCTTATTGAATGGGCGGCCAATGGAGTAGAGACCGATCAGGGCACGCGCCTGAAGCTGACGCTGACACAGGAAGAGATTGCCGAACTCATCGGCACATCGCGCGAAACGGTGACGCGGCTCTTCAGTGATTTCAAGAAGAAGCAGATCGTGCATCTGAAAGGCTCAACGCTGACGATTCGCAATCGAGATGCGTTGCAATCGCTCATTCACTCCTGATTGTCAGACAGTTTCGGCCTTCTCTGTGACGACTGTCACATTGCAACGTGATCTGCCTCATAGTTTCCCCAACCAAAAGTTCTTAAAGTGGCGTGTATGACTAAGACGGGGAGGAGTCTTTATGCGCTCACCATACGATCTGGAAATCTCAGAGACCTGCCACGGCTGCAAATTTTGCGCGGAACGTCTCTTCCGAAACCTTCCTGCATCAACGCTTCACGCTTTCGACGCCATCAAATCACTAAGTCTTTATCCCAAAGGAGCCACATTGTTTGTGGAGGGGCAGCAGCCACGCGGTGTTTATGTTCTGTGCGCGGGGCGCGCCAAGCTGACGGCCAGCTCGCCTGAAGGGAAAACAGTCATTGCGCGTCTGGCTGAACCGGGAGAGGTGCTGGGATTGAGTGCGACGATTTCCGGCGAGCCGTATCAACTGACGGCAGAGACCATCGAGCCTTGTCAGGCTGATTTCGTCAGACGCGATGACTTTCTGCGATATTTGCGCGAACAGCCGGAAGTATGCCTGCGGGTGATTGAGATGTTGAGCGAAATCCTGCGCGCGGCGCACACGCAGATTCGGTCTTTCGGGAAAACCAACTCCGCCGCCGAGCGCCTGGCAGGGCTATTACTCTGCTGGGGTGAGCGAATGGGAGATCGAACGCAGGAAGGCATTCATCTGAAGCTGCCACTCACCCACCAGGAGATTGCGCAGATGATCGGCGCCTCCCGCGAAACCGTTTCGCGGTTGTTAGGTGAGTTGAGGCATCAGCGAATCATCTCTCTCAACGGATCGGGCTTGCTCATCAGAGACAGAGACACCCTTTCGTCAAAAGCCGGACACTGAATCACCCACTCCAATCACTTCTCTTTCTTTTTTTCCGCTTATTCATCTCGATTTGTGATGTGCGTCACGCTGCCTGGTGACAAAGATCGTACTTTTGCCAGCCACCAACTTCTATAGTTCACATCAGGAAAGGACAAGCTGCCGAACAAGAGTTTTCTCGCGCCTCAAGATAGAGGCTAATGCTCAGGCGGAGAAGAGGTTTCCATGAATCAAAACAAAAAAATACTGAACAGAATCATCAAGCTGGTTTTTCTGACATCAATATTGATATTGGCTGCGCCTTTATGGATGACAATCACAAGAGATAATGAATTCAAAGTCGAGGCGAACCCTGCGTGGTCACGCAAGTACAACGCGCAATGCACGCTCTGTCACACGACGTATCCACGATTGAACCGTACTGGCTATGAATTCAAACGTCTCGGTTATCGTCTGCCCAAAGAAGTTGAGGCAAAGGACAAAGGCAAAACGCCCGAGTTGCAGCGCACTGGCAGTGGCAAGGCCGATCATCAGACTTACGTCATTGAGCCGACGGGCTACAAGCCGGAGGCGGCGACATCGTTGAGTGAACAGGGACTGGCGCTGTTTGAAAAGCTCAACTGCGCTGGTTGCCACACAATCAGCAACAGTGGCGGGCGCATCGGGCCTCCGCTTGATGGCGTTGGCGGGCGCCGCGAGAAAGACTTTCTGATGGCGCACCTCACCAATCCTGAAGAACACACCAGGAAGTTTCCTGAGCTACACGGCAATCAGCCCAATCGCATGCCGCATCCGCACGTACCACCCGATGAGATCAAAGCATTGGTGGCATATCTGCTAACGTTGTCCGATCCACCCGCCGGGTTCCGCGTCAACCCGCACGCGCACAGTGAAGTGTCCGAAGCAGCAGTCCTGAAAGCGGATTTCGTTCCTGCCATAGCGACTGATGCGAGTCGCGCCGGGCAAAAGCTCTATTTCGAGATGGGCTGTGCGGCTTGCCACACGATCAACAAAGTCGGCGGGCAGTTTGGCCCGAAACTCGACGGCATCGGCGCGCGCCGCAGCCGTGAGTTCATTGCTGCCCATATCACTAATCCACAAGTCCATACCGAAAAATTTCCGGGCGAGCATGCCGCATCGGCAGCGATGCCTCCGACCAGCGCGACGCCGGAACAGATCAAACAGATCGCCGATTTCCTGATGACGCTGCCGCCGCAGGAAGAAGACTTCGTCCCACCAAAGACTCGTCTTCAGGACTATTTCGCGGTTTCTTACCTGCCGGGAATCGAGATCGAGAAAGAGGGAGGCGATACCAAAACCACCTACGAAAAGCGCGAATTGATTATCTACGCCGCTGGTCCCATCGGGCGCAACTTTTCGTTCTTCGTCCAGCCGCTCCCCTTGAGCGAAGAGAAAGGCTTCATGGGCAAGTTCGAGATGATGCAGGGGCTGTTCAACTACGGCGGCGCGCGCAACTTTATGCAGGTGCGCTTCGGCCAACTTTTCAACTTACGCAATGCGGGCTTCGGCCCGACCGACCGCGGCCTGACTGAGTCGCTGCCATTCATCTTTCAACCGTCCAACGGCTTCAATCCCGCAGGGCTGGGGCGCGGCGCGTCGTTCGAATATACGCTCAGCGGTACGACGACCATCAAGGCTTTCGGCAATTACAACGAGCCGGTTGAAGTTGAGAAAGAAGAAGAGGCGGCGACAGCGGGAAAAGGCTTGCAGTCGTTTCGCCAGGCGCGGCCAAGCGCCGCCGCTTTGCTTAACAATGAAGGCGAGTTGGAGTTTCGCCGCCCGCGCCTGTACGGCTTCGTCTTTGAGAAAGTGATCGGCAAGCAGGGCCTGAGCGGCGTGCAGTTTGAATACGCCGGCGGACGCCTGCCGTTTCTGCTTGGCGACGTGAGGCAGAATCCGTTGCAGTTTCAACGCTACTCGTTCTTTGCCAACAAAACGTTCCAGGACGGCAAGAACTTCGAGCGCATCAACGCGATGTTCGGCGTCTCGCTGCTGCGCGATCAGCGATTCTTCGGGATTGACGCGGAGCAGCGCAGTCGCGGCTGGGGCTACTTTGTCGAACTGGATACGATTCCTGTCGTCAACCATCTGAGCCTGTTTGCGCGCTACGACCAACTGCGCCCGACGACGCTTCTCTCCGAGAATACGCTGCGGGGCGGGACGTTCGGAATACTCTTCGACCCGATCAAATACGGGCGTATGTCGTTTGAGTATCAGCGACTGGTCAATGGACAAACTGCCAACCGGTTCCGCATCGGCTGGCAGTTGAACTTCTAAACAAAGAGGAAACATAGATGAAGCTACTGATCAAAAAACTGGTTGGCGTCGCTTTCGCAGGCATCGCATTGTCCATCGCGGTTTCATTGACACACGCGACGCGGACAGCGACCGCATCATTCGATGGCAATGCAGCGGTGCTCTTCAAAGACAAGTGCGCCTCTTGTCACGGCGAAGATGGAATGGGCAATACGCCGCCGGGGAAACAGTTGAAGGTGCGCAACCTGCGCTCCGCCGAAGTGCAAAAGCAATCGGATGCGCAACTGGCTGCGGTCATCGCTAAAGGCAAAGACAAGATGCCGCCTTTTGAAAAGAGCTTGAGCAAAGAGCAGGTCAGTCAACTGGTGGCGCATATCCGCCAATTCGGCAAGAAATAATGAGCGCGGCGACGAGCCAGCAACCAAAGGATCAAACGATGGAGAGAGAGGATCAATCAATTGAGGCTGGGACACAGCAGAGCGAAGGGAGAGCGCAACTAGCCGCTCCGCTCGAGAGGCGATCATTTCTCGGCCTGTTGTTCGGCGTCGGTTCTGTCGGCGTCACGGCGCTTATCAGCATTGGCGTTGCCAGCATCAGTGCGTTGCTCTCGGTTCCAATCGTGCGTTTTGTGCTGCACCCACTTTCGGCCAAGACCACTGAAACCGCGTGGTCGGAGATCGGCGCGGCGGAAGAGTTCTCCGCGATCACTATACCGGTCAAGCGGCTGATGACGGTTGAGCAACGCGATGGTTGGCGCAAGGTTATTTCGGAGAAGTCGGTCTACGTGACGAAAGGCAAAGACGGACAATTGCGTGTGCTTTCGGCAATCTGCACCCATCTCGGCTGCTCGGTTCCGTGGATTGAAGCAAAGGGGCAATTCATCTGTCCGTGCCATAACGGTGTGTTTGCGCCCGATGGCGCACTCATTTCAGGGCCGCCGCCACGCGGTCTGGATGAACTCGAAACAAAGATCGAGGGCGGGCGGCTCCTGGTGCGCTACCAGTACTTCCGCCAGCTCGTCCCGACCAAGGAAGTTATTGCCTGAGCAGATGGGAGAAGACGAATAATGAATCAATCGCTCACAACTCAGGAAGGATCAAAGCTGGCGAACAGGTCACGCACGAGCCGTGTGTTTGAGTGGTTCGATGAACGCACCGGAATCAACAAGCTGCTCGGCAAGGCTCTCGACGAACCGATCCCTGGCGGCGTGCGCTTCGCTTACATCTTCGGCTCCGGGCTGCTCTTTCTCTTCATCTCACAGGTGATTACGGGTGTGTTCCTGGCAATCTATTACGTGCCTTCGGCTGACCACGCACACACTACGGTCGCCTACATCACGAAAGAGGTCACCGCTGGATCGTTCCTGCGCAGCCTTCATTCTTATGGATCAAGCGCGGTAGTGGTCGTCCTTCTTCTGCACGTACTGCAAACCTTCGTTTACGGCTCATACAAAGGGCGGCGTGAACTATTGTGGATCGCGGGCTGCGTGCTTTTTGCGTTGATGGCCGGGATGGCTTTTACCGGCTACCTGCTGCCATGGGATCAGAAAGCCTATTTCGCCACTGCGGTCGGCACGAACATCGCGAGCGAAGTACCGCTCGTGGGCGAAGGAATCAAGCGGCTGATGCGCGGCGGCGCGGATATGGGGACGCTGACCCTCTCGCGTTTCTTCGTCGCGCATGTCTTTCTGATCCCCTCTGTCATCTTCTTTTTCGTCGCTATTCACATCTACCTGTTCCGCAAAGCAGGCGCGGCAGGCCCGATTAGCGAAGACCCGATTGCGCCGAAGCAAAAGGCCGAGAGCTTCTACCCGCGACAGTTACTAATGGATCTGGTCTTTTCACTGCTGCTGATTACTGCGTTGAGTGTCTTCTCCTGGCTCGTTCCGGCAGAGTTAGGCCCGAAGGCCAATCCGTCTGACACACAATTCCTGCCGCGCCCTGAATGGTACTACCGCCCGATGTTTCATTGGCTGAAATTCTGGCAAGGCTCGCAGTCGTTTATCGGAATCATCGTAATCCCAACAATTGTAATCGTGCTCTTTGTTGGCCTGCCATTTATTGATCGAAAGCTGGAACGCCGCCCCTGGAAGCGCCCGGTTGGTGTCATCGTATTTACCCTTGTCTTTCTCTCCTTCGTGACTCTGGGCGTGCTCAGCTACCGCGATGACCGTCGTAATCCTGCAGTGGCGGCGCAGATTGCCAAACAGCGCAAGGAGACGGAAGAGTTCATGCGCACGCCTTTCGAGCCAGAGACAGCAAGCTCTTCGCTTGCTGCAGCGAACATCGCACTGGCTGACCCGTTAGCCGCACAAGGCAAAACTATCTTCGAGGCGCAGTCATGTAACTCCTGTCACGGCGATGGGGGCATCGGCACGCCTGCCGGGGCGAAACTCATCGGCGTCGGCGCAAAGATGTCGCCCGACCAGTTGATTACTGTGTTGAGGCAGCCGACCGCAAAGATGGCAGAAGGCGGAATGACTCCGCTGAAATTGAAGGACGATGAGATGAAAGCAGTGGTTGCTTACCTGAGGAGTCTCAAATAGCAAGAGGAGGAGAGATGTTGACTATCAATAAGATTCTTTGCCCAACCGATTTCAGCGAGCCTTCGTACGAAGGGATCAAATACGCGATTGGGCTTGCCAGGCGCTTTGGGAGTGAGTTGAGTCTGGTTCACGTAGTGCCAGTTGTGCCATCGCTTCCGCCCGATCCGAATTTCGTCTTTAAGGTGCCGGAATATGAGCGCGCATTGCAACTGGAAGCAGGAAAGAAGCTCAACGAATTGATCGAACAACGGATACCCAAAGAAATAAAGGCGCGCGCCCTGCTCGGGCACGGAGACGCCGACAGTGAGATGGCGCGGATCGCTGAGGATGATGGCACAGAACGGCTCAAACGTCTGGCGCTTCGTGGAACTGCAAGTGAGATAGTGCGGATCGCTGAGGATGATGGCGCAGACCTCATCGTCATCGCCACACATGGTCTGACGGGCTGGCGTCATCTTGTCTTCGGCTCGGTTGCCGAGAAGGTTGTGAGGATGGCTTCCTGCCCTGTGCTGACAGTTCGAGCGCCGCGCGAGTAAAGAAACATTCACATTTCAAAAAACAAGAACGATTACCTAAGGAGCGAATCATGCAAGATGAAACCAGAGGACAAACACACCAGCGGTTACTCGATGATGAAGCGATACGCGCGATCATTTCGCTGCGCGCGTATGAAATTTACGAACAACGTGGCTGCGCACCAGGCTGCGAACTTGAAGACTGGAGACAGGCGGAAAACGAGATGCTTCCTCTGCTGGTCGAGGAGGAGTTGCAGCGCGACGCTGAGCCGCAAACGGCATCCAACGAAGAGGAGTCTGAGAAGTCTGTACTCGCTGAAGAAAAGCCTGTGAAGGAAACCTCTCGGCTCCTCGGGCGCAACCGACCGGCGAGCGAGCAGCACACGTAAGCCCAGAAAAAGGGAATGACACTGAACGAGCAAGAAATTACCAGCAGGCTCTCGAACGTGCCTGCGAATTGCTCAAGGCCGAAGGTTCGGCGTGTTTTATGAATTGCCGGGCAAGCGCTCGGTGAATAATCAATGCAGTACAACTTTCAACTCTGAAAGAAGGAGGATCCATGAGATCAAGAAACTATCCAATCGTCATCAGCCTGATGTTCGTGTTGATGGTGGGGCTGTTCAGTCTTCCACTATTGGCTCAGCACCATGATGCGCAGCACAAGGATGAAGGAATGATTCACGTCGGCAAGAAGGGGGAGACGAACCTCTCTTCTCCTCTGCGTGTCGGCGAGACAGTGCTCAAGCCCGGGCGATACCAGTTCAAACACACCATGGAGGGCGACGACCACGTGGTTGCTTTCACGACAACAGACGGAAAAGAAGTGGCGCGGGTGAAATGCAAACTAGAGCCACTGGGCGAGAAAGCAAAAGTGACAGCAATACACACCAGTCCTGGCACGGGCGGTGAGCGCGTGCTCACGGCAGTCCAGGTCCAGGGTGAGAACGCCAAGCACATCCTCTGAGCCGCGACTTTCCACTGTCTGAGGCGCGGCTAAAACCGTGCTTCAGGCAGTGGATCAAGCAGTTGGCGAGGTCAAAAGTATGACCAAAGCAAAACTTATCAAGAAAGACGAAGCGATCAAACGGCGGAAGGAACAAACTGCTCAAAAGAGTCAGAAACAAGCGACTAAGAAAACTATGATTGCAGTTAGTGAGTGGATTGAAGGGCGTCGGAGTGAGCGTCTTGATCCACGAACTGCTTTTGCCGCGTTGTTTGCCTGGCCGCAGGCTCAGTAAGTGAAAGATAAAGTGACACGAAAGAAAGTCGTCTGAAGCGTGAGCCGCGATTGAGCGAGCCATAGAGCAGGAGACGGAACAATGATTGCGTTTGATGTTCATCCGCAGATGCTGCTGCGTTTGGTGGTCGCCGTCGTGCTGGGCGCGCTGGTCGGCTACGAGCGTGAGCGGAAAGGCAAACCTGCCGGAGTTCGCACGCACGGCATGGTATGTCTGGGTGCGGCTCTGTTTACGGTCGTTTCACTCTACGGCTTCGGCGCTTCCAGTGATCAAAGCCGCGTGGCAGCGATGATTGTTTCCGGTATCGGTTTTCTGGGAGCGGGAGCGGTCCTGCATCAACGAGAAAGCGTGCATGGATTGACGACGGCGGCAAGCCTGTGGGTGACGGCGGCGATTGGTCTGGCGGTTGGCGTGGGAATGATCGGGATGTCTTTCATGACAACGATTCTCGTCTTTCTGTCGCTGCGCTTCGGCCCGCGTCCAGGTGAGAAAACATCTCATCAGCAGGTGGAGTAATCAATGAACATGGCGATTTTTCAACCGCCGGGTGTCAATCCCAGCGGCAATCGGCGTGTACTCGTTGTCAGTGACACTGTCGAAAGTTTGCAAAGAATTCGATCTGCGCTGGTAAAGAACGAAGTCGAAATCATCTTTGCATCCTCGCCCGAAGAGATGTGTCGCGGCTGCTGTGGCTGGAATGATTTGGTTGTTGTGGATATTGATCCGAAGCGTCTGACTGAAATTCTTGGGGCGCTCAGACGGTGTGCGGGATGCACGAAGACCCCGGTATTGGTAGAAGCGAGTAGAGTTTCCGCTGAGCCGTCTCTGGCTGGACTGCTGCCAACGTATCGCGCGATGCCGTGCAGCGCCACAGACTTGCTCACACTTTCGCGGCACATCATCGGGCCGGAAGAGCCAGAGCCGAGGCGGCGCGGGATCCTCTGATTTTCTTCAATAAGGAACGTGTTGCGGAGAGAAGGAAATATGAACGACGCTCAGAAAGATCCGGTTTGTGGGATGACGGTGCTACCGGAGCGCGGGCTGGCCGCGCCCTATAGCGATCAGACGATTTACTTTTGTTCGGAGTATTGCCGAAACAAGTTTCTCGCCCAACCAGAGCTTTATCTCACCGCACTGGTCGCTCGCAGCTTTGACGAAGCCAAAGAGCATCGGCGGATGGCCTATTTCTCGATGGAAGTTGCCGTCGGTTCAAGTATGCCAACTTACTCCGGCGGACTCGGCGTGTTGGCCGGAGATACGTTGAAATCTTGCGCTGATCTTCGTGTGCCGGTAGTGGGCGTGAGCCTGCTCTTTCGCAAAGGCTACTTCGACCAGAAGTTTGACCAGTGGGGCGGACAGCAGGAAGGGCCGGTCGAGTGGAACCCCGCTCATTTCCTCCAGCCTCTGCCTTTGACAGTTCAGGTGGAGATTGAGCAGCGAACCGTGCAGGTGTGCGCCTGGCAGCACAACATCGTCGGCCTGAGCGGCTACGTCGTGCCGTTGATTCTGCTCGACACAGATGTTGCGGGCAACGCGGATGATGACCGCGCGCTGACTGATTACCTTTACGGCGGTGATCAAAAGTATCGGCTGGCGCAAGAGATAGTGTTAGGCATTGGCGGGCTTAGGATGCTGCGCGCTTTGGAATATAGCGGCGTCGAGAAATTCCACATGAATGAGGGGCATGCCAGTCTGCTCGTTCTGGAACTTCTGGAAGAACAGAAAGCATTGCCATCTGCCGAGTGGGACTTCCAGCGGGTGAGAAACCAATGCGTCTTCACTACCCACACGCCGGTGCCGGCGGGACACGATAAATTTGAGTATGACCTGGTGGAGCGTGTATTGGGCAAGGTTATGCCCTTCGAGATTTTGCAGATGCTCGGCGGACAGGAGCGGTTGAATATGACTTTGCTCGCGCTGAATCTGAGCCGCTACGTCAACGGCGTGGCAAAGCGACACGAAGAAGTTTCGCGCGAGATGTTTCCAGGTTATCCCATCAACCATATCACCAACGGCGTGCATTCGTGGACGTGGACATGCGACAGCTTCAAGGCACTCTACGGCCGTTATATTCCGGGCTGGGCTAACGATCCGGCGATGCTGAGACAGGCGGTCAGCCTTCCCAAAGATGAAGTTTGGGTGGCGCACAGCGAAGCCAAAACCCGGCTGCTCGCGCTGGTCAAAGAGCAAACAGGAATTGCGCTTTCAGCCGATGCCTTGACGATTGGGTTTGCCCGCCGCGCCACACAGTACAAGCGCGCTGATCTGGTCTTCTCCGACGTCCAACGTCTGCTGGACATGGTAAGGCGGGGATACCCTTTGCAATTCGTTTTTGCCGGGAAAGCGCATCCGCGAGATGACGGAGGCAAGGAACTGATTCGGCGTATCGTGGCGGTCGCGCGTCAGACGGGTGATCAGATTCCGATTGTCTATCTGGAAAATTACGACCTGGATTTAGCGCGGCTGATTGTTTCCGGCGTTGACCTCTGGCTCAACACGCCGCAGCGCTCGCTCGAAGCGTCAGGCACTTCCGGCATGAAGGCCGCGCACAATGGCGTGCCGAGCTTCAGCACGCTGGACGGCTGGTGGATCGAAGGTTGTCTTGAAGGGCAGACAGGTTGGGCGATTGGCGCGCGCGAGGCGGGAGCGGCGGATGCCGATTCCGTCAACCGGCGCGATGCCGAAGATTTGTACCAGAAGTTGGAGAACGTGATCGCGCCGTTGTTTTATCAGCAGCGCCAGCGTTGGCTTGAGGTGATGCGGCAGGCGATTGCGTTGAATGCTTCCTATTTCAACACGCATCGCATGGTGCAGCAGTACGTCACCAATGCGTATCTGTCTTGAATTCCCGATCTGAATGCTCCGTTCGATTGACCGCTATGATTCTATGGCACCTTTCAATAGATGCTCCGCGTCAACCCCACCGCATCAGCCCCGGTGATTCGGTCATCCTGCACATCGGTTCCTGGCCAATCGAGGAGGGGCAGTCTGTCTGGATCGAATATTCCGTCATGCACCTGGATGGTACGCGCGAGGCTGATCGAATAACGGCGCTTTGGCAAAAGAACAGTGACACGAACAGCTATTGGCAAGCCAGCTTTGGCCCGTTCGCTGAGGGTGATGCAGTGACTTACTCTGTTCGAGGCCAAAGCCAGGGTAGGGACGCTACGGCAATTACCGCAGGTTTTGCTGTAGGCCCGAAGGTTTATCTGGCATTGCTCTGGCATCAGCATCAGCCGGTTTACAAAAACACTGCTCATCCGACGCAGGCCGGAAGCTACTGGCACCCCTGGGTGCGCCTGCATGCGCTCCGTGACTATTACTCAATGGCCGCGCTGGTGGCCGCGCATCCGGGCGTCCATCTGACGATCAATCTCACGCCCTCGCTAATCTGGCAGATTGAGGACTACACCGAGCGCGGCGCAACAGATCGCGCGCTGGACCTGACCTTGAAACCGGCGGAAGCCCTGGAAGCAGCCGAGCGCAAGTTCATTTTGGAAAACTTCTTTGAGGCGCACTGGCATCACCAGATCGCCACGCATCCTCGTTATAGCGATTTGTTCCTGCAACGCCGGGAAGGACGCGAGTTTACAGTGCAAGACCTGCGCGATTTGCAGATGTGGTTCAATCTCGCCTGGTTCGGCAGGGAGTTTCGTGAAAGCGAAGTAAAACTGGTTACAGGTGAAACGGCTTCCGTGCGCCGCTTCGTCGAGCAAGGGCGCAATTACAACGTGGCCGACATCGAAGCAATGGTTGAAGAGCAATACAAGCTGATGCGCGCTGTCCTTCCTCTCCACCGCCAATTGCAAGCTCAAGGGCAGATCGAAGTTTCCACGTCGCCCTTCTTTCATCCGATTCTTCCCCTGCTGATTGATACCGACCGCGCAACGATTGATCGGCTTGGCGCAACGCATCCAGTGCGCTTCTCCTACCCCGAAGATGCGGACGCGCAGGTCAAGCTCGCCGCCGAATGGTACGAGCAGACTTTCGGTAAGCCGCCGCGAGGAATGTGGCCGTCTGAGGGCGCGGTGAGCCAGTCAGTTATTCCCTGCTTCGCCAGAAAGAATGTGCGCTGGCTGGCAACAGATCGCGGTGTACTCACGCGCTCAGGACAATGGGGCTATGAAGCCGATAATCCAGATGTCCTGTGCCAGCCTTACCGCGCATTGGAAGAAGATTCCTCGCTCATGATCTTTTTCCGCGACCCGCAGCTATCAGACTCCATCGGCTTTCGCTACCAAAGCTATGACGACTACGAAGAGGCGGCCAGAGGTTTTATCGGGCAAATCAAAAATGGCTTTGTCCGCCATTTCAAGCACGGGAAAGACCGGGTTCTGACAGTGGTACTGGATGGCGAAAACGCTTGGGGGGCTTATCGGGAAGATGGTCGGCCATTTTTGCAGGCGCTTTACCGTTTGCTGGAGCGCGATGCTGAAATCCGCACCGTGACTTTCTGCGAATATCTGGACGGAAACCCGATGCATGGCATCAGGGCGCATCCGGTCGAGGATCAGGAAAGAGTTTATGATCTCTTTCCCGGCTCGTGGATAGATGAAAGCGCTTCCGCACCAGGGGTTGATTGGGGAACCTGGATCGGCGAGGAAGAAGAAAATCGCGGCTGGGAGTTGCTGAAACAAGCGCGGGAATTTCTTCAGCGCAAAGGCGCGACGCCTGAAACCGCCCCTGCCGCTTTTCAATCTTTGTACATCGCGGAAGGCAGCGATTGGTTCTGGTGGTTCGGCGGAGATCAGGATTCCGGGAAGGACGAAACGTTCGATGACCTGTTTCGCCAGCATCTCAAGAATATTTATCGTGCTTTCGGTGAGGCTGCACCTCCTGAGCTTGACCGCCATATCGTACCTCACGCCGTCGTTTGGACTCACGTCGCTCCGGCAGACAGCATACAGATTGGCGACCGTCTGACAGTGCGCACTCATTGCCCCGGGCGCTTGATTTGGAACGTCGAAGATCAACCAGCGCAGACAGCCGATCTGCTGCCGGTGGGCGGCGTGATGGCCGGAGCGAGTCGTTTCCAGCTTTCTGTTGGCCCTTTCTCAGAAGCAGGTGATCTTCACTTCACTTTTGAATGTACCCATGCTGGCTGTCCGGGAACTTTCATCTGCTGCGATTCACGACCATATCGCGTAAATATTGAGTCGCATTCGCAATTGTGACATGCCAGACAGGCTAGCTAAAAAAAACTCAGGCCGACCCTGACGAGCCAGCCCTGAGTAAGACGAGAAAAGGAAGAGCAAATTTATTCAGCCTCGGTAAGCTTCTCCACAAGAATCTTACCGTCGTGCTTCATGCCCTCGACGATCATCTTGATATGATCTTTTTTCGAGGTTTTCTCGAATAGCGCCTTCGTCAGGGCATTGCCTTTCGCGTCGAAGGGGTACCACTTGCCGTCAACGTAGATGCCGTAGCCACTCTTCACGCACTCTGCCATCAAAGCGCATTCTTTGGTGTGTTCCGCGGCAGCTTTGGTCGCGGCTTCAGGCGCTGCACTTACGTGCTCAGCGAAACACATCACATCCACCACGTAACCCGTAAGCTTGACCTTCTCATGCGCCAGAGCAGATGAAGCGGTGACAGCAAGAACAGCGAGACCAATCCACAAGATTGCCAGTTTTTTCATTCAATTGACTCCTCAAGTTTAAGATTTTCCAGCGCACGATATTTGAAGATAACGTGCGCTACTCATTGGGACGACTTTCGGTCTTTCTAGCACATGTCGTGCCAAATGGAGGCGCGTTGATATTGCTGAGGAAAGGGCGTTTGAGCCTGGATAGACTGTCTGAAAACAGACTTGCGGCTGTCTGTTTTACAGCAGGTTTCGGCAACAGTGATGCTGTCAGGCAAGTCCGACAGAATATGGTTGCATCGGTTTGATTACTGCTTTGAGAGCGTTTCCATCTCGTTTGCCCCAGCCCATCAAATCACTGCAAGCGCTGGAATATTCGATGGCTCGTGGTTTGCGTAATACAACGTGAGATGGGGAATGGTTCCCATCTACAAAAGGAGTCATCATGCAAGTGAGTAAGATACTAAACAGGCGTACTTTTCTGAGAACAACGGGGCTAGGCACGGCTGGATTGCTGGCCAAAATTGGGGTTGCGCCAATTGCTGCTAAAGAGCCTCGGACAAATACCATCGCTGATTTTTTGGAAATCGCACTACAAGCGACGGCTTTTGAGTTGCCATTGTTGCCGGGGACATGGACTCGCGTTTGGGGATACAAAGGCTCTGTTCTCTACGGCGATCCGGCAAGTTTGCAGACGATTCAAGAGCCCCCTCGCAATTACCCGGTTAGGTTTTCCAATCGCGCCAACCTGCAAGCGCCGCCACGCCGGGCGAGGCCGCCTTACAGCTATTTAGGGCCGATTATCAAAGTGCGGCGCGGGCAGCGGGTTCGCATCAACTTCACCAACAATCTGCCGGAGCAGACGGTTATGCATTGGCACGGACTGCACATTGCGCCGGAGATGGATGCGCATCCGAGTTTTCTGGTGGCGCCAGGGCAGAATTATGTCTACGAGTTCGAGGTCGCGAACCGCGCAGGCACATATTGGTTTCACCCACATCCTGACGGGCGCACTGGGCGGCAGGTTTACAACGGTCTGGCAGGTCTGTTCGTTGTTTCAGATGATGAAGAGGCGGCTGCCAGTCTGCCTGCTGGGAATTTTGACATCCCGCTGGTGATTCAAGATCGAATCATTGATGCCAACAATCAATTCGTCTATCAGGCGGGTGGCGGCCAGACTGGCGGAATGATGGGCAACGATGGATTCCTCGGCGACCGCATTCTGGTTAATGGACGGCCTGATTTTACGCTGGATGTGGCGCGGCGGGCATATCGGCTGCGGCTGCTCAACGGCTCGAATTCGCGTGTCTACAAGCTGGTTTGGGATGACGGCACGCCTTTGACTGTCATTGGCACGGATGGCGGCCTGTTGGAACGGGCGGTGCAGCGCAACTACGTGATGCTGGCTCCGGGGGAGCGGGTAGAGTTGTGGGTTGATTTCAGTGGACGTGAATCGGGCGCGATGATGCAATTGCGCAGCCTCCAATTTTCCGGCGCGGAGATGGGTATGGGTATGGGAGGAAACCAGATGTTGCCGAATGGCGCTCCGTTCACTGTCATGAATGTTCGTGTCGTGGGCCGGGCGGGCGAACCGACTCCGCCACCTACGCAACTTTCAACCATCAACCGATACCGAATGGAAGATACGGTCAATCGGAATGCGCCACGCAGCTTTGCGGTTTCAATGGGCACTGGGGGGATGATGGGCGGCGGAATGCGCTGGCTGCTTAACGGGCGACCTTATCAAGAGGCAGAAGTTGCCACGAATGAGATCGTTCGGCTCAATACGACTGAGGTCTGGGAACTGATCAACAACAGCACCGGCGGAATGATGGGAATGAGCATGGTTCATCCAATCCACATTCACGGGTTGCAATTCCAAGTGATTGAGCGGCAGATCGCATCGCAGATGACCGCAGGTTATGAAACCGTGCGTTACGGCTATGTGGACGAGGGCTGGAAGGACACCGTAATGATGATGCCAGGGGAGCGAATCCGGCTGTTGCTTCGGTTTGAAGATTTCACCGGCAAGTATGTTTATCACTGCCACAATCTCGAACACGAAGACGCCGGGATGATGCGCAATTATCTGGTGCGAGCCTGAATCTTGGGTGATTCAAAGCGGGGACTGGCCGAAAGAATACCCATACCCGCCAGGGGTATCAGGAAAATTCAAAATCGGCTGAGTGAATTTCCTGTATCTACCCGTATCTACCCTGTGCTTTGGAAAACTCCTCATTCGATTGGGCGGATTTACGCACCTTGCTGAATTTCATTTCGCTTTAGCGAGAATTTTGCGGTTTCGTAGCGTTGAAATGAGGAATGCCGCTTGCTGTATGAGTTCTAAGGACGAATTGTTCAGATGTGACGAGCGTCACATCTGAACGTGACAAGTGTCGTAGTTTTTTCTGACAACAGTCGCCAAAATAACTTTCGTCAGAATGAAGTGAAGTAGTTGGAAGGAGAAGAGCTTGATTAAGCAGGTAGCGCAAACAGGAATCATCAAAGCCTTTCGCCAGAGACGGTGGCGAAAACTGATGTCTGTACTTGTACTCCTGCTCCTGTTCACGAATCAGACCTGGGCGGGTGGTCTTTGTTTTTGTGAATCGGAGGGTAAAGCTCCAAACTCAGACTGTCATACGATGCTGCCTCTTGATAAGCCAAAAGCTGAAGCTCCACATTCAGGCTGCCATACGGCGCATGTTCCTGGCCAGACAACAGCGACGCCGCTGGAAGTTGCAACGCCACCATTAACACATCATTGTTCAGACGCAGAGTCGTCCCTTGCTGATGCACAGCCTGGGCAGTTGACTCACAGCACGATGATCTGTTGCCACTTGCAGCCGGATGCCGAAGCGCAGGCGGTTCCTGTTACGGCACAGAATCAGGTGCTGATTGTTGCCATCCTGCCGTTCATTCACTTTGGCGCACGACCTAACTCAGCGCCACTGTCACATACTTTCCATCATCCACACCAGAAACGACCGCTTTATCTGTCTTACTCCTGTCTGCTGATCTAGTCGTATCCAGCACGCAATCCGCGATTCTTTTTGCGGTAACCACTCGTCATCTGTCTGGTGGTGTCACTACAGATGGCGTTCGGAACAGCTTGGACGACGGCTCTCAAACGGCTGTTGCATAAGGAGAGGTCACAATGAAGTTGAGAAGTTCTCAACGATGGGCAGCGTGTACGCTGGGTCTGTTATTGCTGTGGAACGTGCAGGTCTTTGCGCAAAGTTCTAACTTAGTAACTGCGCCACGCGCCAGCGACGTGAAAGTGAAACCAGCAGCGATTGCGCCGGTTCTGCTGAATGATCTGGTGACCGAAGCGCTCGAACAAAACCCTGAAATCAAAGCCATGCAGCGCAGCTTCGATATGATGCGCGCCCGCATCCCACAATTCAAAGCTTTGCCCGAACCTATGCTCAGCTATGGTTATGCAGGCAATGCGCCGCTGCCTCCGTTTGATATTCAGAAAGGCGATCCGGCAAGCGCACGGACACTTAGTTTTACGCAGGAACTCCCCTTTCCCGGCAAACTGGCGATCAAAGGCAAAATGGCAACCGTCGCGGCTGAGGCTGAGTGGTGGAACTACGAGCAGGTGCGTCTGAACGTCGTCGCCGAAGTCAAAGACGCGTATTACGATCTCTACTACATCCATAAGGCCATGGAGACCATCACGAAGAACAAAGAGCTACTCGAAAAATTCGCAAAAATCGCAGAAGCAAGTTACTCAGTGGGCAAGGGCATTCAGCAGGATGTGTTGAAGGCGCAGGTCGAGGTCTCCAAGCTGGTTGATCAACTGACGGTGCTGGAGCAGCGGAAACAAACCGCTGAGGCGCGGCTCAACAGCCTGCTCTTCCGCGAGCCGGAAACGCCAGTGGGTAGGCCGGAGGAGGTCAAGCCACGCGAGTTCACATACAGCTTGACCGACCTCAGAGAGATGGCACTGACGAACTTCCCCACGCTGAAGGCGCAGCGGCGCAGGATTGACCGCGAGCAATACGGCGTCGAACTCGCTAAGAAAGACTTTTATCCTGATTTCAATGTCGGCGTCACCTACTTCAACCGCCCCGGCCTACCGGAAATGTATGCCGTAAATGTCGGCGTGAAAATCCCGCTTTATTTCTGGCAGAAGCAGCGTCCAGCAGTGGCCGAAGCGACGGCCAGCGCAGCAACGGAGAAACAACGCCTGGAGAACGCCACGACGCTGCTTTTCTTCCGCATCAAGGATCGGTATCTGGCCGCGACGACAGCGCAGCGGCTGGTGAAGCTCTATGGCACGACAATCATTCCGCAATCATCGTTATCACTGGAATCAGCGATCTCCGCGTACGAAGTCGGCAAGGTGGATTTTCTGACCCTGCTCGACAACCTGGTGACGCTGCTCAATTACGAACTGAGTTACTACGAGCAACTCAGCAATGAAGAGAAAGCCATTGCGGCGCTTGAGCCGTTCGTCGGTATCAACTTGAGGCCATAACGGATCGGCGCATGCAACTGAGTCCATCAACTGAGCACTGCATCAATCAACAATCCAATCTCGAATAAGGAGAAAAAATGAAAAACACAAGTCTCAAAACCAACACGACAACCATGCGGCTATTGATCAGCGCGGTCGCTCTGATGCTGACCGCCGGCCTTTCGATCTGGGGGATGGGGCAGGACGCCAAACAGGATCATTCCGGCCACGCTATGGGGCAGGAAATGAAAGCTCCGCAGACAGCACAGGAACACCGGGAGCGTGCCGAACAGTACCAGAAGAAGGCCGCCGAATATCGTCAGGAGGCTGCGGCGCACCGGAAGATGCTGACCGACTACAGCAAGACGGTCGCCAAAAACCCCAAGGACACTGGCGAGAATGCCTACATCAAAAAGATGCGGTTGCACTGCGAGAAGTACAGCAAGGCCGCTGAAGCCCTCGCCCAGGAAGCCGACGAGATGGCGAAGTTCCACACGATGCGAGCGAAGGAGATGGAAGGCAAGTAAGCCACAGAAATCGGGCGAAGCAGTGGCTGGAAGCGTTCACCAGCGATTCCAGCCGCTTGCTTCAGTCTGTATACGCAAAGCTGGCGCTGACTTCATCGAAAGCGAGTGCTAGCACTTTGAGGAGAAAGAGGCCACAACTATGCCGGTCAAAGACAACCAACAAGAAGGAATCAAACCCAGTCCCGGTCAACCGGCAGACGAACATCAGCCGGAAATAGTCGGCGTTGAGGCGGAGGCTGAATCACTTTCTGTCGAGCTAAAGAAACCCGGTGACGGTGAGTCCGCACGGCGACCGAAGAGACGACGAACCACAACTCGCTGGGTGGTGTTGTTATTTTTCGCTGGGCTGGCGGTTATCGGGTACACGCAGAGAGCGCGTGTGCTGTCTTTCTTTAAGGCTCAGACGGCAGATGACGTAGCTTCTGGTGGTGACCATTCCAATGCAGGGCATAAGCCAGAACTGAAGGTACTCTACTGGCAAGACCCGATGCACCCGGCTTACAAATCCGACAAACCGGGCAAAGCGCCTGATTGCGGCATGGACTTAGTGCCGATCTATGAGACAGGCGTTGAGGCGAAGGCTAACCTGCCCGAAGGCGCGTTCCAGATCAGCCCGGAAAAACAGCAGTTGATCGGCGTGCAATACGGCGAGGCAGCTTACAGGCCGGTCTCCAAAACGGTGCGCGCGGTTGGTCGTCTGGCTTATGACGAAACGAAGATTGTGCGCATCCACACCAGGTTTGAGGGCTGGATTGAGAAAGTCTGGGTAGATTTCACTGGCAAGCTGGTTGAGAAAGGGCAGCCGCTCATCAGCATTTACAGTCCAGAGCTATTGCAGACGCAGCAGGAATTTTTGCTTGCCCGGCGTGGGCGCGAGGAACTGGCGGAGAGCACGTTCCGTGGCGCCATCAACGCTTCGGAATCGCTTTACCAGGCGGCGCGCAAGCGGCTTGAGTTGTGGGACATCAACGAGGCGCAGATCGCCGAGTTGGAAAAGAGCGGCAAGCCGACGAACACGCTGACACTCTACGCGCCGACCGATGGCTTCGTCCTGACGCGTAATGCCTTTCCGAAACAGCGCGTGACGCCAGAGACGGAACTCTACGCGATTGCCGATCTCTCGACGATCTGGGTGCTGGCCGACATCTATGAGTACGAAGCACCGGAGATCAAGGTCGGGCAGACGGTCAATGTCACGCTCTCTTACTATCCCGGACGCACGTTTCGCGGCAAGGTGACTTACATCTATCCGCAACTCGACAGTGCGACGCGCACGCTCAAGGTGCGCGTTGAATTGCCCAATCCGGACTTCACACTCAAACCCGATATGTATGCCAACGCCGAATTGAAGATTGATTACGGCAAGCGGCTGGTCGTGCCGCAAGAGGCAGTGCTTGATTCCGGGTCGGAACAGACGATCTTCATCGCGCACGAAGGCGGTTACTTCGAGCCGCGCAAAGTGCAACTGGGCGCGAAAGTGGATAACCAGTTCATCGTGCTTGGCGGACTCAAGGCGGGCGAGCGCGTGGTAACTTCGGCCAATTTCCTGGTTGATTCCGAAAGCAAGTTGAAGTCAGCGGCGGGCGGCATGGGCATGCCCGGCATGAATCATGGGGGCAGCGGCGCGGCTGGCGAAAAGAAGGCGATGCCGAAGGAAGGCCCGCCCACACCCCGGGCCGATCACTCGCAACATCAACCAAGCGCGACGCCTGTTCCGCAGATCAAGGTGGAAGATCATTCGCAGCATCAACAAAAGTCCACGCCGACGCCAACCCCGAAGGCGCAAGCACCAGATCATTCGCAGCATCAGGCCAAGCCGGAGCGCAAGATTCTCTATTGGTACGACTCGATGCATCCGAACTACAAATCCGACAAACCAGGCAAAGCGCCCGATTGCGGCATGGACTTGACGCCGAAATACGCGGACGAGAAGAAGCAATAAGAGGACAGCGATGATCAACAAAATTATCGAGGCATGTGCCCACAACAAATTCATCGTCCTTCTCTTCGTTGGGATGGCCACGCTCGCAGGCTTGTGGTCAATCAAGAACATCACGCTCGATGCAATCCCCGACCTCTCGGACACGCAGGTCATTATTTACTCGCGCTGGGATCGCAGCCCGGACATTATGGAAGATCAGGTGACCTACCCGATCATCTCGTCGCTGCTCGGCGTGCCGAAAGTCAAAGATATTCGGGGCTTCTCGGACTTCGGCTACTCCTACGTTTACATCATCTTTGAAGACGGCACGGACATTTATTGGGCGCGTTCGCGCACGCTCGAATACCTCAGCAACATCCTGCCGAAGCTGCCGCAAGGCGTGAACGTAGAACTGGCGCGCGACGAGACGGCGGTAGGCTGGGTCTTTGAATATGCGCTGGTGGACAGAACCGGGCAGAACAATCTTGCGCAATTGCGCACTTTTCAGGACTGGTATCTGCGCTATGCGCTGCAGGCCGTGCCCGGGGTGGCCGAAGTTGCCCCCTTGGGCGGTTTCGTCAAGCAGTATCAGGTCAACGTTGATCCGAATGCACTGCTGGCTTACGACATTCCGATTGATCGCGTCGTCGCAGCGGTGCGCCAGGGTAATCAGGATGTGGGCGGGCGACTGGTCGAGTTCTCTGGGCGCGAATACATGGTGCGTGGGCGCGGGTACATCAAACAGCTTGATGATGTCGGGAACATCGTGGTGGGCACAAGTAAACAGGGCGGCACGCCGGTGCTGATAAAAAACCTCGGCACGGTCACGCTTGGCCCGGACATCCGGCGCGGCATTGCTGATCTCGATGGGGAGGGTGAAGTCGTCGGCGCGATCGTCATCATGCGCTACGGCGAGAATGCCCGGAAGGTTATCGAACGGGTGCGGACGAAGCTCGATGAGATGAAGGCGTCGCTGCCGCCGGGCGTCGAGATCGTGACCACTTACGACCGCGCTGAGTTGATCGACCGCGCCGTCGAGACGCTCAAGGGGACACTGATTGAGGAGCTGATTATCGTCAGCATCGTGATCATGATTTTCCTTTGGCACATCCCGTCAGCGCTGGTGCCGATCATTACCATCCCGATCACAATCATCATCTCGTTCATTCCGATGTACTGGATGGGTCTGACCGCAAACATCATGAGCCTCGGCGGGATTGCGGTCGCCATCGGCGCGATGGTGGACGCGGCGATTGTCGTAGTCGAGCAAACGCACAAGAAGCTCGAACACTGGGATGCCGAGGGGCGGCCTGGCAGTTATAAAGATGTCGTCATCAGCGCAGTCAAGGAAGTCGGCGGGCCGAGCTTCTTCGCACTGCTCGTGATCGCGGTTTCGTTCATTCCGGTCTTCACGCTCGAAGGGCAGGAGGGCCGCCTCTTCAAGCCGCTCGCCTACACGAAGAATTTCTCGATGGCGATTGCGGCTTTCCTTGCGATCACGCTCGACCCCGCGATTCGGCTGCTCTTCACGCACATGGATCCGTACAACTTCCGCCCGCGCTTTTTGGCGAGGATCGTCAACGCGGTGCTGGTCGGCAAGATTCACAGCGAAGAGACGCATCCGATCAGCCGCCCGCTGATGAAGATCTACCACCCGGTCTGCGAACTGGTGCTGCGCTTCAAGTGGATTACGGTGGGCGTAGCGGTGCTCACAGTGATCTTGACCATTCCGGTCTTTGAAAAGCTCGGCTCGGAGTTTATGCCGCCGCTCGATGAAGGCGCGCTGCTTTATATGCCGACGACGCTGCCGGGCATCTCGATCACACAGACGCAGCAACTGCTTCAGGTGATGGACAAGACGCTCAAGAGCTTTCCCGAAGTCGCGCGCGTCTTCGGGAAAGCGGGCCGCGCTGAGACCGCGACCGATCCGGCTCCGTTCTCGATGATGGAGACAGTGATCGAACTCAAGCCGCATATGCAGTGGCCGAAGAAGCCGCGCTGGTATTCATCCTGGGCGCCCGGCTGGTTGCAGGGAATGTTGCGCAAGGCCTGGCCTGACCACAAAAGCATGGACGAGTTGATCTACGGCCCCGGCGGCCTCAACGAGGCGATGCAACTGCCGGGCGTCTCGAACGCCTGGACGATGCCGATCAAGGCGCGCGTGGACATGCTCACGACCGGCGTGCGCACGCCAATTGGCATCAAGATCATGGGTGCCGACCTGGCGGAGGTGCAGAAGCTCGGCGAGCACATCGAGATGTTGCTGCAAGACGTGCCCGGCACCAAGAGCGTCTTCGCTGAGCGGACGGCGGGCGGTTACTTCCTGGACTTCACGCTCAAGCGCGAGGAACTGGCGCGCTATGGGCTAACGATTGACCAAGCCAACGACGTGGTGATGTCGGCCATCGGCGGTGAAAACGTCACGACGACAGTTGAAGGGCGCGAGCGGTATCCGGTGAATGTGCGCTATCAGCGAGACTATCGCGGCGACTTGGACAAGCTCTCGCGCACGCTGGTGATGGCTCCCGGCGGCACACAGATTCCCATCGCGCAAATCGCCGACATTCAGTTTGTAAGCGGTCCCGCGATGATCCGCGACGAGAACGGGCGACTGTCGGGTTACGTGTACGTTGATCTCGATACGACCAAACGCGACATCGGCGGTTACGTCACCGACGCCAAAAAGGTTATCAGCAAGAATGTGCAGTTGCCGACAGGCTACCAACTGATCTGGAGCGGGCAGTTCGAGAACATGGAGCGCGTCAAAGAGCGTCTCTATGTCGTCGTGCCGATCACACTTTTTCTGATCTTCCTGCTGCTCTACTTCAACACGCGCTCGGTGGCTAAAACTTTAATCATTCTGCTTGCCGTACCGTTCTCGGCGGTGGGCGCGATCTGGTTCCTTTATTTCCTCGGCTACAACATGAGCATCGCGGTCTGGGTCGGGCTGATTGCGCTGATGGGCGTGGACGCGGAGACGGGGATGTTTATGTTGCTCTACCTCGACATCGCCTATTACGAAGCGCGAGCGAAGGGGCTGATGAGGAACAAGGAAGACCTGAAGCAGGCCATCCTGCAAGGCGCGGTCAAGCGGCTGCGCCCGAAGGTGATGACCGTTGGCGTGATGTTCATGGGGCTGGTGCCGATTATGTGGTCAACGGGCAGCGGCGGGGATGTGATGAAGCGCATCGCCGCGCCGATGATCGGCGGCATCTTCACCTCATTCATCCTCGAACTGGCGGTCTACCCGGCGATCTACGAGATCTGGCGCTGGTACTTCGATGTCCGTAAACACCCGACGACAGGACCAGAGCCGACGCTCGCGGTGTAGGTCAAGGAGCGTAAGTTATGCAGCAAATTATTTCCATTACAACTTTGTTGCTCGGCGCAATGCTCGTGTCGCTGGCGGCGAGATTCATGCAGCGACGGAATCTTTCCGGCGCAACCACGCTGAGCCTGTTGCTTTGTAGCGTTGCGCTCGGTCTGGCGCTAATTCCGGCGAATTGGCGGATGTGGCTGGCCGGTGGCGAGACGGGCGACCGCTTGCTGACCTTCGCGCGCGAGCTTGGGTTGATGGGCCTCTTTTTCCTGGCCGGAACACGCTTTGACCTGGAAGAAGTTTGGCAGGTGCGGCGCGTTTCTTTGTTCGTGGCAGTGACTGGTCTGTTGCTTTTCTCCCTGACCGCAGTCGCGCTCCTGCTGCTGGGACAGGATGGCAGCGCTGCGATCACAGCGGCGGCGGCAATTGTGGGGACGAGCGTCTGGCTTCCGAGCCAGCTTTCGCTTTCCCCGGAGAAGGGAGCGACTGCCGCCGCCCCGCTCAAATGTGCGGGGGTGGCGATGACGCTCCTCTCCCTGGCGTCGCTGCATTTCTACGCAGTCTTTCACGCGCTGTCCGGCAGGGCCATGACCCGCTCGGCCTGGGCCATCGTCGCAGTTTATGAAGTGGTCAAACTGGCAGTCTTCTTCTCGTTCGCTTACTTCGTTGCCAGCCGGTTCCTCACCCGTACCGAAGGCCGAGTTTCGCCCACACGCACGCTCATCGGCTACGTTCTCATCGCCGTCCTAATCCTCGTACTGGCGCAATCGTTTGTCGGGCAACTCGGCGCGCTTGCGTGGGCATTCGCTGCCGGGGCGCTGCTGGGACGCAGCGAAATGTGGAGGAGGGCTAGCAACAGCGGGCAGCCGATAGCCGTGACGGCGCTGCTGTCGTTCGCTCTACTACCCCTACTATTCCAGTCCCACGGACGCAGGTTGACGGACATTGCGTTGGTCATTTTCGCCGTCATCGCCGCGCTGACATACAAATTCGCGGCGGTCTGGGTGGGCACCCGTGTTTCAGGCGCATCGAGCGCCGACGCCGGACGAATCGCCGCCACAACTCTGGCATCCGGCGAACTGGCCATTCTGGTTCTGGGCTTCAGCGTCACGAAGTGGGAGGTTGGGGGACAACTCTTCTACGGAATTCTGGCTTACGCCTTTGTCTCGTTACTGCTCAGCCCCGCGCTCTGGCGGCTCTCCGGCTCGTTCGAGAAAAGGTTGGCTGAACCTCCCGCACGGCGTCAAAAAGTTCTCGCGACAATGCTGCTTATCGGCGTTTGCCTGTTGTCGCTGACATTCGGCGCACGCGCGCAATCGCCATCAGGCGCGGCGGACGAAGACCCTGTCGCACGGGCGCGGGCAAGGATTGCCGGGCTGGTGGATGAACGTGCGATAGCAGCAGAACGAGTTCTGGCCGCAGCAAAGCTCGTCAATGAAAGCACTGAGGCAAGGAAGCAAGGCCATCACGAACAAGCGAAGGAAGCACTGGCTAAGGCTCAACTGACAATGGCGGAGACGGGAACGGTTCGACCTAACTTGCTGGTCGAAGAGTTGAAGCGCCGCCTGGCTGAAGAGCAGGCAGCGTTCAACCCAAAACCCTTGGCAACCCCATTGCCGCTGACTACCGGTTATCAGTTTGCTCCGAAGGTTCCCCGTCTCGTAGTCGCCCGATACCAGAATTACCGGGACACGTTCACGCGCATTCTGGCGGAGGAGAATGTGCCGACTGAGTTACTGGCCGTCGCCTTGGTCGAGAGTGGCTTTAACCCGCAGGCACTCTCGCCGAAAGGAGCGCGGGGTATCTGGCAGTTCATGCCTGGGACGGCGGAGCGTTATGGGCTATCAGTCCGTCCAGCAGACGATCATCGCACACATCCGGAACATTCCACGCGCGCGGCGGCGCGTTACCTGCGGGACCTCTACAGGCAATTCGGCGATTGGAAGCTGGCGCTCGCCGCTTATAACTGGGGCGAAGGGAATCTTCAGCGGGTCATTAGCAGAACGGGCATCCGCAATTTTGACGAACTGGCGCGACGCAGTTTGCTGCCGTTGGAGACGCGCAACTATGTGCCGTCGGTACTCGCCATCTGGACGCAATTGGACGGCATCAACGCGAAAACAAGGCTTACTGGCGCGCCGGAGAAGGCCGAAGTAGTTGCGGACAGGCCGGCGAACCAATTCATCATTTATCCAGGAAGAGGAGAACGTAATGAGCAGTAAACATCACGCAACTCAAACACACGGGCGGCAACAGAAGAAGGCTGAATTCCAGCCATCGCCCAAAGAACCGTCAAACAACCGGAAATACTTCGTGCTGGTCGGAATCGTTGTCGTGCTGAGCGCAGCAGCCGGTTACATCATCTGGAATGGTGGAAGAAGCGAGGGCGCACTCAATGCGAACGCCCAGACAATCAGCGCACCGGGACAGGACGTGCGGATACCACTCTCCGACGTGAGCGACGGAAAGGCGAAGTTTTACAACTACACGCTCGCCAATAATCAGGAGATCAGCTTCTTCGTTGTCAAAAGCTCCGACGGGATCATCCGTGCGGCCTTCAACGCCTGTGATGTCTGCTATGAACACCGGCGCGGCTATCGTCAGGAAGGCGACGACATGGTCTGCAATAACTGCGGGCAACATTTCCCTTCCGACCGTGTCAACGAAGTGAAAGGCGGCTGTAACCCCGCGCCGCTCGAACGGAAAGTAGAAGGCGACCATCTGGTGATCAAAGCGAGCGATTTGCGGCAAGGAGCTTTCTATTTCTAACGCGCACCGAGGCAGTCGCGTAGAAACGATAAAGAGGTTGCTATGAGATTGATTGATATTGTCATCGGTAGTTTGCGGCGGAGAAAAGGTCGTATGGCGTTCATCATCATCGGCCTCGCCGTCGGCGTCGGGACGGTGGTGGCGCTACGGTCACTGACTGCGACAATGGAGCAGGAGATCGGCGCGCAGCTTGATCAGTACGGCGCCAACATCGTGATTGTGCCGAAGGCGAGCAGCCAGGAGTTGTCCTACGGCGGCGTCACGCTTTCGGCGGCCACCTTCGACCTTCGGCAGCTTACAGACGAAGACATCAGCCGGATCAAATCCATCAAGTACGCCAACCGGCTGAGCCTGATTGCGCCAAAACTGCTTGGCGCGGTGGACATTGACGGCCAGAAATTCCTGCTCTCCGGCGCGCAACTCGATCAGGAAGTGAGGATGAAACAGTGGTGGCAGGTCGTCGGTCGCGTGCCAGACAAGGCTGATGAACTGCTGCTCGGTTACGAAGCAGCGCAAAAGCTCGGCGTCATAGAGGCGGTAAAATCGGCAGATCACGACTCAATGCTTCACTCTGACCACACGAGCGTCAGGCAGCCGGAGTTGAAGCTGCTGCGCACTGAATTAACGCTTGGAGGTGAGCAATTCCGCGTCGTCGGCGTGATTCGGGAGACGGGCGCGCAGGATGACCAGATGATCTTTGCCGGCCTTCCGACCGCGCAGCGAGTGCTGCACAAGCCGGGCGAACTGAGCCTGATCGAAGTGAGCGCGTTGTGCCAGGGCTGCCCGATTGATGACATCGTGGCGCAACTGAGCGCCGCGCTGCCCGAGGCCAAGGTCTCGGCCTTGCAGCAGGCGGTGCGGGCGCGCTTGCAAACCGTCGAGCGGCTGTCGCGCTTCTCGACCGCGCTCTCGGTCGTCATGCTTCTGATCGGTTTCGTCATGGTCTTTATCACGATGATGAACTCGGTGGTCGAACGCACGCGCGAGGTCGGCGTGCTCCGCGCGCTCGGCTTTCGCAAGAGTCACATCGTCAGAATTTTTATGATCGAAGCGGCACTCATCAGTCTGCTCGGCGGGCTGCTCGGTTGGGCGGTGGGCGCTCTCTCTGGCGTGCTATCCGCTCCCTATTTCACTGAGACTGGCGCGGGCGCAAAGCCGTCGCTGGCGCTCGCGTTGGCCGCGCTCGCGGCAGCGGTGATAGTGGGCGTAGCGAGCAGCCTCTACCCCGCAATCAAGGCCGCGAAGCTCGATCCGACCGAGGCGCTTCGCTACTACTAACAAGGTGCAATCTATGTCGTTCATCACGATTGAGAATGTCACGAAGACTTACCAGCCGAACGGCGTAGCGAGCCGCGCCACGGTACTGCGCGGCGTCAGCGCCGAGATTGAAGAAGGCGAGTTCGTCGCGCTGATGGGGCCGTCCGGCTCCGGCAAGACCACGCTGCTGACGATCATCGGCGCGATGAGTCAGCCGACTGAGGGGCGTGTGGTCATTGATGAGGTTGACGTTTATGACCTGTCGGAAGAGCGGCGCGCCGACTTCCGCCGCGAATACCTCGGCTTCGTCTTTCAGCAACATCACCTGCTGCCGTATCTCACCGCGCTTGAGAACGTGATGCTGCCGCTGGTGATTACGAAGCTGAACGCGAAGGAAAAGAGGACGAAGGCGCAACTGGCGCTGGAGCGGATGGGGCTGGGCGACAAGTTTGACCGGTTGCCGAATCAACTCTCCGGGGGCGAGCAGGGCCGCGTCGCCATTGCGCGGGCGCTGGTCAACGAGCCTCCGTTGCTGCTGGCCGATGAGCCGACGGGAAATCTCGACAGCAAGACCGGCGACGAAATCATCGGCGTCCTGCGCGCGCTCAACGAACAAGGGCAGACCATCCTGATGGTCACTCACAATCCTGAGGCAGCGGCGGCGACCCACCGAGTGCTTGAAATTCAGGACGGCATATTGCTGTCGGAATCCGCCGAACCTGGCTGCCACGCGGGGCAATCATTGATGGAGGAAGTATGTGCAGACTGAGCTTAATTCTGTTCGCAATCATCTTTTTTGTAGCGACACCCGTTGCGGCGCAGAACTATGAGTTTTCCGCCGAGCATGAACACACGCTGCGTAGCTGTCGTGGGAAGCTGGTCATTACGCCGGAAAAGATCGAGTACCAGACAGAGCATAAAGATCACGCGCGCGTCTGGCGCTACGACGAACTGCAACAGATCAAGGTTGAGTCCCCGAAGAAACTTGAGTTGGTGAGCTACGAGGATCAGAAGTGGCGGCTGGGCCTCGACCGTGTTTTCAAATTCAAGTTGCTCGAAGGCGAAATCACTGCGGAGATCAGCACTCTGTTGCTGAAGCGGGCCACACGTCCGCTGGTGACGAGTGTCGCGCCCGCGCACGATGATGCGCCGGCGTTCGAGACGCCGGTCAAGCACCTGCACCGCTTCGGCGGCTGCATCGGCACGCTGAAGATTTACCCCGACCGCGTGGTCTACGAATCCAAGGAGATGCCGTCCGATTCGCGTTTCTGGCGCTACAGCGAGATTCAGAACTTCAGCCAGTCGGAACGCTACCGCTTCGAGATCGTCAGCTTCGAGGACAAATTCGGCGGGCCGAAGGCGTACAACTTTCAGTTGAGAGAAGCGCTGCCCGCGACGGCCTACGACTACGTGTGGGCGCGCGTCTACCCGTCAAAGTTTCGCCGCGATGATCGGCTGGCGCAGCCGGGCAATTCCCAAACGGCGCTGGGTAAACGCCCAGCCACAGAACAATGAAAAGGAGGCATAACCCATGAAAAGATCAATTTTAGTGTTAGCTGTTTTGCTGCTGAGCAGCGCATACGCCTTTGCCCAGCAAAAACCATCCGGCAATTTGCCGAAACAGGAAGTGCAACTGGGGCGCGGGATGAGCCTGATCGCCCCCGGACTGATGCAGTTGGGCCTGGAGACGAACTTCTTTCTGCGCCTCGCCGACCAGCTTCAACTGGCGGATAAACAACGAGCGGCGCTGGAAGAGATTGCCTACGAGTATCAAAAGTACAGTGTGCAAAGGCTGGCCGACCGGGATGTGGCGGATGCCGAACTGCAACGATTACTGACCCGCGACAATATTGATCTTGATGCAGTGCGCGCAAAGGTGCGGGAGGCTGAAGCAATCACGACCGATGTGAAGATTCGGATGATCGAAGCGGTTCTCAAAGCGGTCACCACCCTCACGCACGAGCAGCATTTGAAGGCCATCACTTTGATTCAGGAACTACAGATGCCGAAGGAGCGCCCACCGGCCGGACGCATATCTGAGTAGCGGCGCGCGCGCTTCGGCAAGCGTAAGGAGGAAGAGATGAAATCATCACGAATAATTCAAATGGCGGCGCTACTGCTGGCGCTTACGTTCCTGCTCCGCTCACCATCGCTCGCGCAGGAACATAAACACAAGCCCGCGCAAGACGCCGCGTCCCTCAAGCTGTCCACGGAGCTAGTCTCTTTGAGCGTGACAGTGACGGATCGAAAGGGGCAAGCAATCCCAGGGCTGAAGCGCGAAGATTTCAAAGTGTATGAAAGCGGTGTCGAACAGAAGCTCGATTTTTTCAGCGCCGAAGAGATGCCCGTCTGCTGGGGGATCGTGCTGGATCGCAGCGGCAGCATGATGGAGATGATCGGCGACGTTTACCGCGCCGCTGTACACGTGGTGGATGAAGGCACTGAGGAGGACGAAGCCTTCGTTGTCACTTTCAGCCAGCGGGTCGAACTCGTCTCCGACTTCATGGCGGATAAGCACAAGCTGGAGAACTCGATCCTCGGCTTGCGCGCGGGAGGAGAGACGGCGCTCTGGGACGCCATCAACTTTGCGCTCGACCATCTCAAAAAGGCCAAGCACCGAAAGAAAGTGCTGGTCGTCATCACCGATGGGGATGACAACAGCAGCCGGATCAAGTTCCGCGAGTTGATCGAGCGCGCGGAAGAAGAGAACGTGCTCATCTACCCGGTGGGTATGTTTGAGTCGAGTGGGATGTTCAGTCTCAGAATGGTGGGCAGAGGCCCACGCGATGACCTGGAAAAGCTGGCGGAAGTCACCGGCGCGCGGGCGCATTTCCCCACTAATGTCGAGCAATGCCGCGAGGCGATGCGGGCGATTGCGGGCGAAGTCAGCCACCACCACCAATACAGCGTGGGCTACTATCCGAGCAATACGAAGAACGACGGGAAGTGGCGCAAGATCCAGACCGTGGTCGGCCAGGACGATAGCAAGACCAAATATGTCGCCCGGACACGCGCGGGCTATTACGCTCAAAAAGCAGAAGAAGTGAAAGAACCATAAGGAGGCAATCATGAACGCAGAAAACACAGAACAACTACATCAGCAATTGACAAATGATGAAGAGGTGCGCGCGAGAATTTCGAGTCGCGCCTACGAAATCTATCTGAGCCGTGGCTGCGAGCCTGGCTGCGAAGTAGAGGACTGGCTGCAAGCCGAAAACGAAATCCTCGCATCTTCGACTGAAGGACAGCCGCCTCGCGCCGCGACAGAAAGCACACTGCCTGCGGTCGAAGAGACCGAGACAAAAGGCGAAGAGGTCAAGTGATCCTTCAACAAAGGTGGGAGCTGCGATGAGCCTGCATCAGAAATTGCAAGACGTGTACTTCGATGCAATGCATTTGCAGGAAGCGCTGGAAGCGATCCCGGCAGAGTGCGATTGCAGGAATGCAGCAGCGCATCTGGCAGCGGAGTGTTGTTGTGTTGCCAGACCGGGTTCGATAGCGAGCACGATGGCGTCCCAACAAGGTTGCCTCGTTCACCTGGGAAAGCTCAACAAAAGCCTTGGCTCATTCTGGGCGGACTGGAATTACCCAAGTTGGGGGGATCAGCGTGAAGAGCCTGAGTATGTGGATCCAAAGCTTCAGTCACGGGTCTCGCAGGTCTTGAGCTTGTGCCGCCTGCTTCGAACGACGATAGAAACGCTGGAAGAACGCGTTGAGCAATTCAAAGCAAGCTGCTTGCAAGCCGATTTACACCGCCTCAAGGAGAGCAGTGCTGATCTTCAAAAGCTGGTAACGGAGATGAACGGCCTGCTCTGAAGCGGCAGGTTGAGGTAGCGGGAGAATGAAAGATTGGAGGTAGTTTTATGGCTCAGGAAGAGATCATCAATCAGTTGAAAGATCTGATTCAAAGACACAAAGTCTGTTACGAAGTCTGGCCGGAGAGTTTGGTAGCTAAAGGTCAACTCGTCAAAGTTGGCTTCGATTTGGAGCTTGAAGGAACGCATGAACATCCAGGCAGCGAGGTGTTACCCGGTTGCCCGCACTGCCAGGAAGTTTACCGGGATTTGCAGCGAATCGCCGAGTGGATTATGCCGACGGAGGAGCGGCCCACCACTTATGAAATTCAGCCCTTCGACCGTGCCATTCATTACGCGCCAAAACGGAAGCTGCGATCCGAAGTCAGTTTGAACATCAAGATTATCCACCGGCACGGTTTCGATCAGCCGGTGGATGATTGCGAGCAGATGTGCTTGAAAGAGATGCGGCGGAAACTTACCGAGCTTGGCGTGAAAGAAGGGGACTGGAAGGACGAGAAACAATGAATAGCCAAATTGAAGGATCATCTTCCGACGCCACCCGGATTGCGCGCGATCCATTCAGCGGCGCGCAGATCAGATTTGGTGTGATGGGATCGGCGGGCGGCGACTTTGCCGCGTCCAGTCTGGAGTTGTGCCGGGAGCTTGGGCGCGCTATAGCTGAGAACGGTTGTTGTCTGCTGACCGGGGCCTGTCCCGGCCTGCCGCATGAAGCGGTGCTCGGTGCAAAGGAAGTCGGCGGGCATGTCATCGGCATCTCGCCCGCCATGAGTTTGAAGGAGCACGTCGAGACTTTCGGCTCTCCTTACAAAGAGTATGACGTGCTGATTTTTACCGGGCTTGGGCTGATGGGGCGCGAACTGGTCAACATCAGAAGCTGCAACATCGTGATCGTGGTCGGCGGGCGTTCCGGCACACTGGGCGAATTCTCGATTGCCTATGAAGAGGGCAAGTTGATCGGAGTGCTGACCGGCACCGGGGGCATCACGACCGCGTTGCCGGCGCTGGAAAACACACTCGGCAAAAAGACCGGGGCGGAAGTCATCTATGACGCAGACCCGCAGCGGCTGATCGGCCTGCTGCTCGAACGTTACCTGTCCGGGAGTTATGTGTGCCCGTGTGACCCGGAGTGTGCGCAGGCTGCGCGCGGGATCGAGGGAGGATGCTGATGGATACGGCGGTCGGTCTGGTTCAGACATATTTATGGCGCTATTGGTCAAGCTTGATTTGGAACTATGACCACAACTCAATCATAACAACCGATCATAAGGAGGAATTATGGCAGCAAAAAATCATTACCCCACGACAATTCAGAAGATTTCGGCAACGACTTGCGCTGTTGTTCTTGGCTTCAATCTGTCCGGCTCAATCCTGGCGCAGTCCAGCGTTGCAGACCGTTTCAAGGATGTGAAGTACGTCAAGACTGCCGAGAAGAAGGCTGACGAAATCGAAGGCGAGCTGGAAATTGACAAGCAGAGCGGCGGAATCCGCTTTCTGTCGAAAGGCTCCGAGTTAGTCAAAGTGGAGAAGCCGCAAGTAACCAGTCTTCTCTACGAACGGACTTCACGCCCGCGTTATGTGTCAGGATTGCTGCTGGCTTGGCCGTTGCTCTTCACCAAGGGGAAGAAACACTTCCTGACCATCCAGTACAAGAACAACGCGGGTCAGGGAGAGTTCGCGCTGCTCCATCTGGATAAGAGCAACTACCAGGCGATTCTGGCCGCGGTTGAAGCTGCGACGGGGGTGAAGGTTGAACGGACGATTGACTAAACACGTCCGCATACTCGCTGTAGCCTGCGGACGAAGCGACGGAACGTATGATCACAGATCTGGTTTGCAACATGCAGCTCAACGAACAGGAAGTAATGCACACGCGCACTTTCGAGGGCGAGGTCTATTACTTCTGTTCCGAAGCCTGCCGCGCCGAGTTCGAGCGACACACTGAGGACTATGTGAAGCAGGCTCAACCTGAGCGGGAGCGAGAAACAGATGTGCAGATTTCTTTGCTACACAGGTAGTCCGATGATGCTGGCTGACCTGCTTTATCGGCCCGGACATTCGCTCATCCTTCAAAGCTACAAGTCGAGGGAGCGCAGAGAGCCGCTCAATGGCGATGGTTTCGGCGTTGGCTGGTATCAGCCTGAAATCAGTCAGACGCCCTGCGTCTTCACCAGTCTTACGCCAGCCTGGAGTAACCGAAACCTGCAGCGGCTGTCAGAGCATGTCAAATCACCATGTTTTTTCGCGCACGTCCGCGCCGCCTCGCCGGGAATGCAGGTGGCGGAAGCGAACTGCCATCCGTTCCAGTTCGGTCGCTATCTCTGGATGCACAACGGCACGGTCGAAGGCTTCAACCGAATCAAGCGCCGGGTGCAGCAATCGCTGCCGGATCATCTTTTTCATGCGATACAGGGGACGACCGATTCGGAGCATGCCTTCGCCATCTTTCTCAACCTGCTCGGAGATGCGGAGCGGGTCGTGCCAGCCCGAGAGCTTGGGCAGTTGCTGGTCAGGACAGTCGAGCGCCTTGAGCATTGGGCGCTCGAAGCAGAAATTGCAGGCCCCTCCTACTACAACTTTGCAGTAACAGATGGGCGGAACCTGGCTGCGATTCGCTATGTCTCAGACCAAAGACTTGAACCAGCTTCGCTCTATTACGCGACGGGTAAAAAGTTTTCATACTCAGATGGCGATGGCTGTTTAGGCGAAGCGGCTGAAAAAGAGCGCGCTGTCATCATCGCCTCCGAGAGGTTGACCGAGCAGAAGGAGGATTGGGTGCGCGTTGCGCCGAACCACGTGCTGATGGTCACGGACGAACTTGACGTGGCGGTTGAACTGGTCAGTGTGCAACGGCGGGCGAACGGAAGTTGAGGCGATGACCATGCAGCGGAGCAGGAGGAGCGGGCAATGCAAAGAGACCTTGCTGCAAAAACTGGCTTTCGTACTTTTATGTTTAACTGCGGAGACTGTCTGTTTTTGATCGTGGTTGGAGTAATTGCGACCGGGGTCATGCACATGGTTCATCATCTGGGATGGCACATTGTCTTGACGCTGGCGGTGGGGATGGTCGCCGCGATGTTTGCGCAAATGCTGCTCGCGCACGCCGTCGCGCCGGTTCTCGGCTCGATTGAAAGCATGGTTCCTTCGATGGTTGCGGCGATGATCATCCCGATGGCGGTCTGTCTGCTGGAACTCGCTGGAATCAGTCTGAACAACTCGTCTGCTGTCATTATCGGTGCAACAGGCGGCATAGGCGTCTTCCTCCTGCTCAGGCTGTATGCAGTCAGATGTCGGAAATGTTTTTGTGCTTTGTACAAGTCCTGATGAGATCAGCAATGGCGACAATCTGGGACAAACGGGCCAGGCTTTACGACACGTTCGAGGCATCCGACCTGCGGCGCGGGCCAGCCAGGGAGGCGCTCTTTCGTGAAATGACCGGTCGCGTGCTGTTCGTCGCAGTTGGAACGGGGATGGACATCAAACATTTCCCGCCTGGTCGCGAAATTGTTGCCATAGACATCAGCGAAGAGATGCTGCGGAGAGCCGCTCCGCGCGCACAAAAATATCCTGGGGAGCTTCGTCTGGTGCGCGCGGACGCGCTCAAGTTGTGCTTTGCCGATGAATCATTTGACACCGTGGCGACCTCCTGCACGATGTGCTCTGTCCCTGATCCTCAGCAGGTATTTCGGGAGATTTATCGCGTGTTGCGTCCTGGCGGGAAGCTGCTGATGTTTGAGCATGTGCGCAGCCGTAATCCAGTTCTCGGTCTCACACTGGATCTGATGACGCTCTTCACGCGCCGCAACGGGACCGCGATGAATCGCCGCACTGTGGAAACAGCCATCGCTGCCAACTTTCATATCACTAATGTTGAGCCTGTGTTTCTGGATATTATTCTGGCAGTACGTGGAGAGAAGCTGAGGGAGAACTGAGTGTGAATAGTGACCTGACAAACACCGAGATACCGCAGATGAAATCAGCCTGGTTCCTCCCGCGATTGTTTGTGATTGCAGTTCTGATCAACTACGTCTGGGAGATTGCTCAGTCGCCGCTCTACGTGGGGATGGAGAATTTGAGTTTGGTATGGTGGCACTGCGGACTGGCAGCGGTCGGAGATGGATTCCTGGTGCTGTTGATCTATGCGGTTGGTTGGGCCATCACTCGTCAGCGAGATTGGTTTGTACAGCCGACGACGACTGGCTATGCCGTGATGCTGCTTACCGGCTTGGTCATCAGCGTCAGCATCGAATGGTTGGCTGTCTTTGTCGGCAGCCAGTGGGCATATACGTCACGGATGCCGCTGATACCATTGCTCAAGGTCGGCCTCGTTCCTGTCGTGCAGATGCTGATGCTGCCACCGCTGATCTTTCGCGTCGTCGCTGGCTGGCCTGGCCGCGCCTCTGCTGCGAGGTAAGAGCGAGAGCTGATCTTTAGACGATTTCTGCAGGGCAAACAAGTTTGAGAAAAAGAGGAAGGGAGATCACGAAAAGATGGCTGTTATTGAAATGAAAGAAGCACAACCACTGAGTGTGGAAGAGATGCGACGGATGAACGCCTGGTGGCGCGCGGCGAACTATCTGTCAGTCGGTCAGATTTACTTGTCCGACAATCCGCTGTTGCACGAGCCGCTGAAGATCGAACACGTCAAGCGCAGGCTGCTCGGTCACTGGGGGACGACGCCGGGGCTGAATTTTATTTATGTCCACCTCAATCGCCTGATCAAAAAGCAAGACCTGAACGTGATTTACGTCTGTGGCCCCGGCCACGGCGGCCCTGGCCTGGTTGCCAATACGTATCTGGAAGGAACCTATAGCGAGTTTTACCCGAACGTCTCGCAGGACGCGGAAGGGATAGGGAGGCTCTTCACACAATTCTCATTTCCCGGCGGCATCCCCAGCCACGCTTCTCCTGAGACTCCTGGCTCGATCAATGAAGGCGGCGAACTGGGTTACTCGCTGATGCACGCCTACGGCGCGGTCTTCGATAATCCCGATCTGCTGGCGGCGTGCGTCATTGGCGACGGTGAAGCAGAGACGGGGCCACTGGCCGCAAGCTGGCACTCCAACAAATTCCTGAACCCGGTGCATGACGGAGCCGTCCTGCCGATTCTGCACCTGAACGGCTACAAGATCGCCAATCCGACTGTGCTGGCGCGGGTGAGCGATGAAGAACTTGCGAGTCTGATGATCGGCTATGGCCATAAACCATATTTCGTCGCAGGCGATGAACCGGAAGCGATGCATCAACTGATGGCCGGAACGCTTGATACCGTCATTGCTGAGATTCAAACGATTCAACGCGAGGCGCGTGAACACGGGTTCCCCGCACGCCCGCATTGGCCGATGATCGTGTTGCGCTCGCCGAAAGGATGGACAGGACCAAAGGTCGTGGATGGGTTGCCGACGGAGAATTCATTCCGCTCGCATCAGGTTCCGTTGGCAGCGTTGGCGAGCAAGCCTGAGCATTTGAGGATGCTGGAAGAGTGGCTGCGGAGCTATAAGCCTGAAGAACTCTTCGATGAAAACGGAAAATTGATGGCGGAATTGGCTGAGTTGGCCCCGAAAGGCGAGCGCCGCATGGGAGCCAATCCTCATGCCAATGGCGGGCTTCTGCTCAGAGATTTGAAGATGCCGGATTTCCGCGATTACGCAGTTGACGTTCCCAAACCGGGAACGGTTGAGGCGGAGGCGACACGCGCGATGGGACGCTTCTTGCGCGACGTGATGAAGCGCAACGCCGACAGCCGGAACTTTCGGGTGATGGGGCCGGACGAAACTGCCTCGAACCGTCTTAACGCTCTCTTTGAAGTGACGAACCGAGTCTTTACAGGCGCTACTTTGCCTGGGGATGACCATCTCTCGCTAGATGGCCGGGTGATGGAGATTTTGAGCGAGCACCTTTGTCAGGGCTGGCTTGAAGGCTACCTTCTGACAGGTCGTCACGGATTCTTCAACTGTTACGAAGCGTTCATCCATATCGTTGATTCGATGTTCAATCAGCATGCCAAGTGGCTGAAGACTACGCGCCACATCCCTTGGCGTCGCCCGATTGCTTCGCTCAACTATCTGCTGACATCGCACGTCTGGCGGCAGGATCACAACGGTTTCAGCCACCAGGACCCCGGCTTCATAGATCACGTCGTTAATAAAAAGGCGGAAGTCGTCCGGGTTTATCTTCCGCCCGACGCCAATACACTGCTTTCCGTGACCGATCATTGTTTGCGGAGCCGCCACTATGTCAACGTGATCGTCGCTGGCAAACAGCCCGCTCATCAGTGGCTGGACATGGATGCGGCGATCAAACACAGCACCGCTGGCATAGGCATCTGGGAATGGGCCAGCAACGATCAGGGTGCGGAGCCGGATGTGGTGATGGCCTGCGCCGGAGACATTCCGACGCTTGAAACGCTCACCGCTGTGGATATTCTTCGCCAGCAATTCCCTGATTTGAAGATTCGGGTAATCAATGTGGTTGATTTGATGACGCTCCAACCCGCGAGCGAACATCCGCACGGCTTATCTGACAAGGATTTTGACTCTCTTTTCACGATCGACAAGCCAATCATCTTCGCCTTTCATGGCTATCCGTGGCTGATTCACCGGCTGACCTACCGGCGGACGAACCACCGGAACCTTCATGTACGCGGGTACAAAGAGGAGGGCACAACCACCACGCCCTTCGACATGACGGTGCTAAACGATCTCGACCGCTTCCACCTCGCAATAGACGTGATTGATCGTGTCGCGCAATTGGGAGCCAGAGTCGCGCACATCAAGCAGGCGATGCGCGATAAGCTGATCGAACATCAATATTATATTCGCCAACACGGTGATGACCTGCCTGAGATCCGCGATTGGAAATGGCCTTATTAAGCCTGGCACGAGAAAACATCTGCTCGCAATCAAACTGAGGCTGTGGATGGTTGAGTACGTGGAACAAAAGACCGGGAAACCTGTTTCGACAGCGATCAGCACGGCGGGAACAACTGGTTCGGTGCTGTGGTTATCAGCAGCATTTCTGTTCACTGCTTTTGCATTGCCGGAAAATATACAGATGAATCCCAATGTGTCCGCAAATGTGTCCGCAAAGCAGAACAGGCATCCTGGAGATGCCTGTAAATCATTGAAAAAAATGGTCGGGACGGCGGGATTCGAACCCACGGCCTCTTGCACCCCAAGCAAGCGCACTTTATTGTCATTGAAAATTCTCTTTCTAAAGTGTCGCTGAAAGTATCGTAAAATGACTTAAGGCTTCCTTTCGGAAGCCTTAAGTCATTGATTTGAAAAGTCGGGGCGAAAGGATTTGAACCTTCGACCTCTCGGTCCCGAACCGAGCGCTCTACCAGGCTGAGCCACGCCCCGAAAAACTTTGATGAAAGGATCAGTACTACCCAAAACGAAGGCGCATCTTAAAGGTCGGTCAGAGCACTGTCAACCAGCAAAAAACCAGCCGAAAACAGGAGAGGGAACCGACGCTCCCTCACAGCCGCCGATTCCCTCTTCGTTGTTTATTGGCGATTAGCCACTCAATGCATGCGATTACCAGACCTCACATGAGCTTGAATCACTCATCAGCTTTGGTCTTCCTCACACTAGCTGGGGATTCACACGCGAACCGCCATAAAAAGTTCCCAAAGAACTCGCCGGAGTTTCAAGACCGGCTTTTCTTCAGTCGAGCCGTTTCCAGCACTTCGCTGGTGTGAATCGGCGTGGCGTGGTTCAGCACAGTGTGCCCGACCGTAATCAACAACTGATCGTCGCGTCCGCGAAATTGCCCCCGCAAAGGCTGATCGCCGATTTGAGTGACGACGCCTTCACGAATCATTTTCCAGAACTGTTTTTGCGTGATCCAGTATTCCTTGCCGTTGTTGCAAATAATCAAAGCAGTTTTTTTGACGTGCATAATCGGGAACTACCTTTCTTGTGAAACGAGGCCATTCTGTCACGCCGAATAACCCAACGACAAGAAGTCTAGTCATCAGTTAAAGCTGTCGCCTAATTAGATTCGCTCTTTCGCAAATTGACGTACGGTTCCAGATCGCGCATCAACTGGGCGAATTCTTCCAGTCGCAAACTTTGCGGGCCGTCTGACCAGGCTTCTTCGGGTTTGGGATGAACTTCGGCCATCAACCCGTCCGCGCCGACGGCGACTGAAGCTTTGGATAACGGACGCACCAAGCTGCGTTTGCCTGTGGCGTGGCTTGGGTCAACGACCACCGGCAGGTGAGTCAGTTCGTTCAGCAAGGGAACCGCCGCCAGATCAAGCGTGTTGCGCGTGGCGGTTTCAAAAGTACGGATGCCGCGTTCGCACAAAATCACGTTCGGATTGCCGTGCGTGACAATGTATTCCGCCGACAGCAAAAACTCCTTGATGGTAGCCGACAGTCCGCGTTTGAGCATTACAGGTTTGTTGATCTCGCCCAGCTTTTTCAGCAGCGCGAAGTTTTGCATGTTGCGCGTGCCGACTTGCAGCACGTCGGCATATTCGGCCACGAGTTCGACATCGCCAGTGTCCAGCACTTCGGTGATGACGGCCAAACCGGTTTTATCGCGCGCTTCGGCCAGCAATTTCAATCCGTCTTCGGCCATTCCCTGAAAGTCGTATGGCGAAGTGCGCGGTTTGTAGGCTCCGCCGCGCAACAGGTGTGCGCCGGATTTGGCGACGGATTCGGCGGTGGTCATCAATTGGTCGCGGCCTTCGACCGAACACGGCCCCGCCATCACGACAAAACCACCGTCGCCGATGGTGACTTTGCCGATTTTGATCGCGGACTTTTGTTTTCTGACTTCTTTGCTGACCAGTTTGAAAGGTTGCAGGATCGGGAACGCATCTTCAACGCCTTCGGCGGATTTCAAACTTTCGATGTGTTCTTTTTTGTCGCCGTGCCCGACTGCTGCGACGACTGTGCGTTCTTCGCCGCGAATGACGTGCGGCATGTAACCGAATCCGCGAATTCGGTCGCAGATGTGATTGATTTGTTCGTCAGTTGCTCCTGACTGCATGGCGATAATCATGGTTAAGGCTCCTAAAAAATAAAATTGAGTTGGTAGTTTGATGTTTTGGCGCTTGGTGATTGATTGAAAAACTCACCGATCATTCGTTGCCGTCTTTAGGCGCTCGCCTGTAACAGCCCAGAATTTTTATGCTGGTGGCAAATTCCGCCAGATGAGCCAGCGCGTTTTGCACTTTCGGTTCCGACGTGTTGCCAATGAAATCGAGATAAAAACTGTATTCCCAAGGGCGACCGATCAGCGGACGCGATTCGATCTTTGTCAGGTCAATATCGCGCAACGCCAACGCAGCCATTGCTCGAAACAGCGAGCCTGTGCGATTTTCCAGCGACAGCACAATTGAAGTTTTGTCGGCGTCCGGCGGCGGTTCAGTGGCGTGGTTTTCGTGTGCGAGCAGGAAAAATCGCGTGAAGTTTTGCTGGTCGTCTTCGATGCCGGCAATCAGAATCTCTGCGCCGTACACTTCGGCGGCAGTCGCTCCGGCAATTGCGGCGGCTCCTGGTTCGCGGCTTTGCATCAACATTTTGACGCTGCCTGCCGTGTCGTAAGCGACGACCTGTTGCATCTGCGGGCGCGAAGCGAAAAATTGCTGGCATTGCCCCAACGCGACCGGATGCGAATACACTCGGCGCACGTTTTCCAGCTTGATTTCCGGCGGAGCGATCAGGTTGTGAACGATTCGCAAACTGGTTTCGCCGACGATTCGTAGGTTGTGTTTCAATAGCAAGTCATAGTTTTGATAGACCGAACCGAACAGCGAATTTTCAATCGGCGCCAGACAAAAATCGCTTTGGCCATGTTCGACCATTGCAAACATCTGCTCAAAAGTTTCGCAGGGAACCACAGTGATTTCGTTGCCGAGCAATTTATGCGCGGCCTGATTGCTGAACGCGCCAAGTTCTCCCTGAAACGCGATTCGCGGTTTTGATTTTTGAAGGTTCATAATTTGTGTCCATAAAGCCGAAAAGCCCCTCGTTCAGTTTGAACGAGGGGCTTTGTTTCAGGCGTTCCGTTTGCGTTTTGCTCAGGCCAACGAACTGCCCACCCCTCTTGAGCGGCTAAAGTAAAAATAAAAATAAAAGCCAAACTCAAAACAGGCAGACCACGCCAACCGATTCGTCAGGCGACCGAATTCCGCCGAACGATGATTCAAGGTTTGCGCTGTTGTTTGCCAGAAATTCATAACTGTTTTGTTGGTCAGTCGAGAATCTTTCGAGAAATTTGATAAAGACGATTTATAACGGGCGGCATTATCTGCATGGCGACTTGGTCAGTCAAGCAAGGCAACAGGAAAGTTTTATCGAATCGGTTTTCGATCTCCCAGCAAAACGTCAGGCGGGAAATACTTCAAATTGAAGAAAGCTTTGATTTCCGCTGCCCACTCGCGGGCGCTTTGGTAATCCACCTTCGGTTTCAGCCGTAAATCACCGGCCATTCCGACAGCGTCCACCCCCAATCCGTTGGCAATGTACAACGCTCGCGGCAGGTGATAACCCTGCGAAACCAGCACAGCGCGATCCAGCCCAAAGATGTCTTTGGCTCGCAAACAGGTTTCGTAAGTCGAACGCCCGGCGTAATCCACAATTACATCTTGCGGCGCAACGGCGTGAGTAACCAGATATTCCTGCATCGCTTTGGGTTCGTTGTAGCTGTAATGCCGGTTGTCGCCGGAAACCAAAATCCGATCCACTTTGCGCGCGCGATATAATTCGATGGCGGTGTCCACGCGGTCTTCCAGAATCGGCGAAAGGTCGCCATTGCCATAAACGCTGGCTCCGAACACGATTGCCACGCGCGGACGCGGCCAGCGGCTGGTGTCGAGTTCGCTCATGTTGCTGATGATTCGGTTGTCGTAGCTATGTACCTGATAATGGATGTAGACAAACACTACTACGACAACCAGGATCAGGAGCAAAAGGCCTCGTTTAATCATCTTCTTGCCAACTTTTGCCAAGTTTTTTTATTCGTGATTCAGAAAAATTTCCTTCGCCGCTATCAAACTATTTCGTTTGTGAAACTGTCAAGCCAAAGAAAGTTTTTGCCATAAAAGCCAGAAAAAATGTTTGGTCGCTCGCATTTTTTGCCGGTCATGTGCTATTTTCCCGCCCTTCGACCAGACGCAACTTTTGCAATTTTCTTCAGGAGAGTTTTTCAATGTCTAAAAAGTGTCAAGTGACCGGCAAAAAGCCGATGACGGGTAACAATGTTTCGCACGCCAACAATCGAACCAAGCGTCGTTTCGAACCGAATTTGCAGTGGCATCGGTTCTGGATTCCCAGCGAAGGTCGTTTTGTCCGGTTGCGAGTCACCGCGCGCGGCATCAAAACGATTGACAAGCTCGGTATCGAAAAAGTGCTGGCTGATATGCGCGCCCGTGGCGAAAAAGTGTAACGGTTGAACACATCTGCTCATCAATTCCATTTGTCGAAATTGCGAGCAACCCCAATTTCATCACCTCTGAAGTTCCGTTTTCTGGCCACTACCAAGGCGAGCAGACGGTAGTCTAACTTAAGCACGGCTAAAAATTTCGTAAAAGCCACAAGCAAAGAAACCACCAATCGAAAGGATTCGGGTTTCTTTGCTTGTGGCTTTTTGCTGTTAAAAAATCCTCTCGGCCAGGCACGCTTAAACAAACAACCTGAAAAATGTATTGACTGGTGAGGGAGTCTTCTCGAATTTTCCGATTGTGTAGATAGAGAAAACGCATCCTGCGATTGAAGACAACTGAAAACGTTTGAAGAGAACCACAAGTGAGGTTGATATGTTGATTGGTGCTGAGGAAAAACGAGCTACGCAGTCCCCCGCAATAAAAACACAGCAAGGCAATTCTTTTTGCTGCGAAGTGTGCGGACAGAGCGGACATCGCAACATCGGCATGGTTTCGGCTGAACGCGCCGCCAACATTTGCCAGTGCAGCCGCCTGAAAATCTATCGCTGGATTGACGAAGGCGATCTGCATTACGTCGAATTACCGGACGGAGCCGTGTTGGTGTGCGGCAAAACGCTGACCCAAAAAATCGAAGAATTAAGTCTGACCACAGACAAATTGAGCAGCCACTGATTCGGAAAAGTTCGAGCGGATCGTTCACCGCAACGAACGATCACAAACCTCAGCCGTTTATTGTCGTCACTGCGTGTGGAAGCAACACCTTCGCAAGACCAACCCTCCTTTGGATGTTGCTTCCACATTTCCTGCCCATTCGTTGACGCCTGTTACGACACAGTGCTAATTTCCTTGTCCGAAAGTGACTTACCGACAAATTCATCAATAAGAAAAAAATTCAGCGATTTCCCGGCGAACGAATGTTTCGGTTGGATTCAGGAATTGATCGTGGAAGAAGGCATTACTCAGTTGTTATTGCAATGGAGCGACGGTGACAGGACGGCTCTCGATCGGTTGCTGCCGATGGTTTATGGCGAGCTTCGCCGGTTGGCGCAAAGCTATCTGCGCCGCCAGCGCAACAATTTTTCGCTACAACCGACGGCGCTCGTTCACGAAGCTTACCTGAAACTGGTCAATCAAGAGCATGTCAACTGGCAAAATCGCGCTCAGTTTTTTGGCTTGTCGGCCAAGATCATGCGCGATTTGATGGTAGATCACGCTCGCCGAACGCACGCTGCCAAACGTGGCGGCGACAATTATTCTCTGTCGTTGAGCGAAGCGGATCGTTTGGGGCAATCGCGTGATTTGGATTTGCTGGCCTTGGATGAAGCAATGACGGAGCTGGCGAAATTCAAACCGCGTCATTGCCAAATCATCGAGTTGCGATTTTTCGGCGGCCTGACCATCGAAGAAACTGCCGAAGTGCTGGCGATTTCTCACGCCACGGTCGAACGCGATTGGAACTTTGCTCGCACCTGGCTGTACAAACAATTAAAAAGCGGCGACGACAGCGAATAAAACCAAGACAACTTTTGAAATTGATGTTTGCCTTATGACACCAGAACAGTTCCACAAACTCAGCGGCCTGTATCACGCGGCTCTGGATTTGGAGCCGGGACGGCGCGAATCTTTCCTGTTGGAACATTGTCAGGGCGACGATGTCTTGCGGAAAGAAGTTGAACAATTACTCGCCGCCAACAACGAAGCTGGCGCTTTTCTGAATGAACCTGCCATCAATCCCGACATCAACGTTGAAGAACCTGACACCGCAATGATCGGGCGAGTCTTCGGTCATTATCGAATCATTTCGCATCTGGGCGCAGGCGGCATGGGCGAAGTTTATCTGGCGATGGATGAAAAGCTCAGTCGTAAAATCGCTTTGAAATTGTTGCCGGTTGAATTCGCCACCGACCCTGATCGTTTGCGCCGCTTCTCCACCGAAGCCAAATCGGCCAGCGCCACAGACCACCCGAACATCGTCACCATTCACGAGATTGGCGAAACGGACGGCATCCATTACATCGCGCAGGAATTTGTCGAAGGCGAAACGCTTCGCAGCCGCATTGAACAGGGAGCGATTCCGCTGCTCGAAGCTCTGGACATCGCCCATCAATCCGCCAACGCACTGGCCGCTGCTCACAACGCAGGCATCGTTCATCGTGACATCAAACCCGAAAACATCATGCTGCGCCACGATGGGTTCGTGAAGGTTTTGGATTTCGGCCTGGCGGGAATGAATCCAACCGAAGTGATGTCCGGCGACCTTTCCAATTCGCCGACGCTTCACAAAAACACTGCTCCCGGAGTGATTCTGGGCACGGTCAATTACATGTCGCCCGAACAAACGCGCGGGCAGAAACTGGATTTTCGCAGCGACCTGTGGAGTCTGGGCGTTGTGTTGTACGAAATGCTGACTGGCGGGCGCCCTTTTCGCGGTGACAGCATCCCGGACATTTTCGTCGCCATTCTGGAACGGCAGCCAATTCCTTTGGCGGAATTGCTGGACGACGCGCCCGCTCAGTTGCAGCAAATTCTGGACAAGCTGCTGGCCAAAAACCGAGAGCAGCGTTATCAATCGTCGGCGCAACTGGCTGAAGAATTGAAACGGCTGCACCGTCGGCTGGAACTCGACGCCGAACGCAATGCAGGCGAAGTTTCCGAATCGGCAACCCTGTTCATTCAACCCAAACCGACAGCTTCGCCAATTACCGCTGCTCCACCGTCAACTCCTGAAGCGCCCACTTTCTCCACGCAGTCGCTGCCTGCCGACACAGTGACCAAAGAACTGGCTCAAGTCGCCCGTTTGTCGCGCGTCACCATCGGACTGGCCGCATTCCTGATCATCGGTTTGATCGCTGTTGCTGTGTGGTGGGCGACTCAGTCCAAAACTCCCGCGACTGTCCCGGCAATTCCCGCCGAACAATTGCCGGAACGTTCGTTCGATTACTGGTTGACGGTGCAGATGATGCGCGACGGCAAAGCGTATAGAGAAGAGTTTCAGTCTTCGGGGCGAGAGCGTTATGAATCCGGTTCAAAGTTCCGCTTCAACTTCATCAGTCCGCAATCCGGCTACCTGTATTTGATCAACGAAGGCCCGGCTGAAACCGGAATCAGTTATTGGCTGCTGTTCCCAATGCCTTCCGTCAACGGAGCTTCGGCTAAAATCGAAGCCAATCAGACGATGGAAACCGGCCGGATGACTTTCAACGAAAACACCGGTGACGAAAAGCTTTGGGTCATCTGGGCAGCGCAAGCCATCAACGAACTGGAAAACCTCAAAGCCGACGTGCTGACTCCGCAAGCACAAGGCGAACTCCGCAATCCGCAACAACGCGATACTGTGCGAAGGCTTTTGACCTTGCTTAGTCAATCAAAGTCCGAAGCTCAGGAAGACCGCCGCAATCTGAAAACCGCAGTCATTGGTCGCGGCGACACACTGATTCATTTGGTGGAGTTGAAACACCATTGATCGCTCTTACCAGAAAAAAATCTTTGAAGGCGTGAGGGAAAACGATTGGTTTTCGCGTTGTAGTCAATGAAGGAACTCAAAATAAGTTACTGCTGAAGTCATTGGCTGCGGCAGTGTCCCAGCCGTATTGCTTATCAACCCCTGCGGCAAGGCGCCGCTTAACCACAAAGGAGAACGTTATGGCTACTTATGGCTTTGATGTTGCGCTTAAATCAGACGTTACCCCACAGAGTCCGGCCACCAGCACTAATCCAATTGCAATGGCTTTTGGCTATAGTCTGACTCCAGACGATGGCAAGATGTATGAGGACGGAGAAAAGACAAAAGAAGCAATTCCTCAGAATTCGTATATTAGTTTCCAGGTATATGACCTGGCCGACGATGCCACTAAAAAGACGATCAGCAGTGTCACCATCAGTTTTAAAGACAGCACCGCACCCTTTGATGGCTGGGCAAATGGTGAAAGGACGTTTTCTGGCTCGCAGATTGTGACTGTCAGTAAAGCCCAAAGCACGGGCTGCAATGTAACCAGTACTGTTGGCTACGGTATGGGAGGCAATTCCTCACAGCCCTCACAGCTTTTTGAAGCCATAAACGTGGGCACCTACGAAATGACGATTACCGTCACGATGACCGATGGCACAGTATTCCAAGTTGATCCTGAGATGGATGTCATGGCGGAGTGATTTTTTGTCTTTTGTCATCACTGGTTGTGAGTGTCTCGCAGCCTTTTGCTTTATCACCCTGCGGTCAGACTAAAAAGCAAAATACCGCTTAACCACAAAGGAGCAGAATATGCCTACGCAAACATTTGCACTTGATGTCTGTTACAAATCAGACGTTTCTACCCTTTTCACTCCCAATGCGAACAATCCCATTTCGATGGCTTATGGCTTTGTCCAAATGGTAGATAATGATAACTTTATAGAAAGAGGCGCCATAGTTGATTTGAGCATTGACGCTGGTGACGATGTTAGTTTCACATTTCTGGACATCGCTGCTAATCCAGCCACAATTTCTTCGATTGTGATTAGTTGCAACGACGTCACTCCTCCCAATAATCCCAATAATCCCATTAGAAACGTCTCTCCCTTTGGCTGGACAAACGGCACCTACACGGTACCTACCACACAATTAACAAACACATCGTCGTTCGGCAGCAGCGGATGTAATATGAATGGTCACGGCCTCACTATTGGCCCTTTTACCGCCCAAGCCGCTCCTGGTAAAAAGAATAAAACCTACGACATCACCATCACGATCATTCTGACAAACGGCACAGTCTTTCAAGTTGATCCTGAGATGGATGTCATGGCGGAGTAATTTCAGCCAAACATTGCCATCGCTGCAGGATTATTTGCAGCGATGGCAATCAACGCGACGCCTTTCCAACAAATCACCATCGCTTTACTTCCACTCACCCTGCAGCACAAATGCCGCCCAGTAATTGGGCGATTGCCAGGCTTTCTGCTTCCACATCTCGACTTGAGCAGACCTCAAGGCCGCCGCTGGCGCTTGCTGCTCTTTCAGCATCTTCTGATAAAACCGAGTCATTAGCTCTGAAGTGGCCTTGTCGTTGACGTTCCACAAACTGACGACCACGCGCGCCGCTCCGGCATGCATAAACCCGCGCGTCAGACCGATCATGCCTTCGCCTTTGATCTGTTTGCCCAGTCCGGTTTGGCAGGCGCTGAGCACCACCAATTCAGCGGGTAGGTTCAGATTGTAAAGTTCGTGCGCGCGCAAAAATCCATCCTGCTGTTGGCCCTGTTCATCCACCAAAGATAACACCAGCGCCGATAATCCCGCGCGTTCGCTGTCCAGATAACCGTGCGTGGCGAAGTGCAGGTAACGATACTGGCTGAGTTCTGAACTGAGCGCTGACGCGCGATTGGCATTGAAATCCACGGCCTTGAAGCTGGAATTCCCAGAAGCAAGCGCGAGAATTTGATTGGCTTCCTGCCGGGTAAACGGCAGACGAGGAATAACCATTCCACGTCGCACACCTAGCAACGTGGCGTCACCGGAAAGATGTTCAATCTTGCGACTGGCAATAGCTGACGCAGGTTCATTCATCAGCTTGCCGGCAGCGATTTTCAGACGAGGATCATCGGCGGCAAACACCGGGTCGGCAAACACCGCCAACTGCTTGGGCGCCGGTGTTCTGCCTGCAAGCTCTTTCCGCATCACGGCCAGCGTCGAAGCGGATGGCAGACTGATCAATTCGTGATTCACAACTAAAGGCGCTTCTGATTGCGGATTGCGGACTGTGGATTGCGGATTCTTATTGCCGGTGTCTGAATTGTTAGGGTCGGGCAACATGGCAAACGGAATGTACTGCAACGCGCCGTCGGCGACGATAACCAGACGTTTATTTCCCAATTGTGCTGCGGCGGGAGCAAGCAGGATTTGACTGAGTTGGCGTGCAGCAACGGGAAGCTGGGCTTCGGTTTGGGCAATGCGTGCCTGTCTTTGTCGTGGAGTTTCGCCAGCAACGTTTCGGCTCCGCACGGTCAGCATTCTGTACACATCCGCCGCTGCCTGTTCAATTTGTTCGCGTTTGGGCAGTTCGTAACTAGCCAGCGAATTCTGGCCGACCACCCACAGAAAACTGCGCTCTTCGCCCAGCGAGTATTCCAGCAGCAACGTATCAGTTCCCAATTGCTGTTGGATGTCAGCGAGTTTCAGCACGGGCGGTTCGGTCAGAGCAGCGTAGCGCGGACTGGCTCTGCGAATAGCGGCTTGCACCTGCTCGTAATCATTTTCGATGGCCGAAATTTCCTGTTTTAGCGTGGCAAGCTGTGCGGCGGTGTTGGATTGAGTCAGTCGTTGAGCTTTTTCATTGAACTGTTTGGCCAATAACCGCTCCCTTTCCAGCAGCGCGGCATCCACTCCTCCGCGAATGTCTGAGCGAGATTCAGCCAGCATTTCCAACAACCCTCGCGCCCGTGCCCGCTCGCTGATTTCAAAAGCCAGGGCGTTTTTGTTTTTGGTCGGGTCAGCTTGATGCTGACGCATCAGCACATCAATGTACAACTGATAAGAGTTTTGTGCGGCGGCAAAAAAAGCCGCCCGTGAATCGTTGCTGACCAGACCGGAGCGTAAAGATTCGGCCAGTTTCAAGCTATCTTCGACGTAGCTTAATGATTGGGCATAGTTGCCGCGTGCCAGTTCGGTTCTGGCAAGTTGATAAAGCGCCGTGGCTTCGTCCGCCGGGGCTTTCACTTCCCCGGCAATTGCCAACGACAGTTTGTATTGCTCCAGAGCTTTTTCGTACTGACCCGATGAGTGCTGAACTTTGCCGAGTCTGACCAGCGTTTGCCCTTCTTCTGCCCGGTACTTTCCCTCTCGTTGAATGGCCAACGCCTGTTCCAGATACTCAACCGCTTTATCGTAACGGCGAAGCGAATGATACGAATTACCAAGATTGCTTAACCTGAAAGCTTCTTTGTTACGTTCTTTAAATTCGCGGGCAATTTGCAAAGACTGCTCGAAGCTCTCAATCGCCTTTTCAGGACGTCCCATCAATTCATAAGCTTCTCCGCGATTATTGAGTGCAATTCCCTCATTGGGTCGCAACTTAACTTCGCGGAGTATCAGCAGCGACTGATCATAAAGCTCAACGGCTTTTTCATAGCGTCCCAAAACCTGATAGACGCCGCCCAGATTGTTAAGCGTTCTACCTTCGCCAGAACGATCGCCGATTTCACGCCAAAGCCCTATTACCCTTTCAAAGTAGTTAATCGCCTTTTCATAGCGGTTTAGGAAGTAATTCACGGTTCCCAAATCATTGAGCACAGTCAACTCGCTTGCTTTATCTCCTAACGCCTGCCGAATAGCCAAAGATTGTTCGTAAAGTTCTATGGATATTCCATACCGACTCAAAAATTGATTTGCACCAGCAGTCAGATGTAGAGATCGACCTTCACAATTTGCATCTTGCGATTGACGGCAAGCCAAAATCACCTGTGCCAGAAACTCGATCGCTTTTTCATACTGCCCAAGCGTGTAATAAGCATTGCCAATTTCAATTTGCGAGAACGCCGCCCAACGCTGGTCGCTCAATTCGCGCCAGATGGCCAACCCCTGATGCTGTTTCTCGATGACTTGCTGGGCGGCTCGGCCACGCTGTTTCTTCAGTTCATTGGCTTCGATCATCAAGCGTTCGGCGGTGATGCGTTTTTTGTCCTGTTCGGTGGCAGCGGGTTTTACATCGGCTTGCAGGCGATAGCTGCCGCGCGGATTGCCGATGGGATTGGATTTGACCAGCAGACGGTATTCGTCCGTAACCGCTGCTTCATACGATAGAGACTCCTGCCCCCCAACGCTGGTTAGGCCGATTTCGGCAATGGCTTTGTTGTCGCTGCCAACGATAGCGACGGTGACATCAACGCTTTGTTGGTGAACGATGATGCGCAGGAATTGGCCTGCTGTCAGCGAAATCGTGAACATCTGTTGTTGGCCACGAGCAATTTCCCGTTCGACAGGTTTGCCGGGTTCCAGCGGGAAAGGTTTTTCTTGAACTGCGGGCGTTGAGGCAGTGCGAGCGGCGGTTGGCGATGGATTGCCGGATTGTTGGCCAAAACCGGCGATTGCGGTGGCCGTTGAACCGGACAGGTGATTCCATCCGCACAGGCAAACGAAAAGCAGACAGCCTGTCAGCGCCAGACTTCGGAACGTGCAAGCTCCGTTTGCTAGGGGAAAAACAGAAAGCATGGTTACACTCCAGATAATGTCGTCAAAACAGCGCGGTTCAATTTTGATATTGATTTAAGCACGGCTATAGTTACGCCGAAGTCTATGGCCCGGTTCGCGCAGAGTCAATAAACACAGCGGTCACAGCGCGATTCAGCACAAACGAACGACAGCTTTCGGTAAAAAACTCCACTTGGTTTCGCCAGAAATTTTTCCGGTTGGTGGCTTGAGGGAGTTTGACCCGGCATTACGTTATTCATAGGTGGAGGAGCACAGAGCAATGGCTGCGGCAAAAAAGAAAACAACAGCACGTAAACCCAAAGCCGATTCGTCGTCAGACAATTTGACGGAAAAGTTGGATTTGACCGCCGCCAAGCCCAAGTCAACCGCTCGTTTGTCGTTGCACGATCATTATGGCGCTCAGTTCGCAGACGGTTGCTGGATGATAGAACCCGGCGGCGCGATTCAATTCCGGCTGCAAGTGACGGAGCCTGAACACACGACTTTTGCGCTGGAGGTTTTCAGTCCGCTTGAAAACTGGGTGGAAAAGCTGCACGAACGAATCAAGGCTTCGGAAACGCCTTGTCTGGATTGGATGTGCTACACGCCAGTCAGTTACAGCCCGGTTATGCTGACCATCGGCGATGAAGGTTTGAGCGACAACTTTTACTGGTCGGAAAGTCTGAATCCGTTGGGCAATGATTTTGTCACGAAGCGGCTGATTCTTGGCCCGGCCTATCTGGCTCCCGGCGATAACTTTGTGACTTTATGGTTGTCGGATGACGAAGGAGCCGTGCCACTGTATTTGAAATCGGTTTCGGTCAGCGATTTCCGCCTGCAACGCCAACAGCAAACGGAATGGTGCTGGGCTGCGGTCACGTCCAGCATGATGGAATTCATGACTCCTGAACGCGCCGTTTCGCAGAGCGAAGTGGTGACGAATACGTTGCAAGATGAAGGCGTTGAATCAGCCGAAGATTTGAATCGTCCCGAAGACATTACCAAAGCTGCCAAAACCATGGGGATGGAAGAAGGGACTCGATACGGCAACGTGTCGCGCGACACGATGCGTTGGCTGGTCAACGAAGGCACTCCGATTCCGATTCAAATCAACTGGCGCAACAATGCACGCAAAAATGGTTCGCTGGGCGGCGGGCATTATCTGGTGGTCAGCGCCATCTGCGAAGAAGCCAAAGGCGAAACTTCCGTCCACGTCAAAGACCCGTTGGTGGAGGAAGAACTGATTGTGAGTTGGGATGAGTTGAAAAACGATTATCCGGGTCAGGCCAATCAGCATTTGTACAAACACAAAGATCGCCAGCAATGCTCCACTTGGGAAAACGGAGCTTGCCAATGCCAGTGGCGCGGCAAATGGACTTACACGCACGTGCTGACGCCGAAAGAATGGTCTGAAGGTCAGCTCGACGAAGCCGAGCAGCAAAAATTGCTGGAATCGGTTGACCAGCGTTTGCTGGATTTGGCCGAACGCGACGGGCTGCTGGAAGATTTTGAAGGTTATCTGAAAACGTTCAGCACGGTTCCCACGTTGGAAGAGGTGACGGCCAAGTTTGCAGAGTTCAATCACCTGTTGGTAAGGCTCAACCATCAAATCAAGGATGTGGAAAACGCCTTGGTGCAGATGGAGGCTGTGCGCCAATATGTGATCGAAGAATCATCCGGCAAGAGTTGACCTATAAACTTTCAGAAATCGAACCCATGTGTCGTCGAATGCAGACGGCTCAAGCATCCACCCTTATAACAAAGGAGATTTGTTATGCCTGCAAAAAAAGCTGCGAAGAAAGCCACTCCGAAAAAGAAACCTGCCAAACGCCCCGGCAAAGGTGGCGGTAGTTCCGACACCAAAGCCAAACCCTCCGGAGGTTAAGTTTGAAATGGTTCCGGCGGAGAATTTTTGACTAGAAAACTTGAAAGAGCGCAGATGGAAATTCTGCGCTCTTTCGCACTTACGCTGATTTTATGTTCCATCCACGCCAAATCAGAAATTGTTTTGTGGGATTGATTGGCGCTGTTTTGCTGCTGCTGACGGCGACAACGTTCGCGCAAGACGTTTTGCAATCCGGCCAAACCGTCGAGCGCCAGTTGCGCGACGGTGAAACTCATTCGTTTCAGGTTCGCCTGCAAGCCGGAGAGTTTTTGCGCGTGTCGGCAATGCAGATTGGAATTGATCTACGACTTCGCCTGCTTGACCAATCAAACCAAACGCTCAGCGAAAGTGACGTTATGAACAGTTCGCAGGGAGCCGAAATCGTCGCCGTCATTGCCGAACAACCTTGCGTCGTGCGAATTGAAATCGCTGCGGACGAGGCGGTTCCTTCCGGCAACTATCAACTGAAGCTCGAAGCTCTGCGACCGGCGACAGAAGCAGACCGGCAATGGATGACGGCTTTCAAAACAAGCCAGGAAGCGATTCAGCTTCGCGCCAAACAGACAACAGAAAATCAGGAGCAGGCTGTCGCTCGGTTCGCTGACGCCTTACGAATCTGGCAAGTGATGGACGACTCGTTGATGGTCGCGCACACGCTGTTTTATCTGGCGTCCGGGTACAGACGGTTGGGACAGACTCAGCACGCGCTGGTGTATTACAGCTATTTGACCGAACTGGCGCGCGCTCACACGGAATGGCGCGAACTGCCGTCGGCGCTGGGCGGATTGGCCAATGTCATGTTGGAACTCGGCGAACAGCGCAAAGCTTTGGTGTATTTGAATCAGGCGCTCGGCGAATGGCGCGCGTTCAACGACGCCGCAGGCGAAGCGCAAACTCTGGTTGTGCTCGGCACGGCTTACACGCAAATTGGCGAATCGCGGCAGGCGCTGGCGCAATACGATCAGGCGTTGAAGTTGTGGCGAAATTTGAACAACCGTTCCGAGTTGGCCGACGCGCTGCTCAGTTTGGGGCTGACTTATGACAATCTGGGCGAGTGGCAAAAATCGCTGGAAGCCGCGACTCAGGCGCGCGCGCTGTATCAACAGATCAACAACCCCGAAGGCGAAGCCGTTGCGCTGAACAATCTGGGGTTGGTGTATGTAAGGCTGGGCGAATTTGGCCGCGCGCTGGATTTGTACAATCAAGCCATCGGTTTGTGGCGCAAGCTCGGCGACCGCCGCGAAGAGGCGAACACGCTCAGCAATCTCGGTTTTGCCGAAGCACAGCAAAACAATCTGGCCAAAGCCTTGTCGGCGTACCAGCAATCGTTGCCGTTGTGGCGACAGGCAGGCGACCGCCGAGGTGAAGCGCGCGCAATGCAATGGCTTGGCGAATTGCAGGCGCAAATGGGCGACGCGAAAAAAGCTTTGGAGCATTTCCAACAAGCATTGCCGCTGTTTCAAACCGCTGGCGACCGATTGCGCGAAGCCGAAACGCTGACCAGCCTGGGCAAAGTCATTTTGTCGCAAGGCGACGCTGCAAAAGCCAAAGAGCAATTTACGTTGGCAGCGTCCATCTTGACGGAACTTGGCAATCGCGCAGGCGAAGCTCAGGCTTTGTTTGGATTGGCCCAGGCCGAGCGCAAACTTGGCCGATTGGCGGAATCGCGCCGCTTGATTGAATCGGCTTTGGCCAACGTCGAAGCCGTTCGCTCCGAAGTCGGCAGCCAGCAATTTCGTGCTTCGTTTTTGGCGACAGTGCAGCGGCTGTATGAATTCAATCTGGATTTGTTGATGCAATTGCATCGCGCGCAACCGACGGCTGGGTTTGAGGCTCTGGCGCTGGAAGCCAGCGAACGGGCGCGAGCGCGCAGCCTGTTGGAGCAACTGACCGAATCGCGCGCGGACATTCGTCGCGGAGTTGATGCCAATTTGCTGGCGCGTGAACGCGAGTTGACGCAATTGTTGAACACCAAAGCGCAACGCCTGTCGCAACTTTCGCAACGCGCCAGCGATAAACAGTGGCGCGAATTGCAGCAGGAACTTCGCCAACTGGAAGACGAGTATCAGCAAGTGCAAACCAAAATTCGCCAGACCAGCCCGCATTATGCGGCGCTTACTCAGCCGCAACCGTTGCGTTTGGCGGAGATTCAATCCTTACTCGACGCCGACACCTTGCTGCTGGAATACGCGCTGGGCGAAGAGCGCAGTTATCTGTGGGCGGTCAGCGCAACGGGCGTCACCAGTTACGAATTGCCCAAACGGTCGGCAATCGAAACCCCCGCCAAAAGCGTCGGCAAGTTGTTGAACGCTCGCGCCGTTCGATTGCGAGGCGAAACAACCGCCGCGCGCTCTGAACGAATCGCCCAAGCCGACACGCAATTGCAGATCGCCGCCCGCCAGTTAAGCGAGTGGTTGCTGGCCCCGGCTGCCGCTGAACTTGGCGACAAACGATTGCTGATCGTTCCCGACGGCGCGTTGCAGTACGTGCCGTTTTCGATGCTTCCCATAAATCCGCAATCCGCAATCCGCAATCCGCAATGGGAAGAGCCGTTGATTGTAAAGCATGAGTTGGTGACGTTGCCTTCGGCGTCAACGTTGGCAGTGATGCGACGGGAACTAGCCGGACGCCAACCTGCGCCGAAGCAATTGGCAATCTTTGCCGATCCGGTGTTTGACGAAAACGACGACCGGCTGAAAGCAAAAACGGCGTTGAAAGGCGGCCAAAAAACGGATGCAACTTCGTCGCCTGCCGCTGAACTCATCGCTTCAGCACGTAGCATCGTTCACGAAGACCTGGAATCCCAAGCTGCCGACCGCCGAATGGTGATCCCTCGTTTGCCGTTCACGCGCCAGGAAGCCGAGCGCATTTTGGCAACGATGCCGACCGGCGTGAATTCGAGCGCGAATCTGAAAGCTACGGGGTTCAATGCCAGTCGCGTTTTGGCGACCAGCGCGGAACTTGGACAGTACCGCTACCTGCATTTCGCCACGCACGGAGTTCTGGACACTGAACGCGCCAATTTGTCTGCGCTGTTGCTGTCGCTGGTGGATGAAACCGGAAAACCGCAGGACGGTTTTTTGCGAGCTTATGACATTTACAACCTGTCGCTGTCGGCGGACTTGGTTGTGCTGAGCGCCTGCCAAACGGGACTGGGCAAAGAATACAAAGGCGAAGGCCTGGTCGGATTGACGCGCGGATTTATGTACGCCGGAGCCGCTCGCGTCGTCGTCAGTTTGTGGAGCGTCAACGACCGCGCGACTTCAGAATTGATGGCAAAGTTCTATCAAAAGATGTTGCCCAAAAACGCAGAAGCTGGGGAACGCCCGGCAGCGGCGCTTCGCAGCGCACAAATCGAAATGTGGAAGCAGAAGCAATGGACTGCGCCTTATTTTTGGGCGGCGTTCGTGCTGCAAGGCGAGTGGAAATAATTTGCCTCTTCAGTGAGGAAAAGCGATTTCGCTTTACGGTTTATGGAGTGAGAAAGGAAGGTTTATGAAATTTCGCATCGCATTGTTCATCGTCATTTGGTGTTTGGTCGTTCCGGCGTCGGCGTTTGCCCAAACCAAATCAAAATCTCAGCCGCAGCCAGACGTGGATCGCGGCATTGTCGCCGAAGAATTTTTGAAAGCTCGTCCGGGTGGCAAATCGAACTCACAATCTCGGAAAGTTCGGTACGTCAGCAAATCGCCGAAATCCGCCTTGCCCAAAGCTGACGGCGAATTCGCGCAAATCGGGTTGACCGTTTGGCGATTGCGCCCGGCCAAAGTCAACGACTCCGTGCGTATGATCGTCCAGCAGGGCGAAGACGCCGTCGAATGGACGCCCGAACGAGTTTCCGCCGACACTCCAATGCGGCAGAACGACCGCATTCGTCTGAGTTTTGAAGCTCCGCAAAACGGATACCTGTACATTATTGACCGCGAACAATATGCCGATGGTTCGTTCGGTCAGCCGGAATTGATCTTTCCGACTACGCGCACTCGCAGCGGAGACAATCAGGTTTCGGCAGGCCACATCGTCGAGTTACCAGGTCAGGACGACCGTCCGAACTTTTTCACCATGCGGCCTCGCCGAGCCGATGTTCGCGGCGAAAGTCTGACCGTGATCGTCACGCCGAAACCGCTGGAAGGAATCACCATCGGCGAAAAACCTCTGGCATTGACCGCCGAACAAGTCGCCAATTGGGAGCAAATCTGGGGCGCTCGCGTCGAACGATTTGAAATGGCCGACGGCGCAGGCAAAACCTGGACGCAAGCCGAAAAAGAAGCCGGAGCAAGCGCCACGCGGCAATTGACGCAGGAAGACCCGCCGCCCCAAACAATTTACCGTGTCGAGGTGAAGAAGCCCGGCTCGCCGGTGCTGGTCAATGTCGGATTGCGATATGCGCGTTCGTCGTCTGTACGGAACCGGGAGCAGTAGCGACCGGGTTTTCACTCGCCTTTCATCTTTCCCATCAAAGGCCAAACCCCATCGCTACTGCTTTGGGTTCCGAAACGTCCGTGTTTGCCTCAGCAAAATCGGGGTGCTAACTTCCCTCAGCTTTTCACCACACAAACACTTTCGGAGGTTTTCGGATTTATGACGGTCTTTCCGCTTAAGGCTCGCCTTGTTGCATTTTTTTGCGTTGCGTTGTTCACGCTCGGCGCGTTTTCGATTTTCCAACACAACTTTTCTGCCGAAGCTCAATCGGCTGGCCAGATTGCCGACGCGACGTTCAAGACGTTGCAATTTCGCTCCATCGGCCCGGCGATCATGGGCGGGCGCATTGACGATTTCGCCGTGGTCGAAAGCAATCCGAACATCGTTTTTGCCGCTACGGCTTCGGGCGGATTGTGGCGGACGACCAACAATGGCACGACGTGGGAACCGCTGTTCGACAACGAAGCCGTCAGCTCCATCGGCGATGTGGACATAGTTCAATCCAACCCCGACGTGATTTGGGTGGGAACCGGCGAACCGAACAATCGTCAAAGCTCTTCGTGGGGCAACGGCGTTTACAAATCCACAGACGGCGGCAAATCGTGGACGAATGTCGGATTGAAAGACACGCACCACATCGGACGCATCGTCATTGACCAGAAAAATCCAGACACGGTTTATGTCGCGGCGCTCGGCCATCTGTGGGGAGCGAACCGCGAGCGAGGTTTGTTCAAAACTACGGACGGCGGCAAAACCTGGACTCTGGCAAAATTCATCAACGAAGACACAGGCTTCACCGATCTGGCGATGGACCCGACCGATTCCAACACGCTGTACGCGGCGGCTTATCAACGGCGTCGGACTGCGTTTGGTTTTCAAGGCGGCGGCGCGGGCAGCGCGTTGTATAAAACCACAGACGGCGGAGCTTCGTGGACAAAGCTGACCAACGGTTTGCCAGCAGGCGACGCCGGAAGAATCGGTTTGGACGTTTATCGCAAAGACTCAAAAACGGTTTACGCCATTTACGAACACACGACCGAAAGCGGTGTTTACCGCTCCGACGACAAAGGCCAAACCTGGAAGAAACAATCCGCGACGAATCCGCGCCCGGCTTATTACAGCCAGATTCGCGTTGATCCATCGAACGCCGACCGCGTGTATGTGCTCGGCGCAAGCTGGTACATTTCGGACAACGGCGGCAAGAGTTTTCAATCAAGCCCATTCGGACGCATTCACGGCGATTATCACGCGCTGTGGATCAACCCGACAAATTCAAATCACTTGCTGACCGGCACGGACGGCGGCATTCATTTCAGTTACGACAAAGGCCGCACGTGGGATTTCATCAACACCATCGCGCTGGGGCAGTTTTACGAAGTCGGTTTCGACTTCCGCAAACCTTACTGGGTTTATGGCGGATTGCAAGACAACGGTTCGTGGGGAGCGCCCGCTTACACTACGAATTCGACCGGAGTCAGCAACGACGAATGGATTCGCGTTGGAGGCGGCGATGGTTTTTATTGCGTGGTTGATCCCAAAGACCCGAACACCGTTTACACCGAATCGCAGAACGGAAACGTCAACCGGCTGAATCTGGCCAACGGCGAAGCGAAATACATCAAGCCTCAATCCGAAACTGGCGAGCGTTATCGCTTCGACTGGAACTCGCCGATTCTGATTTCTCCGCACAACAACCGGCGAATTTATCTGGGCGGCAATCGGCTGTTTATTTCGAATGATCGCGGCGACAACTGGACGACCGTCACGCCTGACCTGACCAAAAACATCGCGCGCGACCGGTTGCCGATCTTGGGCGTAGAGGTAAAACCCAACGTGCTGTCCGGTCACGACGGGCAGGAAAATTACAGCCACATCGTCACCATCGCCGAATCGCCCGCCAAAGAAGGCGTGTTGTGGGCAGGAACCGACGACGGCAACGTGCAGGTTTCGCGCGACGGCGGCAAGTCGTGGAAAAACGTGATCGAAAAGATTCCCGGAGTTCCGGCGAATACTTACGTCACGCGAGTGATCGCTTCGCACGCCGCAGCCGGGCGGGCTTATGTGACCTTCGACGGTCATCGCAACAACGACTTCACGCCGTATGTTTTCGCCACCGAAGATTTCGGCGAGACCTGGCAAGCCATCACCAACGGTTTGCCGCATCCGGCCAACGTCATACGCGAACATCACCGCAACCAGAATTTGCTGTTTGTCGGAACTGAGTTCGGTTTGTGGGTGAGTTTCAATCGCGGAGCGTCGTGGCGGCGGTTCAAAAACAATTTGCCGACCGTGCCTGTGGACGATATTCAAATTCATCCGCGCGACAACGATCTGATTTTGGCGACTCACGGACGAAGCATTTGGGTGCTGGACGATATGACTCCGCTGGAACAGATGACCGAGACAATCGCCGCCGCCAAAGCTCATTTGTTCGACACGCGGTTGGCAACGATGTGGCGCATTTACAATCACAAAGGCAGCACCGGCCACAAAACATTCATCGCCAGCAATCCGCCGGCTGGAGCGATTATCAGTTACCACTTGCGCGAAAAAGCCAAAGACAAAGTCCGGCTGACAGTTCATGACCGCAGCGGCGCTTTGGTGCGCGATTTCGTGGGAACGAACGAAGCCGGCATTCAGCGCATGACTTGGGATTGTCGGCATCAATCTCCGCTGCCGGGGCAAACCAGCGGCAACAGCGGATTTGCCGGAGCCTTTCCGCGCGGGCCGCGCGTGTTGCCCGGAATTTACACCGTCAAATTGGTGGTGGACGGCAAAGAAGTGATGAGCAAACCGCTGACTGTTGAAGAAGACCCGCGCATTCAAACCACGCCAGCCGACGCCAAATCGCGCGTGGACTTTTTGCTGGCGGTCAACAAATTGCAACGCACCGGAGCCGAAAGCCAAAACCGCGTCAGCGCGTTGAAATCGCAACTGACTTCGTTGCGAGACAATTTGAACAAACAGGAAACCAAACCCGAAGCGTTGTTGGCCGCCGTCAGCAAAGTGCTGGACGACGTGACTGACGTGCAAAACCGGCTGGCTCCGCAAATCAATCGAGTGGGAATGGCTTCGGAAATGGCTGGCCCGGCAGATGCCGCGTCGCTGGCTGCGCAAGATGCCGCCGTGCGAAAAATCGCTCGGCTGTTTGATGAACTGGATTTTTACACCGAACCCGTTTCAGCCAAACAGCGTGCTCGATTGCCACAATTGACGGCGATGCTGAATTCGCTGGTGGAACAGATCAACAAACTGGTCAGCGACACTGTTCCGTCGCTCAACCGTCAAATCGAAGCCGCCGGATTGTCGCCGCTGAAAGCTGGGGAAACCGTCGCGCCGGTCAAATGACGCAAATCTGCAACCGATAAGAGAAAATGCTGAAAAACTTAAACCTTGTACTCGCTTCCGGTTCGCCCAGACGCTCGGAGTTGTTGCGCGCCGCCGGAATAGATTTCACCGTTCGCGTCGCCGATGTTGACGAAAAAGTTTTGCCGAATGAATTGCCGCGCGATTACGTCGTGCGGCTTTCACGCGAAAAAGCTCAGGCCGTAGCTGCTGATGGCGAAATAGTGCTTGGCGCTGATACGACAGTTGTCGTGTTGAATGAAATCATCGGCAAACCCGTTGATGCCAAAGACGCCGAACGAATGTTGCGATTGCTGAGCGGCAAATGGCACGAAGTGTTGACAGGCGTTTCACTGGTCAACGACGGCAAGACGACATCCGATGTCGCCGTCACGCGGGTGAAATTCGCCAAGCTGAGCGACGAAGAAATCGGCTGGTACGTGGCGAGCGGCGAACCAATGGACAAGGCTGGCGCTTACGGCATTCAAGGCCACGCCTCGCGTTTTATCGAACGCATCGAAGGCAGTTATTCAAATGTGGTGGGATTGCCGGTGCAGATGGTTTACCGGATGTTGGAAAGTCAAAAGGAAAAAGGCAAAAGTTAAAAGGCAAAAGTTCGGAAGACAGTCTTTCCCACTTTTGCTTTTTGATATTTGCCTTTTGCCTTTTGATTTCTTTCAAAAGATTCCATTCAACTGCAACAAATGCCCCATCTTTTCTTTTTTGGTCAGCAGGTATTTGAACGCAGGTTGATTGGCGCTGATTTCCAGCGGGACGCGCTCGACGATTTCCAGTCCGGCGTTGCGCAGCGCGCGGACTTTGTCCGGGTTGTTCGACATCAATTTCAACCGCTGAGCGCCTAACAGCTTGATGACTTCGGCGCATTGGCCGTATTCGCGCTGGTCAATTTCAAATCCCAGCCGAACGTTGGCTTCGATGGTGTCTGCGCCTTCGTCCTGCAAGGCATAAGCGGCGATCTTGTTGACGATGCCAATGCCGCGACCTTCCTGTTGTTGGTAAACGATGATGCCTTTGCCTTCGGACTGGATCAGCTTCATCGCGCGTTGCAATTGAGGGCCGCAATCGCATTTCAGCGAATGAAACACGTCGCCGGTCAGGCATTGCGAATGAATACGAACCAAGGTTGGTTCTTCAGGGTTGATGTCGCCTTTGACCAGAGCGACGAATTCTTCATCGCTGTTGGTGCTGCGAAATCCAACGATACGGAAAGCACCGAATTCGGTTGGCAATTTTGCCTCGGCTGCTTTCTGAACCGTGAATCCTGCTGTTGCTCGGTCTTGCTGTTGTTTCAAACTGTTTTCCTCCTTCAAATATAAACAACCGATGTTGCGCTGGTTCACTGCAATTTCAAACGGACTATAGAAGTCGTCTGCGCGAATGGTCAACTTCGCCTTTTCGCGCAATTCAAAATAATCCATCGGAGCGGCGCTGGATGTAAGTTACCAAACAAAGGCTGTCCTGGATGTCTGCGCGACTCTTGAGAAAAACCGGCTCGACCGATATACACGTTGGCAAATGGGTACAACATTCATTCTCTTCATCACATTGCTGGCAACAGCGAACGGAGCCTGGTTAAGCTGCCTGGTTTGGAAACAGGCGTCGCTACGATTGAGGCTATGCGTTGGCGCGGTCGTCGGTTTGGCATCACTCGCCTGGGTGGCGTTTTTATCGTCGCTGGCCTTTGGGCTGAACCGGCTTTCAATCGGATTGACGGTGACGATTCTGGCCGCAGGCTTTGCCGCACTGGTCGGAAAAGTTTCCTTCGCCGAGTTTCGCGCCGGTTTGGAATCAAGCAAGCCGGATAAAACCGCCTTGGCGTATTACGCCGCGTGGACGGCGTTGTTGGCGTGGTTGTTCAGCCGCGTGGTGATGTTTTATCCCGACGGATTGCATACGGCTCCGGCAAACAACTTTGGCGATTTGCCGTTTCATTTCGGAGTCATTACTTCGATGGCTTACGGCGAAAACCTGCCGCCGCAAAATCCCATCTTTGCCGGGATGAAGTTCACTTACCCGTTTCTGATAGATTTCCTGACCGCGTTTTTCATTCGCTGCGGAGCCGATTGGCGCGCGGCGTTCTTTGTCGAAAACATTGCGTTGGCGCTGGCTCTGGTTTGCGTGATTGAGTTGATGGCCAAACGAATTACCGGAAATCGAATCGCGGGGTATGTCGCGCCGGTGATTTTTCTGTTCAACGGCGGCTTCGGCTTCATCAACTTCTTTCGCCAGATGTCGGAATTCTTTGCCGATCCAGAACAGGCCAAACTCGGCCTGGTTCATTTTGTGACGAACCTGCCGAACGCTTACACAATGAACGCCGATCTGTTGTGGGGAGCGAGCAAGATTCCGCTGCGCTGGGGAAACGTGTTCACGACCTTGCTGATTCCGCAACGTTCGATGTTGTTCGGATTACCGTTTGTCGCGTTGATTATTTTGCTGTGGTGGATGGCGGTTGGCGAACAAGATCGCGGCGGACAGGGTTCGCCTCGCCGCCGGTATTTGTTCGCCGCCGGAGTTCTTGCCGGATTGTTGCCGATGCTGCACGCGCATGGATTTTTTTCAGTAGCGATTGCCTGCGTGCCAATGGCGTTGTTGTTTTTCTCGATTGACTGGCTGGCGTTTTTCGTCCCGATGGGAGTGCTGGCCGCTCCGCAGGCGTTGTATTTGAGCGGCACACAGGTCAAAAACGAACTGTTCAAGCTGAAGTTTTTCTGGGAAGCGGGCGAATCCAATCCGCTGCTGTTTTGGGCGGCCAACGCCGGATTGTTCATTTTGCTGTTGATGATTTGTTTGTTGGCGAATCGGTTGGCGACGATGCGGCAAGCGACATTTTATCTGCCTTTCGTGTTGTGGTTCATTGTACCGAACGTCATCAAATTGGCTCCATGGGATTGGGACAACATCAAAGTGCTGGTGTATTGGTCGTTGGCGTCGGCGGCGTTTGTCGCGTTGGTGCTGGCTTTGCTGCTGGCGCATCGGTGGAACGCATTGAAACTTGCCGGAGCCGTGCTGCTCGTTCTGCTGACGTTGTCCGGCGCGATTGATGTGGTGCGCGCTTTGTCGCCGGTTGAAAACGTAGGACTGTTCAGCCATGCCGATTTGGAAGTTGCCGAATTGATTCGCCAGCGAACTCCGCCGCGAGCCGTGATTCTGCACGCGCCGATTCATAACTCGGTCGTGGCGTTGACTGGTCGCCAATCGGTGATGGGTTATCCCGGTCATTTGTGGACGCACGGAATTGCCTACGGCCAGCGCGAAGCCGACGTAAAAGCCATCTTTCGCGGCGGAACCGACAGCGCGCGTCCGCTGGTGGCGTTGGGAGTTGATTACGTGGTCATTGGGTCAGCAGAACGTTCCGGCGAAATGGTTGTCGCCGAAACGTTCTTTTCCGATTCGTTCCCGCTGGTGATTGACCACGCGGGGTACAAGATTTATCAGGTCAAACCGCGCTAAGCGGTTTTCGGAAATCAAAAGGCAAAAGGCAAAAGTCAAAAATCAAAAGGGCGGTGCTTTTCATTTTTGACTTTTGAGATTTGCCTTTTGCCTTTTGCTTTTATGTTTGCTGAAGTCGCCATTCCGCTCAACGTTCATCAAACTTTCACCTACCGATTGCCGGACGCCATCGCCGTCAACGCTAAACCCGGCGCGCGCGTGCTGGTTCCGTTCGGGCGGCAGTTGCTGACCGGGTACATAGTTGATCTGCACGCGACGCTGGAAGAAGCCGGGCAAGCCGACGAAAGTTTCCAAATCAAGGAAGTCGAGGAGTTGTTCGACATTGAACCGCTGGTGACGCCGGAACTGCTGGATTTGACCAAGTGGATTGCTGATTATTATTACGCGCCGTGGGGCGAAACCATCAAAAGCAGTTTGCCCGCAGGCATCAACACCGACGCCGAAGCCCTGTTCACCATCACCGAAGCTGGCCGCGAAGCTCTGACCGAAGCGAAAGCCAAACGCCCGCAGCTTGTCGCAAAAATGGAGGCTCTGGAATTCATCGCCCAAAAAGACGAAACGCCGATGAACGAACTGGTCAAACAGTTCGAGAAAAACCGCGCCTCCGCTATCGCCCGCGAATTGCAAAAAGCCAACTTCGTGATGGTCAAACGCCAGTTGCAAACGGCCAGCGTTAAAGCCAAAAAACAGCAAGCCGTTCGGCTGATCCAGCAGGTTCCCGCCGAAGGCAAACCTCTCAATGAACAGCAACAAAACGTCATCAAGCTGTTGGCCGAATCCGCTGAAGCCATCGCGCTAAGCGAATTGACGGAACGTGCCGATGTCAGCCCTTCAGTCATCCGCACGCTGGAAAAGCGCGGTTGCGTTGAAGTGTTCACGCGCGAAGTGCGCCGCGATCCGCTGGCTCACTTGCCGGTTCAGTACCCCGACCGTCAGGGAGGGGATTTTGATTTGACGCTGACCGACAAACAACAAGCGGCGCTCGACGACATCACGGCCAAACTTGGCGAAGACAAATACGCGGCATTTCTACTGCACGGCGTCACGGGCAGCGGCAAAACGGAAATTTACATTCGCGCGATGCATGCGACTTTGGAGAAGGGAAAAACCGCGTTGATGCTGGTTCCCGAAATTTCGCTGACGCCGATGTTCGCGCGAAGGTTGCGAGCGCATTTCGGCGACGCTGTGGCGATTTTGCATTCGTCGCTTTCCGACGGCGAACGATTGGACGAATGGAACCGGCTGCGCCGCGGCGAAGCCCGTGTCTGCATCGGAGCGCGTTCGGGCGTGTTCGCTCCGATGCCAAATGTCGGCTTGATTGTCGTGGATGAAGAGCACGAAGCTTCATACAAGCAGGACGAAACTCCGCGCTATCACGGACGCGACACCGCTATCATGCGAGCGCATCAAGCCGGAGCCGTCATAATTTTGGGCAGCGCCACGCCTTCGATGGAAACATTCCACAACGCCCACACTGGCAAATATCACTATCTGAAACTGGATGAACGCATAGGTGGGCGGCGCTTGGCCGAAGTCGAAATCGTAGACATGCGGCAGGTCTTCAATCGTCACGGCAAGCAGCAGGTCTTTTCCGACGAAATGAAGCAGGCGGTTTTACAAAACGCCGAACGCGGCGAACAGACGCTGGTTTTGCTCAACCGGCGAGGTTTTTCGGCTTCGCTGATTTGTCGAAGCTGCGGCCATCGCGCGGGTTGCCCGAATTGCGACGTGGCGTTGACCTTTCACAAAATCGAATCGCGGTTGATTTGTCATTACTGCAATCATCACGAACGAGTTCCGCGCCAGTGCCCGACGTGTCAGGGTGCGTTCATTTACTACGTCGGCGAAGGAACCGAGCAGATCGAATCTTTGCTGAAAGAGCTTTACCCGCAAATGCGAATTTCGCGGCTTGATCGTGACACCACCCGGCGGCGCGGAGCTTTTGAAAAACTACTCAACGAATTTGCCAGCGGCGACATTGATTTGATGGTCGGAACTCAGATGATTGCCAAAGGGCACGATTTTCCGAACGTCACTCTGGTATGTGTGATTTCGGTGGACGCCGGATTATCCATGCCCGATTTCCGAGCCGCCGAACGCACGTTTCAACTGCTGACCCAAGTCGCCGGGCGAGCCGGGCGCGGAGACAAACCCGGTCGAGTCATTATTCAAAGCTATCACACGGAACATTACGCGCTGGAATTCGCCAAAGAGCAGAACTACGAAAAGTTTTACGCGCGCGAAATTCACTTTCGCCAGAACATGCACTACCCGCCGTTTGTCGCGCTGATCAACGTACTCATCAAAAACGCTGACTTTGGCAAAGCGGCTTATCTGGCGTCGGAACTCGCCCAACGCATCAAATCCGCCGATGCCGAAAAGGTGCTGAAAGTTCTCGGCCCGGCTCCGGCTCCGCTGGCTCGATTGAAAGGCGAACATCGCTTGCAGGTACTCATCAAAACCCGCTACCGCCGCCAGGCACGCGAAGCTCTGGACGCCGCGATGTTGGGCTTGAAGGAAACTCAGCAGGATTTGCGACCGGTGACGATTGAAGTTGATCCGGTGAATTTGATGTAAGGTAACTCATTTCTTCTTAGGTTGGCGTGATAAGATTGGCGCTCAAAACGAAACATCCGATTTGAAAGTCACCACAAAATGTCACTCAAAAAATATCTGACAGCCATTGCCGGAACTGGCGCAGTAAGTGAAACGGCGCTTTACACCTCGCTGGCGACGCACATTCTCAGTGGGGTTCTTGGCTACGAATCAAAGCTCTACGCAATTAACAAAGCTGGCGCGAAAGGAATTCCCGATATACGCATCTATTCCGGCGAAGACGGCTCGGAATGGATTGTTTGCGAAGCCAAACTCGATGACGACGACATTAGAAAAGATGCGCGACGGCGCAAGATTTGGAAGGAGCAAATTCTTGAACGTGGCTACATTCGCGCTGAAACTTTTTACGTTCTTTTGTGCGCTCCACGCACTTTTTACGTTTGTGATTTGCAAGGCGAAATTCTAGATGGCGTGCATGTAGAAGAAGGCGAGTTGCTTGAAATCAAATCGCAAACCCGACTGCCGGTTGATGATCACAATTTCCGAACGCTTCTGAATCGAATCACTTATCAGGCATCAATCGAGCGTCCTCAATACGAGCAATTTCGCCAAGGCAATCTTCCCAGCGGGCATACCCCCCTTTCACCTGAAACGATTGGCAACCTTCAGGAGACTTTCGATTTTGCCATTCGCAATCTGAAAACCTATTGCTCTCAGGTTTACAACCAACTCAAGCAGGAACACCGCGATGCCACAGAGCAAATTAAAAAAGCGGAAAAGCGATTAGCAGATGTTGGTTCTGATGCAAAGCTACAAAAATCCGTCTTGGCGCAGATTCGACGATTGAAACGTAAACATCGTCTTGTGCTGCAACTGTTCGACATTGATTACCCTCAATTCAAACATGACCAGACTTATGCCGGCACTGAGAAAGAAGAGCATTTTGAAGACATCTTCATCACCAATACCGCCTACGTGGCGCTCAGCCGTCTTTTCTTTGTCAGAATATGCGAAGACATTGGCCTGACCACCCGTAAAGTTTCGCACGAAGGCCCCAGTCTTTGGCGACGTTTTGTTGATCACATCAAAGACAGTTATCAGGATTTGATCGAGATTGCATACAAAGATGTCGCCCACGTTTATTCCCAACTCTTTGAAGAGACTGTTTTCGATTGGTATGGACACGGCAACGGACAGCTTAATGACATTCTCGAACGCATTCTTTTTCGTTTGAATGCCTTTTCTTTCAAAGATGTCAGCCGCGACTTGCTGGGCAGCATTTACCAATACTTCCGCCCAAAAACAGAACGAAAACGCCTGGGTGAATACTACACCGCCGAAGAAGCTGTTGATTACATCCTGTCGCAAACCGGCATCGCCAATGACCGGGAAGTCATGAATAAACGCATTCTCGATCCTTCCTGTGGATCGTTTACTTTCGGAGTTCGCGCGCTGCCGCCTTTGCTGAAAAGAGGCGAACATCTATCTCCTGAAAATCGCCTGGAACTCGTGCGGCGATGCCTGGTTGGTTACGACATCAATCCTTTTTCGGTCTTCCTTTCGCATTTGAGTCTGCTGTTTGCCACTCTCGACATTTACCTGGAAGCCAAAGGGAAAAACAAAAATTACGTGGTTCCCGGCTTTAACATTCACAACAGAAATTCGCTCACTTACATCTCTCAAGAAGATGACCTCGCCACAGATGAAGTTGAAGTCAAAACTGAAGAGCGCGTAGATTATGTGATTGGCAATCCACCATTTGTCCGCAACGAACGGCTACCTATCGAAGACCGCGAAGTTCTCAACGATCAATTCTCGGCAATCAAAAGCGGCAACACCGACCTTTCGGCTTATTTCCTGTACTACGCCATGAAGTATTGGCTGAAAGAAGGCGGCGTTTTGGGGATGGTCGCACCAATCGGCATCGTAAACACAAAAATGGCCGAACTTTTGCGGGGACAACTGAGCGAGTATGCGATTTTTCAGATTGTCTCTTTGGAGTGGATGGCCAAGGAGATTTTCCCGGATGCGGACATTATCCCGATGCTTATTTTCATCAAAAAAGAGCGTCCGAAGAAAAATCACAAAATTACAATTGTGACCGGGCTTCGCCACAAAACCGAGCTACGGCAAGCTATGGAGGAGAAAGGATTCTTTGCGAAACACGCTTCACACCTTGATTATCAGAAATGGCTTGCCCTTAGCCCGACTAGCGATTGGCCTATAGAAGTGAAAATTGATGATTTGGCTCTACTGGAAAAATTGAATAAGCATTCCAATCTTGGAAGTATTGTTAGCGCAACGTTAGGGGTGACACTTGCAGGAGCACAAATAACCCGCCCTCTTACTTCGAAGAAGAAAAGGAAGTCTGAAATCCCATTTCTCAAAGGGCAACACATTTGCACCTTCAACTTACCGACAATTGAGGAAATGGTAGAAAGTGACGAATTGATTGATCTCGACAAACTTAGTGAATCCAGAACCGCAAGCATCTGGAAAGATTTGAATTTTTATCAGGAACACATTGGCCAGCGGGATGAATCTGGTTTGGGTAGAGATGATTACAATGGCAATGGATTACTGAACGATCACCCTAGCGATACTCTTTGCTGCTTCGTGCCCGCAATTTACGTCACGATGGCCGCTGCGGTAGGGGATCCACTCGAAATCAGCACAAACGATAGCGCAGTAGTCATAACGCCTTACAAATACAGCGCCCATGTTATTGCCGCAATCATCAACTCGCGCATCTCACGCTATTACTCGTTTATGCTTTTGCGCTCCGCGCTGCTCCTTCGCCGAAGAGCACATTGGTATCCACGGACAGTTGAAAACTTGCCGCTGCCGAATCTGAAAGACGCCCAAGCCAAACAACTGCATAAGCTTTCCAAGGAGGCTTCCGAAATTTCGCGGGGAGTCCATTTGAATGAACTCGACGCTTATCTGGGTTTGATGGGAGAACAACAGCAACTGACAAAGGCTGGTTTTCTGGGTATTCAGTGGTCAGACAACAGTGCCCCCATTGATCGTGATGACCTGACAGCCGGTAAGGTACTAGGCTCGACCTTGAAAGTCGGCACGCTGGAAATCACTGGCGAAAATCAGTCATTGGAGTTGTTGCGACTTGGTTTGCTTGCCACTGACAAGGAAGAGATTGAAGTCGAAACAATTCAAAACATACTTTTGCCAAGTGAGTCTGTCGAACGACTTCGAATTGCCGAGCAGGTAACGGGCGTGTCCGCGAATCTGGATCGCATTAAATCCAGAATGGAGCAAATCTGTGAGGCAATAGACGAAATCGTTGCTGAAGGGGTGGGACTGGCGCCCAATGAGCACGAAATCATTCGCCAACGTTGTCAGGAATTTCCGTTATCTGTGACAGTCGAACGGCCACGTTATGTCTGGAGTCCTGACCGCAAGCGCCAAGCTCGTCGCATTTACGAACCGGGCAAACGCTTCAAGTAGAATTTGTATGAGCAAAATGCACGAACATCTGTGTCGGATCGTAAAACACTTACCCAGCGACTTTGAGCCATACGGAAACAGAAGTCGAACTGAGGATTGGGACCCGGACTGTTCTTGCGGCTGCAAACATTTCCTACCTCTCGAAGGCGAACTTCGTTCTGATTGGGGAGTTTGTTCCAATCCGGCAAGCCCAAGAGTTGGGTTGCTGACTTTTGAACATCAAGGCTGCCGAGAATTTGAAGAAGACGAAACCATTGAATTCGACGACTTATGAACGACACACCCAAAACAGGTTTGAATGTCCCGGCGGTCACCGTGGTGGATGGCTGCGGGCGAGTCATTGCCGACGAACAACGAAAAGTCTTTCGCCACTTAGTTCAGAACGGACGAGGCGCGGATATGATTTTTGGCGTCGGCACGACCGGCGAATGGAATCGCTTGGCCAATGTCGAACGCCAGCGCGTGATGGAAATCCAGGTGGACGAAGTCCGGCGAATCAACGCAAACCTCGCCGACCACCGACCACCGACCACCGACCACCAACTACCGACCACCGACCACCAATTCGTCGAAGCCTGGGTGGGCGTCAACGGCAAAACGCGCAAAGAGATTTTGGACAATCTGGATTTAGCGATTCGGCTGGGAGTGGATGCGGCGGTGATCGCTCCGCTGGCGATTGAAGATTTGCCGGAATTCGAGATCGTGCGGTTCTTTCAACGCGACATTACCGATTTGCTTGAAGCGGCCAATTCCGCCATGCCGGTGTTTCTGTACGACAACGCAGACATTGCCGCCGCCGGACAACCGCCGCACATTCGCACGCAGATCGTCAAACATCTGAGCCGGTTGCCGTGGGTTCACGGGTTGAAGGTGTCGGCCACGCGCCGCGTGTTGGGCAATTACACAAAAGCCGCGCTGCATTACAAACAGCCCGGCGAGTTTGCGATTTACGTCGGCAACGCGATGCTGATTTTCGATCTGTATCGCCCCAGCCATTCGTTGTGGGATCGGTTTCGTGAAGGCTGGCGAGATTACCTGTTGAACGATGCCGTTCCGGTCGGAGTTGTTTCCGGCCCCGCGAACTGCATGCCGCGCGAATGGCAAAAAGCCTGGCGCGTGTGTTGGGCTGGCGACGAAGAATTGACAGATGTGTACCAGAAAATTTGCGAAGACTTTGAAACCATCTGCGGTTTTGAGGAAAACGGCCAGCGAGTGAAAAAGACCATCGCCTGTGTGAAATACGCGATGGAAATTGACGGCGCGATTGCGTCCAGCGAAGTTTGTGCGGGAACGAAAGCGTTGACGGCTGACCAGCGAACGATCTTCAAGGATCGGTATCTGGCGCTGCGGGAACAGGTGAAACGTTCGATTGATCCACTATGGCAAACAACGTGTCAGTAGCCCGACTGTCAAGAAGGTGCGATGCCCTTGCTTACGCGCGGGCTACCAACACTGCAAGGAGTTACTTGTTAATCCCTTTTGGCGAAAAGGTTCTCAGCACTTTTATGAACGGTTCGACTTCGCCCGGAGTGCGTACTTTGCCTTCGACGATGATTTCTTTGGCGGCAATGTCGCGCCCGTAAATTTCGCGGTTGGCGGTGTTGTCCTGAGTGATGACCGCGCCTTTCAGTTCCAAACCGGCAAACAAACCTCGACTGCGCGAATACGACACAATCGAAGATTTCAGCAAAATGTCTGTCGAAACGTGCGTGTTGCGTCCGACCGGCCCGGCAGAAGCTCCGGCTCCGGCTCCGATCTCGAATTTATCCTGCAACAAACCTTCGACGCCTTCTTTGTTCATCACCAGCAAGACCAGATCAACAGCCTGACCGCCGATTTGCAGTCCGAAACTGCCTCCGCCGATGGTGAAAAACGCGGGCGCTCCCCACGAACCGCCCGAACGACGACAGCTAATCAAACCTTTGCCGTATTGGCCGCCGACGATGAAGCCGCCTTTTTTGACGGACGGAAACACTGCGACGCAATACGAACGATCCAGCAATTCCTGCGGAACGGCTTGATCGGGCGCACCCATAATTTCGCGGAATGCGGTGGCGGCTTTTTGAGCGCGCTCTTTTTCTTCGGCTTTGGAGCCAGCGAAAGCCGAAACCAGATTGTGATTGAAAGACAAGGTGGGAAGAATCAACGCAAGCAACAACGTCGCCGTCAGGGCGAAGCCAGCGATTCGAATCATAAAGTTCTCCATGAAAAGCGTTTGCCAATAAGGGCGCGGCAACAGTTCTACCCCGCCAGTTACTGATTTTCAAGCGAGCGGCAATCGCTTAAGATGCGCCCGGCTGAATTGAAGTCCGGTCTCAGCCAGCATCATCGTCCAGATTAAGGCAGACGTTATTAACTACGAATGATCACCAATCCACACGAATCAGGCCTGATCCGGTCAACGGTCATTTGTGGATATTCGTGGCAATTCGTTGTTGGAATCACCTTGTAAAGCCATGAACTCCTTCGACTCGTTCACGCTCGCACCCATGTCCGCCGGCGACATCATTGACCGCGCCGTGCGGATTTATCGGCAGAACTTTCTGCCGCTGTTGCGGATCGTGTTCGGGCCGAGTCTGGTCGCATACATCGGCACGGTGATGTATTACGCCGGTCTTCGTAACTTCTCGCTGGAACGCGGAGAAGGTCGCGTGGCGGTTTCCATCTCATTGATTGTCGTCGGATTTATCATCTGGCTGTTTGGCAAAGCCGCGTTTTACGCCGTGCTTGGCGGAGCGTCGCGTTCGCTGGTGGATCATTTTTTTGAAAGAAAACCGATTTTGGCGAAAGACGTTTACCGCGCGGTGCGCGAACGGTTTTGGTCGTTGATCGGTGCGATGGTCATGGTTGGATTATTGCTGGCGGGCGCCGGTGCGATTGTCTATTTCATCGTCATCATTGCCATGCTGATTGCCGTTGCCGCTGCGGCGTTGCTTTCGACTGCGCCGAACTTTTTGCAAATGACGCTCGCCGTTGGTTATGGAGTGCTGGTCGGTATTGGAGTGCTGTTGATTTTTCTGCTGGTGTACAGCCGCGTCGTTTACGTGCCGCAGGTGATGATGGTCGAAGGCAAAAATGTGTTCAGTTCCATCAGCCGCAGTTTTTCGCTGGCGGGCGGCGAAATGTGGCGAGTCGCGGCTTTGGTGTTGTTCTGGTTTTATGTGGCGTGGTCGGTGTGGTGGTTGTTGTTCTCTCCGTTGGGATCGTTGGCTTATTGGCTGGGAATCAATCTTTCGCCATTCAATCAGGACATTCCGTTCTGGTTCAACATCGCCAATCAGACCGTGACTCAAATCAGCGAAATCGCCATTGCGCCGATTGCGATGTTGGGATTCACGTTGCTGTATCTGGACAGTCGAGTTCGCAAAGAAGGTTTCGACATTGAATTGATGGCCAACCGGTTGTTGCCGCCGACACAGGAAATGATGCGAATGGCTTCGCAATCGAATGGAACCGTATTTGGTTCGCCGCTGACCATGCAGGAATCTTTTTCTGGCGTTCCTTCCATTTTGGGATTGAACAATTACTCGCCGAATACCGAGATGCCGCCGCCTGAAGCCGCCCCACCGGCACAGCACGATTTTCCTGGCGTGGCTGCTGCCGTCGTTGAACCATCGCCTTCTTCGTTTGTGGGCGAGCAAACGATTACACAAAAATCGGTTCCGGCAGTTGCCGGATTGGCCACTGCCGAGCCAAATGATTCAGCGCCGGAACCGGCAACTGCTGCCAACCGATCCTGCCAATGGTGCGGAACGGCGTCTGGCGATGAAGATCGTTTTTGCCGAGTCTGCGGCTCGGTGTTTTGATGTGAAGATGAAACGGAAACTGATTCACAACCTGGTTCGATTGTTGATGGCCGCGCTGATTGTGCTGTGGCTGGGCGCGGATTTGCCTGCTCTGGCCGCCGGTTCAATCAATGAATATGCACAGCGTTTGTTTCAAGCCGAGCAATTGATTGATCCGTTGATTGACAGCGAACCGGCTGCGGCGGAAATCGTCAGAACGATGAATGCCGTCAAACAGTTGATTCCCGCCGAAGAAGACATTGAAACCGAAGGCTCAATGATCCGCACCAGCAATGCCTGGTTGCACACCGCGGCGGATTTGGTCATCAAAAATGCTTACGGCGACGAAGAACAAGTTCGTTCGATGTTGATCGAAATGGCAGACAGACTGTTGATTTTGGAACAGCGCGTCACGGCTTCGACTGAAAACCTGACGGCGGCGGATCAACGCGCCGCTTTGGAAAAAATTCTGGCTCGGACGGAATACCTGCCCGAAGAGAAAAAAGATTCAGTCGTCAAAAAGTGGGGGAGAAAGCTTTGGGATCAGCTCACCAATTTGCTGGCAAAGCTGTTCGGCAACCGCAATCCCACAGTCGGCGACAGCGGAACGGGTTCTGTTTCAGCCGTCAGGCTCATCGTTACGCTGATTTTGCTGGCAGCCGCGTCGTTCGGGTTGGTGAAGCTGCTGAAGCGATTGCGCCGTCGCCGAAAGAAAGATGATGACGAAATCCGCGAAGTGCTCGGCGAAGAATTGCCCGAAGACATGACGGCAGCCGATTTGCTGAAAAATGCCCGACAGCTTGCGGGCAACGGAGATTTCCGCAGCGCCATTCGCCGAAGCTACATCGCCTTGCTGTGCGAACTGGAACAACGCGGCAAAGTCCGGCTTCATCGCGCCAAAACCAACCGAGATTATCTGGACGAATTGAAACCCGAAGCGTCGCTGTACCCGACATTTTCGGTGATGACCGGCGCGTTCGAGCACGTCTGGTACGGACAGGAACAGGCAACCGAAACCGAATTCAACGAATTTCTGACGCTGTATCAAGAGACAGTCGGCTAAACATTATGCGTCGTTATCTTGGCATCATCATCGGCATTACACTGGCGTTGGGCGCTTTCATCGCGCTGAGCGCGGCGGGCAACCTGGATTTCGACCGCCCGCCTGAAAACGAACGCGAACCGATTCGTTCCAGCTACAACTCCGGCCCAACCGGCACGCGCGCGTTTTATCAACTGCTGGAAGAATCCGGCTCGCCGGTCGTTCGATTGCGCGAAGATTTCAAATCGCTCAGCACCGACGCTCCCAATCCGGCAGAAGCGATGATGATCGTTGTCGGCCCGTTCAACCCGAATTCCGACATCGCGTACGAAGAAGCCGCTGCGTTACAAAAATGGATTGCCGACGGCGGCAATGCCCTGATCGTCAGCCGGTATCCGATTTCGCAGTTTGGCGATCCGATGATTCAATCCAAGGTTCAGGACAAAAATCCTCCGTGGACTACGCCGACTGAAACGTTGATTGATCCGGCCAGCGATTCGTTGATCGTCCAACCGACCGAACTGACTCGCAATGTGCGCGGGTTGGAACTGACGACATTGGCTGCACGAATCAAATTTGAACCGCCTGACATTGAAGAAGACGAAGAAGAAAGCTCGCCACCGCCGCCCTCGCCAACGGCCACGCCCGAAGCTGTTCCTGATGAACCTGTCGAACAATCTGACGAAGATCGCTGCTATCCGTTTCTGTACGCGCCGGTCATTCATTTGGGAGACAAAAACGGAGCCGTGCTGGCGGATTTTCGTTATTGCAAAGGGCGGCTGGTTTTTCTTTCCGATCCGTTTGTCATTGCCAACAACGGCATTGCGCGCGGAGCCAATTTGACGCTGGCGATGAATCTGGTTCGTACGCTGGGCAAAAGCGAAAACGGTCAACCGCGAAAAATCATCTTTGACGAGTTTCATCACGGCTATCGTTCGCAAATCAATCCGCTGGTGAATTACGTTCGCGGAACGCCAGTGCCCTGGTTGCTGCTGCAAGGTTTGTTGCTGAGTTTGTTTATCGTCGTCAGCGTCGGCAAACGCTTTGCACGTCCGCTGCCATTGCCGCAGGAAGATAGGCATTCGCCGCTGGAATTTGTCGGTTCGATGGCCAACCTGCAACAAATCGCACGGGCGCGCGACCTGGCGCTGGAAAACATTTACCCGCGATTTAAGGCGACGCTCTGCCGCCGACTGGGTTTGTCTTCACGAGCCAAAACCGAAGACATCATCGCCAGCCTGCGCCGCCAAAATTTGCCGATTGATGAAATTGAAGTCCGCCAGACGCTGAGCGATGCCGAACTGACGTTAAGCGGAGAGAAAATTGACGACGCGCAATTGGTCAAGTTGGTGGGAAGAATGCGCCGAATTCTGGCGCAAATGAAAAGATAATTGATCGGGCAATGGACAGGATTTACAGGATTGATCAGGATGAAATACATTCCAACACTCAAATTTGGATGTGTCTAACGGCAACCTGGATGAAGCAGTTAAGCTTTATGCGTTGGCTTTGCATATCCAAAAACCGAGGCTTGGCGTTCCACTTTTGGCAGTTTCAAATTCTCCCTCAAATCGTCTAATAGATTACTGGCAAGTGCATCGAGAGCCGCAAGCGACCCACTATGCAATATGTCGGTCACGGCTTGGGCCGTTAGTTCTGTCTGTCTTTTTGTACCTTGAAGCTCAATATCAGTGGCAATGTCACACAAAAAACGGGCGATGCTTTCCCCATCGAATTGTGCTGCAAATACTCGAAGCTCAGTGATTCGCTTGTAGGTCTTTATGAGAAACTCGACGCGGGATTTTCTTCTTTCCGTTTCACGGTTGAGCCTCATTGCAAAGAAATGGGTAGCCGCCCAACCGACAACGGCAACCGACACAGTTACAACTGCCTGGGTAGTGTCCATCTGAATTCCCTTCTTAGTGCGCCCAAAAACTCTTCATCTTGTTGAATCCTGTAAATCCTGTCTAAATTTTTTGCTTACCAGTTTATCCTTCCGATTCGTCAACCACCTTTTCCGCAATTTTCTCGCGGTGGTAATTGGCGTCGCCGAACAGAATCTCCGACGATTTCGCTCGTTTGTAGAAAAGTTGGATGTTGTGTTCCCAAGTGAAGCCGATGCCGCCGTGCAATTGCACTCCGCGATTGCCGACTTCGCGCGCGGCGTCTGAAGCGTAGCCTTTGGCAACGGACACAGCCAGCTTCGCCGCCGGATCGTTTTCAGCCACAGCCCACGCCGCAAAGTAAGTCGCCGAGCGCGCGCTTTCGCTGAAGTTGAACATATCGGCGCATTGATGTTGGACGGCTTGATAGATGCCGATGGGTTTGCCGAACTGCAAACGAGTCTTGGCGTATTCAACCGTTGTTTCCAAAGTCCAAACCATTCCGCCCAACATCTCGGCGCAGAGCGCGACAGTTGCTACGTCGGTTGCGGCTTCCAATGCTTCTTTGGTTTTTGTGGTGAAGGCCAACGCGCTGGATTCCGCAACGGCTACGTTGTCGAATTCAACCGCGTACAGCTTGCGCGTCGCGTCAATTCCCGGAGTTTCAGTGATCTTCACGCCAGCGGCTGAACGTTCAACCGGCAGCAAAACCAGATCGGTGTTTTCGCGCGCGACAACGATGATGACATCGGCGACGGCGGCATCGCTGACGTAATGTTTCGTTCCGCGCAGCCTGTACTCTTTGCCGTCTTTTGTCGCAGCCAGCATCACGGCATCAGCGTTCCATTCGCCGGTTTCTTCCAGCAAAGCCACCGTCGCTTTCATCTCGCCCGCCGCGATTGGTTCCAGATATTGTTTGCGTTGGCCTTCATTGCCTGCGCGTTCGATCAAGCTGGCTGCCCACAGCGTGGAAATAAACGGGCCGGGCAAACAGGCTCTGCCCATTTCTTCGGTGACGGCGATCAGATCAACCAGACTCAATCCCAGCCCGCCGTACTCTTCGGGAATGGTCAATCCGGTAAAGCCCTGGTCGGCCATCGCCTGCCAAAGCTCTGCGTCAAAAGCCGTTTCCGAAGCCATCAATTCGCGCACGCGCTCCGGTTTGCATTCACGCGAAAAGAAATCGCGCGCCGATTGTTGAAGAAGTTTTTGTGCTTTTGTCAGATCAAAGTTCATAGTTTTTAGTGCTGAGTGCTGAGTGCTGCGCGGCTGAGTTTTTTCTCAGTCCTCAGCACTCGGCACTTGAAGTTAGTAACTCTTGGGCAAACCAAGCACACGCTCAGCAACGATGTTGCGTTGAATCTCGCTGGTTCCGGCTTCGATGGTGTTGGCGCGGGTGCGAAGGAAATCGTAAATCCATTTGCCTCCGTCAAAGCCATGTAGTTGCGCCACCGGCCCCAGTGTTTCCATCGCAATCTGCTGGAATCGTTGGTTGTATTCGCTCCATTGAATTTTCAGGATCGAACCTTCCGGGCCGGGGATGTGCTGGTTTTGCATCTTGCTCAGCGCGCGCGTGTTCGTCAGGCGAAAGATTTCCAGTTCCATAAACGCCTGCGCCAGTTTCTGGCGAATGACAGGGTCTTTGCTGACCGGTTTGCCGTTGCGTTTCATCTGCCGCGCGTGCGCGATCAACTGATCGTAGTTTCGCTTGAACGCGACGTAAGTCCCGGTTCCCAGATGCGCGCGTTCGTTCATCAACGTGGTGATGGCCGTTTGCCAGCCTTTGTTGATTTCGCCCAGAACGTTGGCCGCAGGCACGCGAACGTTGTCGAAAAAGACTTCGTTAAAACTGGCGTCGCCGTTCATTTGCTTCAGCGGACGCACATCAACTCCGGGCGAGTGCATATCCACCAACAGAGCCGTGATGCCTTTGTGTTTCGGCACGTTCGGATCAGTGCGAACCAGCAACAAACACCAATCGGCGACGTGCGCCAGCGAAGTCCAAATCTTCTGGCCGTTGACGATGAAATCATCGCCATCCACAGTCGCTTTCGTCGCCAGCCCCGCCACGTCGGAACCGGCATTGGGTTCTGAAAATCCCTGACACCAGATTTCTTCACAGGAAAGAATTTTTTGCAGGTAGCGGTTTTTCTGCTCCGGCGTGCCGACGGCAATGATCGTCGGGCCGATCAGCGACATGCCCAACACGTTAATCAGCGGCGGAGCTTCGGCGCGCGCCCATTCTTCACTGAAGATCGCCTGTTCAATCAATTTGGCTCCGCGACCGCCGTATTCTTTCGGCCACGAAATGCCCGTCCAACCGGCGTCGAAAACTTTCCGCTGCCAGGCGCGCAAGAAATTGAAGTACTCGCCTTTTTCTTCTTCGCTGGTTGCGCCTGGAAACGGCGGCGGCACATTCGCCGCCAACCACGCGCGCAACTCATCACGAAACTGTAATTCTTCGGGAGTGAGATTTAAGTCCATAAGTGTCTCCAAGATTTTGGCCGCGGATTTACGCTGAGAAACGCGGATTCAAAACAATCTGCGTTCATTTGCGTTGATCTGCGGCTTTATTTCATTGATTGCAATAAAAGCTCAGCCACGTCCATCACCTTCACATCGCGTTCGCCGCGTTTGGCGTTGATGCCGTCTTCCAACATCGTCATGCAAAACGGGCAGCCGACGGCAACGACATCCGCGCCGGTTTCCAACGCTTGCCGAGCGCGTTCCTGGTTCACGCGCTTGTCTTTTGGTTCTTCGACAAAGCTCATTCCGCCGCCGCCGCCGCAACAGAATCCCTGTTCGCGGTTCATCTGCATCTCAACAGTTTTCTGCGAAGCGATTTGCACCAACTGCCGAGGGGCTTCGGTCACTCCGTTGTGCCTGCCCAGATAACACGGGTCGTGAAAAGTCACCGTCTTGTCGGTTTTGCTGACCGAAGAAAGCTTGCCTTCATCCACCAGCTTCGCCAGGAATTCGCTGTGATGAAAGACTTCGTAGCTGCCGCCGAATTGCGGGTATTCGTTGCGGAAAGTGTTGAAGCAGTGCGGACACGAAGTAACGATTTTTTTCACGCCATAACCATTCAGGGTTTCGACGTTGTCTTTGGCCATCATCTCGAACAGGAATTCGTTGCCGATGCGCCGAGCCGGATCGCCCGTGCATTTTTCTTCGCGGCCAAGAATCGCAAATTTGACTCCGGCTTTTTCCAGCAGTTGCGCCGTAGCGCGAACGACTTTCTGGTTGCGTTCGATCAACGCGCCGCCGCAACCGATCCAAAAGAGAACTTCGGCATCACGAGCTTCGGCGATGGTTTTGACGTTCAAACCGTCTGCCCAATCCATCCGCGTTGCCTGAGTTCCACGAAACGGATGCTGCCGCGATTCCAGCGAAGTCATCGCCTCCTGCATGGTGTCCGGGAAGTCTGATTCTTCCATCACCAGAAAGCGGCGCATATCCACTATCTTCGGCATTTGTTCGATGAAGACCGGACAGGCTTCCATACAGGCTCCGCAGGTTGTGCATTGCCACAGGGCATCGGGCGAAGTCGCGGGCATTGAGCCGATGATTGGCGCGGCAAAGTTCCCATCGCCGCCTCGCGCAAAGTCGCGCAAATCCAGAATGATGTCGCGCGGCGAAAGTTCTTTGCCGACGGTGTTGGCTGGACAGACCGAAGTGCAGCGACCACATTCGGTGCAGGAATCGAAATCGGCCAGGTCTTTCCACGTAAAGCCAGCCAGAGTTTTGACGCCCATCGGTTCGCCGGTTTCGGCCAGCTTGTCGAAATCCATCGGCTTCAGCGAGCCGCCGCTTGGTTCCAACCGCGAAGTGTAAATGTTCAGCGGCGCGGTCAGAACGTGAAGCATCTTGGTGTAAGGCGCAGCAGCGATGAAGCCAAAAACAAGCGCCGCGTGCGACCACCAAGTCACAAAATGCAAAGTCGTCAACGCTGATTTGCCCATTGGTTTGGAAACCACGGCGACCAGATAGCCAATAGGCGACCAAGCTCCCCACGGATCATCAGTCGCGGCAATTCGCCAGCCTTCCAGCAAAAAACCTGTCAGAGCAATCAACCAGATTGCGCCCAGAATCAATTCGGCTTCGTCGGTGTAAACCAGTTTTTTCGGCTTCAAGGCCAGCCGTCGCCACAGAGCAATGCTGACTCCGATCAAAACCAGCGCGCCAAAAATGTCTACAATGAAGGATTGAAAGTAGAGGTAAAACGCGCCCTGCATCAACAGCAATCCGAAGTCGTGATGCACCGCTACCACCGAAGTCGCCACAGTCAACACGATAAAGCCCGTGTAAATGAAGGTGTGAAATACGACTGCATACTTTTCCCGAATCGTTCGCCGCTGTCCCAGCGCGTGTTTCAACAATCGCTGCAACCGCTCTTTGGGACGATCAAACCTGTCAGCAGGCAATCCGCGCCGCCAAGCCGAAACTCTGCGATAAAGCCCATAACCCGCAATCGCCAACGAAATGGCAAACAGCAAATACATCAGCCAAATGTTGCTGATGTTCCAAAGGACTTCGCGTGTTGGGGCAGATTGGGTCATTGCAAGTAATGGCCGGTGCAGTACGGGGAGCGTAAGCGACCTGAGCCTCCCGAAATTTACACATCCGATGCAGCAGGTCGCTTACGCTCCCCGTTCCGCATCTTTCAATTTCTCTTTCAACAGCGGAATGACTTTCTTGTAATCCTCGACAATGCCGAAGCTGCAATGTTTGAAGATCGGCGCGTCGGCATCAATGTTGATGGCGGCGACGATTTTGGAATCGGACATTCCGGCCAGATGCTGACTAGCTCCGCGAATGGCGACGGCCAGATAAAGTCCTGGAGCGACTTTCTTGCCCGTTTGCCCGACCTGCCACGTTGGAGGACACCATCCCGAATCGCACGCCGCGCGCGAAGCCGCATTCATTCCGCCCAGCATCGTTGCCAATTCTTTCAAGCCTTCAAAGCCTTCTGGCCCGCCAAGCCCACGCCCGCCGGAAACAATGATGCGAGCATCTTCCAGCCTGGCTTCGCCGGTTGATTCAGACTTACGCTCAACGATCTTGGTCGTCGCGGCTGGAATCGTGACCGAAGTCGCTGCAACCGTAGCCACTGACGAGGACACCGAAGCCGGAACTTCAAACGCGCGCGCTCTGAGCCAGACGACGGCGGGCGAACGTTTCAATTGAATGGTCGCCATGGCTTTGCCGCCGTACACGGCTCGTTGAACGCGAATCGCGCCGCCTTCAACCGCGAGCGAAACTCCGTCGCCGACTGCGCTGCCGCCGAGTCGGTGCGCCAATCGGGGGGCAAGTTCCTGGCTGTAAGTGTCGTTGCTGAGCAGCACAGCGGCGGGCGAAATGCGTTTGCATAGTTCGGTCAGCGCAGCCAGACAAGCTTCGGGCTGATATTCGGCAAGCTCAGCTTGATCGGCTGAAACGACTGCGTCGGCCACGGCGGCCAGCGAAGTGTTCAGCATGGGATTGTGTTCGCCGATGACAATCGCGTGAAGTTTTGCGCCAAGCTGATCCGCCAAACGGCGACCAGCTCCGGCCACGCCCTGTGCCGCGCGGTCGTACCCGGCGGCAGAAAATAAAGTGATGATGACGTTACTCATAATCTTGTTCGTCCCTTGCCCGATCCGCAGCCAGGCGGTTTTCGGCAATCATTCGCAACCGCTGCTCTTTGGTTTTCTTCGGTTCGTTGTAACCTTGCTCGCTGTATGGTTGTAGCTTTTCCAGCCAGAGGTCTTCCAGTTGCTCCAGGTCTTCGCGGTAATCGTGCAGCGGGTCGCTGACCGGAGTCAGTTCGTCCAGAATCTCGAACGCGAATTTGTCCGCGCCAAATTCATTCCATTCGGTTTGCAGCTTCAGGTTCTTGTGGCTGCCCATTCGTAGCTCAAGCCTGTGGCGATTGAAAATGCCCGGCAGATTCAGCGCCGAACCGACGAACATTTTCTCGTTGGCCATGTTGCGAATCTGGAACACGCCCATCGGCGTGTGTCCTTGCTGATATTCTTTTTTCAGAGCTTTGTGTTCGCTATTGATAAATCACACTCCCTACCAGTTTTCGTATCAAACATCCGGGGAATCTTGGTAAACCAGTTTCCCGTTTTGTCGTGCCCAGCTTTCAGGAAAACCAACGTGCGAAATTGTGTTGCGGCTTCGATCAAGCTGACGAATCGTTTCATTCAGCAACACCTTTGGTTCGATTTCGTAAATGCGCTTCACTCGAATCTGATTCGCGCGGTAAAAGACAGCAAAGTAAATCTTGCTGTTTCTTGTGATTCGTTCCAGCGATTCGCGGCGCTTTTCGGGTGGCTCTTTGAACATTCTGTCCAACTGCCCTGAACCGCCTTCTTTGCAGGACAGATATTCAAACTTGATCGAAGCATCGCTGGGATCACAGGCATCTGCATCGCGCTTTGAACTAATCAACTGGTGTCCCAACAAATCAGCGACGATCATTTCCTTGACCAAGCCAGGTTGCAACAGGTTCGGGATGCCGATTAAAGCCGCAAGCTCCTGAGCTTTTCCGACCAAAGCAATGATCTGTTTGATAACTTCACGTTTCATTTTGAAAAAAGCAACGATGCTTCTTCGCGTCGAACTTTATTGAGCCGTCGTTTCGCCAGTTCTATGTACTCCGGGTTGATTTCAAAACCCATATATTGTCTGCCAAGCTTTTCACACACAGCCAAAACCGTGCCAACTCCGCAAAAAGGATCAAGCACCAAGTCGCCAGGACTGGAACTCGCTTTGACCAAACGCTCCATTAGTTTGAGCGGTTTTTGAATCGTGTGCAGCACGTCGCGGCTCAACAGTTCATGCGATTTGTAAGTAAGCTGTTTTATGTCTCCCCAAACATCGCCAGGGTTTTTGCCATTTTCGTTGAACTTGGTGCCAGCGTAAGTGCCATTTTTGACCGAAGGAACTTTCTCGCATCTCAACCGGTGTTCAAGCTCGACTAACTGCGGAACGCGAATATCGTCCAGGTTGAACACTGCCGGACGCTCGCCTTTCACAAAGTAACAAATGATGTCGTAATTGTTCGTGAAGTTCAGACGCCCCTGCGCCAGCCGACTAGGCTGATACCAGACAAGTTTCGATTTCAGGTTCAGAAACGGACGGTAATCAATGAAATCAACGCAATCAGGTTTTCCGAACAAATACAGCGCGCCGCCGGGTTTCAGTTTTTCGGAAAAGACTTCGATCAGTTTCAGGTTGAATTCCTGAATGTTCGGAATGTTGTCCCATTGATCGGCGTTTATTCCGTAAGGGCCATCGCAAACGATCAAATCCACAGACTCAGCATCAACCTTGTGGATGAGTTCCAAAGCATCACCTTTGTAAATTTTATTTGCCTGCATAAAGCTACAAAGCGCGGGTTACGGCAGCAATCTTCCGCGCCAGTTGTTCGACTTTTTCATCCAGCGTGTCGCCGGTGACAAATTCGCAGTTGATGTCTTTGACCGGAATGGCCAGTTCGACGATTTCGTAATAGCTGCCGCCCGCGCGGATTTCAGCGGCGTTCACGCCAAGTTCATCCAGCGAAAATTTTGTGATTGGTTGCCGCGAAGACATCATAATGTCGCGGGTTTTCGGAATGCGCGGGACGTTTTGGTCGTTGTTGGTGACGGTGACGACCAGCGGCATTTGTGCTTCGACACGTTCCCAACCGTTGTCGGTTTGGCGTTTGAGCAAAAGGCCACCGCCGTTTTTTTCCAGACTGTCCACCAACGAAACCGATGCGATGCCGAGTTCTTCGGCCAGCAATCCTCCGGTTTGACCCACGCCCCAATCGCCGGATTCGCGTCCGACCATTACCAAATCAAAGCTGCCGAGTTTGCGAATCGCTGCAGCCAGCACTTGCGCGACAGCCAGCGGATCAGGATTTGCGGCTCCGTCGTTTGTGACCAGCACGGCGCTATCGGCCTTCATCGCCAGAGCTTTGCGAAGCGAATCTTCGGCGCTGTCGGCTCCGAAAATCAGCGCAGTGATCTTGGCGTCGGGGGCGGATTTTTCGCGGAACTGCAGAGCCGTTTCCAGCGCGTTTTCGCAAAAGATGTTTGTGACCAGGTTGGCATTGCCGCGAATGGCTTCGCGTTTTTCGGCGTCCACGCGGAAATCGCGGACAGGAATCTCAGGGTCCAGAATCTGTTTCAGACAGACGATGATGTTCATAAATGACGTTTTGCTTTTGAAGAGAATTGGCGCATAAAATGCCCGCGCCGTTGATTAACTTACCGAGCGGTCAGTCTATTCTCCGCTTAAAGATACTGTCAAGTTTTGCTCAAGTTCGAAAGAGGATTCAATGATGCAAGTACTGCGAACACCTGACGAACGTTTCGTCAATCTGGCCGGATACAACTTCGCGCCGCATTACGTCGAAGTCACTTATCAAAACACCCCGCTGCGAGTGCATTACCTGGACGAAGGGCCGCGCCCGAATAATCCGGATGCTGCGCCGGTTTTGTTGATGCACGGCGAGCCTTCTTGGTGTTACCTGTACCGAAAGATGATTCCGATTCTGGTTGCTGCGGGTCATCGTGTAATCGCGCCGGACCTGATTGGGTTTGGGCGTTCGGACAAATTGGCCGCGCGCGAAGATTACAGTTACCAATTTCACGTGGACACGATGACGGCGTTTGCCGAATCGCTTGATCTGCAAAACATCACCTTCTTTGGTCAGGATTGGGGCGGCTTGATCGGCTTGCGGATCGTGGCTGAAAACCCGGATCGCTTTGCGCGAATTGTTGTCGGCAACACCGGCTTGCCGACGGGCGACCATCCGGCGACTGAAGCCTTTCTGCGCTGGCAGCACTATTCGCAGACGGTCGAAAACTTTCACGTCGGTGGCATTATCAAAGGCGGTTGCGTGACCGAACTCGCGCCGGAAGTGATCGAAGCCTACAACGCGCCGTTCCCAGACGACTCGTACAAAGCCGGAGCGCGCCAGTTTCCGTTGCTGGTTCCGACTCGCCCGGATGATCCGGCGGCAGAGCCGAACCGAAAGGCTTGGGAATCGCTACGGCAATGGCAGAAACCTCTGCTGACGACTTTCAGCGATGGCGATGCAGTGACTCGCGGCGGAGAAAAAGTCTTTCAAAAATTGGTTCCCGGCGCGGCTGGCCAACCGCACACGATCATTGCCGGAGGCGGTCATTTTTTGCAGGAAGACAAAGGAGAAGAATTGGCCAAAATCATCGTTGATTTCATCGCGCGAACATCAAATCAGTAACCGTCGTGTCGCGCAGTTCGTCAAACCATTCTCAAACCCAAACCAAGTTGAGGTGAATTTATGCGAATCAAACATGTGCTTTCGCTGCTGATGGCAATGCTGCTTTCTATTACGGCAGCGGCTCAAAGCAAAGCTGACCAATCCAATCAATTGACCAACGCCGAGAAAAAAGCTGGCTGGAAGTTGTTGTTCGACGGTCAGACGCTGACCGGCTGGCGCGGCTTTCACAACCAGCAAGTGCCTGAAGGTTGGGGCGTGGCCGACGGCTGCATCACCAAAGTCAAAACCGGCGGCACGACAAAAACCGGCGGCGATTTGATTACGGCGGATCAGTTTGAAAACTTCGAGTTTTCGGTGGAATGGAAACTGGAAAAAGGCGGCAACAGCGGCATCAAATATCTGGTGTCGGAAAGTTTGCCGCCGACCGGACGTTCGGGCGTCAGTTTTGAATATCAGGTGCTGGACGATGACAACCATCCCGACGCCAAACAAGGCATCGCGGGCAATCGCACTGCCGGTTCGCTGTACGATTTGATCGCGGCCAGCAAAGACAAGAAGGTCAACCCTCCCGGCGAATTCAATCACAGCCGCATCGTCGTCAAAGGCAATCACATCGAACACTGGCTGAACGGCATCAAAGTTGTCGAATTCGACCGCAGCAGTGACTCTTACAAACAGCGCGTCGCCGAAAGCAAATTCAAAAACACGAAAGGCTTTGGCGAAGCTAAACAAGGACACATTTTGTTGCAGGATCACAGCGACGCCGTCTGGTATCGCAACATCAAGATTCGTGCGTTGAAGTAACTCTTGAGATTGAGAGAGGGAGAGAAAGAGAGACTGAGGGACGAAAAGCTCTGGCGTTTGCCGCTTATTTCCCGCCATCACTCTTTCTCTCAATCACTCCCTCTCAGTTGTGATCTTGAAATTGCTGAGCTTGAGCACTAGATACCGAAAATCGCCCGGAGCCAAAACGCGCCTGCCATCGCTGCGGAAATGAATGCGGTGTTTGCCGGGCGGAATCGTAAAGCTGCGAGAAAACGCCAGAGGCTCTTTGCCGGTTTTGACCTGCTCATTCAACAACCCGCTGATTGAAAGCGTCGCATCGTTTTCGGTCGCAAACGATGTTTCCAGTTTGACCTCGCGCGCCTGAGCCGAACCGTTGGTGATTTCCAGTTCGCCAATGGCTGAACACCAGCGATACCGATTGTCCGGCGGCCCTTCCAATTCCGAACAACCCTCCGCCCAAACCAGCAACAACGGATGCAGCGCCTCTTCGCGTTTGGCGGCAAATTGATCGCCGTATTTGGTTTGTAACTGAGCGCCGAAACTTCGCAGATCGAAAAAGACCAGCCTGCCGTTGTCGCTGGTGAATTGCGGTTTGCCGAGCGCGGCTTCGAGTTCTGATTCGATTTTAGTGTCGCTGAATCCTTCGCGGTTCAAATACAAACCTTGAAAACCGCTGAGCGCGACGGTTTCAATCAATTCGGCAGTCGGTTTGGCGATCAGCAACTTTTGCCAGGCTTCGTCGTCGCGCCCCTGCATCGCGCCGTAACTCCAACGCAATCCTTCGCTGTGCAGATACCCGCGCGCGTGGTCGTAATCGAACATCCTGCCGACTTTGGGCGATTCGGGAAAGGAAACAAGCGGCAGTTGAAAGATCATCGCGCCCGCAGGCAGCGCCGTTTGAAGCTGACGCATGAATTTTTGGTCGGAATCGAACTCGGCTTTGTTTTTCGGATAATCGGGAACGAACCGCGCGCTGGTTTGATCAAAGATTCCAAACGCCAGCGCGACCAGCAAACACGCGGCAAACGCCGTCTGCCGCGAAGACGTTTTGACGAACCGTTCGGCGAATTTGTCCAGAAGCCAGCCAACCGTCAGCAGCGAAAAGAAAGCGATAAAGATGCTCAGCCGGTTGTAAGCGCGAATTTTGGGCGTGATAACCAACGCGATCAGCGCGCTTAAACCGCCAAAAGTGCCAAGCAACACCGCCGCCAGATTCAACACGCTCAACTGGCTGAGCAATCCGCCGGAGCCATCGGTTTCCAGACGCTCAAGTTCCGGTTTACGAACCAACAGCCAGCCAAACAACGTCACAAATCCGACCAGACCGATCATTCCCAAACTTGACGTGTCGTTTTCGTTGATGAACTGGCGTTGATTGAAAGCAGCTTTGAGTTTGGCCAGCAAGGCCACGCGATGGCCTGTCACCGGCAACAGCAGTTGCGACAACCGGAAAGAATACAACTCGGCATCAATCGCGGCCCGGCGAACGATGGGCGTGTCGCCGTATTGGCGCAGGTGCAAAACTCCCGGCAACAGATTGAGCATCAATCCGCCAAAAACAATGGCAATCATCGCGGCTGGCAAAATCAGACAGCGCCAGTTGCGGCGGCTGACGGATGAAATGCACGCCGCTACCAGCAAAAAGAAGCACGTGAAAAAAGCGTAGTAAGTTCCGCCAGCCGAAATCAGCAAACAGATAATTGCCGAAGCCAGCAATTTCGGTTCGCGCCAGTTCAAACGAAACTTGCCAATCGTGGCATCCACCAACGTCAACTTCCCCATCGCCAACCACAACGTGACCAGCGCCGCCAGCGGAACCAGAAAGTATGCAGACAAAAACAGATGATGAAGTCCGCGATCCAGGTGATACGGCAACATCGAATACAACACGCTGGCAAAGATCGCCGAAAGCTGTGAAATGCCAAGCTGGCGCAGCGCAAACATCGCCGACAGCGTCACCAACGGGAACGTCAGCAGGTAAAACAGATTCAACGCCACGCCGTAATCTTTGGTAAACAACCCGATCAGCTTAATCATCGCAAACAGCAGGTTGTTATCCATCATCGGCACGTCGCGCAGATTCAATTCGCCCGGCGCAGCCATCGCAGGGTTATCCACGTGCCAGCCGAAATCCAAAACGCCTTTGACCAGCATGGCGTTGTAATTCGCTTCGCCGTAATAAGTCAGCGGCACGCGCAAATCGGCCTGCCACAACTTCAGCGTGACTGTGACAAACAAAACTGTCAGGAAAACGGCTAGAACATACGCCGAGAAAGATTTGGGCGAGGGGCGGAGCTTTATCATGGGGATTGAAGATGGAGTGCTGCGTCAAACCGCAGCACTCCGGGGAAGTTATTTCGAATAGCGTTTGAGTGTCGTCGGAAAAGTCGCCACGTCCGCCGAAGCTTTGCTGCCTTTCAGCACGGTTTCTGCGGGAACGCCTTTGCCGTAAACGGCTTCCATGTCGCTTTCGTCCAACGTAATCACAGCACCTTTCAGTTCCAAACCGATGAACAGCCCTTTGCTGCGCGAATAGGAAAGGATTTCCGCATTGAGCTTCAAATCGGTTGAAGCTCCAGCCTGGCGACCGACCGGCCCGGCTGCGACCGAAGCATCGCCGCCGACTTCAAATTTGCTTTTCAGCAAACTGTTCAAGCCTTTTTCATTCATAAACAGAAAAACGAAGTCGGTGGATTGCACACCGATTTGCGGACCTAAACTGCCGCCTTTCAGATCGAAAAACGCCGGGCTGCTCCAACCGGATTTGGTGCGGCAACTGGCAACGCCGCGTCCGCCGCGTCCGCCGAGTCCCAGCACGCCGGCTTTAATCACTCCGGGAAACACGGCGATGCAAACTGCTTTGGCAAGCACGCTGTCCGGCACGGCTTTGTCCGGAGCGTCCATAATTTCCTTGAACACTGTGGCGGCTTTGTTCGACTGTTTGACGGCGTCAGCCTTGTTGAACGCGGCTGCGTTGGGTGCCAGCGCCAGACACACAGCGCAGGCAAGAGCGAATGTAAACCTGAATTTCATGACTCCTCCTGAAAGTTTGGTTGTTAGAGTTGTTACGACTTGGTGAAACGATGACCGCTTGTTTGTGGGATACCAGCGGCGCGGATTTTCTCAAAAGCAATCAGCCAAGTAAAATGCGGTTATGGCCACAAACGATGAACCAATAGAGCAAGCAGCAGTAATCCGATTTCCAACCGACCGCGAATCGTTGGAGCGCGATTGCGATGTGGAATTTTTTGTCGCCGGAGGGCCTGGCGGGCAGCACCGCAACAAAGTCGAAACCGGTGTGCGGCTGACGCATCGCCCCAGCGGTTTGGTCGTCACGGCAACCGAACGGCGTTCGCAATCCGCCAACCGCGAAGCCGCGTTTGAGCGAATGGCCGAAAAATTGGAAGCCCGACAACGCATTCGCAAACCGCGTCGGGCAACTAAACCCAGCGCCGCCGCCAAACAAAAACGCATTCAGGAAAAGAAAAAAACCGGCGAGCGAAAGAAGGCTCGCGGCAAAATGAAAGGTTACGAGGATTAAAAAAACAATGGCTCGACTCAAAGACAAAATCGCCGTTGTCACAGGCTCCGGTTCGGGAATGGGCGAAGGCATCGCGCGGCTGTTTGCCGAAGAAGGCGCCAGGTTGATGATTTCCGACCGCGACCTGAACGCTGCCGAAACCGTTGCCGCCAGTTTAACGGAACAGGGCTTCACGGCCATCGCGCGCAAAGCAGACGTTTCCAGTGAAGCCGATTGCCGCACGTTGATTGATGACGCTGTCGCTCATTTCGGGCGCATTGATGTGTTGGTCAACACCGTCGGCTGGAGCAAACGCGGAACCATCGAAACCACCAGCGTGGAAGAATGGGATGGCGTGTTCGCTGTTAACGTGCGCGGTTCGTTCATCTGCACCCAGCAAGCCGTCAAACACATGAAAACGCAAGACGGCGGTTCGATCATCAACATCGGCTCGGTCAACGCTTACATCGGCGAACCGAAGTTGATGGCTTACTCTGCTGCCAAAGGCGCATTGATGACGCTGACCAAAAATCTGGCCAGTTATTTGAATCAATACCGCATTCGCGTCAATCAATTGAACGTCGGTTGGACGCTGACGCCGAACGAACACCGCGTCAAAGTTGAAGAAGAAGGCAAGGGCGAAATCTGGCTGGCCGAAGCCGAAGCGACTCGCCCTTGGAAACGATTGCTGGTTCCGCGCGAAGTCGGTTACGCCGCGCTGTATTTCGCCAGCGACGAAAGCGAACTGGTCACCGGTTCGATTTTGGACATGGAGCAATATCCGGTCGGCGCTCCGCCAAACTGGTAGGCGCACAAACATACAAGAGGTGTGATGAACGAAATCGTGATTTTTCCTAGCCGTTGGAAAACAGCATTGGCCTTTCTTGGCTGTGTCGGATTTGTCGCATTGGGATGTTTTTTGATCGCAAGTTCCAGCGGCAGATTGGACGACCTGTTTATGTCGCTGATTGGTGGAGTCGCCATTCTGTTCTTTGGCTCAATCGGTTTGTACATCGGGTACAGACTGATTCGCCCGTCTCCCGCGTTGCGAATTAACGAAGACGGAATTTATGACAACGCTTCTCTCAGCGGCGTCGGATTGATCCGCTGGGAAGAGATCGCCGAAATTTTTGTGTACAGCGTGGTGGGGCAAAAGACGCTTGGCATTGTTCCGTTGGATTGGCCGGCGTTGCTGGCCAGACAGCCCCGCTACAAACAGGCGTTGATGAACGCGAATGCTGGCGTGGCGGGAGCGCCGATCAACATCCCACAAGCGATTTTGCCTATGCCGATAGAAGAGCTGCAAGAAAAAATCCTGAGTTATCACGCCACACGACTTGACCAAACGAAGCCGTAACTTGAATCAACCATGACACCTGACAAATCATTGCGGCTGGTCAAATTACTTCACACTGTGGTGTGGTGCTTCTTTGTCGTTTGCATCATCGTAATTCCCATCGCTGGCTATGTTGGAAGATTCGATCTGGCATTTGGATTCACTGCGATCGTCTTGATCGAAGTGTTGATTCTGCTCTTGAACGGATTCAAATGCCCGCTGACGGGTATAGCCGCCAGATTCACAGACGACCGCAGTGACAACTTTGACATTTATTGGCCAGTCTGGATTGCGCGCCACAACAAACTTATCTTTGGATCGCTCTTTTTAGCGGGCACGGTTTACGCCCTTGCTCGCTGGGTTGGATGGTTGAGCTAATCATCGCACGCTGTTACACGCCGAGCATGACGATTTGGTCGGTGAAACCTTCGAAGCTGTCGTCGTGGCTGATGACGAACAGTTGCTGAAAATCTTTGATGCGACCGATTTGCTGAGCCAGATTCGACCGGCGCTCTTCGTCCATGTTGGTCGTCGGTTCGTCGAAAAAAGCGATGTTCAATTCCGAAAGCTCCTTCAACAACGCCAGCCGCACGGCCAATGCCGCAGCCATTTGCTCGCCGCCTGACAAATTTTGAAACGGACGTTCGCGGCCTTCTTCTTCCAGAGTGATTTCGTAATCCTTCGCCCAGCGCAACGTCGCGTCAAACCGTCCGGTGATTTCGCGGAACAGTTGATTGGCTTCGGCGGAAATCGAATGCACGTGTAGTTCGGTGATGTACGGCGCGGCTTTTTGCAAAATGTCGCGGATGAAATCGGCGGTTTCGCGCAACCGTTGAGCTTTTTCTTTTGCCGCCAGATGTTCGCGCATGCGTTCGCGGACTTCTTCCAGTCGGGCGAGCTGCGTCGCCAGCCGTTCCAATTGTTGCCGCGAAGTTTCAAGCTGCGTCGTCAGTTGCGTTGCGCGTTCGCGCCATTGATCCAGATCGCTCAAAGCGCGGCGATGCGCGTCGGCGTCGTATTCGGTTTCAAGTCGGGTCAGTTCGGTTTTCGCCGCCGTCAACGAGCTTTCCGTTTCGGCAATTTCAGTTTCGGTGGCGGTCAATTCCTGCTGGCGCGTGTTGAGCGTGTCGGCAATTTTTTTGTTTTGAATGAAGGCGTGGTAATCACTTTCGTGTTGTCGGCGCGCTTCTGTGGCAACCGAAAGTTCGGCGTCGAGCGAAGCGAACGCCTGCGATTCGGTTTTCAGTTGGTCGAGTTGCAATGCTATTTCTGCGGCTTGTTGATTGGCTTTTCCGGCTTCGCGTTGCCATTCTGGTTCGCGGGCGATGGTTTGGTTCAGCGCCGAGCTTCTGCCGCGCGGATCGTTCAACGCGCGCAGGCTGGTTTCGGCATCGGCGAGATGTTTTTCGATGTCGCCGATTTCAGCAATGCGATGGGATGCTGCGTCGCGTTCGGCGCGTTTGTTTTCGCCTTCGGCGGTGATTGTTGCTTGTTCGTTTCGCAGGACTTCGGCCTGGCTGGCCAGCGCCTGAGCTTCGCGGGCTTGGCGCAATTGTGCATCGAGTTCCGCGCGGCGAGTTTTCAACTGCTGAACTTCTTTTTCGCTGAGTTTTGCCCCCGCGGCTGTTTCGCTTTCGAGTTCGGCAATCTGTTGGCGTTTGGTTTCGGCTTCGCTGGTCAGCCGAGCGGTTTCCGTTTGCAAATGCGGCAACCGAGCCGAATCTGCCGCAGCCGTGCGCGCGTGGCGAACTTCTTCAACCAGCGCGGTCAGCGACTTCGCCAGTTTTTCGATGTCGTTGCGCCTGGCTTCCAATCCGACGCGAAAGCGCGAATCCAGCGATTCGCCCGGTTTCAGGTTCAAACATTTTTCAGTCAGCAGCGGACAAACGCCGCCCGATTCCAAAGCGCGAATCATTTCTTCGTCGCGCGCGATCTCGGCTTTCAACGCGGCCAGGCGTTCGGTTTCGCGTTGTTGATTGCTTTCCAGTTCGGCCAGCTTCGCCGACAGAGTTGCTGATTTTTCCAGCTTGGCGGCATCGCGCGAAATTTTTTCAAGCTCTTTGCCAACGCGCGCCTGCTCTTTTTGCAGCGAAGCCAGATGATCGCGTTTCAATTTGTAATTGCCAAAAGCCAGTTCTTTTTCGGCGATGTCGGCATCGAGTCGCGCGCGTTCGGTTTCCAATTCGGCGATGTTGGCAGCTTTGGCTGCTTGCGCGTCGGCGATTTCGACTTGTTTGGCGAGTTCGGAATATCGCTGGCGCAATTTGCTCAATTCACGATCCAGCGTTGCCAGTGCGTTTTGCAACCCTTGAAGTTCGCCCCGCCGTTCGCGCAATTCAGCGATGCCGCTTTCGATGACGGTTTGCTGTTCGACCGGTTCCGCCAGTTTGCCAAGCTCTTCGCGTGCATTGGCGACTTCGGCCAACCGTTGTTCTGCCAGCTTTTCGTGGCTGCGCGCTTCGATCAATTCGCGTTCGATGGCGGCTTGGCGAGTTTTCAACGCTTCGCGGGCTTCGCGCTGTTTTTCCAGTTCGGTCAGCCGCGAATTTGCTGCCAGATACGTTTCGTAACCGGCGGTCGAAGCAGTCACGATGTCGGCGGCTTTGCGCGACTGTTCAACTGATTCGCGCGCGACGACCAACGAATCTTTTTTGAGTTCAAGTTTGACGCCCAGCCGTTCGATGCTGCCGCGTTGCGTTTCGATTTGCCGATTGAGTTCGTCGAATTTGGCGACAATGCCTGCGGCTTGTTCGCGCGCTTCGCCAGCCTGTCGGCTTTCAGCTTCCAGCGATTGCACGCGCGTGGTGGTTTCGTCGTGTTCGCGGCGGGTTTCTTCGTAAGCTCGCAATTCGCCTTCGGCGGCAGCCAGTTGTTTGTCGGTTTCGGCGATGCGGCTTTCGATGTGGCGAATGGTATCGCGCAAATTGTCAGAAGCTTTTCGATACTCTTCGACCTTCAGAATTTGATCGAAGACGGTTTTGCGATTGGCGGGCGAAAGCGTGAAATCGTAAGTAAAGGTGCCCTGCGGAACGCCGATGGTAGATTTGAACAGTGCGGCCAGATCGGTGTCGGCTTCGACTTTCAGGTGTTGCCGTAACCACGGCAACACGTCTTTTTTCTGTTCCAGCAAACGGGTTTTGGTCGCCGGATCAAACACGAAATAACCGTTGCCGGTGTCGCGCGTGACGACGTATTCGCGTTCGTCCAAATCGGAAACGAACGACACGGCGACTTTGCCGCGTTTGGTTCCGCGTTTGACGAAGTCTTCTTTTTTGTAATCCAGGTGATCGAACAGCGCCCAGGCGATGGCTTCCAGAATGGTGGTTTTGCCGGAACCGTTTTGTCCGCAAATGGCTATGACGCCGGGCTGAAAAGTGAACTGGGCTTCGGCGTGATTTTTGATGTTCTCAAGTTCGACTTTGGTAATCAGCACGAGGAAAGGCGATGGTTGACAGTTGATAGTTGATAGTTGGCTTTGCTGAGCGCCACTATCAACTATCCATTCTCAACAATCCACTATACTGTGGCATGTTCGACAACTTCCGGGTTGTCGGTGTGGCCAAGCAGATGGCGGCCTTCGGCGCTACGCGGGTCAATGGTGCGGACGTGTTTGCGGCCTTTCATTTCCCAAATTGCCGTGATCTTTCCGTTCTTTTCGACAGCGTGGTACGAGGTTTCGTCGTGATGCACTTCGACAGTTTCGGCAGGCGCTTCTGCGGGCGCAGCAATCGCTTCTGTGTTGGTATTTTCGCTCATTGGTTGTTTGCTCCTGATTTCATTATGGAATTTTGCGAGGTTTTGAAGTAAGCCGGATTGTGCCACACGGCTTGCGAAACTGTCTAGCGATTGATGTTTTGACGCGGTTCTATCGGCTGAAAGACGGCAAATTTATTGTGACTTTTCCCGGAACAGGGTCGTCTTAACCGGCAGCAAATTGCGCCGTCAGCGTTGAACAGCAACCTGAAAAGTGGCGCAAGCGGTTTTACCAATCACAATTTTTCAGGGAGACAAACCAATGAAACGAACAATTGCAATGTGTGGCGCGTTCGCCTTGTTGCTGGCCTTGTCGGTAACGGCATCGGCGCAAAAAGGCGCGAACTTCGCAGGCACTTGGGAACTGGATAAATCCAAAAGCCAGTTGCCGGGACGACAAGCGGAAATGATTCAAAGCGTAACCTGGACGGTGACGCAGGACGCCAACCAACTTTCGCGTGATCAGAAAATGGAACGCAATCCGAACGCGCAAGCACCTGCGGGCGGCCCTCCGGGCGGTGGCGGTCGAGGCGGCGGTGGCGGAATGATGGGCGGCGGCGGCCCGTTGACCGTCAAACTGGATGGCAGCGAAAGCAAAACTGAAAACGAACGCGGCAAATCTGCAACCAAAGCCACTTGGCAAGGCAGCGTTCTTGAAATCAAAACCGTTGGCACGTTCAACACGCCGAACGGCGAAATGACCACGACCACGACCGAACATTGGGAACTGGCCGACGGTGGCAAAACTCTGAAAGTGCATCGCGTGTCTGAATCTCCGCGTGGCCCGCAAGAATCCACCTGGGTTTTCACCAAGAAGTAAATTCCCGCCTGCAATCAGGCAAAGCTCAAACGGGCGATTTTTCCAGCTTGGAAAGGTCGCCCGTTTCTGTTGCCAGCAAAAAGCCTGACTGTTAAGTTCACGCCACCATGATCTCCACACCTGTCATCGAACTTTGCAAAGCCGTGAAAGATGCGGGCGGGCGCGCCTTGCTCGTCGGCGGATGGGTGCGCGATTTCGCCCGCGGAGTTCCGAGTGTGGATTACGACGTTGAAGTTTACGGTGTCGAAGCTGTCGTGTTGCGTGCCTTGCTGGATCAGCAAGGCAAAGTAGATGCGGTCGGCGAAGCCTTCACTGTGTACAAAGTCCGGTTGCGCGAAAACCGCAAAAGCTTTGTTGTGGATGTCAGCCTGCCTCGCCGAGAATCGAAAGTCGGACGCGGCCATCGTGGTTTCGTCGTGACAGGCGATCCGCACATGAGTTTTGCCGAAGCCGCTCGCCGCCGCGATTTCACCGTCAATTCGATGATGTACGACCCGCTGGCCAGTGAGTACGTTGACATTTACGGCGGGCAATCAGACCTGGAGCGAAAAGTCATTCGCGTGGTTGATCCGGCGACATTCATCGAAGACAGTTTGCGCGTGCTGCGTGCGATGCAGTTTGCCGCGCGGTTTGAATTCACGATTGAACCGACAACCGTCGAGTTGTGTCGTTCGATTGATTTGAGTGATCTGCCTTCGGAGCGCATCTGGGCGGAAGTGGAAAAATGGTTGTTGGCTGCGCGGCCTTCGATTGGGCTGCACGCGGCGCGCGAATTGGGCATCACGAAACAACTCTGGCCGGAACTTCATGCGCTCGGCGATTGCCCGCAAGACCCGCAAGTTCATCCGGAGGGCGATGTGTTCATTCACACCGGAATGGTTTTGGACGAAACGCGAAAGTTGATTGAAGACCTGCCGCGACCGAAACAGATTGCCGTAATGCTGGGCGCGCTCTGCCACGATTTGGGCAAACCCGCGACGACAACAGTCGAAGCAGGTAAGGTTTCGACAAAAGGTCATGAAGCCGTGGGCGTTGCCCTGACCGAACGATTTCTTGATCGCCTGAAAGTGTTCACCTTCGACAATTACGATGTGCGAGTTCAAACCTTGGCGCTGGTCGAACATCACGCCGTGCCGCATTGCTGGGGAAAAACGAACAAATCCGGGCAGCCGATTTCCGACGGTCAGTTTCGGCGATTGGCGTTGCAGGTCGAACTGGATTTGCTTTACCGGGTGGCGCGTGCGGATTGTCTTGGCCGAACAGGAAATTTTCAGCCGGAATTTGAAGACTGGTTCATTGGGCGAGTGCGTGAATTGGGAATTGAAAACCACGCGCCGAAGCCATTGCTGCTTGGCCGGCACGTGCTGGATTTAGGCCTGCAACCGGGAAAGCGCATCGGCGAAATCACGCGAGCCGTTTATGAACAACAATTGGATGGCGATGTGACAACGCTCGACGAAGCGATTGCTGCAGCAGAACGAATCGTGAATCATTGCTGACAAACGCATCTCGTCTCATTACATTAAGGGCAACCTGGCCATAAAAATATGACGTGTTGAGCGTTGTCAGCCCAGAACCATTTCTCTATACTCCGCGCCCGGTAAGCAAGAAATTCGCTCGTCTCTGCGATAGTTCACACAGCACAATCTGAAACTCGTTCTCTCTGTGCGGCAGGCCGTCCGGCCTGTCATCCTTTCCGAACAGGAGCGGCTATGAACAACAAGAAAAAAGCTCAGGAATTTTCCCGCAGGAAGTTCATCACCAAAGCGGCCGTCGGAGTCGGAGCCACTGCGGCCACGGCGTTCGCCGAAACCGAAGCGCAAAACGCGGCGGAAAATTCAATTCGCATTCCGGCGGAATTTGCCCAAGCTGCTCAGGCGCAACCGGTCAAAGCTGCTTTTCCTATGACGGGCGCGCAGGTTTTCGCGCGCGTGTGCAAGGAAGAAGGATTGGCTGCGCTGTTTTCCTGTCCGGGAAATTACAGCGTTGTCAACGCCATCGCCACAGAAGGCATTCCGACTTATTCCGGTCGCCACGAAGGCACGATGGCACACGCCGCCGATGCTTTTTGCCGCATTACCGGCGAAATCGCTGCTGCTTCAGGAACCGAAGGGCCGGGTTTCACAGACATGATTTGCGCGATTGCCGCCGCCAACGCAGCGCGTTCGCCTGTGCTGGTGCTGGCGTCGAACATGTCTCTGTACACCGAAGACACAGAGGCGGGCATTCAACTTGGTTATCAACAACCGACGACCGAAGGTTTGAAAAAATACGGCAAGCGGTTAATCACTCCGGCGCGCGTTCACGAATATGCCGCTTATGCGTTTAGGCAATTGCGTTCAGGCGTGCCGCGCCCTGTTCACATTGATTTTCCCAGCGAAGTTTACCGCGCGCAGTTTAAGACTGCTGGCGATCTGGCCTATTTCCACGACAAATCGAAATACCGCACAACCGCGAAACCGCATCCCGGCGCAAAAGACGTGGCGGCGGCGATTGACCTGCTCAAACAGGCCGAGCGTCCGATCATCGTTTCCAGCAACGGAGTCTTTTACAGCCGAGCCTGGGACGCACTGAAACGGCTGGCCGAAAAAGCGCAGATTCCGGTGGTCGAATCCGGCGCGATGAAAGGGCAGTTTTCGGACGCTTCGCCGTTGTCGGCCAATGCCGCGCCAAGCGCGCTGGCCAGCGCCGATGTCGTCGTGCTGGTTGGGCAATACTGCATGCCCACGGTGGGCGAATTCGCGTTCGGCCCGGACGCCAAATACATCCGCATTGACCCCAACGCCGAAGACATTGGTCGCAATCTGCCGATTGATGTCGGGATGGTCAGTTGCGAAAAAGCCGCGCTCGAAGCTTTGGCTGACGCAATTCCCGCGATGAAACACGACGCCTGGATTGCCGAAATCGCCGCCGCGCGGAAAAAATTCGAAGACGAAAACGAATCGTTTTACCAGCAAGGTTTCAGTTACAAAGACGCGGTTCATCCGGCGGTGATCGCCAAAGAGCTTGGCGATTTCATGTATCGCGGCAAGTTGCCCAAAGAACAGACGACCTTCGTTTCCGGTGGTTATGGCATTGCGCGGTATGTTCGCCGCTGGCTGCGGGGCTATCGTCCGGGGCAGATTATGAATGGCGCGTATCAATACGGAGCCATCGGGCCGGACGTCGGTTACGCTTTCGGAGTCAGCGCCGCCGTGCAGCTCGGCGTCAGTGTGCAATCGGCTTACAAGGGCGCTCCTGTGATCGCCGTCACAGGGGACGCGGGCTTCGGTTACACGGCGATGGAACTGGAAACGGCGTCGAAATATCGCATGCCCATGATCGTGATTGTCTATAACAACAACGCCTGGGGAACGTGGTCGGGCAATGCTCGCAACCCCGTCACCGGAGCGTTGCACCTGTTTCAGGAAAATGTGCGCTACGACAAAGTCGGCGAAGCCCTGGGCGCGCACGGCGAATACGTCACTCGACCGGAAGATTTCCGACCGGCGCTGGAACGTTGTTACCAAATCGCGGTCAAGGAAAGCCGTCCGTCGGTCATCAATTGCCAGGCGAAAAAGGAGTTCTGGGTAAAATCGCAATACGCGCCGGGATTTCTGGGCACAGTCGAACCGGGCTGTATGTCGTACAACCACTAATTTCAACTTGAGGAGAGTTCAATGCAGTTTGGAGCTTCGATTTTCATCACGGAGTATTCGATCCGCCCCGAAGAGCTTGGCCGCGAACTGGAAGCGCGCGGTTTTGAATCGTTGTGGATACCCGAACACACGCACATTCCGGTCAGTCGCCGGACTCCTTATCCGGCGGGCGGCGACCTGCCGAAAGAGTATTGGCACACTTACGATCCGTTTTTGTCGCTGACGGCGGCGGCGATGGCCACGACCCGATTGAAACTGGCGACAGGAATTTGCCTGCTCATCGAACGCGATCCGATCACCACTGCCAAGGAAGTCGCCACGCTCGACCGGTTGTCGAACGGCAGGGCGATCTTTGGCATCGGCGGCGGATGGAACGCCGAAGAGATGGAAAATCATGGAACCGAATACAAATCGCGTTGGCGGTTGTTGCGTGAGCGCGTGTTAGCGATGAAAGAAATCTGGACCAAAGACGAAGCAGAATTTCACGGCGAATTCGTCAACTTCGATCCGATCTGGGCGTTCCCGAAACCTGTGCAAAAACCTCATCCGCCGATTTTGATGGGCGGCAATGGCGCGACGACGCTTGACCGAGTGGCGGAATTCTGCGACGGCTGGCTGCCCATCACCATGCGTTCCAACGATCTGGTTGAGCGAATCGCCGAGTTGAACCGCAAAGCCGAAGCCGCTGGCCGCGATCCGAATTCCATTTCCGTGACCATCTTTGCCGCCAAACCCGAACGCGCGGCGATTGAAAAGCTGGAACAGGCAGGCGTCAGCCGGGTCGTTTTTTTGATGCCGCCCGCCGACCGCGAAACGATTTTGCCGCTGCTGGATCGGTACGCTGAATTGATGAGTTAAAAATCTTCGGGAGCGTTTTTTTCATTCGCGGTCAAACGGCTTATCATTGAGGAGGAGGTAAAAAATGATCTTAACAATGGAATTACCTGATGCCTTGACCAAACAATTTACCGGACGTCAAATTCCTGAAAGAGAAATCGAAGCCATTGTGGTAGCTGCATTGGAACTCTGGTTTTCCCAACCGCCGGAACAAGCCGAGGGGCGTTTTGGGCAAAGCGCAGTCACTTTTGCTCGCCGGCTTGTCACTCAAAATCAAGAACTGTTTGAAACTTTGGCTAAACGGTAAATCTGATGAAGATCGAGGGCGACGATTGTGCTGATGAAATCGCCAACCTGCTTGTCCGCGTTTACGAGATTCACGAAGTCGTCATTGCAGAAACCGGCGGGCTGATTGGCTTGCGAGATGGGCTTATGCTGCATTCGGCAGTTGCCCGCCCTTTCGCCACGTTTGCAGGTCAAGAGCTTTATCAAACTGATTTCGAAAAAGCAGCGGCATTGTTTCATTCCCTTATCAAAAGCCATCCGTTTATGGACGGAACCAAACGCACTGCTTTTGCCGCGACTCTTTTCTTCCTTGAATGCTTGGACCATTCAATTCCGGAAAAATTACCAATCAATGATGTAGTTGATTTCTGTGTTTCGATTGCCGAAGAAAACTTGCGCCTTGCGCGTGGTGAAGACATCACGCCAGTCGCTATTTCGGAAATTGCAGATTGGCTGCGACATTTGTTGGCGGCAAAATGCTGAATGTAGAAAAGTTGAAGATGACCAATCGGCACTTGAGCGTAGTTAGAAACATCTTTCAGGCTTATGCTGACCGAGGTGTGTTTCGCGGCTTCAGCGAGACCAAACCCGGCAGGTTTCAATTCATTTGGGTCATTCGCCATCAGATGGAATTGGTGGTGGACACGACGAAACACGAGTTGCGATTCAAACAGTTGTTGCCCGGAGTTCCGGCAAAATCCGAACTGTATGCCGATTTGAAAAACTTCGTGGCCGAACGCCACGATCGGCAGTTGCCGGAACATCGCCGCGTTGATCGCCGCCGAGCCGAAGTCAGTTGTTCGAATCGCGGCGGCGCGGTTTCGATTTCGCTGAAGGTCAAAAACAATCAATACGCTTACGGCGCGAACCGCATCGTCAATCTGGTTCACGAATTGTTTGTGCATTTGCGCCAGACGCATCCCGAATATCTGGTGGAGAATTTCGATGTTCCTCAAGAATAAGTTCGCAGTTCGCAGTTCACGGTTCGCAGTCAAACGGTTGATCGCAGCAGGTCTTGTTGTAGTGGTTTCGTTTTGGCTGTTGAGCGCAATCACCGCCGCCAATGTTGAGCAGGAACCGAAACGCAACGTCGAAGCGCAAAAGCTGAAGAATCCCGAACCGGCCAACGACGAATCAATCGAAGCGGGAAAGAAGCTTTACCAACGGCATTGCGCTTCTTGCCACGGCCCGCAAGGCAAAGGCGACGGCAGTCTGGCGCTGGCCGGCGGCACGCCTTCCGATTTGACCGACGATGAATGGGATTTCGGTTCGACGGACGGAGAAATTTTCGTCGCCATCCGCGACGGAGTTTCCACAGATATGCTGGCGTACAAAGACAAAATGACTGAAAAACAGATTTGGCAAACCGTTCATTACCTGCGCAGTATCGGCCCAAAAAAGTAAAACAAGCAGCCAGCTTTTCGATGTCAAAAATAGGTTTGGTACAGATCAATGACTTCGTAATCGTCGTTGACCACGGGAATCACTCGCCATTTGTCGAAGGCCAGACACGGATGCGAAATGCCGCAACAAACCAAATCGCCTACCTGCAACTGCTCTTCGCCGCTCAAATCCAAATAAGCATGCTGGTCGTTCAAGGCAACGACTTTGGCGTTGGGCATTGGCCGAGCCGCGCCGAGCGTTTCGCCTTCGGAAAGCGTGAAAAGCGGAATCGGCATGTCGGCGCAATACGCGCAATCGCGTTTGCCGAAAGTCAGATAAGCTCGTTTGGCTTCGGGAATTGATTGCACGTAAGACCACAACTCCATCGCCGGTTTGAATTCGGGAATCGTGCGGTTTGATCGAATCAGCGCCGCGCCGTGTTTGCGGTCATACATTCCGTGATCGTGAGTGACGTAACATCCACTGCGAACGACAACACGGAAACTTTCAGTCAACGGCTTGGCCATTTGCTGCACTCGGTCAAGAAAGGCGCTGCCGCCGACGCTGAATAGCGGCAATTCATCGCCAGCCCAAACTTCGCGCAAACGTTCGGCCAGATTGCCCAAACCATTCAGAACTTCATCCACGACCTGCGCTTCTTCGTCACGAGTCGGCGCGCTGGCCAATCCTTCAAACGCTTCGACGCCGCAAACTTTCACCAGCGGATGTTTGGCGACTTCGGCCAGTACGGCCAGACCGTCGGCTTCCGAACGAACGCCGGTTCGCCATCCGTTGTGTCCCCATTCGACCAGCACGTTGATCGAACGTCCCGCGCCATAACGCTTCAAACCATCGGCCAGATGGTTGACGCTGGCGACGCTGTCCACCAGACAATAAAACTCCACGAACGAATAACTGTTGATGGCCGCTGCCAGTGAGCGCAGATTCGATGAGCCTACGATTTGATTCGCGATGACGATTCGTTTGATGCCGAAGTTCAAACAGACCATCGCCTGCGACACCGAAGCGACCGTCATCGCCCAAGCTCCGTGTTGAAACTGCCGGGCGAAAATCTGCGGACACATCGTCGTTTTGCCGTGCGGAGAGAGCAGGAAATTGTTCGCCGCGCACCAGTCGGCCATCGCTTGCAGGTTGTGTTCAATCGCCGATTCTTTCAGCGTCATCAGCGGAAAAGGCAAATCGCCTTTCAACACGTTCCAGTGTTTGGCAGTAACTTCAGATGAAGACACTTGTGCGCCATACGGCAAGCCCTTGGTGGCGTGATTGAGTGTTAGTTGATTGAGTTGGGTCATAAAAATTCTGATCGTTTGATTGACACTCCGTTCAGGCGAAGTTAAAACGCAGTCAAAACACCTTCGGAGATTTCAGATGAAAAATTTGCTATTCATTTTGTTGCTGGTACTCATGCTCGCACCAGCCCTTGCTCAGGCGCAAACGCGCCCAAACGTCGTGTTGATTTACGCCGATGACATTGGTTACGGCGACATTTCCAGTTACGGCGCGACGGCGATCAAAACGCCGAACATTGATCGGCTGGCGAAAGCTGGCTTGCGATTTACGGACGCGCACGCGGCTGCCGCGACTTGCACGCCTTCGCGGTACGCGATGCTGACCGGGCAATACGCTTTTCGCAAAGAAGGCACAAACGTGTTGCCCGGAGACGCGGCGATGGTTATCGAACCGGGAAGAGCTACGCTGGCGACGGTCTTTCAGCGAGCCGGGTATTCCACAGGCGTCGTAGGCAAATGGCATCTCGGCTTGGGACCGAAAGGCGGGCCGGATTGGAACGGCGAAATCAAACCCAGTCCGCGCGACATTGGCTTTGGTTATGAATTCATTATGGCTGCGACCGGCGACAGAGTGCCAACGGTGTATGTCGAAAATCGCCGCGTCGTCGGCCTTGATCCCGCTGATCCGATTCGCGTGGCTTACGACAAGAAAGTTGGAGACTGGCCGACCGGCAAAGAAAATCCAGACCAATTGAAAATGCGCCCCAGCCACGGCCACGATCAAACCATCGTCAACGGAGTCAGCCGCATTGGTTATATGACCGGCGGCAAATCGGCTTTGTGGAAAGACGAAGACATGGCCGATGTCTTCACTGGCAAGGCGGTCAAGTTCATTGAACAAACTAAAGCCAAGCCGTTCTTTTTGTTTTTCGCGCTGCACGATCCGCACGTGCCGCGAATGCCGCATCCGCGTTTTGTCGGCAAATCCGGGATGGGCGCTCGCGGAGACGCCATCTTGCAAGCCGATTGGTGTGTTGGCGAAGTGCTGGCCGCGCTGGATCGTTTGAAGTTGGCTGACAACACGCTGGTCATTTTCACCAGCGACAACGGCCCGGTCGTGGATGACGGATACAAAGACGATGCCGTCGAAAAGCTGGGCAGCCACAAACCCGCCGGGCAGTTTCGCGGAGGCAAGTACAGCAACTTTGAAGGCGGGACTCGCGTGCCATTCATTGTTCGCTGGCCAAAAGGCATCAAGCCCGGCGAATCAGACGCGCTGATTTCTCAAGTGGATTTACTGGCTTCGTTCGCCAAATCTTTTAACCAAAAACTGGGAGACAAGGACGCGCCGGACAGTTTTAACGTGTTGACGGCGTTAGTCGGCAGATCAAAAACTGGTCGGCAGGATTTGATCGAACAAGCTGGGGCTTTGTCTTTGCGACAAGGCCAATGGAAATACATCGAACCGAACAATAAGCAGAAATTCGCCAGACTGACGAACACGGAACTCGGCAACGATTCGATTCCGCAGCTTTACGATCTGAGCGCCGATCCCGGCGAAACTCGCAATTTGGCGAAACAGCATCCTGACAAAACCAAAGAGCTTCACGAGCGATTGCAGCAAATCAAACAGACCGCGAGGAGCCGACAGTGATGAAAAAGCAGCAATGTGTCAGTAGCCCGACCGTAAGGAAGGGCTTGGATTTTGTGAACAAAGCTCTTGCTTACGCGCGGGCTACTGACACGTTCTTTCTGAAATTCGTGGCTTTGCTGATGATTTGCTTCGCTGCGACTTTGCCGACGGCGCAAGCTCAACGCAAAGCATCGCGCCCGCCAAATTACCTGTTCATCGCCGTTGACGATTTGAACGATTGGGTGGAGCCGTTGGGCGGACATCCGCAAGTCAAAACGCCGAACTTCGCGCGATTGGCCAAACGCGGAGTCACGTTCACCAACGCCCACACGCAATCGCCGCTGTGCAATCCTTCGCGCGGAAGTTTGTTGTCCGGCTTGCGGCCTTCGACGGTTGGGTTGTACACCTTGCAACCTGGAGTTCGTTCGGTTCCGGCTCTGAAAGATCAAGTCATGTTGCCGCAATATCTGGCTGCGAACGGATACGCCACGTTCAGCGCCGGAAAGATTTTTCATGACGGTTCGATCAAACCTGCCGAGCGCCAGCGTGAAATCAACACCTGGGGCGACAACGGCGCGCTGGTTTTTCCGGCTGCGAAATTCGTCAACACGCCGGACAAAATCAAAGCGATGGATTGGGGCGTTTTCCCCGCGCGCGACGAAGACCAACCCGATTGGAAAATCGCCGATTCCGCCATCGCGTATTTGAAAGCGGCTCCGGCTGACAAACCGTTTTTTCTGGGCGCGGGATTTCGATTGCCGCACGTGCCGTGTTTCGTTTCGCAAAAATGGTTCGATCTTTATCCTGAAGAAACTTTGCAGATGCCGCCGGTGAAAGATGACGACCGAGACGACGTGCCGGAATTCGCCTGGAACTTGCACTGGAAATTGCCGGAGCCGCGTTTGTCGTGGCTGAAAGCCAACAACCAATGGCGGCCACTGGTGCGGGCTTATCTGGCTTCGATCAGTTTTATGGATTCGCAAGTTGGACGGTTGCTGGATACTTTGGAGCAAAGTCCGCACGCCGAAAACACGATTATTGTTTTGTGGTCGGATCACGGCTGGCACTTGGGCGAAAAAGGAATCACAGGCAAAAACTCTTTGTGGGAACGATCAACGCGCGTGCCGCTGATGTTCGCCGGGCCGGGCATTGCCAAAAACGCGAAAACCAATCGCCCGGTGGAATTGCTGGATTTGTATCCGACGTTGACTGAGTTGAGCGGTTTGCCCGCGCGAAAGGAATTGGAAGGGCACAGCCTCGCTCCGCTGCTGAAAAATCCCAAAGCCGCGCGCAACTGGCCGGCGATTACCACGCACAATCAGGGCAATCATTCCGTGCGGTCGGAACGTTGGCGTTACATTCGGTACGCCGACGGTTCGGAAGAGCTTTACGATTGCCAGAACGATCCGAATGAATGGACGAATCTGGCCGGGAATTCGCGCTTCGCCAAAATCAAAGCCGACCACGCGCGCTGGTTGCCGAAAACGAACTTGCCGCCTGTGGCGGGCAGCGCGGCGCGATTGCTGGTCAACGAAAACGGCGTTTGGATGTGGGAAGGCAAGCCGATTCGCAAAGAAGAATTGGAACGTTGAACCGCTCAGACTCGATGGGCGCGATACCAATCAATCGTTTGTCGCAAACCTTCGTCAAACTCGATGCGTGCGCGGAACCCAAACTCACGCTCGGCGCGCGAAGTATCCAAACAGCGACGCGGCTGGCCGTCCGGCTTCGTCGCCTCCCATTCGATTCGACCTGTGAAACCGGTCAAGCCTACAATCTTTTCCGTTAAGTCCCGGATTGAAATTTCAAAGCCCGCGCCTAAGTTCACCGGTTCCGACTTGTCGTAACTTTCCGCCGCCAACACCAAACCTTCGGCGCAATCTTCTGCGTGCAAAAACTCCCGCGTAGCCACGCCGGTTCCCCAACAAGTGATGTGGTCGTCGTTGCGATCAATGGCTTCGACGCATTTGCGAATCAAGGCCGGAATGACGTGCGAACTTTCAGGGTCGAAATTGTCGCGTGGCCCATACAGATTCACAGGCAACAGAAAGATCGAATTGAAATCGTATTGCTGACGATAAGCTTGCGATTGCACCAGCATCATCTTTTTCGCCAGGCCATAAGGCGCGTTGGTTTCTTCGGGATAACCGTTCCACAGTTCGTCTTCGCTGAACGGCACCGGCGTGAATTTCGGATAAGCGCAGATGGTTCCGGTGGCGACAAACTTCCGCAGGTTTCGCAATCGGCCTTCTTCCATCAACTGCACGCCCATCATCAAATTGTCATAAAAGTATTTGCCGGGATTGACGCGATTGGCTCCAATGCCGCCGACGACTGCGGCCAAGTGAATGACCAAATCCGGTTGAGCGTCGTCATATAGCCGCCGCACGTCTTCGATGTTGACCAGGTCGTAATGCTGGCTGCGCGGAATGAAGATGTTTTTGACGCCGCGCTGGCGCAGCTTTTCGACGACGTACGAGCCGAGAAAGCCCGCGCCGCCGGTGACTACTACTCGTTCGTAAGGAAACTTATTTGTCATCAAAGTTCGCTGTTCGCAGTTCACAGTTCGCGGTCTGTCAGCTACAACCTGCAACCTGTCACCTGCCACCTTTCTTTTGTAACTCAGCCAGGTCCGCGTCAACCATCGTCGTGACCAGTTCTTTGAATGTGATTTCCGGCTGCCAACCGAGCTTCTCTTTGGCTTTGGTTGCGTCGCCGATCAGCAGGTCAACTTCCGCCGGACGGAAATAACGCGGATCAATTTCGACGTGCTTTTGCCAGTCCAAACCCAAATGCCCGAAAGCCTCTTCCAACAGTTCGCGCACAGAATGAGTTTCTCCGGTGGCGATGACGAAATCATCCGGCTCGTCCTGTTGCAACATCATCCACATCGCGCGGACGTAATCTTTGGCGTGTCCCCAATCGCGTTTTGCGTCCAGATTTCCCAGAAAGAGTTTGTCCTGCAATCCCAATTTGATCGCTGCCGCCGCCTGAGTGACTTTGCGCGTGACAAATGTCGCGCCTCGCCGTTCGCTTTCGTGGTTGAACAAAATGCCGTTGCAGGCAAACAGCCCATAACTTTCGCGGTAATTGACCGTGATCCAGTAAGCGTAAAGTTTGGCCACGCCGTAAGGGCTGCGCGGATAAAACGGCGTGGTTTCGCTTTGCGGAATTTCCTGCACCTTGCCGTAAAGCTCCGATGACGAAGCCTGGTAAAACCGTGTCTTGTTCAATCCGGTTTCACGAATCGCTTCCAGCAAACGCAATGTGCCGAGTCCGCCGACTTCCGCCGTGTATTCGGGAATGTCGAAACTGACGCGCACGTGCGATTGCGCGCCGAGGTTGTAAATTTCGTCGGGCTGCACGTCGCGCAAAATTTTGTTCAGCGAACTGGCATCGTTCAAATCTCCGTAAACCAATTTCAAACGACGCCCGGCTTCGTGTGGGTCTTGGTAAATGTGGTCGAGCCGTTCGGTGTTGAACGTGCTGGCGCGACGGATGATGCCGTAAACTTCGTAACCTTTGCCAAGCAGCAGTTCGGTCAGATAACTGCCGTCTTGTCCGGTGATGCCTGTGATGAGTGCTTTTTTCATAAGAGGATAATTCTGATTTGTTGGGCATTAACCATCGGCCATTACGCATTATCCATTAATGATCGAGGTAAAACGCCCTCTACCCAATCGGTCTAATTGCTAATGGTCAATTGCTAATGGTTAATTTTGCGCGTTGAAAGAAGCGCGGATAGTACAAGCAAGCCCAAGCAGCCAGCAACCGCCACACCTTTGAAAATAGCCAATGCCGATGCTAGATTCCGCTCGCTTTATGCCGTTCAAACTTATTGCACTCGACATTGATGGAACCTTGCTGACGACGCGCGGAGAAATCACGCCGCGCACTTCTCAAGCTCTCAACCAAGCCAGACAACTCGGCGTTCAAATCGTGCTGGTCACTGGTCGTCGGTTCAACTCCGCACGCGAACTGGTGCTGCGTCTGGAACTGGATGTGCCGCTGGTTTCGCACAATGGCGCGTTGACCAAAAACATCGAAACGCTGGAAGTCGTAGATTTCCATCCGTTGGAAGCCGGGCTTGCCCGCGAAGTCATTCACTTTGGGCGCGAACACGGCGTGGATTTGATTTGTAACGACGACCCGCACGGGCTTGGCACAATGGTCATCGAAGGCGTTTCGCCTGACAACAAAGCTCTGCATCGGTACTTGAATTTGTATCGCAGCTCGGTTGTCGAAGTGCCTGACTTGATCGAATACGTTCAAGCGCCGCCGATTCAATTGACGGTTTCCGGGCGCTGCGACCCGACGGATGAATTTGAATTGAAGTTGCGCGATTTGATGGGCGAACGAGTTCAGATTTTCAAAACGCGCTATCGCAGCTACGACCTGACGATTTTGGATGTGCTCAGCGCGTCGGCTTCCAAAGGTGAAAGTTTGGCCGCGGTTGCGGCTCGGCACGGCGTCGCGCGAGAAGAAGTCATGGCTGTCGGCGACAATCACAACGATTTGACGATGTTGCGTTACGCCGGTTTGGGCGTGGTAATGGGCAACGCCGAAGACGAATTGAAACAAATGGGATTCGCACAAACTGCGTCGAACGAAGAAGACGGCGTGGCATTGGCAATTGAAAGGTTCATTCTTGAAACTTGAAGGCAAAACACAAGGCTTAAAAGCCAACCAACTCCAGCGGCTGGAAAAGATGTACCAGCGGCGCATTCCTCCAAAAGAAATTGTGACGCAGGAATTCGCGCGGCAATTGACTGAGCTTTCGCAGGAAATTGGCCGACAAGTCGGCGTGTTGGTCAATCGCAAAGGCCACGTCGAAACCGTTGTCGTAGGCGATGCCAGCCAGATCGTCTTGCCTGCGCAAGATCGTTCGCGTCTTGGCAAATCTCGTTTTTACGGACTTCGCTGTTTGCACACGCATCTGCGCGGCGAAGCCGGACTGACGCACGACGATTTGACCGACCTGGCTCTGTTGCGCCTGGATTTGATGGCGGCGATTGACGTTGATCCGAAAACCGGTTTGCCGGGAATGGTTCGCGCCGCGCATTTGCTGCCCGCCACGGCCAAATCCAGTCAGGAAGAAAACGGCGAACAAAAAGCCTTTCAGTTCCTCGATCCGCATTTGCCCGGCCAACTTGATCTGGATTTCATTGAATTGATCGAATCGCTGGAAGCCGAAATGGCTCGCAATCGCGGTGCTCGCAAAGCTTCAGACACGCGCGACCGCGCGATTTTGGTTGGCGTGACCACCGAAACCACTGCCGAAGCCAAAGATTCAATTGACGAATTGCGCGAACTGGCGACTTCGGGCGGCTTGGTTGTGCTGGATGAAATCATTCAACGGCGTCAATCGCTCGATCCGAAAACGCTGGTTGGCAAAGGCAAGCTGGATGAAATCATCATCCGCAGTTTGCAGCTTGGCGCGGATATGATCGTCTTTGACCGCGAGCTTTCGCCCGCGCAGGTTCGCGCCATCAACGAAATCGCCGATCTGAAAATCGTAGATCGGTCGCAATTGATTCTGGATATTTTTGCTCAACGCGCGCAAACCGCTGAAGGTCGCATTCAGGTCGAACTGGCTCAGTTGAAATATCTGTTGCCTCGATTGACCGGCAGCGGAACGGCCATGTCGCGTTTGATGGGAGGCATAGGCGGACGCGGCCCAGGCGAAACCAAACTGGAAGTTGATCGTCGCCGCGTGCGCGACCGCATCAGCCATCTGGAATCGCAACTGGATAAAATTCGCGCCAGTCGCAACCAGCGCCGCGCGCAACGCACCCGCCGCGAAATGCCTGTCGTTTCCATCGTTGGGTACACCAACGCGGGCAAAAGCACTCTGCTCAATGCGCTGACCAACAGCGATGTGCTGGCCGAACAACGAATGTTCGCCACGCTAGACCCAACCAGCCGCCGTCTGCGTTTGCCGCAGGAACAGGAAATCATCATCAACGACACCGTAGGCTTCATCCGCGACCTGCCCAAAGATTTGCTCGCCGCGTTCAAAGCCACACTGGAAGAGATGGAACAATCCGATTTGCTGATTCATTTGGTGGACGCCAGCAGCCCGCAACTGGAAAGCCAGATTACTTCGGTCAATCGCATTCTGGGCGATTTGCGGCTTGATGCGATTCCGCGCTTGTTGGTGTTTAACAAAATGGATTTGGCTGATGGCGAAGAACTGGAAAACAGTTGCGAAGCTCACAACGCGATTGCGATTTCGGCGATCAATCGCCGCTCGCTGGACAATCTGGTCAACGAAATCAGCGCGCGGTTAAATCCCGAACCGACAGAATAGGCAAGTTTATTGTTTGGACGAATCTGACGAAAACAGTCTGGCCTGATCGCTCAATTGTTTGGCTTTGGGGAGTTCGCCCAGCGCGCGAATGGTTTGTTGGTCGCTTTCCAGCAAAAAACGTCCGGCGATTTCCGGGCCATACGCTGCGGTGATGATTTCAGTGCGAATCCGCAATCGTACGTAATCCAGCTTTTTAGCAATTTCGCTTTCCTTGATTTGCAGTTCCGCGTGCTGACGCAAAAATTCTCGAAATGCGGTTATGACTGAATCGGTCAGAGGAAATTCGCTGCTACGAAACCGCGCGTTAGGATCAGCTTTTTTCACTTTGTAATCGGGCAGGTTCGGAATAGCTCCGGCGACCAACAAGCGCGAAAACTCGAAACAGGCGTCGCGCAGCCGAATGCTTTCTTCGGCAATTTTGATTTCGGTGTTGGGGCGAATGCCGCCGCCAGCAAAAACTTCCTGGCCGGTTGAGGTGTAAAACTTGTTTCCGTCTTTAGTTTGAGAAGCTTGAGAACCGCTTTTCGCCGCTTTTGACGGTTCGCCGCGAGCGTAGAAGTAATCGTAAATCCCAAGATCGTTGTAAGGCCGTTGAATCAGCCGCCCGCTGGGAGTGAAGTAGCGCGCTGTAGTCAGCGTCAGACCAGTTCCGCCGCGCAACCGAAACACTGTTTGCACCAGACCTTTGCCAAAACTTTCTTCGCCGACAATCCAGGCGCGACCTTTATCTTGCATCGCTCCGGCAACGATTTCCGAAGCCGAAGCCGTGTCGCCGTTAATCAGCACGACCATCGGCATGGTTTCCGGTTCGGAATTTTCCGAACGGTACACCTGCGGCTGGTAGCTGCCGTCGCGCCCGCGAACGGAAACAATTTCGACGCCGCGAGGCAAAAAAGTTTCGGCGACTTGAACCGCCTGCCGCAACAAGCCGCCGGGGTTATCGCGCAGATCGAACAGCAGGGAAGTCATGCCTTCTTTTTTCAATCGTTCGATGGCGTCGCTGAGTTCTTCGCTGGTTTCCTGATTGAATCCGCCGGTCAAACCGATGTAACCGACATCCGGGCGAATCATGAAACTGTTGCGAACCGACGGGAACGGAACTTCGTCGCGTTTGATGTTGAAGGTCAGCGGTTTGGGTTCGCCCGCGCGTTCGACTGTGATGGCCACCGAAGTTCCGTAATCGCCGCGAACGTGTTTCAAAGCATCTGACTGAGTCCAGTTTTGAGCCGAGATTTCATCCACGGCGATGATCGCGTCGCCGTATCGCAACCCGGCTTTTTCGGCAGGCATTCCGGGACTGACGCCGAGCACGTAAATCCGTTCGTTGCGCTGATTGACGGTGACGCCAATGCCATAAAAATGGCTGCTCTGTTCGTCCTGCATCTCGCTGAATTCGCGGCGGTCGTAAAACCCCGAATGCGGATCGAGCGTGTGCAACATTCCCAAAATGGCTCCGCGAGCCATGCGGAATTTGTCCGGCGGACTGACGTGATTGGTTTCGACGATTTCCAACGCCTGTACGTACGATTGCACCACCGGATCGTTGGCCATTTCCTTGCTGGGTTTGGATGATTCCGGGTCGTCGCCCAGAATGAAACCGGCGGTGGCTCCAATCGAAACTACCAACGTCGCAATAATCAACACCCACCGCCGAGCTTCGTTTAGCGGAAACCATTTGCCAAATTGACGACTCAATAAATTCATCACAAAAACTCAAAACAAAGACGGTTGCGAAATCAGCGATTCCGGTTCGATGACCGGTTGCCCGATCAATCGTTTGAACTGGTTACACGACGCGGGCGAATGTCCCTGAAAGTGATTGTTGAAATAACCGTAGACGGCTTCGACGCGCTGGCACAAAAAATCGAACGCTTCAGCCCACTCGTTCAATTCGCGGTCGCGGTTAAGCTGCACATGCGAAAAGTCCGTCAAATCGCGCGGCCCCATCCAGCGCACATACGCCAGCGGCGCGGTCGGGCGATCCAGAATTTGAAACCACAATCCGCGCTGCACCCATTGCCCTTCGACCAATGCCAGGGCGACTTCGTGTCTGGTCAGCAATTTCAACACCTGATCCAGCATCGGTTCCACCAGCCAGCTTTGATCGCGGAATTCGACAGCGAATCGGATTTCTTTTGGCAGCAACCGGATGAAACTTTCCAGCGCCGGCCACGCCCGCGTAGAAAAATCCGGCGGCAATTGAATCAGCACCATCGCCAGTGTTTTTTCCAATTCCAATGCTCGCTGGCAAAATCGTTCCAGCAATTCCTGACTGTCGCGCAAATGCTGTTCGTGAGTAATCTGTTGCGGCAGTTTCAGCGAATAAGTGAACCCGGCGGGCGCTCGTTTTCGCCAGGATTTAACCGATGCTTCCGACGGGATGGCGTAAAAGCTGGAATCAATTTCCACAGTGTCGAAGATGCGCGCGTATAAATCCAGAAACTCCGAAGCGCGACTTCCGCGCGGGTAAAATGCCCCAACCCAGTCTTGATAATTCCAGCCTTGAGTGCCCAGATGAATTTTGGTCACAAAATGCCTTTCAGCGTAATGGTTTTCCTGTTTGTGCCCGAAAAGTCATCATAGCCGAACAAAACCGATGAACCAATGACTCTGTCTGGCTCTTTTCAAGACTTTTACAATTCAAAAGCAGTTCAGATCGGCTGAAATTTCCAATTGGCGCGGCAAGACAATTGAAATCAGTCCCGCAAATCCCGCATCCGCTTCTAATCCAAAGAATTAAATGTTGACGGCTTTGAAAGTCGCGTGCTATACAGTCAGACAGTGTCCTACGTTACTTGTCTGGTTTATTTGAACTCTGTGTCCGGCAATTGCTGGTCTGGGCTTGAAAAACGTATTTAGCCCACAGTTTTTTGGCGACTTTTCAGATTGGTCGTCGCCAAAGCCCTAAATTTAATAAACCAGATACCCCATTTCCGCCCCTCGAAAACATCATCTTTACAATTCGCCCCTGTTGAAGAGTTCAATTTCCTGTAGCTGAGCTTGTCGTCTCGGCTTTTTGTGCTCTCTCATCACAGAAAGGTCGTCGCTTTATGAACGCACTGTTATCGAAACGCCAAATGTTGAGCTTTATTTGCACGGCTGCTTTGCTCGGCAATTTATTGTTACAACCCATCGCAATTTTCGCCAAAACCACGAACACCGGACAGCTTTCGTTTGCCAAACAGGTTTCCATCAATGGCAAAGAAACGGCTCCGGGCCAAACGCTATTCAACGGTGATCGAATACGGGTTTCCGGCACAGGCACGGCAGTGTTGAATCTGGGTAAATACGGCCGCATCGAATTGGGCAAAGACACTGAATTCGTTTTGAGCATGTCGGGCGACACCATTGGCGGCGAACTGAAGTTTGGTTGCATGGGAGTTCTGGCTTCGGGCGGAACCAACACTTCAGTCAAAACGATCAAAGGCATTGTCACTTCGGATGGAAGTCAGCCGGATTCATATTTTGTCGGTCAGCGCGGCAATCAAGGCCGAGTCATTCCAAGTTTGGGCGAAACCCGCATGTGGATTGATGGCAAGATGGAGACCATAGCCGCTGGCGAATCCATAGACATTGATTCGCCCAACGGCCAAAACCTGATGTATCGCCGAACCGCCAGCACCTGCACAACGGCGCTGACCTGCGCCTGCAATTTGATGACTGATCCGTCTTCGACCAAAAATTCCAGCGAGTCGAAACCGAATACAGCGCCTCAAGGCAATGGATCGCAATCCGGTAATTCTGGTGGTTCCGGCAATTCGGGGAATTCTGGCAATTCGGGGAGCGGAGTTCAGTATACGTTTGCCATGCTGACGGCTGCGATTGGGGCTACGATGGCCATCTTTCTCAGCAACAGCCCCGGAGTCACCATCAGTGCCAACGGATTGACTTGCGTGAACAACACAGGATTTTTTTGCAAACAGATTAGTCCGACGACACCCGGCAACTAAATCGAAGCAAGAAACTTTGAGACAGGATGGACATGATTTTTTTCAGGATGAACAGGATTCAAACCAGGTTGTAACTTGATTGCTATTGATGATTCTGTAAATCCTGCCGGAAATCTTGTTCATCCTGTCAAAAGAGAATGTCCCAATGTTGCTTGTTCTGATTTAGATTGCGTTGGCGAGCCTTGAATCGCCCAAAGGCTCAACGTTCGTAAGTGCCCGCCAAACGCTCTTTCTCCTACTCCTTTTCTCTCCTCTCCGCCCCCTGCGTTTTTCTTTCCATGAAGATTTCGCTCAACCTGCCATCCCTGGCTCTACGTGTTTTGGTGTTCGGCCTGACGCTGGTCGTGTGCGCCGGATTGCTGGGCGTTGAGTTGCGGCGGTTCATAACCGGAGTGATTGCCAGTCCGTCGGTGGAAATGGATTTGGCGATGATCGAATCGGTTGCTGCGTACTTTCCCAATTCGGCCAAAGTGCATGCGCGGCTGGCGTCGAAAATCGTCGAAAGCCAGTTGGACGGCAATCAAAGTCACGAAGCAATGGCCGAAAAAGCCTTGAACCACGCGACCAAATCCGTCGAACTGGCTCCGGCAAATTTCGAATATCGAATCCTGTTGTCTGCGGCGGCGGAGTTGAAAGGCAATGCCGAAACTGCGGAATCGGCATTGCGCGAAGCCGTCAGGCTGGCTCCGAACAACGTCAATGTGCGCTGGCAAATGGCCAATCTGTTGTTGCGAACCGGCAAGGTCGAAGAATCGCTGACGGCATTTCGTTATGTCGCCGATGCCGAGCCTAGATTGTTGCCCAACGCCCTGGACGTTTTGTGGCGTGCAACCGGCGGCGAAATGGCTTCGCTCGAAAGCATCGTTGGCGACACGGCCAAAGCGAAATTGGCCTTCGCCGAATTTTTGACGGAGCGGAAACTATTCGACGCCGCGGCTCGAACGTTTTCGCGTAGCGACCGCAACAGCCGATTGCAATCGCCAGAAACCACGCGCGTGCTCGATGCTTTTTTGAAAGCCAATCAATGGGAATGGGCTGACCGGTTGTGGCGCGACACGATGGGCGGCGTAAACGTCGCCGACAACGCTTTGTTTTGGAACGGCAGTTTCGAACATTCGCCGCGCAAAGGTCTGATGCAATTCGATTGGCAATTGAACAGCAACCAGTTTGCGAAGCTGGCGATTCAGGAAGGCGGCAAATCAGGCCAGCGAGCTTTGCGTTTGGCATATCTGGGCGTGGATACAACGCGGCTGGAACACGAAGCCAAACACCTGATTCATCTGCAACCGGGCGCGGCTTATCGGCTGGAATGTTTTGCCAAACCCGAACGGCTGGTGACGGACGAAGGGCCGCAAGTGGCGATTCTGCGCGCTGACACGCGCGAACTACTGGCATCGTCGGTTCCGGTTTCAACGGCGGCCAACGCCTGGCAATTGCTGACGGTGGATTTTGTCGTGCCTTCGGAATTGTCGGCTGTGGTGGTGAGCATTCGGCAGATTCCGCGTTATCGGTACACCGAACCGACCGAAGGCGTGATCTGGTTTGATGATTTCAGTTTGAAGGCGCAATGAAAATTACAACGGATCAAATCATTTCGGCGGTCTTTGTGATGCTGGTCGTGTTCACGGCTTTGGCGCACGGAGTTGTCGAACCATGGTCGGAATTGATTTTCGTGCTGTCGGTTTCGGCGCTCGTTTTGTTGTGGGCGATAAAAGTCTTTCGGGAAAAAAGGTTGTCGCTGTTCATTCCCGCCAACCTGTGGCCGCTGATTGGTTTGATTTTGCTCGGCGTGGTGCAGGGAAGCAGAGTGTTTTCCTTCGCCGGGTTGTCGCTGGATGTCGAAGCCACGCAAGCAACGACTTTGCTGTTGTGTTGTTTGCTGGTTACGTCGTTGGTGGCGGCGAACTTCATGACGCACCGCGAACGGCTGCAAACACTGATGCAGTTTTTGACGATTTTCGGATTGGTGCTGGCGACGTTTTCGATGATTCAGCATTTCACTTCGAGCAATAAGTTTTACTGGATGCGCGTCATCGAATCGAAAACTTCGTTCGGCCCATTCGTCAATCGCAATCATTTTGCCGGGTATATGGAATTGCTGTTGCCGTGGCCTGTGGCGTTGATGCTGACGCGGCGACGCAGTCTGGCCGAAAAAAGTTTTTATCTGTTTATCGCCGCCTGGATGGTTGTGGTCGCCGTGTTTTCGTTGTCGCGCGGCGGAATGATCAGCATTTTCGCGCAGTTGGTTTTTATGGCGACATTCCGCCCGCGCCAGTTTGATGAAGTCGAAAGCGTTGCGTCGTCTTCGGGCGTGATGAGCTTTGCCCGGCAATCGGCGCTGGCGGCGGTGTTTCTGGTGACGATTTTCGGCGGGTTGAACTGGCTTGGCGCGGAACGAGTGATTGATCGAGTCACAGCCGGTTTTGAAACCAATCAGGCTGCCGCCGCGCAAACCGACACCCGGCAACTTTTCACCGGCCATCGCAACGAATTGTGGCGTGATAGCTGGAAAATTTTCACGGCCAATCCGCTGATCGGAGCCGGGCTGGGAGCTTATGAAACGGCGCTGCCGGCCCACAACCAGAATCGAAATCTGGGAATGATTGCTTCGCAAGCGCACAACGATTATCTGCAAACGCTGACCGACGCCGGATTGATCGGAGCCTTGTTGGCCGTCTGGTTTCTGGTGGTCACGGCGCGCGCCGTCGTGAATGCGCTTCGCGTTCACGAACAGTTGATGAGCAACGCCGCTTTCGGCTGTGGAGCCGCGTTGTTCGGGTTATCCGTACACAGTCTGTTCGATTTCAATCTGCAATTGCTGTCGCATTCATTGTTGTTTCTCGCGTTCGCCGCCGTCGTTTCGCAATTGAGCGAACTGGCCACCCTGATTACCGCAAATCGCGTTCGGACAACCGGCGCGATTCGACAAGCCTGATGGATCGGCGAAACGAAAGACGTTTGTTTGAAAGAATAGAGGTAAGAAATATGCAAACCCCACATTCGACCAATGGCAATCATGATTCCTTCGACAAGATGACAAGCCGCGTGGACACTCATGTCACGCCAATCAGTTACACCGAAGGCACGATTGCGCCCAGCCCGTATTTTCCGCACGAAATCAAAAATGAAGAGCCGACGGGGTTTGATGTCCGCGATTTTTTGCGGCGCGTCAATCGGCGCAAATGGATGATTCTGACGATTGTCACCATCGCCACGATGATGGCGGCGGTGAATTCTTCGCGGCTGAAATCCATTTATCAGGCTGTGGCGACCATCGAAATCAACAACAAAAATCAGATGTTCGTCCGCGATGGCGACGTGTATTACCAGGACGACAGCGAAGAACAGGAAACCGCCGCGTTTCTGATTCAGAGCTACCCGTTACTGGAAGAAGTCGTCGTCAAACTCGGACTGGATCAGAATCCTAAATTCGTTGATGCCGAAGAAGAACAGTCGTTGTTGGATACTCTGAAAAACCGCGGCCAGAAACAAAAGCAGGAAGGCGTGATCGAAGAAACGCCGCCGAACCTGAACCCTGACATACGGGAGTTGAAAATCCAGACTCGTTCGCCTGAAGAAAGCGAACGGCTGGCTCCGTATGTCGGCATATTGCGTGGCGGTTTGGGCGTTGAAAAAGTGAAGATGACGCGGTTGTTGCGGATTTCTTTCAGGCACACCAATCCCGAAATCGCTGCGTTGGCAGCCAACGGCGTGGCCGTGGCGTTCAAGGAATACAGCTACAGCAAAAAGACCGCGACGAATGACAATTCGTCCACGGCGTTGAACAAAGCGACGCGCGATCTGGAATCGCAGATGCAAAAAGCCGAACAGGCTCTGGCAAATTACACGCGCGCCAACGGCATTTTTTCGCTGGAAGGCAAAGAAGATTTGACGACCAACAAGCTGGCGGTTTTACACGAACAGGCAATTCGCGCCGAAACCGACCGCATCATCAAACAATCGCTTTACGAAGACGTGCGACAAGGGCGCGTCGAACAATTGCCCGAAGCCCTGGCCAATCAACAGGCGCTCGATCTGCGACGCAAGCTGAGCGAATTGAACGTGATGCTGTCGCAACTCAACGTCAAATACGGTTCGGAAAATCCCAAAGTCGCCGAAGTGAAAGACCAGATGGCCACGTTGCAAAAAGAAATCGTCAGCACGCGCGGGCAGCTTTCCGACAAGTTGAAAACCGATTACGAACGCGCATTGCGCGACGAAGCTTCGATGAAAGCCGCGCTCAATCGCGCCAAAGGCGAAGCCGTTCAGCAAAATCAGACCTCGATTCAGTTGAACATCCTGAAACAAAACGTCGAAACGGCGAAAACGCTGTACACCGACTTTCTGCAAAAGACCAAACAGGTTGACCTGGAAAAATTGCAAAAAGACCGCGACGTTTCAGTCGCCGAACCGGCGCGATTGCCCGGCGGCCCGATTGGGCCGTCCAGAACTCGCAGCGTGTTGTTGGCTTTTATCCTGAGTCTTGGCGTCAGTCTGGGTTTGGTGTTTTTGCTGGATCATCTGGATAACACGATCAAAACCGTTGACGATGTCAGCCGTTATGTTCGGCTGCCGGCTTTGGGCGTGATTCCGGCCATCGGTTCCAGCAGCCGTCGCCAAAACTTGTTGTACGGCGCAAAGGCCGAAAAACCAGCTTCGGCGACCAGCAGCCTGCTTTCGCCGAAAGATGCTTACAAAGATGCAGGCTCTGTTGCCGAAGCTTATCGCATGTTGCGGACTTCGATTTTACTGGCCGCCGCCGGTCAACCGCCGAAAACCGTTTTGGTCACCAGCAGCCAGCCCGGCGAAGGCAAAACCACTACGGCCATCAACACCAGCATCTGCCTGTCGCAACTCGGCGCGACTGTGCTGTTGATTGACGCCGACATGCGGCGTCCGCGAGTCCACAAAGCGTTGGGAATTGACCATCGGCGCGGGCTGTCGAATTACCTGTCCGGCAACATCTCGCTGAAAACCGTCGTGCAGGCAACAAGAATCAAAAATCTGTATGTGCTGCCATCGGGCATAGTGCCACCGAATTCGGCTGACCTGCTGAGTTCTGAAAAGTTTCGCATGATGCTGCACAAACTGTCGCAGCATTTCGATCACATCTTGATTGATTCGCCGCCGATTGGCAGCGTGACCGATCCCGTGATTGTTTCGCGGTTGGTGGATGGCGTGATGCTGATCGTTCACGGCGGCAAAAGTTCGCGCGAAATGGTGGTTCATTCGCGGCAGGAACTGTCGAACGTCGGCGCAAAAATCTTCGGCGTGGTGTTGAACAACGTCAACATGCAACGCGACGGTTACGATTATTACTACCGCCGTTACCAGTACGAATACACGCGCGAAACCGGGCAACTGAGCTGAATCAGAAAAATATCGCCAAGCCCGATGGACAGAAGAAGCTGTCAAACGTTTGCTTGGTCTGCCATCGCGTAACATCAGTTATGAATTTCGTTCGTGCTCGAATTGGCGAGTCGGGTCTTCGATGATGCTTTGATACGACGGAGCTTCGTTCAGCGACTTGTTGGTCGTTCCGCGCTGAAGCGGCGGCGGTGGATAGGAAACAGGAGGAGCTTGGATAACTGGCTTTTCGACTTTCATAGTGGGCTTGATCAACCCAATCAGATAACGGCAAATCAACACCAACGAAGTAAAACCACCCAAGGCAAAAAAGATCGGCAGCGGAGTTTGTTTGCCATCTCCTCTCATCATTTCAAAGGTTCCAACCGTGATCGCAATAAATCCAACAATGCTCAACAACGCAACGGTGACAAACACCAGATTCGGCGAAACTGAAGGAACAGGCACCGTGCTATTCATCTCGGAAATGATTTCGCGCGCGCGATCAATCGCCAGCAGATTGGTTCCGCAACGAGTGCAAAACTTTTGACCCTTTGAATTTTCGGTTCCGCAGTTTGGGCAAAACATAGAGGTTGTTTCCTTTTCAGCTCAATCTTTAACCACGTCCGATGTAGGACTGACCAATCGGCAACACAATCGCTTCCAGCATATTCACATTCGGCGGCAGCGTAGCCATCGCCAAAGCGGCGTGAGCAATATCGTCAGCAGTCATAACGGGTTCGCCATTGATACGACGAGCTTCGGACAAGGTTTCAACGTCTACGTTGCCCGGATGCAGACAGCCGCAGGTGATGCCAAATTCGCGGCCTTCGAGCGCCGTGACCTGCGTCAATCCCCACAAGCCATGTTTGCTGGTGCTGTACGCCGCAGAGTTTGGGCGAACACGTTGCGCCGAAATCGAACCGACATTGATGATGCGACCTTCGCGCTGAACTTTCATGATTCGCATCGCTTCGCGTGTGCAAAGAAACGGCCCGCGCAAATTCGTCGCCATCACGCGATCCCAGGTTTCCAACGACAGTTCGTCCAGCGCGCCGCCGTCAAATATGCCTGCGTTGTTGACCAGAATGTCCAACCGTCCGAACCGCTCAATTGCGCTGCGAAACAATTCCCGCACCTGAGCTTCATCTGTGACATCGGATTGCACGACCAACACTTCGGCGTCGCCGTTGGCCAGAGTTTCGGCAGTTTGATTCAGCCGTTCGATGTTGCGAGCACTCAACACCAGCCGGGAGTTTTCAGCGGCAAAGGCTTTGGCGATTCCTTGCCCTATGCCCTGACTGGCTCCGGTGATGAGCGCGACTTTTCCTTGAAGAGCTTTCATTGGGTTCACCGTTTCGCTGTCATTTCTTCGCGGATGAGTTTGGAAATCGGATTCCATGGGCGAAGCTGAGAAACAAAATCCAGCGCCTGTTCGACACCTTTTTCCCGAATCAGTTTTTGCAATTCGGCGGCCTGTGGATCGCCTTCCTGAGCAAAACCGAGCGCGGCGGCGCAACCTTGAATCAAGTATGTCGGTTCGATGCTGTACCGATAAGCCAGCTTGGCCGGGCCGATCAGCCGGTCGTCGGCTTGCAGTTTACGAACCGGGTCGCGGCCTACGCGGGCGATGGTGTCCATCAATGCCGCGTTGGAAAAACTGGCCAGAATGTCGTTGATCAAGTTGCCGTAATGCAACGTTCGCCCGTGTTTGGAATGCAGCGCGCGTTGCGCTTCGAGCATTGCGCCGACGACGGCTCGGTTAATGGCTTCGTCGTTCATCGCTTCGTGAATGTACTTGTAGCCTTTTTGATAACCCAGGTAAGCGCAGACCGCGTGGCCGCAGTTCAAAATGTAAAGCTTCTCTTCGATGCTGGCCGGAAAATTGTCCACGCCTTTGAACGGCGGCAACACGTCGAAATCGCCTTTGACCTGCAAGGTGTCGAACAGCACATCGCCCATCGCATCGGCGGTGATGACTTGCCGCCCGTGTTCGTCCGTTTCCTGAGCCGACACAATACGATCGGAAATCGCCGCATTGAATCCAACCCAATCCTGCACCGCTTGGGCAAACTGAAAAGGAATTCCGGCAAACACCAGCCGCTCCAATTGCGAACCGGCGTTTTTCAAATTCTCGCAGCAGAACACATCCAGCGAACGACGCACATCCGACCGCACGCGATACAAAATGGCTTCGGCCAGTACGCTGGCAATTTCCGGCAGATTGTCCGGGCGAACCGAAGTGTAAATTTGATCGGCAGCGGCAACTTCGCGGGCAAAATCTTCGCCGGGCATGGCAACCGCACGCACGCCGCGAACTTCGGCAACGGTTTCGACCGCGCCTTTGGTCGCCACGTCAAACCCAAGCTGATTGATCGAATTGACGATGGATTCGCGCCGAGCGGCAAAGACAACTTCGTGTCCTTGCATCGCCAGCGCCACACCCAGCGCGCCCAGCCCGACTCTTCCTGCTCCAACAATGATGACTCGCACTCTTAACTCCGAAATTCCTCCCGCAAAGTCACACGAAGAAAACACGAAGACTTTCGACAGGATGAACATGATTTTTTCAGGATTAACGCTACCAGGAATCAATCGTGTGAATCCTGAAAACAATCGTGTAAATCCTGTTTTGCTTTTCTTCGTGAAACCTTCGTGTGGCTTCGTGGGAGAAAAAGCTATCTCAATAAAGCTTCGACCTTTGCCAGCAATTCTTCAAACACGAGATTGCGCTTGCTCAGAAAATCGTCCGCGCCGGATTGCAGAGCTTCGATTTTGTCTTCGACGCCTTGTCGCCCGCCGAGCAAAATCACGGGCGTTTCGCGTTTGGCTTTTCGCAGTTCGCGGCACACGTCGAAGCCGGATTTGTGTTCCAGCAAGGCGTCCAGCAACAGCAATTGATACGGCTGAGCCAACGCCGCCGCGCGTTCAAAAGCTTCGCGGCCATCTTGAGCGCGTTCGACCAGATAATTTTCGACTTCCAGCCCGCGCTGCAAAATCGCCGCCAGGTCTTCGTTGGCGACGGCGACCAACACGCGCTGCACGCTGGGCAAAGTCATGGTTTTCAATCCGCCGGTCAGCGTTTGATGCGCCATGGTCAATTGCGCCGTGCCGCCCATCGCAGGCAACACCGCCGTCATTGCCGGTTGCACTTCAGACAAAGTCGTCGTCGCCAGTTTGGCTTCGACGCGACGCGCTTCGACCATTGCGCCGAGTTTGGCGAACGCCGAGCGGGCTTCTTCCAGATGAGCGCGCGCCGATTCCGGTCGGCGTTGTGTCAGTCGCAATTCGCCGATGGCAGAGTGGCACAACGCCGTGCGAAACGGATCGTGGATGGTTTGGAAAATCGAAAGGCTTTGGCTGAACGCGCGATTGGCTTCGTTCAGTTCGTTGGCGGCAACATGAATCTGGCCGCGAGTGAACAAAGCGCGCGCCATCAAATTCAACGCCGGATCGAGCGAAGTGGCGGCTTCGGCGATTTCCAGTTGCTGCCGAGCCTTGTCCAATTCGCGGCTTTCGGTAAAAGCCAGCGCCAGTTCAAATCCGATCAAAACCTGTTCTTCGATGGCGCCGCGTTCGCGCGCAACAGCCAAACCTTTTTCAAAGGCTTCGACGGCCAGAGTCGGTTCGTGATCGGCCAACAGCACTCGGCCAAGTATGCGTTGCGTGCGCGCGTAAACAGTTTTGCCGTGCAATTGCACAGCTTGTTGCACGGCGGCTTCGGCGGCGGCGACGTATCCTTGCAGCAATTTCAATTCGGCCAGATCGGTCAACGCGACGGCTTCGGCTTTGGCAAGTTTGTGATCGCGCGCCAGTCGCAACCGCTCGTCCAGTAATTTTTCCATCGCGCGCCACGAACCCAACCGAGCCAGCACACGCGACAAACTGCTGTACCCTTTCAGCAACAACCGCACGTTGCCGGTGGCGGCAATTTGTCGAATCGCGGCTTGATAAACCGGCACGGATTCTTTCAACCGGCCTTCGGTGTAAAGCACCAAACCTTCCTGCAACTGAATGCGGCCTTCCAGCAAAGCGTCACCCGCTTCTTCGGCCATTCTGGCGGCGCGCGCCCAGTTGTACCGCGCGCCTTCAAAATCGCCTTCCTTCCAATCCACCTTGCCGACCAAATAATGAGCTTCGGCTTGCCAGCGAACATTTCCCGCTCGCCGGGCGGCCAGCAAAGCGCGATGCAATTGATCGCGCGCCGCCAGTAACTCTCCGTCGTTGACCAGCGCACGTCCCAGCGCAGCGTGTACGGCAGCCAGTCCGGCGTCGTCGTGTTTGTCGTTGTCGGCTTGCTGGTAAAAATTCAGGCTGCGTTTCAGCGTGTCAATCGCCAGATCGAGCTGTTTGCTTTCCAGATAAACTCGGCCAAGCCACAACAAGACGCTGGCGCGAAACGGCGTCGGCAACGGAACCAGATTCGCGGTGTCTGTGTATTTGGCCAACAATTCCAGAGCGCGGTCGTGTTCGCCTTTGTTCAGGTGGGATTCGGCCAGCAACTGTCGAACGCTGGCTTCTTCGCAAACGTCGCCCGGCGAATTCAGCCGTTCAGACAACGAAGCCATCAACCCGGCGGTCGTATTTCGCGGATGCGTGGCCAGCGAAACGATTTCGCCGCTTTCGTTTTCGATCAGCCTGAAGGTCAGTTCCGGCCCGTTGCTGCCAAACCGAATGACATCGGCGTCGGCCAGAACCTGTTCGGAAACTCGCGTGTTATTGACGAAGCTGCCATTGGTCGAACCCAGATCGCGCAGCAAAAAATCGTTGCCGACGCGGATAATTTCGGCTTGCGAGCGCGAAACCACCGACACCGGCAAACACAAAGAGTTTTCCGGCCCTCGGCCAATCGTGAACCGCTGCGATTCCAATGTCACACGCTGAGCTTCATTATTGAAAGCCAGATGAATCTCCCCACGAACGTTCATCCTGTTATCTCCTCAAATTCGCTGAAAGCGGCGCGAAGTATACACATACAAATCGGTTACGCCGACATTTTTCTTGACCGGCCTCGACTCGCGGCTATAATCGCCGCGCTGTACCAATCGCCAAAGACGTTCCCCGTTGAAACTCGATTCGCTTTACTGATTGGCTGCCGAATCGCCTGCCGCAGCTCATTTTTGAGGAATCCCGAATGTCGTCACCCTTGCAGATAGGAATTCTTGCCGAAGCACGTTATCTGGTTCAGAACCAACCTACAGGATTGATTAACGAATTAAACGCTCAGGGACACGCCGTCCGCGTGATGGATCCGCAACAAGCGTTTTATCGAATGGGCGACGATCAATGGTTCGCCGGTCTGGATGTCATTGTCGGACGCGGACGAAGCTGGGCGTTGCTGGGTTTGCTGAATTGGGCTGAGCGCGGCGGCTGCCTGACCATCAATCGCCAAGCCGCCATTTCCGCCGTCCACAACAAAGCCCAGATGTCCATGGCGCTGGCTGGCAGCGGCTTGCCGATTCCAGAAACTTACTTCGCCACGATTGAGCAACTGGCCAAAGAAATCCCGGCGGAAAATTACCCGATCATTTTGAAACCGATCTTCGGCGATAACTCGCGCGGTTTGCTGGTCGTCAATTCGGCGGCGGAACTGGCTGCCATTGATTGGCCTGAACCTGTCGCGCTGGCGCAACGCTATTTCAAAACTGACGGCTACGACCTGAAACTTTACGGCATCGGCGATCAAATCTGGGCTGTGCGGAAAGTCTCTCCGTTCAACGCCACCGCCGACATGGACAAAGCCAAAGAAGGTTTGGCCGAAATCACGCCGGAATTGACGGAACTTGGACGCAGTTGCGGCGAATTGTTCGGGCTGGATTTGTTCGGCGTGGATTGCATCGAAACCGAAACCGGAACTCTGATCATCGAAATCAACGATTACCCGAATTACACCAACGTCCCCGCAGCCAACGAACGGCTGGCGGAATATGTTGTTCGACAAACCGAAAAGAGGAAATAGACAGGATTTACAAGATTCACAGGATTAAACCCAACCGTCTTTTCCGTCAATCCTGTTGATCCTGTAAATCCTGTCGAAAAACACCGATGAAAATTGGCGTCATCACCAAACGAGAAAAAGCCACCAAGACCGGTTCGGTCATGCAGGAAACGATTGGCTTGTTGACCGCGCGCGGCATCGTCGTTGAACAGGTTTATCCTGACGACCAAGCCATCAACGTCGCCGAAGTCAAAAACGATTGCGACCTGTACCTGCTGAAATCCGGAACCGAAACCGCTCTGAGTCTGGCCGGAATTTTGGACGCCGCCGGAGCCAAAATCCTGAATCCTTACTCAACCGTCGTCGCCGTGCGCGACAAAATCATTTCAACCAAGCTGCTGGCCGACGCCGGAGTTCCCTTGCCGGAAACCTTTTTTGCTGCGCATTCTGGCTTTCTGGCAGATGCGCTGAAAGACGGCCCGCTGGTGGTCAAACCGTTCTGGGCGGCTTCGCAAGGACGCGGCGTGCGGATCATCCGCTCCGACGACGAACTGGAAACCTTGACCACAGACGAAGGTCTGTTCTTCGCTCAACGCTTTCATCAACCCGACGGCCTGGATCACAAACTGTACGTCATCGGCGACCAAGTCTTCGGAGTCCGCCGCGTCTGGCCGCCCAAAACTCTGGAAGACAAGCTCGGCGAACCGTTCGAGGTAAGCGGTGAAATGAAAGAAATTGCTTTGCGATGCGGACAGGCGTTCGGCATCGGACTTTATGGCGTGGACGTGATTACCAGCAGCGGAAGGCCCTTCGTCGTGGACATCAACACGTTTCCGGGATTTAAGGGCGTAACGAATGCGGCTGATTTGCTGGCAGATTTTATTACGGGCGCGGGAGCCAAGTGATTAAGTTGGTATACTCTTCCGCTTCCGAAGCGCCCCAAATAAGAGCAAGTTCTTCAATAGCGATTTTGATTGGCAGGCTTTGAGGGATCAGCAAGACGCCAGGACTGTTTTGCCTGAAGATGAAGTTTGCAAAATGCACAGGCATTGTATTCACGTCGTGCGAAACTAAAATTCGTCCTTCGCGCGTGGCAATTTCCAGCACTTGTTCGTCGGGCAAGCCTTCAAGCCCGGCTTCGTGCCCGGCTTGAAAATCCATAGACGGATGGCGATGACGCAATGCGCGCACGATCTTTTTATTGAAATCGTAATCACCTTGAAAGCGAATTTGCATCGAATTGTCAGGCTGCGGCTTTTAGTCGTTCTTGTTTGGCTGCCGTCAATTTTTGGTAAAGCTGAGGCCGGTTGATTCGCATGTCTTCCCAACTTTTTTGGCGAAGCATTTCAAACTCGACATTGCTTTGTCGCAAGTATTCGTCAATCTCTTCGCGATTGGCCAGGTAATAAGCCAGCGCACCGTAAACTGATTCCAGCGTCAGCGTGTAAAAGTTCTCGACAATGCTTTCGGGCGACTCGCCGTTGAGCCAGTTGACGATTACTGAATCCAGCGAAATACGGGTGTCCGCGACGCGGTAGGCGATTCGTGGTTCGCCTTCAAACTCAAAGCTGAGTTGCGTGACATACGGTTTCGATTCCATTTGTTTCTGTTCCATAGCGGGTGGATTTTAGCCCTGTTTTCATAGCCGAGTAAATCAATCGAGGTAAAAGAATGAAACTGCACTTTATGATTGTTCGCAGAGTCCCGCCCGTTCCCAGCCCTGTGCTGGTTGAATGTTACGACATCCTGCGCGGGCGCGGGTACACCGTCACCGAAGACATTGCCGAAGAGATTCTGCAACGGTCTGACACGTTGAAAGTCGAAGCCGATTTGTACCTGCTGAAATCGCACACGGAATTGTCGCTGGCTTTGGCGGGCGTGTTGTTTACGCAGGGCGCGAACATGCTGAACCCTTATCAGTCGTGTTCGCTGATTCAGAGCAAGATCATCACGTCGAAGCTGTTGCGGCAGGCCGGAATTCCTGCGCCAGATTCGTGGGTGTCGAACGATTTGAATCTGGCCAAACAACTGCTGGAAAAACATCCGCTGATTATCAAACCTCACATGGGGCATCGCGGAGCGGGCGTGCATCTGTGCCGAACTCCCGAAGACATTGACCGGATTCCAGAACCGGTGACGCCGATGATTATCCAGGAAGCGATTCCCGGCCCCGGCGAAGACCTGAAGATTTATTGCGTCGGCGATCAGGTTCAGGGCGTCCGCAAAGCATTTTCCGAAAGCAGTTTTTCCGTCGCCGGTCGCCACGGAGAAATCACCGACGAAGTCCGCCGCATTTCTCAGCGCGTGGGCGAAGTTTGCGGCTTGGGGCTGTACGGTTTGGACATCATCGAAAGCGACCGCGGGCCTTACGTGGTGGACGTGAATTACTTCCCCGGTTACAAGGGCGTGCCGAACGCCGCTGGACTGATCGCCGATTACATTGACGAATACGCGCGAGGGCGCGTGTCGCTGAAATTGCCCGTCTGAGATGACGAGATAGAGGGAATGAGGGACAGCGGGAATGAGCGAAGCAATCGAAGCGAAAGAGGCATCATCAGGCATGTCCTTTATCCCTCCTTCCCGCCCTCCCTCAATCTCTCCTTCTCTGACCGCTCTGCTGGCCGAAGGCTTCCTGACTCGGCTAAGTTCCGGCGTGATTGGGTTTGCCCTACCGCTCTTTGCATATCGAAAACTGGGATTGAATTTGACGGAAACCGGCGTCTTGCTGGCAATGAATCAGGCCGCCGAGCAGTTGTTCAAACCGTTGATGGGTTGGGCAGCAGATCGAATCGGTTTGAAACGCGCTTACACTTTGGCAATTGCCGGGCGGAGTTTTGCCGCGCTGTGTTATGCGCTGGCCGGTTCGCCGTGGCAGATTTACTCGGCAAGATTTCTGCACGGAATTTCTGAATCGTTGCGCGAACCTTCGGTCAACGCTTTGATCGCCGAAAATGCCAAAGCGAAATCCGTCGCTTCGACTTTCGCCTGGTACAACACGGCCAAACAAACGGCCAGCGCCATCGGCAAAACCGCCAGCGGATTTTTGCTGGTGCTGCTGGCTGACAATTATCCGGCTGTGTTTTTGGTGGCGTTCGGGCTGTCCATTCTGCCGATCATCGTCGTCGCTCTTTACATCCGCGAACCGGAAAGATCAACCACGGGGGACACGGGGAGCACGGGGGAAAACAAGGGTGGTTTGGAAACTCTTCCAGATGGTTCAAATTCTGAAATACCAACCGGCGTTTCGATCTTTTCATTCGCTGTGCTTGGATTTTTGATTTCCTGCACGGCGCAGATGATTGCAAATCTGTTCCCTGTTCTGGCGACCGAATACGCGCATCTGACCGAAGCGCAGACCGGATTGATTTACGCCGTCACCGTTGCCGTCGTCATCGTCGCCGGGCCTGCTTTCGGATGGTTTGCCGATAACGTCAGCCGCAAACTGGCACTGACTGTTCGCGGATTGGCCAACACGGTTTCTTCGGTGTTGTTCTTTTTCTTTCCAACGTTTCCGGGCTTGGCCGCTGGCAGCGTGATTGATGCCGCTGGCAAAGCGGCATTTCGTCCGGCGTGGGGATCGTTGATGGCTCGCGTTTCGGGGTTTGACCGAAAGCGGCGCGCTCAAGTCATCGGCCACCTGAGTATGGGCGAAGGTTTGGGCGAGATGCTGGGGCCTATACTGGGCGGATTTCTTTGGCACACTTGGGGCTTGGGCGTAATGCTCGGCGCAAGAATCGCGCTGGCCGTCATCGGAGAAATTTACGCCGTGATAATTGCTCGTAAAGAAGAATAAAAATTCGACAGGATTTACAGGATTCACAGGATGGGCTGCTTATCTTGTGAATCTTGTTAATCCTGTCCAAGTCAGTTTGGAGATAAAAATGAGAATCTGTTTTTTGATGGAACCGCCGCGCAGTTCGACTTCGGTGACTTACGAGGTGCTGAACGGTTTGAAGGCTCGCGGAGCCGATGTTGAAGTCGTCACCGAACGCAGCGGATTGATTGACCTGGAAAATTTCCAGTTCGATTACGACGTTTACCTGTTCAAGTCGCATTCGCCGCTGGCTGAATCTCTGGCGGCGGCGGCCCATTATCGCGGAGCCAAACTGCTGAACGAATATCCGGCGACGATGAAAGTCCGCGACAAGGTGTTGACCTGCACGCTGCTGCTGCAAGGCGGAATTCCTACGCCGCGCACGTTTGTGACCGATTCGATTGAGACGCTTCGCCCGGTGGTTCAGCAGATGCCGATCATCGTCAAACCTTACCGAGGCCGTCGCGGAATGGGCATCGAAGTTTGCCTGAACGAAGCCGAATTCGATGCGTTGATCGCTCGCCGAACCGCCGACGGTTCCGCAGACGATGACGATGGCGGCGAAGACGGCACAGCGTTGGGCGAACGCCTGATCTTCGCGCAGGAATACGAAGAGCACGAACCGTTCGATTACAAAGCCTACGCCATTGGCGATTACGTCCACGCCATCAAGCGCGTCTTCCCCGCCAAAACCAAAGAAGAAAAACTCGGCACGCCGGTCGGCGATGATCCCGAATTGGTGGATTTGGTGCGACGCTGCGGCAAGCTGTTCGGCTTGCAGCTTTACGGAGTTGATCTGGTCAAAACGCCAAAAGGATATTCGGTCATCGAAGTGAATTGTTTTCCCGGATACAAAGGAGTTCCCGAAGGCGGCGAACGCATCGCCAACTTCATTCTGGAAAATTCCCGATGAATGACTTAAAACTTTGGCAACACTTGGTTGATGTGGCTTCATCAGAGAAGCCGTTTTGCATACCCCCAATTCAAGAAGTAACAAACAAGGGTCTGAATGCTCAGGCTGGAGAAAATTTACGGAGGAGTGATTGTTTATGAATGAACCTACAAAAAAGACCTTCGGCGGCAAACAATGGCTGCTGGTTGTGCTGGCTTTGTTTTTGGCTGTAGCTGTTGCTTCGGAAAAAGCTTCGGCAGGATTTCAGTTTTCGGACAGTTCCGACAAAAAATCCGAAAAGAAAAAGAAGGAAGAAAAGAAAAAATCGAAGTCTGACGACGATGACGACGATGACGATGACGACGACGAACAGAAAGACAGAGAGAAAGAAGCCCGAAAAGCTGAAAAGGCTTTGAAGGAGGCCAATGAAAAAGCGGCCAAAGAATCGAAAAAGACTGATTCGAAAGCGTTGACCAAATCTTCTTCAAGACCCGCGAGCGCGCCTGCTCCGCCAGCCGGAGCCGCTTCAGTCGCAGGACTTGAAGCGGTTTACGCCACTGTCGAAACCGAACCGGTTCCCAGCGGAGGCGATGCCGCAGACGATCCGGCCATCTGGATTCACCCCACAGACCCAACCTTAAGCACCATCATCGGCACAAACAAACAGGGCGGTCTGGCCGTGTACGACCTGAGCGGCAAGCAGATTCAATATCTGGCCGACGGATTGATGGACAACGTGGATTTGCGCGAAGGCTTTATGCTGGGCGGGCAGAAAGTCGCCATCGTCGCCGCCAGCAATCGCAAAGACAATTCCATCGCGCTGTACAAGGTGAATCCCGCGACGCGCCAACTGGAAAACGTCGCCGCTCGTTCAATCAAACACACTGTGACGGCTTATGGCATGTGCCTGTTTCGCAGCGAAAAATCCGGCAAGGTGTTTTACTTCGCCACCAGCAAATCCGGCGATGTCGAACAATGGGAATTGCTGGATGCAAACGGCAAGGTTGATGCGAAGAAAGTTCGCAATTTCAAAGTCGGTGGCGTGGTCGAAGGTTGCGTGACCGACGACCAGCTTGGGCATTTTTATGTCAGCGAAGAAGCCGTTGGCATCTGGAAATACGGCGCGGAACCGGAAACCGGAACGACTCGCACACAAGTGGCAAAAGTCGGCGACGGCAATTTGTTCGCCGATGTCGAAGGCTTGGCGATTGCTTATGGCGCAGATGGCAAAGGCTATTTGATGGTTTCCAGCCAGGGCAATTATTCGTACGTGGTTTATCGCCGCGAAGGCAACAACGAATTCGTCAAAAAATTCCGCATCGCCGACAGCGATCAAGTTGACGGCGCAGAAGAAACCGACGGCATTGATGTGACGACAGCCAATCTTGGCCCCGCGTTTCCCAATGGCGTGTTCGTCGTTCAGGACGGTTTCAACAATAACGGCAATCAGAATTTCAAACTTGTTCCGCTGCAACTAATCATCAAGTAGTACATAACTTTCCATCCACGAAGTCACACGAAGAAGCACGAAGAATTTTCTACTTCGTGATCCTTCGTGTTCTTCGTGGATGGTTCAGGTGAAGCCTCAGTGAAACGCTGCCCTGCCTGCCAAAAAGAATTCACAGACGCTTATAAGTTCTGCGATCAAGACGGATCGGTTTTGGCCGACGTGTTGCCGGAATTGCAGGCGCGTCTGAAAATTCAACTCGCCGACGGCGGTTCGCGCGAACTGACGCTGCCCGCCAAACCGCTGGTCATCGGCAAAGCTCCCGAATGCGACATCGTCATTCCCGACGGAGCCATCAGCCGTCGTCACGCCGAAATCGAAAACCGCAATGGCAAAGTTTTTCTCAAAGACCTGAAAAGCCTGAACGGAACCAAAATCAACGACAGAAAAATCGGCGAACGGGAAACCGAACTGAAAGACGGCGACACGATCAGCGTGGGGAGAACCAAACTCGTTTTCAGTTTGTCGCCGCTGGTAGAAGTTGAATCGCAGCCAACGGCGGAAGACGAAATCCCGCGCGTCACCACCATTGCCCAAACGCCGCCGCCAATGCCTCCGCCGCCGCCGATTTTGACGGCTAAACCGGAATCTGAACCAACGCTTTTGTCCGCGCCGAGTTTGACCGATTCGCCAGCATTCACAGTTCGCCAAACCGGCGAACTGGAAATTGCCAGCCAAAAACCCGATGAAGGTTTGCTGGAAAAAGTGCAGCGATTGTCTCAACCGATTTTGTTGGATAGCCGGTACGAATTGACGGCGCAAATGGCTCAGGACGAAAACGGCACGCTGTACCGCGCGCGCCGAACTGTGCTCGGCGATGAAGTCGCCGTTCGCATTTTGCGCCCGGAACTGGTCAGCGATCACGTCGCCGTCGAACGATTTCGCCGCCAGGCTCAGGTCGCCGCGCACATCAAACATCCGAATTCGGTGCAGGTTTTCGATTTCGGCCAATCGCCCGAAAACGCTTCGTACATTGTCGAAGAATTGTTATCCGGTTACACCTTGCGCGACTTGATTCACGAAGAGCGCGGGTTGAGCGTGACGCGCGTGGTTGGGTTGATGAACCAGATTTGCGGCGCAGTTCACGCGGCGCATTTGCACGGCATTGTTCTGCGCGGATTGAAACCGGAAACGATTTACATCGAACACGATCAATCCGGCAAAGAAATCGTCAAAGTCGGCGGCTACGGTTTGGCCAAAGTTGACGAATTATTCCTGCGCGCCGCCGACGCCAAATCGTTGACCGGGCCGTTGGGAGTGTACGGTTCGCCACAATACACATCTCCGGAACAGTGGATGAATCGCCAACTGGATGCGCGTTCGGATGTGTATGCACTCGGCGTGATTTTGTTCGAGTTGCTGACCGGTTCGCCGCCGTTCACCGACAGATTCATCACACAGCATCTTTCTGCGCCCGTTCCAGACTTGAGCGAATTTGGCCGCAGCGATCTGGATGAAGCCGTCGCCGAAGTCGTCAGCCGCGCTCTGGCCAAAGAACCCGCCGACCGACAAGCCTCTGCGTTGTTGCTGGCCGAAGAATTGGAAGCAGCGGCGGGCGCTCGGCGCGGATTGTTTGCGCGATTGACTGGCGTGTTGCCGGTTGCGCCGATCATTGTTCCCCAATCTGCGGGCGTAGGGGAAACTTCGCTGCCTTCGGTGTTGCCGCGCGAAAAAGCCATCGGGCACGGAGCGTTCAACGCCGTCGTTATCGCCCTGATGGTCGAAGCGTTTTTGTCACGACTTTCCAGCGGAATGATAAAAACCGCCGTGCCGTTGTACGCGCTGCTGGTCTTCGGCATGAAAATCACTTCGGTGATGGGTCTGGTGCTGATTCAAAACATCGTGCCGTTGTTGATGCGCCCGATATTCGGTTCGCTGGCGGACAAATACGGCAAGAAAAAAGTCTTTTTGGTTTCGCTCACCATTCGCACACTGGTCAGCGTGCTGTACGCGGTGGCGACGCTGCCGCTGTTGTTTGCCATCAGCTTGATTCGCGGCATTGCCGATTCCGCCAAAGGGCCTTCGGCTTCGGCAATGATCGCCGACAACACCGATGAACATCACATCGCGCAGGCTTATTCGTGGTACACGACGACGAAATCCACTTCAGGCGGCATCGGTGAAGCGTTGGCCGCTTTCGTGCTGGTGATTTTGTTGACCGTCTTCGCCGGATTCAGCCACGCCACGGTCAGCGTGGCCGTGCTCGACAAAGTCACACGCTCTGGCGCGAATGTCGAAGAAATCGTCAAAACCGGTTCGGTGATTCAAATCGGCGCTCCGCTGCCCGGCAACGAAGCCGATCCGACGGCGCACAATGTTCTTCGCGTTGAACAGCGCAACATGAAACTCAGCCAGATTCCGATTGAAGACCTGCCCAAAGTGGTAGATCGCGAGCCTTTGCGAAAGGCATTGGTGACGATCTTTATCGCTTCGACGGTGTTGTCGCTGCTGTCGCTGTTGCTGGTCGCCGTCTTCATCAAGGAAAAAAAGAAGCAAAAGAAAGAGAAGAAAGACAAATCCGAAGCCGACGACGAACCGGCCTTTCAACCCGAACAACCAAACGTCTGGGCGTTTGCCTTGCTCGGCACTGCGTTGACTGCTCCGGCGTACATGGTGACGGGCGAGTTCTTCACGATTCTGGCCGTCAAACTGGAAGTCACGCCCGCGGCTTTGGGCTGGATCAAACTGGTTTCCGAAACCGCTGTGCCGTTGTTGTTCGGACCATTTTTCGGATGGCTGGCGGATCGGATCGGCGCGGGCAAAGTCATTGCCTTGCGTTCGCTGGCAAATCTGGCGACTTCGGTGTTGTTTTGGATTGTGCCATCGTTTGCCGGAACGGCTCTGCTGGGCGTGATGATGGGATTGGCGCGCGCGGTTGACGAAGTCGGCAAGGCTGCTTTCAAACCGACATGGGGAGCGATTGCGGCGAAAGTGTCCAGCTTCAACCTTTCAAAACGCAGCCGGACAATGGGCATTCTGGAAGGCGGCGTTGACGCTTCCGACCTGGCGTTTCCCGTCCTGGCCGGAGTCATGCTGCAATACCTGTCGCTGGGACCGTTAATGCTGGTGCGCGGGCTGCTGGCCATTGTCGCGGAAATTTACGGCTTCGTGTTGATGCGGAAATACAAAATCTGATTGTTTGCCGATAACCGAACATTTTTCCACATAACATCATTATGACCTCTAAAACTGACCAAGTACGATTGGGATGGAGATTTGCAATCTTCTGGATGGTGATTGCCTTGACCGGTTGTAACCAATCGCAACCTCACTCCACGCATCACACTGCAACTCCATCTTCGGATTCCACCGCAAACCAGGCAGGATTTTCCGCCCCGGGAGTCAACAAAACGCCTGCACCAGGCGCAGCTCCGGCGGGAATGATCTGGATTCCGGGAGGAACGTTTCGCATGGGCTGCGACACTTGCGACATGTCAGACGCTGAGCCGGTTCATCTGGTGACGGTGGACGGATACTGGATTGACGAAACTCCGGTGACGAACCAACAGTTCGCCGAATTCGTCAAAGCCACCAAATATCTGACCGTTGCCGAACTCAAACCCAAAGCCGAAGATTATCCTGGAGCCAAGCCCGAAATGCTGGTCGCCGGTTCGGTGTGCTTTGCTCCGCCGGACGAGCCGGTATCGTTGGAAAATCCGTACATCTGGTGGAAATACCAGCCCGGCGCGAATTGGCAACATCCCGAAGGTCCGGGCAGCGATTTGAAAGGCCGCGAAGATTATCCGGTCGTTCACATCGCCTGGACGGATGCTGTGGCCTACGCCAAATGGGCTGGCAAACGATTGCCGACCGAAGCCGAATTTGAATTCGCCGCTCGCGGAGGAATGGACGGCAAGATGTTCGCATGGGGAAATGAATTGAAACCCGGCGGCAAATGGGCGGCCAACATTTATCAAGGCCGCTTCCCAAACGAAAACAAAGCCGAAGACGGATACCGCCTGACTTCGCCTGTGAAGGCGTTTCCAGCGAACGCCTTTGGTTTGTACGACGTGGGCGGCAATGTCTGGCAATGGTGTTCGGATTGGTATCGCCCGGATTATTTTGAAAGGCTGGCGGCAGGCGGAACGGCGCGCAATCCGCAAGGGCCGTCGGACAGCATTGATCCGCAGGAACCCGGAATTCCCAAGCGCGTTCTGAAAAGCGGTTCGTTTATGTGCAGCGATCAGTATTGCGCGCGTTATCACGTCGGCAGCCGCGGCAAAGGCGCAATGGACAGCGGCGGCGCTCACATCGGTTTTCGTTGCGCGAAATCTTAAGCTGGAGCGCGGACGTTCCCGTCCGCAAGCTGGTCCGCGGACGTTCCCGTCCGCCCGTCATAATGGAGAAACTATGGCAACTCGAAAAACCAACCCCAAAGAAAGCTCGCTCGGTCTGATGGCCAAGTTACAACGTAAAGACCCCAAACTGCCGCGCTTCATCGTCGTGCCGAGCATGTTGGTCAGCGATTGGGGCGTGGAAAACAACGTCACCATCGTCGGCGAATTGAACGGCGTTGATTTGGGACGCCGTTCGCTGAAACGCTGGGACGCCGACCGCTGGTTCATTCAAGTGCCGGAGCCGGTCTGCAAAAAAGCTAACGTGGACACTGGCGATATGGTCACGGTGACGATGCTGATTGCCGCTGCCGAATAGCGAAAACTGCCAGTCACCAACGAAGTTCAGCAAACGAACTCAATAAGAAATCGGTGTTGAGGCTGATGCCAGGACACTTTTCGTTATCAATCATCAGACAGGAAAATGTAGGAAAGGAAAATCAGAATTTTTATCTTCCTTTCCCACATTTTCCTGTCTGATGACCCAATTGGTTTTTGCCATCATTGGTTTTCAAACGTCTCAAACAAAATGTGTCCAGACATCAGGTGTAGAGGTCAAAGAGTGTTTTGCTCATTTGCCAACTTTGGCTCAAGACTTTTCTCTGCGTAACGAGAGATTGTAAATCCTGTCGAAAAATTTCTGTCTGAACCAATCGCTCAGCCTGGACGTAAGCTCCAACGCCGAACTCATCGGCATTCAACAAAGCATCCAATCAAACAGGGGAGGGAAGTGAAATGGCCAACAACATCTTCGATCAATTGCGCGACGCGGCGAAGCGCACAGCGCAGGAACTGGACGACAAATTCGATCTGAAAAATAAATTCGAGCAGGGCGTCAACACTGCCGGAGAAGTCGCGCGCAAAACGACAGATTCGTTGGGGCAGGTTGCGACTCAGGCCGCGACCTCCGCGCGTGAACAGTTCGGCAAACTCGATGACGAATTCAAAGTCACAGACAATCTGCGAGACGTGGCGGCAAAAGCTGAAGACTCCATCAAGCAAGGCGCAACGGTCGCTCAGGCCGGAGCCGAGCAGTTTTCTAAAAACGCCGAAGAAGTCGTCAGCGATGTTTTCGGTTCCGCCAAGACTTATTACCAACGCGCCGAACAGGCTTACAACACGGGAACCGCCGGAGCGCGTATGACCGAAGCGGCGTTCAGCGGTTATGAAAAGGCTCGCGTCTGGATCAAAGAAAATCCAGGCAAAACTGCTGTTGTCACGTTTTCGATGATTGCCGGAACTCGGATTGGTTCGGCGTTGCCGGAACTCGGCGCGACCATTTTGGGTGCAGGCGGGGCAGGGAATTGGTTTTTCAACAGTGCGATGCCAATCGTCGGCATTCGCAAGTTGACCGAAAAATACAACGATTATTTGAAAGAACAGGAACGTTTGCTGGCCGAAGGCAAACTCGACGAAGCCGAACGCGAGCGCATAGAGTTCCAGCGCAACCTGACCAAATACGTCGGAGCGCCTTTGCTTGGAACGTTCAGCGTGGCGGCGGGAGCTTCGATGATTGGCGCGGCTTTTTCCGGCGCGACGGTGACAGGCTTTCCAGTCAGTTTGATTTTGGGAGGCAATCCGCTGCTCAACGGCATCTGGTTTTTCGCCAACGGCGTGGTGTGCATCAGCGAAGGCTACAAGTTCTTTATGATCGCGCTGGCTGACCAGGAAGAAGTTGAAAAGGTCGTCCGCGAGATCAAAGGCTTGTTGCCGGCTTGAGGCAACGACGAAGATTGAGTAAGGCGAGCTGCCAGCTTGCCTTACTTTTTGCCCAAGTCCGCAAAAACTCTCAGCCCAACCGTTCAGCTTTCGCCGACGCAGTGACCGCTGCCCAAACCTCTGGTTGACGGTCGCACAAAGCGGCGGCTACACTTTTCGTCCAACGGAATTCAAAACCATTCGAGACAAACCACTATGCGATTATCAAAGCTGTTCACGTTACTTTTGTGCTGTGCCTTGTTTCCTGTCGGCGCGTTGGCGCAGAAAAAAGACAAATCGAATCCGGCTGTGCCCGAAGCCGCGCCGATCACTCCTTACAGCAACGTTCGGCGCGACAATCTGCTCAACGGATTGCAGATCGTTACGCTCGACCGGCAAAGCGATTCGCTGGTCAAATGCGATCTGATTATTCGCGGCGGAGCGATGTTCGATCTGGCGGGCAAGTCCGGGCTGGCGGCATTGACGCTGGAATCGTTGATGATCGTCAATCCGCGTATCAAAGAAGAGTTGGAATCGCTGAACGCGAAAGCGACTTGGGGAGTGACTTCAGACACCACCTGGCTTCATCTGGAATCGCCAACCAACAACTTCGGCCCAGCGATGGAGATCGTCGCTCGATTGTTAGTGGTCGAAAACGTTCGTCCCGAAGCGTTCAAAACCGCGTTGGATGCCCAAATTGCCAGCGTCAAAGCGGTCAAACCGACCGTCGCCGAACAAGCCGACGCAGCGTTTTTGAAAGCCGTATACGGCGATCATCCTTACGGCAACAGCTCGCTTGGCGATGAAAAAACTCTGGCCGGAATAAAACAGGGCGATGTGTACGATTTCTTTCGGCGGTTTTACATCGCCAACAATGCTTCGGCTGTGGTGGTGGGCAACATCGCGCACGAACGAGTGATGCAGGTTTTCAAAGTCCTGTTCGGCGGTTGGGTCAAAGGGCAAATTGTTCCGGCGACTTTTCGCCAGCCGCTGCAAACCGCTCAGTTGCGCGTGGTCAAAGTCGAAATTCCTGAAGCTGGCAATGTCGAATTGCGTGGAGGATTGATCGGCGTCAAACACACCGACGCGGATTACCTGACGACTGAAATCATCGCTCGCGTTGTGGCCAATCGGCTGAAAAGCGCTCCCGGTTCGGCGAATTTATCCGTCAAATCAGCGCAAAGAATTTTGGCCGGGCCATTTTTCTACTCGGCTTCGGTGGCAGCGGACAAAGCGCCGGAGCTTTCGCGCCGTGCAACAGATGCCTTCACATCGCTGGTTGGCGCTACGATTTCGGCCAGCGAACTTGCCGAAGCGAAGTCGGTTCTGGCAAACGATCTGGCCGCGCGTCCGATTGAACACAACCTGCGCGACATTGAAATGTTTTTGTTGCCGCGAAACCTGCCGATTGAAATCGGCAAAAAGATCGAAGCCATTTCTGCTGCCGATTTGCAGCGCGTCGCCAAACGATTGCTCGACGCCAACGCGCTGACTGTCGTCGTCGTCGGCAAAGTCAACGAAGCTTTTAACTCTGGCAAAACCGGCCTGTGAAAACCTCTTCCCTTCCGCAACCCAACCCTGAATTCAACGCTTCCGGCAAACATGGCGCAGTGCAAGCCATGTTTGCCGACATCGCGCCCAGCTACGACCGGCTGAACCACCTGCTTTCGGTCAACATTGATAAAGTCTGGCGACGGTTCACGGTCAAAAAACTGATGGACGTGCTGGAACGACCGAATGCCATTGCGCTGGATTTGTGCTGCGGCACGGCGGATTTGACGCTGGAACTGGAAAAACACGCGCGAGTCATCGGCTGTGATTTCTGCCATCCGATGCTGGTCATCGGCAACGAAAAGCTGGCCGCTCGCCAAGCTGGCAAGGCTCGACTGGCCGAAGGCGATGCCCTGCATTTGCCGTTTGGCGAGCAGAGCTTCGACGCAGTGACGAACGCCTTCGGGCTTCGCAATCTGGAAAGCGTCGAAACCGGACTGGCCGAAATTCATCGAGTTCTAAAGCCCGGCGGACGCGCCGCGATTCTGGAGTTTTCGCGTCCTGTTATTCCCGTTTTTCGCCAAGCCTTCGAGTTTTATTTCCACAACATCCTGCCGCGAATCGGCTCGCTGATTTCCGGTTCGTCTGTGGCTTATACCTACTTGCCAAAATCGGTCAGCAACTTCCCGGATCAAAAACGACTGGAGGAAATGATGCGCTCTGCCGGATTCGTGAATGTGCGCTATCACAACCTGTCCGCGGGAATCGCCGCGTTGCATTTGGGCGAACGCGCTTTGCCGCCTGCCGACACAAAAAGCTAGAATCCTTCTGTCACCAATCTTCACTTAGGAGGTCGCAACTATGGCTCCGACAATTCAAGCAGCAGTGGCTGTTCTGGCCGAACTCGATGGCAAGGAATACGACCTGCAGGAAAAGGGCTACGAGTTGATTGACGGCAATTGGGAGGCAAAAGACATGGGAAGCTCCAGACACGGCGGTGTAGGCACTCGCCTGATTATTCGATTGGGTGGCTTTGTTGAATCACAACGATTGGGCGGAGTTTACGGCCCGGACACAACGTTCCAGATTGGCCACAATGAACGGTTGCCAGATGTTTCTTTCATTTCTGCCGCGCGAATGCCTGAAGAAGGCGAAACCGACGGGAAATGGTTGGTCGCTCCCGATCTGGCGGTTGAAGTCGTCTCGCCAAGCGAGAGCTGGGCCAAGGTCAATCGCAAAATTCACGATTACTTTTCGTCGGGCGTCCAACAAGTCTGGCTGGTGTCTTTGGAGTTCAACGAAATTCACGTCTACGACTCGCCGAAAGGAATGATTGTGCTCGGCGAAGACGATCAACTGACTAGCGAAAAGCTGTTGCCGGGCTTCCGCTGCTCGATCCGCGAATTATTTCAAGCCCCAGCGGGAAAGACTGCAATCAACTGACGATCTTCATATTTCTATGATCGAACCAATCAAGTTTTTCACTGACAAATTCAACATCACCGTTTCGCAAATTGAATCGTTGCTGGGCGCGGCCTTGTCGAAAGGCGGCGATTACGCCGACCTGTATTTTGAATACAACGTGCTGAACAACCTCAGTCTGGAAGAGCAGATCATCAAATCGGCCAATCGCGCCGTGCGGCAAGGCGTTGGCGTTCGAGTCATTTCCGGCGAACGAACAGGCTTTGCTTATTGCGATGAAATTTCGGTTGACGCCATTCGCAAAGCCGCCGTCACTGCCGCTTGCATCGCCGACAGCGCGGTTTCGGTCGGAGCCGTCAACATTTCGGCGGGCAAAGCGACACGCGACCTGTATCCGGTCAAGCAATTGCTCGGAGATCAGTCGCTGGAATCAAAGATCGAGTTGCTGAAACAAATTGATCGAACTGCGCGCGCTTACGACCAGCGCATTCGGGAAGTCCAGGCAGGGCTTTCTGACGAATTCAAAGTCGTCTTGATCGCTACTTCGGAAGGTTTGTTGATCGGCGATGTGCAGCCGCTGGCTCGGACGCGCGTCATGTGCATCGCTGACGACGACGGCAATCTGCAATCCGGCGTTTCGGGCGGAGGCGGACGGATCGGGTTTGATTACTTCAACGACGCGATCATCGAACATTACGCCAACGAAGCCGCTCGGCAGGCGATTGTCCAACTTGAAGCGACGGACGCTCCGGCGGGAACTATGGAAGTTGTGTTGGGCGCAGGCTGGCCGGGAATTCTGTTGCACGAAGCCGTCGGCCATGGCCTCGAAGCCGATTTCAATCGCAAAGGCACGTCGGCGTTTTCCGGCTTGATTGGCCAAAAAGTCGCCAGCGAACTTTGTACTGTCGTTGACGAAGGTTCGATTCCGAATCGGCGCGGTTCGCTGAACGTTGACGATGAAGGCAATCCGACCGGTCAAACTGTGTTAATTGAAAACGGAATTTTGCGCGGCTATTTGCAGGACAAGCTGAGTTCGCGGCTGACCGGTGCAGGATTGACCGGCAATGGTCGCCGCGAAAGTTATCGCCATCTGCCGATGCCGCGAATGACGAACACTTTTATGTTGAGCGGCAACGACGCTCCGGCGGACATCATCGCTTCGGTCAAGCGCGGACTTTACGCCGTGCAATTCGGCGGCGGACAGGTGGACATCACCAACGGCAAATTCGTTTTTTCCGCCAGTGAAGCGTATTTGATCGAAGACGGCAAAATCACTTCGCCGGTCAAAGGCGCGACGTTGATCGGCAACGGCCCGGTCGCGCTGACCAAAGTCGTCGCGGTCGGCAACGATCTGGCTTTGGACGAAGGCATTGGGACTTGCGGCAAAGACGGGCAGTCGGTTCCGGTCGGTGTTGGCATGCCTACGATCAAGATTTCCGAAATGACGGTTGGCGGAACCAAAGGGTAAAAGGCGATAATCCGTTTGGAGGTAAAAGCTATGGTTGCAGTTGAAACAGTACAGGCCACGCCGTTTGAACAATGGTCTGATGGAAGCGTTCGCATCGTCGGGACAAGAGTCCACCTCTACCTCATTCTTCACCATTTCAAACAAGGGGCTTCGGCTGAGGAAATCAACGAACGATTCCCGGCGGTCAGCTTGGAAAAGGCTCACTCTGTAATTGCTTACTATAAAAGCCATCAGGCTGAACTTGACGCCTATCTTCAAAAAGGTGACGAAGAGGAGGCTGCTTTCATGAAGCGACTTGAAGCCGATCCGAATTATCAGGCGGAGCGAGTGGCGATTCGTGAACGGCTCATGAGGCGCTGGGAAGAAATGCAAAGGAACCAGGCATAAGCGAGAGGTGTTTTGATGTGGCGAGTGTTATTGGACCAGAACTTCGATCATCGAATTCTGGATGGCTTGCTGAAACGGGTTCCGCAACTTGATTACCTGACCGCTCATCAAGCCGGATGGGGGCAATTGGGCGATCCGGATTTGCTGATTGAAGCGGCCAAAGTGCAAAGAGTTTTATTGACTCATGATTTGCAGACGATGCCTCAGCACATTGCCAACGTGATGACTTCGGGGCACGACATTACTGGGGTTTTCATCGTCCCTGGCAGCCTCACGCTGGCTGAAGCAATTGATGAGCTTGAATTGATTTTAACTGGAAGTGATCAAGCTGACTGGTTCAACACTTACCGGATTTTGCCGCTTTGAAGAATCAATGACCACACAAATTTCTACAGACTTGCTTTCCGAAATCGTCGCTCAGGCGATCAAACGCGGCGCGACTGACGCCGAAGCCATCGCCAGCGAAACCACAGAATTTTCCGTCGAAGTCCGGCTAGGCGAAATTGAAAAGCTGCAAGAGGCAGCTTCGCGCGGTGTAGGTTTGCGAGTGTTGTGCGAAGGGCGACAGGCTTCATGTTCGACTTCGGATGTCTCGGCGGAAGGCATCGAAGAATTGATCGCCAACGCCGTCGAAATGGCCAAACGAACTTCAGTTGACGAAGCTGCCATTTTGCCAGCGCGCGAAGAATTGGCGACGACGATTCCTGACTTGGGATTGTTTGATCCGGCGATTGTCGAACTGGCTCCAGAACGCAAAATTGAAATGGCTCGCGCCGCTGAAGCTGCTGCGCGCGGCTTCGATTCGCGCATCGTCAATTCCGAAGGCGGCGCTTGTTCAACCACTGTCGGCAAAGTCACGCTGGCCAACAGCGCAGGATTTGCGGGCGAATACACTGCGACGAATTGCAATTTGATGGCCGTTCCCGTGGCCAAAGATGGCGAACAGATGCAGGTGGGATTTTGGGGAGACCGGCAACGGCGATTGACGGCATTGGATTCGTCGGAAGCGATTGGTAAAGAAGCCGCCCGGCGCGCGCTTCGCAAACTCGGCGGGCGGAAAGTCGCCACGACAGAAGTCCCGATTGTTTTCGAGTTCGGCGCGACCGAAGACCTGCTCGGAGATTTTTTTGAAGCGGTCGAAGGTGGTGCGATTTTTCGCCGGTCGTCGTTTTTGGTCGGGCAGTTGGGCGAACAAATCGCTTCGCCGCTCGTGACGATTGTGGACGACGGAACCTTGCCGGGCGAAATCGGTTCGCGGCCATTCGACGGCGAAGGTTTGCCGACTCGGCGAACTGTCGTGGTCGAAAACGGCGTGCTGAAAAGTTATTTGCTGAATGCTTACACTGCGCGAAAACTGAATTTGCGCTCGACGGGAAATGCCGCTCGCGGATTGACCGGAGCGCCAAGCGTCGGCATCGGAAACTTTTTCGTTGCGCCTGGAGTCCATACGCCGGAAGAAATCATTGCTTCGGTGAAAGAAGGATTTTACGTCACGGAAATGATTGGTTTCGGTTTCAACCCGGTGACGGGCGATTATTCGCGCGGAGCCGCCGGTTGGTGGATCGAAAATGGCCGCTTAAGTTTTCCGGTCGAAGAGGTGACGATTGCCGGCAACTTCAAAGACATGCTGAAAGGCATCGAAATGATCGGCAATGATTTCCGCTTTCGAGGCAAGATCGCTGCTCCGACGATCAAAGTGAATCGAATGATGGTCAGCGGCGAATGAATTACTCTGTGAATTTCAACGTTTGAGGTGAGTCATGTTTGAAAACGAAGAAGACAAAGAACTGGCCGCAGCTAAAAAACGTTCGCGCGCCATTTTGCTGGGCGGATCGGCGGTTGTCGTTTTGCTGGCCGCGATTATCATTTTGTTGGCCAAAAACAAACCGCACGAAGCCGCGTCATTGGATGACGCCGTTCGCGCTGGAAGCGCCGAGTTCGAGGCTTACAAAAGCAAAGTGGAAATTGACATCAAACCCGAAGACAAGCGCACTTACGACAATTTGATTGGCATGTTCCAGATCGAAGTCCGCGCCAACGTCACCAATCGCGGAGACCGTCCGATCGCAGGTTTGGAATTGGTCGGCAAGATGTTCGATATGGAAGACAAAACCATTTCACAACGTTCCAGCATCCCAATTCCGCGCGCCAGGACCAAGCCGCTGAATCCGGGAGAGACCATGCGCGTCAGCGTGAAAATTGACGCTCCATCAAAAATCACCGAAGCCGAAGTCAAAGATGTGACGATTGAATTGAAAGGGCTGAAGTTGCAGTAAGCCGGGAAAATTCTGAAAAACAAAAAGGCGAGCACAGATGAATCATGCTGTGCTCGCCTTTTTACGTTTGGATGTGGTTTAAGCTCAGTTGATGTTTTTGATGACCGAAGCCGGAATTTCGGCAGTGGCTTCGACCGGAACGACGACTCGTTCGCGGAAAAACCGGTGCGCGATGGAGGCGTAAATTTTTCCGGCAATCGCCGTCGCGTGATTGCCGCCGAGTTTGGAATCGGTGGTAATCACAGTCACGACAACTTTGGGATTTTCCACGCTGGAAAACGACGTGAACAAACGCAGCTTGTCGCGGTTGCCCGTGCAAGTTCCGGTTTTGCCAGCAACCTGAAACATCGGATTTGCCGCAGGTCGAGCCGTTCCAAAATTCACTGCTCCGATCATGCCGGGCATCATTTTGGTGCGGTCTTCGTCGGACATTTCGATCTTGCGTTTGAGTTCAGGTTTGAATTCGGCAGCGTCTTCGGCAGTGCGAGGCACGCGCGGAACATACAGGTTTCCGCCGTTGGCAATCGCCGCAGTGAAAGCCGACAACTGAATTGCTGTTACTCCAAATCCATCGCCGTGGCTGGGCATCAAGGTCGTTCCTTCTTCAGGAATGAAGCCTTCGCTTTCGTTGGCGTAATTGACTCCGGTCTTTTCTCCGAAACCATAATTTTCAGCGTACTTGATGACCTGGTCGTAACCCATTGAGCGGCCAATTACCTGGAAAAAGGGGTTGTTCGATTTCGCCAGAGCGTAGGTCAAATCCATGCTGGAACGGCGACTGATCTGAACGGCTTCGTCCGGTTCAATGGCTTTCTGGTTCAATGCCGCCAAGCCGACGATCATTTTGACCGTCGAACAGGGTTTGACCGGCGAACGTAGCGCCATTTGTTGATTGACGACGGTGAAAATGCGTCCGGTGTTCGGATCCATAACCACGACTGTGGCCGAACGCCCGCTCATGGCGTTCAACACCGCCTGACGAATTTCCGGGTCTTCGCCTTCGACCTGATCTTTTTCGATATAGTTGTTGGTCAGGTTTCGCAGAGCGGCATCGCGTGCGCGCATCGCTCTCAAACGCGCCAGATACAGCGCGCGAGCGCGGCGGCGGCGAGCCGAACGCGACAATTTGGAACTGGAACCTTTGGATAAGCGGCTACGAGCGGAACGCGATTGGCGTTTGGAAGTCGCCGTGTAACGCGAACGGCTTCGGCGGCTGCGGCTGCGGCTGGCGACAGCTTTGCCTTTTTTGCCGGAGGATTTTTTGGCGACAGCGGCTTTTTTCTGTTTACTGTTGGCGACAGCGGCTTTTTTCTGTTTACTGGCGGATGCTTTCTTCGATTTGGCTTGAGCCTGTGACGAAGTTCCCACGCAAACGGCCAGCAAAATCACAACTGATAACGTCGTGACAAAGCGAAAAGTCTTTTTCATTTTTCAATCCCTTTCTTGCCCTCGTTCGGGTGCGTCATCTATTTACATTCTTTGGCGTGACGCTGCCGATGAGCGTTTGGAGCAACTAGCTTCGGGGCGCTAGCGCCGGACAATAATGATTCAGCAAAGTGTACTTAACAAATTCTCTTGAACTATTTGATTCAGTCGAAGTTCGCCGACTTTACAGCTAAGGGGTTAGCGCACGGGGCGGAGTCTAACAAAACTTGTCTTGAGCAACAACCAAAGAATCCGAGCGGTTCAGGCTCTATTCATTTTCAACTTCGTTGCCCGGCATATTCCTACGCCACATTATTTTCGGTCTTCAGCAAAAGAAAGTTCTTGACGCCCCCCCCCTGCAAGAGGTGTACCTTCTGCGCGTCTCAAATCCACCAAGCTCATTCAATTCAAAATTCGATTGATTGCTCGTTGCCGCGAAAGCCGGAGAGCCTGACCTGCAACGACGGTTGGTCGTTTGCCGTCAGCAGAAAGCCTCTACGCCACCCCGGAGTTTCTCTCGACAGCCCTAACCCAAACCTGGTTTGCCAGGTTTGTCAGCAGGAGTGTGTCTTATGGCCAAAATTCGCGTCTCTTCGTCGTTCGCCCGTTCGATAGTTTTCACTTTGTGTCTGGCGCTTTGCCTTTCCGGCTTGCCGTTTCCAGCCAGCACGCAAAGCCAAACGCCTTCGCCCGGCGCTCGCACTCAAGGGGCGCCGAGTCCCAACCTGCCGAACATTGAAGCAGTGCGTTCTGCCCAACCAAAGGAAGTGAAGATACCGCCGCCGACACCAGCAAAACGCTGTCGCCATCACGACAAAAAGTGCAAAGATCTGAAAGAGAAGAAGGCTGTGAACAGATTCGCTCCTGCTGGTGATTTCTTCAAAAGTCTGATTGCCCAAAATCGCATTCAGGTTTCGGGGCAATCATTTGATTGGCGTAGTGATAAAACAGGGCTTTTGCCTGAACTCGATTTTTTCTTTGGTGATTCACGGCGGGACGTTTCTGACTCAGGGTTTGGCGGAGAGATGGAAACCGATGAACAAAACCGTCAGCAATTGCCGCACTCATTTGCCAGTTCGCTTGTGCCTGTGACGGCGGCGCAGTTTCTCAGTTTCGAGACGATGAGAATGGACCCAAACAATCGCACAGGCGCTCCTGGCGAAGACCTTTTTTCCGGGAATTACAACTGGTCGCTTCCGCTCGTCAGCTTGGCCGGGCGTTCGGGACACGATCTGAATTTGACGCTTTCTTACAACTCATTGGTCTGGCTGAAGTCGGGTAGCTTGATGAGGTTCGACCCGGATTTGGGCTGGCCTGGCCCTGGCTTTCGTCTCGGCTTCCCAACTTTTTTTGGTCCCTACACCAATTCATTGACCAATCGCATTTCGTATCAAGTAATCACGCCATCCGGGAGCGTCATTGAGCTTCGGCAAGTCAACAGCACAACCTGGGATGCGGAAGATTCCAGCTATACGCGACTAACCTTAAACACCAGCGGCGATTACGTGCTAACCACAGCCGACGGCACACAATACATTTATGGCCAAGACCTGATAATCAAAGACCGCAACGGCAATCTGATCACAGTTACTTACAATAGCGAAAATGGTCAGATTGGGACGATCACTGATACTCTGGGGCGTGTTTTGACATTCAATTACGGCGAATTCTTTGAACTGCAAACCATCAAGCAGACCTGGAACGGCGGTCCGGATAAAACTCTGGCGACTTTTCATTATGCGGACGAAACGATCTACACCAATTTTCAGGGGATGTTTCTTGAAAACGTGACTTATGGCCAGACAATCCCTGTGCTTTCCCACATAGACCTGCCTGATGGTTCGCGCTACAAGTTTCAATACAACACTTATCTTCAAGTGAACAAGATCGAGCACTACGGCGGCCTGACCTTTTTACGATCCTGGCAATCTTACAATCTGCCGACAAGCCATTTATCCGGCGCTCAAACCGATTGCCCTCGCTTCACTCAACGCACAGACATGGCTTACGACTGGAATAATGGCGTGGCAACCAATTTTTGTTTTTCCGACCCAAACCATCCCACCAAGCCGTGTGCCTGGGAACTCAATCATCCGTGGGGACAGGTCACGGCTCCCGACGGAACTACGCAAAAACAAATTTTCGCCACCACCGGCTGGCAACGCGGTTTGCCAACACAAACTGAAACGTGGGCGAGCGGGGTAAAGAAAAAATGGACGACGTTGCAATGGGAGCAGGCCTGCGTCGGAACTTTTTATCCTTGCAACCCGCGCATACCCGAAGCCAATGTTTACGACGATACTGATGGAAACGGCATTGCCGACAATCAGCGACGCACTACGACCACTTTCACCACTTACAACTTGCCAGTTGATGTTTCCGAATACGACGCCAATGCAACGACTGTATTGCGGCGAACACACACCGATTACAATTTGACTTCGACTTATACGAATCGTCGCATCATCGGGTTGCCGTCGGCCAGCTTCTTGTACAATGGCGCGAACACGCTTTTTTCCAAAGTGGAATATGTTTACGATGAAAGCGGGTATCTGCAAGCGACTTCGGCGACGCCGACTCAGCACGATTCGACGAATTACGGCGTAGGCTTTCTGGCCGGGCGAGCCAACCAAACGACGGTTCGCCGCTACGACGTGACCAACCAGACTTCCGTCGAATGGAAAACCGGATACAACATCACAGGCTCGCCTACGTTCAGCCGAGACCCGCGTTACAGCACGACCAACGCGCAAACGACGATCAGTTACACCGATGCCTGGGTGAACGTTTATGGCACTGATACACCGACCTTGAACACTTTTGCCTACCCGACGACGGTGACGGATATGGACGGGTACTCCTCGACGGTGAAATACGACTTCAATTGGGGCGCGGCGCGCTTCGTTACTGACCCCAAAGGAGCCGTGACGATGCACGAATACGAAGTGGCTGGTCGCCGATGGAAAACCACGAGCGGATACGGCAGCTCTTCGCCGTTTTACACCTCACTGAATTTCGATTCGCAGGGGAACTGGGTCAAAAGCTATTCCAGCATCGAATTGGGCCAGCCGGATTTTTACTCGATCACGACTTTCGACGGACACGGCAGAGTCCGCGCCACAGTCAGCGACCATCCCGGCAGCAGCGGCCAATATCGAGGCGTTTACAACGGCTACGACACGATGGGCAGATTGACACAAGTCTCGAACCCCACCGAAATTAACAGCGTCTGGAATCCCGTAGGCGACGACTCGGCCGGCTGGGCCTGGAGCTTCCAAAGCTACGACTGGCAAGGCCGACCCCTCGTTTCCACCAACCAGGACGGTTCAACGCGAGTCGCCAGCTACACCGGCTGCGGCTGCGCTGGTAGCGATGTCACCACATTGCAAGGTGAGCCAACGACCAGTTCGGGGCCGGAAAACAGGCGAACGCAAAAGTTCTGGAGAGATGTTTTTGGCCGGACGATCAAGTCACAGGTTTTGAATTACGACGGCACGCCGTACAAAACGACGTTGACGGAATACAACACCCGAAATCAGGCGACGGCTATCAAAGAATTCAAAGGCGACGCCGCCATCGGAGCTTCCTGTCCGTTGGGAACTTGTGAGCAAACCGATTTGGCTTACGACGGCCATGGACGATTGCAGAAACGCTATTTGCCGATTTATCAGGACAACAATGTCGCTCCGCCTTACAACGGCAATCCTTCTGCCCGAAGCACGAATTTGCAGTATTACAGCGACGACACGCTTAACGTTGAAACCGATCCGCGCGGAGCGACCGCGACGTTCACGTACAACAACCGCAAGCTGGTCAGCGGAATCAGCTATTACTCGCCCAGCGGAGTGGCCGCCAAACCGAACGTATCTTTCAGCTACGATCAACTCGGCATTCGGACGTTTATGTCCGATGGCGCGGGAACGGTGACTTACAACATCAACACATTGGGACAGATTCAATCTGAAACCCGTCAGTTCACGATGTCCGGTGCGCCGACCAGCCCTTTTACGGTGAATTACGATTACGGTTTGGCGGGGCAGTTGAAATCCGTCACCGATCCTTTCGGCGACCAGATCAATTACAGTTACGACAAAGCCGGAAGGCTGACTGCGGCAACGGGCGCGACGCCGTTTGCGGGCATCACGAATTACCTGAGCGGCGTCCAGTACCGCGCCTGGGGAGCGGTGAAAAACAATCGCACTTACGACATTCGGATGAGGCTGACTTCTGCCTATCAGTCCACAGGCGCGATCAATTACCAGTACAACAAAGCCAACGACCTGACTTATGCCGAAATGACTACTGGCTCGCCGTATCACCAAACTTACGGTTACGATCATATGGGAAGGTTAGGTAGTGTCAGCACGCCGGAGATCACCGTGCCGAGCCAGTATGTTTTGACGCAATCCGACCCGCCAAACGGATTGCCGCCCAACACTAAGGTGAGGCCGTTCACGACCAGCGTTACTTATGACGAATTCGACAACGCCACCAGTTCCGGCGGTAATTATTGGCACGACATCACGCCGAACCTGATTCCCACGCCACAATCGTTCACGACGACTTACGTCAATGGTCGGGCGAAAAAGGACGGCGTGGCCGGAAAGGTGTACAACAACAAAGACGAAGTTTGGACTTACAACGCAATGGGGCAGGTTACGTATGACACGCGCACCGGAGAAACTTATGACGCTGCCGGTCAGAAGACCCGAACGGACAATGGCCCGAACATTTACGTCAATTACGCTTATGACGGTGACGGAAGGCAGGTGAAATTCGACCAGAAACGCGATGATGGCACGACCGAATTGCGATTCCGAATTTACAGCACAGTGCTTGGCGGATTGCTGAGCGATGTCAAAGCAGCCGGGCAAAAGATCGAAACCCGCGTTTACACCTTCGTTTACCCGGAAAGCACCGTTCGCCAAGTGAAGGCTTACAGCGTGCCGAACGGTGGCAGCTATCCCGACACAGTAGTCTTTGAAGGCTCCGACCCGCACGGAACCCGCGCGACGGTTTGGGACAGAGATACGAACACCAACAAAACACTTGCCCTTGCCTCGCCGGGGGCGTACGTTGAAGACATCAACTGGCAAGGGATGAAAGACCGGTACGTCAGTAACATCGGCAGTCAGGTTTCGTACGGACAGTATGCCGCCAGCCACGCGCTGGACAATTACCACGTCAACATTGATCCGCGAAACCCCGGCACCGGATGCAGTCTTGATGGAGTAAAAGAGCGGTGCGATAAAGTTCTTCAAGCCGCCAATCAAGGCAGTTTGGATTTGGAGAAAACCGTTTTCTCTACAACAGGCGGCAGAGGCGGAGTCGGCGGTGACACAGGAATTCTTGCCGGAGTCTTTACAAACGCCCAAAACAGCCTTAAGAGGAATAAGGAACAAGCCTGCAAAAACAACTGCGCAATTGGCCCAGACGGCGAACCAATCACCCCGGCAACGGTTTATCCAACAAATTTCTTTTTAGGCAGTCTGTTCCAGCAAAATGGGGGACAGCAAAATAATCCTCCCATATCTGATTGCAGGCGATTTGTAGATTATCTTGTTGGGACAGTAGAAAATATCAATCGCATCAATAGTGAAACAAACGTACCGCATGATCGCTATAATACGAGGAGAGATAGAGCCGGTTACAATTTGTTAGCTGAAGCACGTAGCCGGGCAAGACGACTTGGTACCCAAACCTTTGATGGATTTAGGAATGCACTAACGAATGGAGCACAAAATGACGGTGTTTACCAGCATGTTTTAGCGCATGCTGGCGCCACAATAATAGGAGAGAGACCGCTCCCGTGGGAAGTAGCATTGTTCATGCCAACAGGTACTACTGGAGGAAGAAGAGCAACAACTGGTACTGAGTTAACTACTTTTGCTCTTCAAGAAGATGAACGACAACGAGATGATCCGGGACTCCAAGGTAGAAGAGCAGAATCAGAAGCTGAAATTGCAGATGATCATGCGGGCAGGCTAGTTGGAGGACATATGATGAGAGGGCTTTCAGGAGAAATTAACAGCGAACAACTGCGGCAAGCACTTTTTGGCACCTTATGTGAACGTTGAGGTAACAATAATGAAAACAATTAGCTCATCTATTTCCTTAATCATAATTCTTTTCTTGGGAAGTTGTGGAGATAAGCTATACAGCCTTACGACAACTTCCCCTGGGAAGACTTATAAAATTCAATTGAATGAGGTGAAAACTGAAATTACTTCTCAAAACCTCTTGCCATATAAAGTCACTTTTGAACTTGAAAGAAATGGTCGCGTAGTTGTTGAAAACGCAATTCTCTATTCTGGCGATGAGTTGGACCCAAGATTTGGAATCATTGCCTCGGAATCAGAATGGATAAGCGAGAAGGTGATAAGGTTTGGCAGGGAAAAAGCGAATGCAGTTAAACCATATGACTGGCTAGAGTTTCACAATGAATCTAGTCAACCTCTGACCTATGTGTTCGTTTCTTGGACAATATCTAATCCTAATCCTAATGAGAGGTTCTTGCTGCTAGATGTTAAGCCAGATGAAAAGATTCGTATGCAGGTCGCGTCTCAGGCAAAGACAGGGGCAGATATGAGTGTGATTGGTTGCCAGGGGAGATTTGAGGATGGAAAGAATCTCGGTATGGCCACGAGGAACTTTAAGGTCGTAGGAAAATACACGTCACCATCTAATTACTCAATAAAGGTTAGAAATAGTGAGACTCTGATAGAAAGTCGCGAGTATCAGGCTAATAAATAAACTGTGACCACCTCAGGCGGGCGTAGCCTTAGCGCAATACCGTTTCTTCCATCTTGAAAGATTCGTCGTTCCCGTCTTCGCCATCTGCCAAACTCTCCAAATCGGCCAAGCCTTCTTCGGTCAGCGGGCGAATTGCCAGCACAACGTTGTCGGCTTTGTAAATTTCGATCAGCGATGAGCCGGTCAGGCGGCCTTCGATCAGAGCTTCTCGGAGAGCGGGGCTTCGACAAATTTCTGCAAGGCTCGGCGCAGCGGGCGTGCGCCGTAGCTGCGGTCGGCACAGGTTTGTTCGACCACCCAACGTTTGGCGTCGTCCGTCAGTTGAATCTGAAGTTGGCGTAACGAAAGCCGAATCAAGGGCGCAATAACCGGCTGGCTGCTTTGACTTCACCCGTCAGCTTGTAAATCGGATAGGTTTTTCCTTTTTCCAGATACGCATCCGGGAAGTTCCGCCATCAACGAGCCAAGCCCCTAACCCTCCTGCCTAAATTTTGAATCCTGCAACAGAAAGCGATGCGCTCCCGGTGCGTGTGGTATGCTTGGCGGCCAGAACCCGCTGAGCGGTTTCAATCAACAATAGTTTCATCGAAAAACGGATTGCGTTGTAGGCTGGTTGGCTGCCGCAGGGCGAGCTTTAACCGGACGATTCACCTATGAACGAGTTGTGGGCTTATGCAGTGTGGGCTTGGCAATTTGTCGAGTTGCGCCACGTCATAGATATTTTGCTGGTCGCCTTCCTGATTTATGAATTGCTCAGGTTGGCGCATGGGACTCGTGCTGTCCAAATGGGCGTAGGGCTGTTGCTGGTCGGGTTACTTTACGCATTTTCCAGTTTTTTGGGGCTTAGCACCTTGCAATGGGTTTTGCGGAACGTCGCCGTTTATGTCGGATTTGGCGTGATTGTCTTGTTTCAGCAGGAAATTCGCGCTGTTTTGACGCGGTTGGGGAATAACATTCGATTGCCGTTTTCGCGGCAACAGCAACGTGCGCGAAACCCATTTGGGCAGGAATGGTATGACGAAGTCGTGTTGGCGGCGACCACGCTGGCTTCGGAAAAGCTTGGCGCGTTGATTGTGTTCGAGCGCGAAGTCGGATTGAAAACTCTGGTCGAAAGCGGTATCCGATTGGACGCGCGAATCAGTTACGACCTGCTGGTGACGATCTTCAACAAAAACACTACGCTGCATGACGGAGCGGTCATCATCAGCAACAACCGTGTGGCGGCGGCGTGTTGTTTTTTGCCGCTGACTCAAAACCCTCTGGTTTCGCGTGAACTTGGAACCCGGCATCGGTCGGCCATCGGCGCAACCGAAGACAGCGACGCTTTTGCCGTCATCGTTTCCGAGGAAACCGGCGCGATTTCCTTTGCCATCGAAGGCCGTTTGAAACGCAATCTGGACGGTCCGGGGTTGCGACGTCGAATCCAGCAGGCGATGGAACCCTGGCGAAGCGAAAAAGAATCTGAAGAACTGGAATTGGAAGAACGCGAACGCGAGCGCGAAATTGATGAATTAGTGACGGCTCGCAAACGCGAACGACAAGCAACTCATCGCGCCAAAACCGAAGAGGTACAGGAGGGATCAACATGATGAAACCTTCCCGTTTTTGGCATAGAGTTCGCCACTCGCAAATTGAAAATAAAGGGTTGCTGGCGCTGGCGCTGGTGCTGGCTGTCGGATTGTTCGTTATTTCGCGCCAGCCGATCAGCGACGTGAAACTGTTCAATGTTCCGCTGGAGTTTCGAGGTCAGCGACCTGATGTCGAAATCAGCGGAGAGATTACGCAAACGGTCAATGTTCGCGTGCGTGGGCCGCGCGATTTGGTTCGCGGTCTGACGCCGACTCAGCTTTCGGTCATCGCCGATGTGACTGATAAAGAAGCAGGCGAGCGTGTGGTGCAGCTTCGTCCGGGCGATGTGTCGTTGCCGGATAATGCCATACAGGTTATTCAGGTCGAACCGGCGAGTTTGCGTTTGGTGCTGGAACCGAAGGTCAGCAAACAGGTCACGGTCGAAGCGCAATACACAGGGCAGCTTGCCGAAGGGGTGGAGTTTTATTCTGCCCGGTTGGAACCTTCAACAGTTGTCATCGAAGGCGCGCAATCGCATTTGGCCAAAGTCAGTCGCGTGATGACCGAAACCGTAAATTTGAATGGCCGTAACAGTTCGTTCAGCGTGGTTGTGGACGTTGAAACGCCGCATCCTTCGTTGCGCGTGCTGACACCAGACCCGGTCAGGCTTTCTGTTGAAATTGGCGAACGAAGAAATTTCAGACGGTTTGCCAATGTCGCGGTTCAATGGTTGAATCCGTCGCCGGGCTTACGGCTGTTGACCAAAACCGTTACTGTGGAATTGTTCGGACCGAAATCGGCTGTGGACTCGATTCAGGAAAAAGAGTTGCGCGCCGAAATCACCACAGGCTCCGACACGACTGCTGTTCAGCCCAAAATCGTTCTCCCCACAAATGCCGGTCCCCGAATTGAAATCCGCAACATCATTCCAAACGAGGTGAAGTTCAAAAAATAATGGGTAAGTTTTTTGGCACTGACGGCATTCGCGGCGAAGCGGGACAGTTTCCGCTCGACGAACCTACCATCGAACGCATTGGCTATGCGTTGGCAAAAGAACTCGCGTTGCGATTGAAACGCCCGCCACAAATCGTCATTGGTTGCGACACGCGCGAATCCGGCGATTGGATGGAAGCAGCCATCGCTCGCGGAGCGTTTACCGCAGGTGGCAACGTGCGTTCAGCCGGAGTAATTACCACGCCCGGCGTCGCGTATTTGACGCGCGTGCTTGATGCTGACGCCGGAGTTGTCATTTCGGCATCGCACAATCCGTATCAGGACAACGGCATCAAGGTTTTTGCGCCTTCGGGCAAAAAGCTGGATGACGAAGCCGAGTTTGCCATCGAACGCAGCATCGAAGCCGACGTTACCGGTTTTGCGACGATGCGAGAGGAGCCGCTTCATTCCGACGCCAAACTGAAAGAGCGGTATCTGGCTTTTCTGCGTGATGAAATTGGCAGGGAATTGAACTTGTCCGGTTTGAAGCTGGTGGTGGATTGCGCCAACGGTGCGTCGTATGAACTTGCGCCGAAATTGTTTGCCGCGCTCGGCGCGGAATTGACGGTCATCAATGCCGACCCGACCGGACGTAACATCAATTTGAATTGCGGTTCGCTGCATCCTGAAAAGTTGCAATCGGCAGTGTTGGCAGCGAGCGCCGACGCCGGACTCGCTTTTGACGGAGACGCTGATCGTTTGTTGATGGTGGACGAACGCGGGCAATTGGTGGACGGCGATCAAATGTTGTTTGTGACGGCGGAGCATCTGGCCGAACAGGGCAAACTTGCAGGCAATCGAGTCGTGGCGACGGTGATGAGCAACATGGGGCTGGAGGTCGCTTTGCGAGAACGCGGCGTCGAATTGATTCGCACGTCGGTTGGCGACAAAAACGTGCTGGATGAATTACTGAAAAACGGCGGCAGCATCGGCGGCGAACAATCCGGCCACATCATCTTTCCTGAAATCAGTCTGGCGGGCGATGGAATGATTACGGCCTTGGAAATGTTGCGCGTGATGGCTGAATCCAAAAAAACGCTGAGCCAGCTTGTCGGCGGTTTCACGCGCTACCCGCAAATCATCATCAATGTCAGAGTCGCCAGCAAACCGCCGCTCGATTCCATCGCTCCGATCAAGGAAGCCATCGCGCGCATCGAAACTGAATTGGCCGGAAAGGGCAGGTTGTTGCTTCGTTATTCTGGAACGGAAAACCTGGCGCGCGTGATGATCGAAGGCGCGGACGAACAATCCATCCGTCATCAAGCCGAATCGCTTGCTCAATTGTTGAAAGAACAAATCGGCTGATTTGAGTCAGCCAAGTTTCAAACACATACAAACCGCCGCCGAACATCTTGGCAGACACCATTCCGATGAGTCAGTAAACGTTTGATCGAAGTTGCTTCGCGCGGTTTCGGCAAATCCGAATTGCCGCGCGAAGAAATCTTTGGCCGTTGTCGTCAACAACACGACTTCGCTGACGCCTGTCGCCAATGCTTCGTCGAGCAAACGCGCTGTCAGCGCCCTGCCCAATCCGCTTCGTTGCACTTCAGGCGAAACTGCCAGCGAACGCAACAATGTTACGTCGCCGTATCGTTCCTGCCCAACACAGCCAATCAACTTGCCGTCGTCGCGCGCGACCAGGAATTCGCCGAAATGTTCAGCGACTCCTTCCGTCGGCAGACTCACTTCGCCGAGCAACGCCAGAACTTCATCGAGTTCGCTTGCAATCGCGCGCGTGATGGTTGGAGTTTTAACGGTCATTGGCCGCAGGCTCCGCCGATTTGAACCATGCCCGGTTGCCCTGTCGTACAACACCCGACGGTTTGCGCCGCCGCATCGGATGTTTCTGGCAAATTGTCTTCCAACACGACGAACACCTCCCAGCGATACCCATTCGGATCAACCACCCAGACTTTGTCCTGCACTGCGTAACAACACGAAGTTTGTTTTTCTTCCAGCGCGATTGGCAATCCGCGTTCGACCAATCGGTCACGCATTGCCAAAACGGTTTCGGTGCTGCCGACTTGAACTCCCAGATGATTGACACCGCCCGAACCGTGTTCCAGCTTCGACGGGTATTCGTTGAGCGTCAGGTTGACCGGCGGTTCGGCAACATCGAATTTGGCGTAGCCGGTGCGTACTTTTGCCGGTTCGATCCCCCACAATGAACGATAAAACTTCAGCGATTCTTCCAGATTGTTGACATTCAATGCGACGTGAATTTTTGGCGTCATAACTTTCTCCCTCCTCAAGGAAAAGTAGAACAAGCTGCGAGCTTGTTCTACGGTTTTTGCGAAAACTACATACGCTTGCCCGTATGCGTCGCGGAAGATACTCGCAAGAACTACATTCGTCAAGGCGAATATAGTTTGTCGCCAAGAAAAATTTCTTTGGCTATAATCCGGGCTATGGCAGAAAAAACATCCAAGCGAAAAAAGAAATCTGAAGAGAATAAGTTGCTGACGCAAATGTCCGAACTGTTGAAAGCCTGTTCAGATCAAACGCGGCTGCGGTTGTTGAACCTGCTGGCTGCCGAAGGCGAAATTTGCGTCTGCCACTTGGTGGATGTGCTGGGGACGAACCAACCGAAAGTTTCGCGCCATCTGGCTTACCTGAAGCGCGCCGGTTTGGTCAGCGACCGCAAAGACAGTTTGTGGGTGTATTACCGTTTGTCGGAATCGCTGGCTGCTCACGCTGCGCGACTGATCGAATGCGTCAATTCCTGCTGCGCCGATTCGCCGGAAGCGCAGCAAGACGTGACCAAGTTGCGCGAAGTGAAACAGGCTCAACCGCTGGTGATGATTATGCGCCGTAGCGCCTCAGCAAAATAAGCGCAACGAAAGTCCCGGTTGACAGGTTTTCGACGGGGCGCGTATGCTTCGTGTACTTCATACACTAAGTAGGGCGAGGAGAAAACGAACTTGAACTCTGAACACAACGCGCCACGAATGTCCGGTCTGGCAACCGATCTTTATCAATTGACGATGGCGGCTGGGTATCACGCCAATAAGCGACACGAACGCGCCAGCTTTGAAATGTTCGTCCGGCGATTGCCGCCGAATCGGTCTTATCTGGTGGCGGCGGGGTTGGAGCAGGCGTTGAGCTTTCTCAACACCGTCAGTTTCAGTGCTGGGGAAATTGACTACTTGCGCGGGTTGCCGGTGTTCGCTCATGTCGCGCCGGAATTTTTTGAGTACCTGTCGCGGTTTCGGTTCAGCGGCGAAGTTTGGGCAATGCCGGAAGGAACTGTTGCTTTTCCGGGCGAACCGCTGTTGCGTGTGACTGCGCCGTTGATCGAGGCGCAGATAGTCGAAACTTTTCTGCTGTCCACGATCAATTTTCAAACTCTGATCGCCACCAAAGCCGCGCGCATAGTCGAAGCCGCCGAAGGACGTGGCGTGATCGAATTTGGCGCTCGGCGCTGTCACGGATTCGATGCTGCGATTTACGCAGCGCGAGCGGCATTCATCGGCGGTTGCATCGGCACGTCCAACGTCGAAGCTGGCTACCGGTTCGGTTTGCCTGTGTATGGAACCGCCGGACATTCGTGGACGCTGGCGTTTGAAAAAGAGATGGACGCTTTTCGCGCCTACCACAAAGTTTTTCCCGAAAGCACAACCTTGTTGTTGGACACTTACGACACTCTGCAAGCTGCGCGATTGGCGACGGAATTCGGTTTGCAATTGCGCGGAGTTCGTCTGGACAGCGGCGACATCGGAGCTTTGGCCAAACAAGTGCGCGCGATTTTGGATGAAGCGGGGATGAAAGAAACTCGCATTTTGGCCAGCAACGACCTGGACGAATTCAAAATTGCCGACTTGCTGGCTGCCAAAGCACCAGTGGATTTGTTTGGCGTCGGCACGGAACTTTCGACTTCGCGCGATGCTCCGGCGCTGGGCGGCGTTTACAAACTGGTCGAAGTCGAATTCCCCGACCGCATCGAACCGAAAATGAAACTGAGCCGCGAAAAGGCTACGTATCCGCATCGAAAACAGGTCTGGCGCGAATCCGACAGCGCAGGCAATTTCAGCCGCGACGTGATTGCGATGGCTGACGAAACTGGTCAGCCCGGTGAGGCTCTGTTGAAATGCGTGATGCGAAACGGCGTGTTGACGGAATCGTTGCCAAGTCTTGAACAAACCCAGCAGCATTCAAAACACCAACTGGCGCGGTTGCCGCAACAGTTCAAACGAATCAGCGATGCCGAAACTTTCCCTGTGCGATTTAGCGATGAACTGTTCCGGCGACGAACGGAGTTAATGAGCCAGCTAGAAGGCAAATAACGGAGGAGTTATGCGAATCGAAATCCGACAAGGCGACATCACCGAACAGCCAGACGTTGACGCCATCGTCAACGCCGCAAACACCGAACTGATTTTGGGTTCAGGCGTCGCCGGAGCCATCCGACGAAAAGGCGGCAAGATCATTGACGAAGAAGGCCAGCGGCAAGCGCCGATAAGTTTGGGCGAAGCCGCTGTGACGACCGCCGGAACGCTGCCGAACAAATTCGTGATTCACGCCGCGGCGATGGGTTATCGCGCCGAAGATGATCTGGTGCCGAAAAAGCCCGGAACCGATTCCAGCGCCGAAATTATTCGCCACGCGACATTGAATAGTTTGCGCCGAGCCGAAGAACTTAATCTGCGCTCCATAGCCTTTCCGGCATTGGCGACCGGTGTTGCTGGCTTTCCGGTAGACGAATGCGCCGAAACGATGATTGGCGCAACGCGCGATTATGCGACGGCGAACCCTGACAGTTCGATTGAATTGGTCGTTTTCGTTTTGTTCACGCAGGATGATTTCGCGGTTTTTGAACGATTCAAACAGCAGTGAGGAAGAAATGATTTTTTTTGATGTAGACACGCAGTTTGATTTTATGGAGCCGGGCGGCGCGCTGTACGTTCCGCAGGCGGAAACCGTCAAACCTAACTTGGAACGATTGCTGCGCGCGGCTGGCGAATCAGTGGTGGCAACGATTTCTTCGCGGTGCGCTCACCAACCCGGCGACCCGGAGTTTCAAATGTTTCCGCCTCACTGTCTGGAAGGCACGCCCGGAGCCGAGCGCGTGTTGGCGGAATTGCCGCAACTTCCTAGTCAGGAAATTGCGGTGGATGCGGTGGCCGATGCTCACACGCAGCTTGAAGCGGGGAAGCATTACGTTGTCAAAAAAATCGTCTTCGATATGTTTTCCAGCAAGTGGCTGGACGGTTTGCGCCAGCGCGGAGCTTTTCGCGGCGAGCATTGCGTCGTTTTTGGCGTGGCGACTGATTATTGTGTTCGTGCTTGTGTGCTCGGTTTGGTCGAAGCAGGCGCGCAAGTGCAAGTTGTCGAAGACGCCATTCGCGGCGTTGCGCCGGAAACCACCGAACAAACGTTTGCCGAAATGCGCGCTGCCGGAGTTGAATTCACGACGACCGATGCCGTGTTGAAAAGTTTGAATCCAGAACAAAGGTGAGCGGAATGAATCAACGATTGCCCAAAAACATTTTGATCGTTTTGTTTGTCGCCATTTTGATCGGCATGTTGTGGGTGACGATCAAAGCCAGTTTGGTCGAAAATGTTTTCAATGTCGGCCCGCGCGTTTGGCCGGAACCTTGGTGGGTGGCGACTTTGTGGGATGCTTATTGCGGTTTCGTCACGTTTTACGTCTGGGTGTTTTACAAAGAAACCGGCTGGCTGTCGCGCGTCGTCTGGTTTGTGTTGGTGATGTGTTTGGGCAACATCGCCATGTCAGTCTACGTGCTGATCCAGTTGTTGCGTTTGCCCGCCGAAGCCACTTGGGCGGATTTGCTGTTGAGAAAACAATGACCAGAAAACAACAACTCGGCGTTTGGTTGTTGCTGACCATCTTGCTGGCGATTGCTGCGTATCGCTGGCTGACCCTGCCTGCCCTATTGCTGCCGACAGCGGCCTGTCGCCGGCTGAACTTATCTGAATGACCGCTGCAAAGAAACAACCTCTTATTGCCGTCGTTGGGCCGACCGCTTCGGGCAAAAGCGATCTGGGCATCGCGCTCGCGCATCGTTTCGACGGCGAAGTCATCAACTGCGATTCGGTGCAAACCTATCGTGGGATTTACGTCGCCACAGCCAAAGTTCCGCCTGAAGAGCAGCAAGGCATACCGCATCATCTGATAGACATCGTCGAACCGACTTACAATTTGACGGCGGTTGAGTGGGCGGAGCGCGCGCGCGAAGTCATCGCCGATCTGGAAGCGCGTGGCAAACAAGCCTTGTTAGTGGGAGGAACAGGATTTTACCTGCGCGCGTTGACGACGAAGTTTTTCGACTCGCCGGAAATTGACGAAAGTTTGCGGCCAAGATTTCAGCGAATACTGGAACGTCGCGGAGCCGAGCATCTTCATCGCATGTTGTCGAAAGTTGATCCGCTGCTGGCTGCGAAGTTTGCGCCGAACGATTGGTCGCGCGTGATTCGCGCGCTGGAAGTTTATTTTTCATCTGGCAAGCCGCTCTCGGAGTGGCAAACCGCCACGCCAGAACAGCCGACCGAAGAAGCCGCGCGAATGTTTTATCTGGTGCTTCAACCGCCGCGCGAAGAACTTTACGACCGCATCAACCAGCGAACCGATTTGATGGTTGAGCGTGGCTTGCTGGGGGAAATCGAAAGCCTGATTGCCGCAGGCGTGCCGCATTCAGCCAAAGCTTTCAACGCGCATGGGTACAAACGATTTGTCGAATATCTGCTTGGCCAACGAACTTTGGAAAGCGCCGTCGAACAGATGAAGCTCGACACGCGCCATTACGCCAAACGCCAATGGACGTGGTGGCGCGCTCAGCAAAACACGTTCTGGTTGGAAGGTTTCGGCTTTGAAGAATCAGTCATAGAAAAGGGCAGCCGCATTGTCACCAAGCTTCGTGAAAATTTTGAAAAATAGCTTTGCAAGAATTTTTCAAACCTGCCGTTCATCCGTCACCAACTCCGAAAACCACTGGCATCCATACGTCTGCTGATGAAGTCCCGTCGGCAGGCTCACGATAATTTCAAACAAGCAACATCAGGAGCAAATTCATGAAAGTCTGCCCGAAGTGTGCCCGTAGCTTTGCTGAAGGATTTCAATTTTGCCCGCAAGATGCAGCCGAGTTGGTCAAATACGACCTGCGCGCGCAATTGAAACAGAACGAATTTCAATTCCTGCTCGAAGAGGAATCTTTCCCGCGACGATTGGCGCGCGAATTCGCCGACGCCGTTTACGATTTCAAACATAATCCGAAAAGCTTTCTTGCCGGATTGCTGCGCGGCGAATCCAGCACCCGTCGCCGAAAACAATTGCTACAAGCCGGAATGGCTTCGGCGGTGATTGCCTATGCGGCGGTGATGATGGCCGGGTTATTGATTGGCCTGTTCACGTCGCCTGCTCGACTGATCGCAGCAAAAGAACCGGAAGCGGCGCCAGTTGGTCCTTTGGTTCAGCGTGTGACGATTCTGAAACCGAAGCTGGATGAAGCGACTCAATCGCTCAAGAAAAGCGCCGGAAAACTCGGCGGCAGTTTTGACCGTGACCCGAATTCCGGCGGAGGCGGTGGCGCGCACGATAAATCGCCTGCACGCGCAGGCGTCCCGACGCAAGCATCGTTGCTTCAATTATTGCCGCCGAATCTCAATCTACCGAAGCCCAATCCAACTTTGGTAACGCCGATGACTGTGGTTGCCGACCCGAATGCGTTTTTGAAATACAAAGGCGAAATTGGCGATTGGCGAGGCAAAGGCAAGGACGATTCGCTTGGCAACAGTGGGAGAAATGGAATTGGCGACGGGCCGGGCGATGGATACAGCGATGGCAATAAATTCGGAGTTGGCGGCAACGATCCGCGGTTTACTCGTAGCAAACCGACTGGAACGGACGCGGATGGCGATATTCCCAACGCCACGCGCGATATGCGCCCAACAATCACTTACAAAGAGCGAGCCAAATACACCGAAGATGCTCGTCAGCACAGAATCGAAGGCACAGTCATTCTCAGCCTGGTTTTAGGAGCGGACGGACGCATCTTCGACGTTCGAATCGTTCGTCCGCTGTCACACGGATTGACTGAAGAAGCGATTCTGGCCGCGCAAAAAATTCGCTTCAATCCGGCGGTGCGCAACGGACGCGCGGTCAGCGTGCGAATGCAGATCGAATATAACTTCACGCTGTATTGAAAGTGTCAGTAGCACGACTGTAAAGGAGTGCATGTCGTTCACGCTTTACCTCCACAATCTCCAGTCCCCAAACTTGACGCCGCCGCAGCCTTCCCAGGCGCCGCAGACAGAGAGGAGTTGGACAAGAAGCAGCGAGGCCGTGCAGGCAACGTTACTTCATCGTTCTCTGTTTGCGGTGTCTGCGAAGACTGCGGCGGCATTTTTTTCGCTCAAAACGATTGGCGACGAAGTAATTGAATTTGCGGAAATGTTGAGGAAAGAGACTTGAAAAATCGTTCATCAGCCGTTAGCAATTGACAGTTTTGCGTTATGGCCAGCGATAGATAGAGACAATCATAAACTGCTTGTCGGTATGTTTGGGCAACAGAAAGCGCATGCCTTACCAGCGTTGAAGAAGGCGTCAACGGGAAATTCAGGCCAAGCAAATCATTCAAACTGTCTACAGCTTCTTGTGCGGTCAGGTCGCCACGAGCAGAGCGTTTCCATAAAACGTTCCCGCATTCCGGTATCAACAAATCAGGAGCAATCAACTGATCGTCACCACGCTCGTATCGTTGAAGTAACTTCAGAGCCAGGACAGAATCATCTTCCCGTATGAACCACTTGATGGCGACTCCGGCATCCAACACATAAAGGCTCATGCCAGTTCCTTTTCACGTCCTTCGCGTATTAACTCAACGCTGTCTCCCAACTCACCACACCGTTGATAGATCGCCTCGCGGCGACGTTCCATGCGCTCCAAAATGGTCGCCAAGGGAACATTCGTTGATTCAGGCGATTCGTCAGCGGCTTCAATTGTAAGGTGGACTTTCGTTCGCTCCTTCAACTGAGTAAGCGGTTGAGCTAATCTCAAAACACCGTTCTCGTAAATTGCGTCAATTGTTATGCTCATAGTGTTAGTTCCTCCAACGCGAGCATTATAGCGACGACTGGCAACGAAGCCATCAGCTTTTGCTGACTGCGAGCTGCGCCTTCAAAAAACGCCCCGTATGAGAAGTTGCAACGTCAGCAATTTCTTCCGGCGTTCCGACCGCGACAACTTCGCCGCCGCCTATGCCGCCTTCCGGCCCCAGGTCAATAATCCAGTCGGCGGTTTTGATGACATCCAGGTTGTGTTCAATGACGATTAATGAAGCTCCGGTTTCCAGCAATCGTCGAAACGACGCCAGCAATTTATTGATGTCGTCGAAATGCAATCCGGTCGTCGGTTCGTCAAAGATGAACAACGAACTGCTGCCCGAAGCTTTGGAAAGATACGACGCCAGTTTGACGCGCTGAGCTTCGCCGCCGGAAAGCGTCGTCGCCGATTGTCCCAGCCGCAAATAGCCCAATCCGACATCGTCCAGCACTTTCAATTTGGCGGCAATGCGCGGAGCTTGCGAAAAAAACGCGATGGCTTCGCGCACGGTCAATTGCAACACCTCGTGAATGTTTTTGCCGCGATACAGCACGTCCAGCACGGAGTTTTTGAATCGGCGGCCATTGCATTCTTCGCAAACCAATTCGACATCGGCCAGAAACTGCATTTCGACGGTGACGGTTCCGTCGCCTTCGCACACGTCGCAACGTCCACCGGGAACGTTGAACGAAAAATGGCCGGCGTTGTATCCGCGCGTTTGGGCTTCGCGCGTGGCGGCAAAGGTTTCGCGGATCAGGTCGTAAACTTTGATGTAAGTGACAGGGTTCGAGCGAGGCGTGCGGCCAATCGGCGACTGGTCAACCAGAATGATGTCGTCCACGAACTTGCCGCCTTCGATGGAGGCGAAATCTCCGACAGAGCCAGTCCAATCGCCGCGTTGCTTTTTCAAACCGGCGTACAGGCATTCGTGAACCAGCGTGGATTTGCCGCTGCCACTGACGCCTGTGATACAGACCAATTGGCCGAGCGGAATCGTCACATCAATGTTTTTCAAATTGTGAGCGCGCGCTCCGCGAATGACGATTTGATTTTTTCCGGCTTGGCGATGCTCTTTCGGAGTTTTGATTTGGGCTTCGCCGCGCAGGTATTTTCCGGTCAACGAAGTTCCGCTCTTCAGCAAGTTTTTGAAATTGCCTTCGTAAATGACTTCGCCGCCCAATTCACCAGCGCCTGGCCCAATGTCCAAAATGTAATCGGCGGAGCGCATCATTTCGGCTTCGTGTTCGACAACCAGTACCGTGTTGCCAATGTCGCGCAGGTTTTCCAGCAAGCCGATCAGCCGCGCGCTGTCTCGCGGATGCAGGCCGATGCTCGGTTCGTCCAACACATACATTGCCCCGACCAGCGAAGCGCCAAGATGCGTGGCCAATTGAATTCGCTGGGCTTCGCCGCCGGAAAGCGTTGCCGCCAACCGATCCAGCGACAGGTAATCCAATCCGACTTCATCCAGAAAGCGCAGCCGCGAACGAATTTCTTTCAGCAAGCGGTCGGCAATCGCCGCTTGCTCTTCGGTCAATTTCAAGTCGTCAAAAAACGCGCGCGCGTCTTTGATCGAAAGCGCGACGACTTGCGGCAAAGTCTTTTCGCCGACGAAAACCGACTGCGCTTCGGTTCGCAAACGCCCTCCGTTGCAATCCGGGCAGCGCGTGTAGCCGCGATATTTCGAGATCAACACGCGAATGTGCAGCTTGTATTTTTTCTTTTCCAGGTAATCGAACAAACCGTTGACGCCTTGATAACTGCCGTCGCCTTCAACCACTGCGCGCTGATGTTCCGGCGGCAACGCGGAAAAAGGCGTGGTCGTCGAAATGCCCGTGCGCTTGGCAAAAGCGATCAACTCGGTTTGCCAGTCTTTGAATTGCGGTTTGGTGAACGGTTCGATTGCTCCATCGGCCAGCGTCAATTCGCGGTTGGGAATGACCAGATTCATGTCCAGGCCAATCGTGTTGCCGAATCCCTGACAGGTCGGGCAAGCGCCAAACGGATTGTTGAAGCTGAACAACTGAGGTTCGGGCAGGACGTAATTGATGCGGCATCGTTTGCACTGGAACTGTTCGGAAAAGAAAAACTGCTGCGGTTGTTCGCCAACAGTTTGAACGACTGCCTGGCCATGACCTTCGCGGTAACAGGTTTCGACGGAATCAACCAAACGGCTGCGCGTGTCGGCCCGAATGGCCAACCGATCCACCAAAACAAAAACATTGTCGAAGCTTTTGCCTTTGAAGCTGTCAGGTGTTTGCAGCTCAATGGTTTCTCCGGTCGCGGCATCGTAAAGCCGCGTGAAGCCGCGCTGCATCAGGCTCATCAAGTGAGCTTTGATGTTGATCGCAGGCTTGGCTTTACGAACCCGCTCCTTACCAGTCGCGGTACTGACTCGCTTTCGCTCCTTACCAGCCGCGGTACTGGCTTCGCTGAACTCTGTTCCGGCGGAGGCTGGGAATAAAACGAAGAAGCGCGTGCCTTCAGTCAATTGCAGAACTTCGTCGGCGATGGATTCCGGCGTGTCGCGTTTGACCTCGTTGCCGCAGTTTCGACAGCGAGTCACTCCGACGCGAGCGAACAGCAACCGCAGGTAATCGTAAATTTCGGTTTGCGTGGCGACGGTTGAGCGAGGGTTCCGCGTGGAGTTTTTTTGGTTAATGGCGATGGCCGGACAAATGCCAATGGCTTCGTCAATGTCCGGTTTGTCCATCCGCTCCAAAAACTGGCGGGCGTAAGCCGACAAAGATTCGACGTATCGGCGCTGGCCTTCGGCGTAAATCGTGTCGAAGGCCAACGAAGATTTCCCGCTGCCGCTGACTCCTGTGACAACTGTCAATTTGTTCAGCGGAATCGAAAACGAGATGTTTTTCAGATTGTTGACGCGCGCTCCGCGCACTGTGATAGACGAAAGGTCTGACATCAACTGCTCCAATGCGGTGAAAGAAAACTTGTGTTGCAGCTATGAATCACGGATTCTAGTCGCCGATTTGGGCTTTGCCAAACGCGACAAATTTCAACTCGACTGTCTTGGCTGCGGCGGCTGTAGTAAGCTTTTGGCAGCTTCATAATTAAGGAGTTCGTGGGGTTTATGGGAATGGAAAATGTTATCTGGGGTGATCGGTATTGCGTTTTGGAAACGATCAAACCTCGCATTCAAACGATGCGTGTTCTGTTGGTGGACAATCTGGTTGCCGACGAATCGCAGTATTCTGAAACCGCCCGGCGAGAGCCGGAGTTTCACGCCGGCAAATGGGTTCGGTTGGAACGAATGATCGCCGGAATGGCGATGGGCAACATTGAAACCAATGTCCGAAAGTTGATTCGCCAGCCGGATGTTCGCACGGTTCATCTTTCCGAACTGAACGACGCGACCGTGCGCGAATTCGATCCTGACGCGATTGTCCTGAGCGGCACGCTGCGCGATTTCGATTTTTATGCGCCGGAACTCATCGAAAGTTTCAATCAGTTTATTCATCGGACGACGGTTCCCGTGATGGCGATTTGCGGCGGTCATCAATTGGTCGGCCAGGCTTTTGGCGCAACGATCACCACAGTTGACGGCAAACCGGCTCACGAAAAACGCAAAGGGCGATTGGTCGAGTATCAATATCGGTTCGTTAAAATCACCGATGTCAATGATCCGATTTTTGTCGGAATTGAAGAACGCCCCAGCGCGCGTTGGCAGAAATACACCAAACGAAAACAACTGTTGCGCGTCTGGCAAAATCACGGATTGGAAATTGACCGGCTGCCCGCCGGGTTCAAGCAATTGGCGCGTGGGTATCTGTCGGAATATCAGATGATGGTTCGACGCACGTCGGAGCAGTTGATTTACGGAACTCAGTTCCATCTGGAAAAATCCTTTCAGGATTGGCAAACCGACAAGTATTGGGATCATCGCAACGAAAGCCGCGATGGCCGAATGTTGTTCGACAACTTCCTGATTGAATCGCTGAGGTTTCGCGGTAAGTCAGCCAATCTGGCTGGTGATGGAGATTACAAACCAATGGCCAGCGCCGCCAGAGCCGCTTCGGCTGGCGGTTCAACAGGAATTCCAGCGACGGGGTTTTAAGCGATGAACCAACACCAGATCAAAATAAACATTTTGCTGTTCGGCGCTTGCCGGGAAGTGGCTGGCGTCAGCGAACTGAGTTGCGAATTGCAGTCGCCTGCCACCGCCGCCAACGCCTGGCAAGAATTGAAGCGGCGATTTGCCGAACTGGAACGTTTTGAAGCTTCGGCGTTGGTGGCCGTCAACGAAGAACATGTTCAGCGAACTCAGTCGCTGAACGACGGCGACACAGTGGCGATTTTTCCGCCGGTTTCAGGCGGATAATTCGGAAAGAGTTTTATGCTGGCTTTTTTGTTGTTCGTGTTTCTGTTTCAAACCGGCGCGCAGCTTGACGCTGGCAAACTGCCTCAGACGGTGGCAACGGTTCGTGAATTCGTCCCCGCCGGTTGGACGGTCGAAGCTGAAGTCGGCGGCGATCTGAATCGCGATTCGATTGCGGATTTAGCCGTCGTTCTGGTCGAAGAAATGCCCGCCAACGCCGATAAAGAAAACCCGCCGGAACGCCAACGCGCTTTACTGATTCTGTTCAAAACCGCTGATGGAAAATTCAAACGAGCGGCGTTGGCGGAAAAAGTCTTGCTCTGCACACGATGCGGAGGCGCGTTTTACGGTATGGCTGAAACTTCCACTCACGTCGAAATCAAAAACGGAGTTTTGATCGTCTGGCAAGATTACGGTTCGCGCGAAATCACCAAAGAGACTTATCGGTTTCGCCACGATCCCGACTTGAATCGTTTTGTGTTCATCGGCGTGGATTTGGAAAGTTACGACCGGGCGAACGGTCAGACGCTGAAAGAAAGCACCAACTTTTTGACCGGTGTGAAGCTGACGACCAAAGGCCAGATGGCGGAAAACTCCGACAAAGAAACGACGGTTTCCAAAAAGAGCCAGCGCGTCAGCCGCAGCAAAAAATTTCTGGAAGACATTGCCGCACGCTACAACGAGCAGGAGGAGAAATGATCGAAGACATTTTTGAAATCACGCGCGAGCCGATTGATAAGCAAGGTTTAGAGCAGCGTTTGCTAACCGGTGGAGCCGGAGCGGTGGTCACTTTTGACGGAGTCGTCCGCGACAACACCAACGGTCGCCGAGTGACGACGTTGGATTACGACGCTTATCCGCCGATGGCCGTGAAGGAGATGCGTCGTGTCGGTGAAGAAATTCGCCAGCGGTGGCCCGAAGTCGAACGCATCGGCATCATTCACCGTTTCGGCGAGATGAAGATTTCGGAATCGTCGGTGGTGATTGTCGTCACTTCGCCGCATCGCAAAATCGCCTTTGAAGCCTGTCATTACGCGATTGATCGCGTAAAGCAGATTGTTCCGATCTGGAAGAAAGAGATTTTTGAAGACGGCGAAGCTTGGGTCGAAGGCCAGCGTCCTGACGGCCAAACTTCGTAAGTCGTTTTTGCCTAAAAACCTTCAGCCGATAAATCTCTCCAAGATCAAGAAAAATTTCGACTTTCATTAAATGCCTGCCGTCTTAGTCGGCGGCAAACAGCAGGCAAACAACTTGCCTGGCCGAAAAACGAATTAAGCGACAAGAGGAAGGCGGATCTGATTCAAGATATGGACATCAGCGACGATCAGATCATCGAGCGGACTCTCGCCGGTGAAACGGATGCATTCAGTTTGTTGGTGCGAAGATGGGAAAGGCCTATTTACGGCCTGTCGCTGCGCATGCTGGGGCGCGATGAAGACGCGCGCGACGTTTGTCAGGAAACGTTTTTAGCGGCGTTTCGCAACTTGAGAAAGTTTCGCGGCGACTCCAAGTTTTCTTCCTGGCTGTATCGCATTGCTTTGAACGCCTGCCACTCGCGGATGCGGAAACGCGGCAACGTCGTTGAACAATCTATTGATCTGGAAGACGACGAAGGGCGTAAATTCGAACTGGCCGATGACGACGCGGAGTTGATGCCGGATCGAATGCAGCGCGATCAACTGGCATTTCAAGTCAGAAAAGCTCTGCACGCTCTGCCGCCTGAAATGCGGCAGGTTATCGTGATGAAGGAATATGAGGAATTGACCTTTGCCGAAATCGCGGACATTCTGGCCATTCCGGTCAGCACGGTGAAATCCAGACTGTACACAGGACTTCAACAAATGCGGGCGAGGCTGGAAAAGTTCAGAACCGCGCTCTAAACGGGAATTACTCAGCAGAAGGAAAGAGGTAAGGAGGCGAAAAGCCATGAACAACACGAACAGAAACCAACTTGGATGTGACCGCAAGGAAGATTTGGTCGCCTATTTGTACGGCGAAGCATCTGCCAGTGAACGCGCTTCGTTCGAGCGTCATTTGAATGAATGCGACGATTGCGGCGTCGAACTGAAAGCTTTTGGGCGCGTGCGCGACGACTTGAGCACCTGGCAAGTCGGATTTGCGCCGCGCACCGAATTCGTTCCGCCGAAAGCTAAAATGGATTTGCTGCGCGAATTGATAGGAATGTTTCCGGTCTGGGCGCGTGGATTGGCGATGGCAGGAGCGGCGGCGGCAATCGTTTTGATGGCGTTGTCGGTTTACGGCAATCGAACTGACGGGTTGGGCAGCGCTGGATTGTCCGAACAACAGGTGCAGGCAATGGTCAGCAAAGCCGTCAGTGACGAACGCGCTAAAATTCAGCAGCAATATCAAACCGAACTTGCCAGCTTCAAAACGCAGCTTGCCGCCGAACATCAGGCGCAATTGCAACTGGCGAATGCCGAGCATCAGGCCAAACTTGAGGCCGTGAAAGTCGGTTTGCGCGCCGAAATCAGAAAAGCGAATCAGCAAAACGGTTCTTTGCGTTCGTTCTTCGCGGTTGAAGAAGACCGATCGTATCCGTGGGGAGATTCAAGATGAGAAACAGATTCGTTGCCCAAATCAATCCGGCTGTTGTGTTGTCGTTGGCTGTGGTTGCTTGTCTGTTGATACAGATGACTGGCATGGCTTTCGGGCAGGGAATTCAGCAACAAAGAAAAGCTCAGCGGCAGCTTCAAAAGAAACTCGACAAACAAAGCGCGAAACAAGTGCCGCCTGCTGAGAATACTTCTTCGGCGGCGACTGCCGGCCAGGAATCGCAGCCGCAAAAACACAGTTTGGATGGAGTCAGCAAACAAGGGCCGCGCGCGCTGTTCAAACCGGATGAAGTCGCCATGATGATTCAGGGCTTTGGCAGTCCGGCAGCGATGATGGTGCTGATGCGCCAGCTTGATTTGACCGAAGAGCAAAAAATGAAGTTCAGGGCGCTGAAACGCGAAATCGGGCCGAAGTTGAATGTTTTGCAAACGGAAAAGCGAACCGTTGAAGCTCAGCTTGAAGATGCCATTTACGGCGAAAGCTTTACTCCGCAGCGAGTCGAAGAACTGGCTGCCAAATCCGCCGAAAAAACTTCCGAAATCATCAAAACGCAGGCTTATATCGAATCGCAGTTTCGCCAGATTCTGACGCCGGATCAGTTTTATGTTTTTCGTTTCCTGATTGGGGAAATGGTGCTGCCGCAACGAAGAATGAATCTGCAACAAATCAGGCAACAGATGCAGCGGCGTCCGGGCTTGCAGCCAAATGCTCCGAATCGGCCACCTGATGAAAATTAACCGGGTGATTTGCTGACTTTCAGTCAAAAGGCGCTTATGAAAGCGCCTTTTTTTCATGCTTGCTGAATCTGGTTTATCCGATGGCTTCGCCGTAAGATGCCGACCATGTTGAACCCACAACCGAACTCGAATTACTACACGTCTGAACACGAACAGTTTCGCCAGACGATGCGCGAATTCGTCGCGCGCGAAATCGCGCCTTTCGTCCACGAATGGGATGAAGCCGAAGAATTCCCGCGCGAGCTTTATCGTAAAGCAGCGGAAGTCGGATTGATCGGATTGAATTACCCCGAAGAGTACGGCGGCACTCCAGCCGACGGGTTTTATCCGATCATCGCTTCAGTGGAGTTGGCAGCCGCTGGCAGCGGAGGCGTTTCGGCTTCGTTAATGTCGCATTCGATTGGTTCGCCGCCGATTTTGAACGCCGGAAGCCGCGAGATGAAAGCGCGAATGTTGCCGCAGATTCTGGCCGGAGAAAAAATTTCCGCATTGGCGATCACAGAACCTTCGGGCGGATCGGATGTTGCCGCCATCAAAACCACTGCCGTCCGCAGCGGCGACCATTTCATCGTCAACGGCGAAAAGACTTTTATCACTTCGGGCATTCGCGGCGACTATTTCACCGTCGCCGTTCGCACCAACACGGAAGACAAATCCGCCGCCGGAGTTTCGCTGCTGCTCATCGAACGCGACACGCCGGGCTTTACGCGCACGCCGCTCAAGAAAATGGGCTGGTGGGCTTCCGACACGGCTCACCTGTATTTCGACAACTGCCGCGTGCCGGTTAGCAATCTGATCGGGGAAGAGAATCAGGGTTTCCGAACGATTATGCTCAATTTCAATTCCGAGCGGCTGGGCATGTCTGCCGGAGCTTACGGCTTTGCCAAAGTCTGTTTTGAAGACGCGCTGGCTTGGGCGAGGCAGCGAAAAACCTTTGGCCAGCCGCTCATCGAACGGCAGGTCATTCGCCACAAACTGGTGGATATGGCTATGAAGCTTGAAGCGACGCGCGCTACGCTGGAAGATTTGACCTGGCGAGTGCAGCATCGCATCGGCGATCCTAACTTGCTGGTCGCGCAAACCTGCATGCTGAAAAACCAGGCGACTCAGACGATGCAGTTTTGCGCCGATCAAGCCGTACAGGTTCTGGGCGGAATGGGGTACATGCGCGGCGAACGAGTTGAGCGCATCTACCGCGAAGTGAAAGTGAACATGATCGGCGGCGGCGCGGAAGAAATCATGAAAGACCTGGCTGCGCGTCAGATGAAGTTATGACTGTCGGGCTATCGTCGGCTTGAATCGTTTCTGACGCCCGCATACTATCTCGGCGGACATTCGTCAGAATTCAATCAAACCAAAATTTACCGAAGAAGGAGATTGTAGAGATGTATTCAGAATTGATGATTAAACCGATGCGCGAAGATTTGACTCGAATCGGTTTTGAGGAAACTCGCACGGTGGAAGCAGTTGACGCGGCCATTCAAAACACGACCGGAACTGTCATGGTGGTAGTGAACTCCGTGTGTGGATGCGCCGCCGGAAAAGCGCGTCCGGGAATTGCTCAAGCAATGCAGCATGGCGTGCAGCCGGACAAAAAGATCACGGTCTTTGCCGGAGCCGATGTTGATGCCACGGCGCGCGCTCGCGGCTATTTCACGGGCTATCCGCCGTCGTCGCCTTCCATAGGGCTGATGAAAGACGGCAAGCTTATTTACATGATGGAGCGATACCAGATCGAAGGCCGCAGCGCCGAACAGATCGCCGCCGAGCTAACTTCGGCCTTCGACAAATTCTGCGCGCCGCTGCAACAAGCTGCCGCAGCCAATTGAAGTTTCAACCGCAACGGCAAAGACGATTAACGGTCTTTGCCGTTGCGACCAAGATCGTGAATACCTGTTGTCACTTTTATCGTTTCCTGGCCTTTATCTGTTTTTGTTTTTCAGCCGGTAAATTCGAATCTCCCCCAATCGAATAACAACGGACAGCCCGTTGTGTCAGCCAATCAACCAACTGCTCAGGCCAGCAAAGGGCGGGACGGGTGCGAAGTAGCCTGAGTCACCTGGCGACAGGAGGCGCCATTCACGCATGAAAACCCATTCAGGGCCTTACCTTCGGTCAAAATCAATCAGCGCCATGCTGGTTGTCGCCGCAATCACAGGCTGGATCGCATTGGAATTCGGCGATCCGGTTTCATCGCAAACTCCACAATCACAAAGCCAGTTGATCGCCAAAGGTCGAAACCTTTTTTTCAATGAAACTTTCAACGGCAATGGCCGCACTTGCGGCACGTGCCATCCGGCGGCAAACAACCTGACGATTGATCCGGCGTTCATCGCCAAACTGCCGCCGAACGATCCGCTCTTTGTCGCCGAGTTCGTTCCTGCATTGAAGGAAAATTTCGAAAAGCCGGAATTGATGCGTAAGTTCGGTTTGATTCTGGAAAACCTGGACGGCTTCGACGACTTGCCGAACAAATTCACCATGCGCGGAGTTCCGCACACGCTTGGCATGCGCGTGTCGGTCAACAGTCAGGCAGGGCCGCGCACAGGCTGGTCAGGCGACGGAGCGCCCGGCGACGGCTCGCTACGGTCGTTTGCCACTGGCGCTGTGATTCAGCACTTCACCAAGACGCTGAATCGCGTAGCTGGTGTAGATTTTCGGCTGCCGACCGAAGAAGAACTCGACGCGATGGAAGCTTTCCAGCTTTCGTTGGGACGGCAGACGGAACTGAGCTTGCCCTTGCCGCTGAAAGGCGAGGTCATCAAACGCGGTCAGGAAATCTTCATGAGTAACTCGCTGGGCAAATGCAACATTTGCCACTTCAACGCCGGAGCCAATGCCAATCTGCCTGGCCCGCCGGTCGGCAATTTCAATTTCGACACAGGCGTCGAAAATTTGCCTGACCAGCCGGGGCGCCTGGTCAATCCCAACATTCCGCGCGACGACGGTTTCGGCAGACCGGGCGATGGAACGTTCAACACGCCTTCGCTGGTCGAAGCCGCCGACACGAGCGCGTTTTTCCACAACAACGCCGTCGAAACCATCGAAGGCGCGGTTGCTTTTTACAATGGCGATGCTTTCAAAAATTCGCCTTCGGGACAGTTTCTGGCCAGCCTTGATCCCAACCGCATCGCCATCAAACTCGATGCGACGCAGGTTGTCGCCGTCGCTGCGTTTTTGCGGGCGATCAATTCGCTGGAAAACATTCGGCAGACAACCGAATTGCTGGAATTCGCCCTGAACAAAAACTCGCCCGACGGACGCAATCCGAACCAGTTGCTGGATCAAGCGATTCGGGAGGCCTTCGACAGTTTCCGCGTGTTGGAAGGCGGCGGATTACAACCGGCAGCCGTCACGCATCTGAAAGAAGCTCATCGGTTGGCGGAAAAAGCGCGCGGCAGTTGGCTTTCCAAAAAACGGCTGATGCGCGAAGCCATCGAAGCCCTGAAACGTGGGCGGGAACAACTGATCTGAACAAGGAGAAAGTTATATGCGAAAGATTTTGTCAGCGATTTTAGTGACAGCCGTTTGTTGTTCAGTCGTCTGGCTGGACGGCAAAGCTGTCGTTTACGGACAACAAACGACTGAACAGTTCATTCCGATGGGCAAATCTCCGGGCGTGTCCGGCAAATACGCCTGGATGGGCGAGATTGACCAGGTGGATGAACAGAACCGCACCGTCACCGTCAAAACGGATTCGGCCAGCAAGACCATCAAGCTGACCGATAAAACGCGAATCTGGCTCGACCGGTCGAAACAGCGAGCCAGCAGCACCAAAGCCGATTTTTCCGAGTTGAAGAAAGGCCGCAAGGTCGAGGTCAAATATGTGAAAGACCGCGAATCCGAAGCCGAATGGATCAAGATCGAAATCGCTCAGTAAAAAGGGTCAGTACCGCGACCGGTAGGAAGCGCCGTTTCCACAATTCGTCACGTGTGAACACTCGCTCCATACCGGTCGCGGTGAACAACTTGCTCAGCCCAGCCCGCGAATCGAGATCAGCATGTTTTTCAAACTGCTGGTCGCATCAATCGCCGCCGTAGGTTCGTGGCCGCAGTGCATCATGCAATCCTGGCATTTTGAATTGCCGCTCCTGCGTCCGTACTTTTCCCAATCAGTTGTTTCCATGTATTCGCGGAACGTCTGTGCGTAACCGTCGCTGAACATGTAGCAAGGTTTTTGCCAACCGAAGATGTTGTAATTCGGGCTGCCCCACGGAGTGCATTCGTAATCAATCTCGCCCATCAAAAACTTCAGGTACAGCGGTGACTGATTGAAAACCCATCGCTTGCCGCGTTTGGTCGCAATCGGAGCCAGCACTTGCCGAAACAGTTCGATGGTTTTTTGCCGAGACAGAAAATGATCCTGGTCGGGAGCTTTTTCATAAGCGTAACCCGGCGCAATTGTCATCTTGTCGAAGAAGAGTGGCTCAATGTTGCGTGTTCTGATTCAGCACAAGGCTCGGCGCAGTGACCAAAGCCGAAAAGAGTCGGTAGGGCAGGCAGGATTGGCAGAGGTGAACAAATTGTCAGCCTGATAGGAAAAAGCCTGGTGTGAGAGAACCGTTTACTGTTTCTACTATCCTTCGCGTGAATGAATCAGCCGTCTAACACGATCCGAAAACAGAACATCTATTTTTTGGGGTTCGATCACGGCGGTGACTTCGCCCACGCCGAATTTCGGATGCAGCATCGCCTGTCCTTTGCGATAAGTGCGAGTCCAATCGTAAGGGCGGCTTTCACCGGCAGGGGATCGTTTTTCGGTGATGGCTTTCAGGCTCTTGAACCTGCCGCTGGTTCCGCATTGCGGGCAATTAACTCGCGTCACCTGTCCTCGCTTGCCGACCGAAAGAACCACATGCCCTTTTTCTTCGCCGCAGACGGCGCATAGTTGTTCTACTCGATCACCGACCGCGAATTGATGTTTTTCCATGTTTTTCCTTTTCTTGATTGAAAGACGACATAGCTTTTTAGCGTATTCAGGAGCAGTCCATTGCCTTTATCCCAATTTTGCCGCTTCCATTTTTGCGACTGGCTCAGTCAATGACAGCACTCGTTTGAGTTCTTTGCCTGCGAGGCCGAAATACATGGCCATCTGTTTTAGTTGTTCAGGCCCGGTGTAATCAGCCGGAGTCGCACAAAATCGTTCGATGCCGGGAGTAAAATCTACGCACCGCATTTTTTTTGGAATCGTATGGCCGTTTGCACAACTGGCGTTTGATTGCTGTAGCACACAAAATTCACACAAAGTCATGAACTTACCTCATCGCGGTGCAACTGGTTCCGCTTTGCATCTTTCGCGTCAAGCGGAAATTGCCTGAGCAAATAACAAGGCGCTCCCGGCCAAAGTGGATGGCCAGGAGCGCCAAGCGTTTCAGAGAGATTCGAGCTTAATACCGCGAGCGGCCACCGCCGAAGCCGCGTCCCGAACCGCCGCTGTTTTCACGCGGCTTGGCTTCATTGACGGTCAGGCTGCGGCCTGCGACTTCAGTGCCGTTGAATTTGGAAATGGCGGCTTCGCCTTCTTCTCTGGACCCCATTTCCACAAACCCGAAACCCCTGGGACGACCGGTTTCACGATCCGTCACCAAAGAAATTGATTCGACAGTGCCGACCTGTGAAAAGAGTGATTGCAAATCTTCGTCGGTTGTCTGGAACGCGAGATTGCCAACGTATAGTTTCATAGACATAAAAAGTTAGACCTTTTCCCCATAGGAGATATTGAGAGAAGCGTCGAATTGAAGTGGCTTCGGCGTACGGTTGCAACGAAGGCTCGGTTTCGAATGCCCTGTGGAGCAGCTTCTAAAGTTGTGATTTACCAGCTCCCGGACTTTATTTCTTGCGCTGTTACTGACATTGAAAAAGGGCAAAAGCGCCTTACCGTCGCGGTACGAGAGAAGGAGTGAACTGAAGGCAGAATGCTCCACATTCAGGTAAGTTGCAAGCAGGCCAAAGACCGTCGCTATTCGCCAACATCTTTGATTGGAGTTTTGATGTGGACGAACTGCGATTGGCTTTTTTCACGAATTTTGACGACTGTTTCTCCGATTGTTTGCGACAACCCCAGCAACGACCTTAAAGGGATGACCCCCGCAAGTCTGTATTCGCCGACCGCTTTCAAGCCGGCGGAAGCGATGCAGCCGCACTGTGAACAGTCTGGGTTGCCGCCAAACTGACAAGGCGTGATTTTAGTTTTCAAGTCTGCCGTGTAATTTGCTGTGGTTCGAGAAAAGATGCACTCGTCAGGCGATTGAGGAGGGTTTCGGTATCCATCCAACACCGATTGCGGCAAATCGAGTTTCGGAAACCGGGCGCGAAGCGTGGCCAGTTCGGCCAGCAACGTTTCTCTCTGTTTCGGGCTTAGGCATTCTTCCGGCTGATCGCCTTTTTGCGGGGTAAAAATGCTGAACCACACTTTGCGGATTTCCGGCCTGGCAGACCAGAAGGCGAGGAATTCTTCGAGATAGCCGTTGCGAGCCAGCATCTGACTTGTGGCCGTGCAGTGGACGATTATTTTTTGGCCGACAATGTTGGCCAGAATTTTTTCGTAAGTTGCCGGTTTGCGGCGCGCGTCGTGTTCCGGTTGCAGTCCGTCAATCGAAACGACCACCGTCAGGTTTTTGATATTCGTCCAGCCCGCCGGAATCGGTCGAACGGCGCTGGTGACAAGCTGAACCTTGATGCCAAGCTCGCTCAGGCGCGGCAGCAGCACATCCAGTTCTCGAAATCGCACCAGAGGTTCGCCGCCAACAATGGAAACGTGCAGCGGGCGGTGACTATGCACCAGGTTCATGACGTTTTCGATCAATGCTTCGCCTTTGTAATCGGCCAGCGACCGTAACGGCCCGGCCTCGCCAAGATGACCTTCTTCGTAAGCGTAACAACCCGGACAGCGAAGCGGGCATTCGCGGGTGATTTCAATTGATAGCGATGGGCGGCGTCCGGACAGAATTCGTCCCCAGGCGCGGACGACATCGAATTTTTCCATGATTGAAATATCCTTTAAGCGGCTTGATAGCAGCGGGGTATGTTTGAGGGGAAAATAGTTTTGATGAAATATGCGGGTTGCACCCTAACACATTCGAGCAGAAAAGAGAGACTTCACGATCAACGACATTCGGCCTCATTGTTTGACTGCCTCACCTGCCGGGCGTATGGTGAATACGAACTGAGCTTGGCTCACTCTCTTCGTCAGCTCCTCTGGGATCATCCAGACTATCTGAACCGCACAGCTCACCTTCCAAGGAGCGGATATGTTTGTCCAAGATAACCTGCAAACTCTCAAAGAAGTTTTTGACACGAACTTTCCCAAAAACAAATTCTTTACGATGTTCATCGGCGCTGGCCTCGGTTTGCTGACGTTCATCAAAACCAGGTTTTATTCGAAGACGCTGCCACTCATCAGGCCGAATTTCGGCTGAAACCCAAATTGGCCATTACGAAAAGCCGGAAAGCTGACTTTAACGGCAAGGCTTTATGACATTCACAGCACTGGGTGAGGAGAAAACAGCGATGCTCAACATCGGTTGCAAGGTAAATTATCCCAATCAGGGGCCTTGTCTGATTGATTCAGTTGTAAAAAAAGAAGTCGCTGGTAATTCCGTGAGTTTTTATTGTCTGGCGTTGTTGGATGACAGCGGCGGCGAATTGTTCGTTCCGGTGGAAAAAGCCGAAGGCATAGGTTTACGGCCTTTGCTGAAAAAATCTGAAATTCCGCAACTACTCAGTCAATTGGCGAAAGATAGTCAGGCAGCCAAAGACTGGAAGCAACGCTCGAAAGACAATATGAAATTGCTTGCGTCAGGATCGGCGTTTGATCTGGCGGCGGTTGTCGAATCGCTGACCAGATTGAACGAGCGCAAATTACTCTCTTTTCGTGAGAGCAGCCTGCTGGAAAAAGCGAAGCGGCTTTTGGTTTGTGAAGTGTCTGAAGTGCTGGGCGAAACAAAAATTGTAGTTGAAGAAAAAATTGACTGCGTGCTCAACGCACGAAAAGAAGAGTAAATCTGTGTGGCTACTTGAAGCTCAAGAGAAACAAAGATGGCCAAATTCGAAATATATCAAGATGGTTCAGGTGATTATCGGTGGCGATTTCAATCGAACAACGGAAAGATTCTGGCTGTTTCGGCTGAAGGGTATATCAATCGCGCGAACTGCGAGCACTCCATAATTTTGATCAAGCGGGAAACTTCGCAGGCTGCGATTACGGACAACAAACCCTTATCCGCCAATCCGTAAGCAGATGATCCAACTCGGAAGGAAAAGAAATGCTCGTTATTTTGGTGGACATTGACGAAGCCTTAACGCGACTTGCCGCTGGCGAAGCCCCTTATGAGTACAAAACCGAAGACTCCAAACTTCGTATACTTGGGCCGGCCTGTGGGTTCGGGACTGACAGTCTTCGGATTTACCGGGAGCAGGGAAAGTACGCGGAAAACATTGCTGAAGCTCAAGGCCTGGCCAGCGCCAGGAGCCTGACCATTACAGGAGTCTGGTTTGTCAAACAGTCGCCAGAGCGCATGGCGACTCAGGCGGAACGCGACAAAGTGAATTCGATGGTGCAGAACGGTAAACAGTAAAAGACGATTGGATCATTGTTGCCGTAACCGTTCGAGTTCCGCACGCAGTTGGGCGACTTCGTCCTCGGCCTTTTGCCTGGCTTTCGCTTCCTGATCGGCGCGAGCGGCTTCCAGGTTAGCGCGCTCCTGGCCGGTTGAAATCATGTTTCCATCGGCATGGCACCAACGCAGCCAGCTATCCCCCAGACCTTCAAAGACGCCCTCCCACAACATCAAACTCAATCCAATGTTGGGTAGGTCGTAATCTCCGCGCAGACGATACCGTCCGGCAAATCCGGGTTCGTAAACTCGCAAAACATCCTGGCTGAGTTCCCTGAACGGGTCGAACACCACGTAATACTTCACGCCTATTCGAGCATAATCGCGCAGCTTGCTCCCCAGTTCGTTGCCCTCTTTGTTGGAAACGATTTCAACCACGACATCCGGCAATTTGCCAAATCGCCAGACGAAATAAGACCGAGTCGTTTGAGCGTGCCAGTCTTTACCAGGGTCAACATCCAGGCTAAGAAAAACGTCCGGAACCAGCGGAGGCCGGTCATAGGAATAAAAGACCCCGACATTGGCATCAGCCAAAAATGTTCGATGTTCGTCGGAATTTTCTTCGACAGGCGGAATCCATGAACTGTAAAGCGGTTCGACCAGCATTCGCTGTTGTTTGGCTGAGAATAAGTTGTCCACAGGCTCGTCATCCTCCGTTACAAGGTGTTTGACTCGTTCTTCCAACTCGAGATCAAGAACTGCCGCAGTCATATTTGCCATTGGTATTACCTCGCTTTCGCTTTCCTTTCCGAAATACAAAAGGTGAAAGAGTGTGGGCATTAAGTCTCACTCTTTCACCTTTTCGATGCAACTACGTCGCCGAGTTTTCCAGCAATTAACGGCTGCTGCCCGGCATTGGTTTGCGCGGGAATTTTTCGTTGCGCATCGCCGCGTTGTAAACGAACGCAGCCATGATCGTCGCAGCTTGTTTCATGTCGTCAGCCTGCATGCGATCGTACACGTCCATGTTGGAATGGTGAGTGCGAGCGTCGTATTCCACTTCATCCTGGATGAATTGGAATCCGGGCAGCCCAACACCATCAAACGCCAAGTGGTCGGTTCCGCCTGTGTTGCGAATCGTGATGGTCGAAGCTCCCAAATCGGCAAATGGAGCCAGCCAGGCACGGAAGACCGAGCGTGCGGATTCGTTGCCTTGCAGGTACACGCCGCGAATTTTGCCAGTGCCGTTGTCCAGGTTGAAGTACACCGAAAATTTGTCGTGTTCCGGCTTGGTTTGAATCGGGCCTTGCGGGCCGCCAAAACCACCTGGACCGCCGCCTTGGGGTTGACCGGCAACAGCTTGTCGTGCTCCGAAATGCTGGGCGACATAAGCACGTGAGCCAAGCAAGCCTTGTTCTTCGCCGCTCCACAGCCCGACGCGAATCGTTCGGCGAGGTTGCACTCCCAGAGCTTTCAAAATGCGAACGGCTTCCATCGCCACGGCGCAACCGGCGGCGTTGTCTGTCGCTCCGGTTCCGGCGTGCCACGAATCCAAATGGCCGCCGAGCATGACGACTTCGTCGGCTTTGTCCGTGCCGGGAATTTCGGCGATGGTGTTGTAACCCATGGGGTCTTCGTCGTGGAACTGAGCTTTCACGTCAATTTCCATTTTGACCTTTTTGCCTTTTTGCAACGTGCGAACGATGCGCCCGTAATGTTCGATGGCCAGCGTTACGGACGGCAACGCTTGCGGAGCATTTTTATCGCGCGAACCGCCGCCACCGACAAACACAGTTCCGCCATGAACGTTGTCGCCTACGCGATCAATGTCCACCACCACGGCCACGCCTTCGGATTTGAAGAACGCTGTTTTTTGGGTGGCGACACGTTGAGCCTGCATCATCTGTTGGCGACGTTCTTCGGTCATGTTGCCGCCGAAATTGCCGCGTTGTTCCTGTTCGTCGTTGGCCATTTTCAGCAATTCTTCGTCGGTAAACCGAACTGCCGGAGCTTTGAATTGCGCCAGCACAGGTCGCAGCGGCGAAGCCAGCACAATCGCGCCTTTCAATTTGCCTTTGTATTTTTCAAAGTCGGCTTCGGTGTTGATGTCGGGAAAGACGACTTCGGCAACGACCGGCCCATTGGTTCCCGGAGTCCAGGCTTTGGGGTAGCCGATCACCGGGTAAGGCGTCGGTTCCAGCACGTGAATCGAAACTTTGTCGAACGACCAGCCGCGTCCGAACGGCCCCCACGATTCCAGATGAGCATTGACCAAGCCCCATTCGGCCATTTTGTTTTTCGTCCATTCGTTGGCGGCTTTCATTCCGGGCGAACCAGTCAGGCGATGGCCGTTGACATCGGTCAGCCAGCTCAGCGTGTCCATGATTTGGGAACGCTCCAGACCCTCCGCGCGAATTTTCTTCATCATTTCCAAGTCAACTTTTTCGGCGGGAGCCATCTGCGCGCCGACCGGCGTCAGAACCGTTTGACTGACCAGCAAAAGAGCGATGACCAGCGTCAGCGCCCATTGAAAGCTGCGTTTGTTGGCAAGCTTGTACATAAAGTTTTCCTCCGAAGGGTTGTCGGCAGGCTTTGGCCGCCGAAGCTTCGTGTTTAAGGTTTCAGGTTTTTTACAGAATGTTGATGACGATCAGGATCGGCAGTCTAAGCGTCCGTGTTCAGTTGCCGCAAGATGCCGCCGATTACATTGGCAAAAACGTTGGTTTCGAGCGAATGGTTACGTTTGATTGACGATTGCGTCCAAAATGAAAAAGGCAGCCAACAGAATTCAATGTTGGCTGCCTGCTGATTATTGTTTGCCGACCGGCGATTAGTTTTTGGCGACCAGAGAGGTTGCCAGCGGCATGACTTGATCGGCTTTGATGACGGCGCGGTTGTTTTTCACTTCAACGCGGCCAAACACCGAAACGCGAAGCACCGGTTCATTGATTAACGATTGCCGCTGCGATTTCGACAACTGCTCCAACGAAACGCTGACAATGGTTTTGCTGGAATTGTCGAAAACATTCATCGAACGAAAATCCGCGCTGACCGAAACGATTTCTGCTGTGACGGCCACGCGACGGCCTTCGAGTTCCGAAGACTGGCCAACAACGTTTTTCAACTCAACCGGGGCGTAGCCGTTATCGGCGGCTTTGCCCTGAGCCAAAACCGACAAGGTCAGGCAACATACAAAAAGCAACGTGCGAACTAAGAACATTCAATCTCCTAAAAAATGAAAAAGTAATAGTTATGAATCTTTGTTTGATGATCCGATTCGGACACAGAACGTCAGGTAGCTGAGTTTCTTGCGCGAACGGCTGCAAACAAAGGCGCGGAGTGTAGCCCAAGCTTTCGGAGCAGGCAAGGACAGGTTCCAGACGTTTAGGCATTCAGGCAGGAGGACAAAAGAGAGGTTCATCGTTAAATCAGAACAAGCGGCAATGCCCTTTCCTTGAAGAGGATGATGTGAAAACATCTTTGGAAGGAATGCTGATCGGAATGGCGGTTAGAAATTTGGTTCCGCTTGGCAAAGATGCCGTCAGTTCCAGGCTCGAATTTTAGCCTCATTTTTGATTACGCCTGTCTTTGGATTCTGCGAGGAAAGATGCGAAAGACTTTTTTATTGTTGATTCTGACTTGCTCGCTGGCGATTGCCGGTCGCGCGCAAGCCTTGCGTGCCGGAGTTACTCGCGTGGACATCACGCCGCCACTCGGCGTGGACTTGTGGGGATACTTTGATCGGTCAGGGCCGGCGAATGGCAAACTCGATCCGTTGTTTGCTCGCGTGCTGGTTTTGGAAGCGGGGCGGCAATCCGTTGCTGTTATCACACTTGACCTCGGTCGCAGTTTTGGGCCGCCGCAAATCGCCTGGCTGCGCGACAAGGCTCGGCGGCAACACGGAGTTGGCGAAGTGATGTTGATCGCTTCGCACACGCATTCCGGTCCGGTGATTGATGACAGTTACGAGGGTGGCGTGCCGGAATGGGAACAGCGCGCGCTGGAAAAAATCGCCGACGCAATTGGCGAAGCCGTGGCGAAACTGAAAACCGCTCGCATCGGCGCTGGTTTGGGACAAGCGACGCTCGGCCATAATCGCCGCATCGTGCAATCTGATGGTTCGGTCAAAATGCTTTGGCGCAACAGCACAGGCCAGCAAACGGGTATGATTGACCCAACGGTTGGCGTGATTCGCGTGGATGATGTGAACGGAAACCCAATGGCGATTTTGGTGAATTACGCCTGTCACCCTGTGATTTTCGGGCCGGACAATTTGCGGTACTCGGCAGATTTTCCCGGCGCGATGGCCAAGCTTGTTGAATCGAGTTTTGACGAAAAGCCGATTTGCTTCTTTCTGCAAGGCGCGCCCGGCGACATCAATCCGATGATGGATAAAACTCCGCTGGCGGAAAACGCCGATGCCTTGAAGATCGAAGTTGGCGAACAGCTTGGCCGCGAAGTCGCTCGCGTCGCCAAAACGATCAAGACCGAAATTTCCGCGAATCCCGAAATCGCTTTCTTGAGCGAGCAGCTTCGCTTTCGCAATCGCTGGGATTTGGATTCGATGCGCCAGATGCTGACGCTGGCTTTTCCGCCTGCGCTGGCCAAACGTTATCAACGCTACATCACGCCGGAAATTGTTACGCCGGTGACGACGCTGGTCATCAACAAGCAAATCGCGTTGGTCGGCTTGGCGGGCGAACCCTTTGTTGGATTGCAGTTGTTGCTGAAAGCTCGTTCGCCGTTGCCGATGACATTTTTGACCGGATACACGAATGGTTATTACGGTTACTTCCCGACAATCAGCGCAGCGGCTTCGGGCGGATACGGAGCCAACACGCTGGTCACGCGCGTCGAAGTCGGCGCGGGCGAACGCATGGTGGATCGAGGCTTGATCCACATTTACCGCGTGCTGGGCAAGCTGAAAGACAAACCCGAACAGCCTTGAGCCGGAACCAACTCCTCCACGAAGTTCACGAAGGAGCACGAAGCCGATCTTTTCTTCGTGGTCTTCGTGTCCTTTGTGGAGGATTCATTTGTGTGAGGAGATGCAATGAAAAGATTAAGTTGTGTTGTGATTGCGTTGGCGTTGTTGGCCTGTTTCGTTCAGGCGCAAGACCGTATCGAACAGTGGAAAGGCAAAACCGTCATGGTCTTCACGCCGCATCCGGACGACGACGTCTTTGGTTGCGGAGGCACATTGTCGTTGCTGGCCAAAAACGGTAACAAGATCATCGTCGTGGTGTACACCAACGACAACAAAGGTTCGTTCGATCTGGAAATGACCAGCGAGCGGCTGGCGCGCATTCGCAAAGCCGAGCAGGAAGCCGCGATGGAAGTCATAGGCATTCCCAAAGCCAACATCATCTGGATGGGCTATGACGACGGCGAATTGGAATACGCCGAGCCGAAAGCTTTGGCAGGACAGGCGACGAAACTGATTCGTCAATATCGCCCGGATGTCGTGTTCAGCGTTGATCCCGGCGAATGGTACGAACGCTGGCACAAGAGCGATCATCGTATGGGCGGCTTCAACACGGCGGATGCGATTCGCGCGGCGGAGTTCCATCTGTATTACCCCGAACATTTGCTGGTGGACGGACTGAAGCCTTACCGAGTCCCGCTGATGATGTTTTATTACGCCGCCAGCGAAGCCAATTACTGGGTGGACATCAGCAGCGTCGTTGACCAGAAAATCAACGCCATCACCAAACACGTCAGCCAGTTCGAACCTTCGATCAACAAGTATCGCCCCGACTGGGATCCGAAAGACTTGGCCAAACTGGTTGAATACCTGAAAGGCCGCGCAACGAAAAAGGACGGAAAGGTTGTGGAGGGATTTCGCCGCGCGACGGGATTCAATCCGCAGTAACGAATCGGCGCGGATAAATTTCTTGTTCGGCCAACGAGCAAAATGCTATCGTCCGGTTTCGATCTGAACTTGGTATTTGGAGCTTTAGAAGAATGAAAATCGAAACAGGCGTGATTGCGGCGGCGGGGTCTGGAACCCGTATGCTGCCGGTCACGCTCGGCTACCCGAAAGAGTTGATGCCAGTCATCAACAAACCCACCATTCAACTTATCATCGAAGAATTCATTGACGCCGGAATCAAACGCATCGTCATTGTCACCGGCGAAAATCCTTCGCCACTGCACCGGCAATACAAACCGGAAAACCTGCCGCCCGCCGGGAAGCACAAGCCGCTGGACGAATTCGTCAACAAAATGTCCGGCGTCGAAGTCATCTTCGAGCCGCAAGCCGGACCGTATGGCAACGGAACTCCGCTGTTGGTGGCGCGCAAACATATCCCGGAAGGTGAAGGTTTTATCTACGCTTACGGCGACGACATTATCAAAGCCAAAACTTCGTTCGCTAAACAACTGGTCGCTACGCACAACGAAACCGGTGCGCTGGTCGCTGGCGTGCAAGAAGTCGCGTGGGAAGATGTGGTGCGATATGGCATTGTCGAGTTCAAGGACGACGGTTCGCGCGAGATGAAAGACGTGATCGAAAAACCCGCGCGCGAAGAAGCCAAATCCAACCTGGCCATGTTTGGACGCTTTTTGCTTTCAACCGATGTGATTCAGATTTTGAGCGAAATTCCGCTGGGTAAGGCAAATGAATTGTGGCTGACCGATTCCGTCCGCGAATACATTCGTCGAGGCGGGCGCGTCGTCGCTCAGCCGGTTGTGGATGGCGAATGGCTGACCATCGGCGACCCGGTCAACTACCTGCAAACCTTGATCGAATACGCGCTGGAAGACGCCGAAATTCGCGCCGCGCTGGAACCGCGCATTCGCAAATTGTTGGGAAGTTAGACCGCAGCCCGCTTGGCCAATGTTATGGAAGGCCGTCTCGGAATCGTGGCCAGTTCCTCCGCGATTTCCTGCTGCGCTTTCCGCAATTCATACGACTTTTGCAGGTTCAACCAAAACTCTGCTCCGGTGCCAATCCATTGGCCCAGACGTAAGGCCGTGTCGGCAGTGATGCTGCGCTGCCGATTCAGAATTTGAGTAATCCGGCTGGCGGGAACGTGCAAAATTCGCCCAAGCTCAGCAGCGGTAACGCCAAGCTCCTTTAACTCATCTGCCAAAATTTCACCCGGATGTATTGGTGTACTTGTCATATCGCCTCACTCCGCTATTTTCCTGAAACGCCGGGAAATGATTCTTCAAAATCCAAAGCTTGAAAAGTTCGATGGCGAAACAGTAACGACCATCGCGCATTTCCACAATCTCTTTGCGGCTCAGGCTCTGCGCTGCTGCTTGGTACCGCGGTGCGGCGGCAGTGTCAGCCGCGCCCGTCACCAGCGCCCGCGAGACCTCGCGCTCGGCTTCAGAGCACTCTTCCCAGTTGTTGTGGAAGTAGGCGTCCGCCGTCACCAATACCTTCGCCACCGCCATTTCCAGGTCGGCCATCGTCGCCGTCTGCATTCAAGTCGTTGACCAGATCAGGTCGTAGGCTACCGCCTGCAGCAGATAGAGCTGACTATGAGCAACTGGAAAGTCCTATTGCGAACTCTCTCCGCCATCGAACAAGTTCTTCGCCTACCTCTTTTGATTTAGGATCTTCGCGATCTTCCATTATCCTCAGCGAATCTTCACCATGTTTAATAGCCTTTGGTAAGTTGCGGTACTTGTATGCCTTCTGAGCTAATTTCCAAGAAGTTTTACTTTCAGTGTCGCGATCATGGATATCGCGACAGATACCCAAACTCCTTTCATAGGACTCAATACATTTATCCTTATCACCATGGGAATGATAAGCTTCGGCAAGATCATTCAGAACACGGATTGTTCCTCTTGCGTTTCTTATCCCACGCAATTCTCACGAGTTTGGACAAATAAAGGGAGGCCGCTCGGCCTCCCCATGAGGCATTTGC
>CADECP010000008.1 GCA_902825875.1 uncultured Acidobacteriota bacterium
AACGCCGCGCTAAATTCAACCGTCCCTACCGGGACGAAGAAACTGTCAAATGCTTGCTTGACCTGCAATCCCGTAACATCGGTTCATAAAACCGTCGCTTGCTACCGCGCGCGGTACTGATTCGATCATGCACCTCAAAGTCAGCGTCATCATTCCAGCTTACAACTCGGCGCAGTTCATCGCCGAGACCATTCAAAGTGTGTTGGCGCAGACTTACGCCGACTTTGAAATCATCGTCGTTGATGACGGTTCGACTGACACGACGCTGGACGTGCTCAGCAGTTTTGGCGAACAGATCAAAGTTCTGGCCAAACCGAATGGTGGCCCGGCTTCGGCGCGCAATCTGGCGATTCGGAATGCTTCGGGCGAGTACATTGCCTTCCTTGACGCAGACGATTTGTGGATGCCCGAAAAGTTGGCTGAACAAGTCGCGTTTCTGGAAACTCATCCTGAAGTCGGCATGACTTACTCCGAAGCCCTTATGTTTTCAGAAGTCGGCGGTGAAAAACAGATTCGCGGCAAGATCGGCTTCACGGGCGAAACGTCGTTTTGCCATTTGCTGCTGGGCGATCACATTCCGAATTCGACGGTGATGATGCGGCGCGAATGCGTGGACAAAATCGGTTGGCTGAACGAAAGCCGCGCGCTTGTCGCCGTCGAAGATTACGAATACTGGCTGCGGCTGGCGAAAGCCTTTCCGATCCGGGCCATCGCCAAACCGCTGGCTTATTACAGAGTTCACGCCAACAACTTGATGGGCGACGGCGAAAACATCGAGCGAAGCCTGCGCTTGCCGATCATCGCCTTGAACGAAACTGAAAAACTCTTTCCCGATTGCTGGCGCGAATGCGGGATGGAAAAAGACGTGTTGTTCGCTCGGCTGACCATCCGCGCCGGTTTCGCGTACAAACAACGCGGCGATTGGTGGAACTGCCTGCGGAAATTTCGACAGGCGCTCGGCCATCGCAGCAACTTGCGCGTGCTGCGATGGATCATCGCGGCTACTTTGCTGAAACGCTGGTCATAAATGAATTCGCCTTTGGTTTACGTCATCGTTTTGAACTTCAACGGCAGCCGCTGGCTGACCGCCTGCCTGGAATCATTGCGTGCGACCGAGTACGCGAATTTCAAAACTTTGCTGGTGGATAACGCCTCCACCGACGACGGCGTTGAGCTTGTTCGCAAAAACTTTCCCGAAGTCGAACTCATCATCAACTCAGCCAATCTGGGATTTTCCGAAGGTAACAACATAGGCATTCGCGCTGCTCTGGCCGCCGGAGCCGATTACGTCGTGCTGCTGAACCCCGACACCAAAGTCGAACCGTCCTGGCTCGGCGAACTGATTGCCGTCGGCGAACGCAACCGCGAAGTCGGCGTTCTAGGCGCGGTTCAACTTGCTTACGATTCGGACGAATTCAATAGCTGGACGACGACGGCTTTAAGTTCGCATCTTTCTTTCTTATCCACGAAGCCACACGAAGAAAACACGAAGAAGAACAACACTGATTTCGCTTTTCTCCGTGAGCCTTCGTGTGACTTCCTGGAAGAACCTTTTCCGAGAAGCTGGATTCAGGCCGAATGGGTCGAAGGAGCCTGCTTCGCCATCAAACGCGAAGCCATCGAAACCGTCGGCTTGCTCGATCCGATCTACTTCGCGTTTTACGAAGAGATTGATTTCTGTCGCCGAGCCGTTTGCAATGGCTATCAAACGGCGGTTGTGCCGCTCAGCCGCATTCATCATTTTCGCGGAGGCAGTTGGACGGCGACGCCTGCCAAAAAACTCGAACGCGATTACCGCTGCGACCGCAGCCAGTTCATTTTCGCGTTGACCGATCCGCGCCGTTCGCTGGCGGCGAACTTCGGCTGGTATTTGATTACGCTCGGAACCAAAACCAAAGAAGCTGCGCGCGAATTCAGCCTGACCAAAGCCCGGAACTTGTTGCGAATCCAGATTGATCTGCTCGGCAACCTGTCGGGAATTTTCGGCAAATGGCGGCGCGAACGACGCCTAAAGCCCGCCCTGAAAAGTTGATTGACCGCTTGGCGCTTAGGCCAATATAGTTCGCCAGCCACCCCAACTTTTCAGTGTCGGCAACCTCAAAACGCCCGCACTCGCTTTTCATCTTTGTTCATTCCGGAGGTAATTCGATGAAGCGTTCAATCCTGACAAACTCGACAGCCCGTTCGTTGGCAATTCTTTCATTGATATTGCTTGCTTTGCTGTTGGGTGGAAAAACTCAGACTTCGGCAAAGGCAGGTTCAACGACAGCCAAAGACAACTGGACAAGCGTTCGCTCAAAAAGCTTTTTTCTGGCCGGCAACGCCAGCGAAAAAGACATTCGCAAAGCCGCCGTCAAGCTGGAACAGTTCCGCGATGTGTTTTCCAAACTGTTTCCGAAAGCCAGGATTGATTCTTCAGTACCGACACGTGTTTTGGTGTTCAAAGACAAATCGTCATTCAAGCCATTCATGCCTGCCTATCAGGGCAAGATCAGCGAAGTCGCCGGGTATTTTCAGCCGGGTCAGGATGTGAATTACATCTCGCTGACGGCGGAACTGCGCGATTCTCATCCGTACGCAACCGTCTTTCATGAATTCGTCCATTCGCTGACCAACGAAAACACGATGAAGTTGCCGACCTGGTTCAACGAAGGTCTGGCCGAGTATTACAGCACGTTTGAAATCACCGACAGCGACAAGAAAATCTGGCTTGGCAAAGTCATTTCCAACCACGTGCTTTACCTGCGAGAGAAAAAATTCATGCCGCTGTCGCAACTGTTTGCCCTCACAACCGGTTCACCAGATTACAACGAAGGTGACAAGCGAGGCGTGTTTTACGCTCAGTCGTGGGCGATGGTGCATTACCTGATGCTGGGCGCGGATGGAAAACGCCGCCCACAGCTTTCGCAATTTTTGGGTTTACTCGGCAGAGGTGTTCCGCAAGGCGAAGCGTTTGAGCAGGCGTTCAAAACCGATTACGCGACGATGGAAAAAGAATTGCGCGATTACATCAATCGCAGCGCCTACAAAGTCGAAGTCGTGACCATGAATGAAAAACTGCAATTCGATACCGAAATGCAGGCTGCTCCGCTGAGTGAAGCCGAAGCGCAGTTTTATCTGGGAGATTTGTTGCTCCACATGCGACGCACAGCCGCCGAAGAGTTTTTGCAGAAAGCGGTGGCGCTTGATCCGAAACTGGCGCTGGCGCATTCGTCGCTGGGAGTATTACGAATGCAGCAAAAACGTGTCGCCGAAGCCAAACAACATTTGCAGCAAGCCGCCGCGCTGGGTTCCGACAACCATCTGGTGCATTTCTATTATGCGTTCGCGCTCAGCCGCGAAGGCATGGACGAAAACAACGTCGTGCGTTCTTTCGCGCCGGAATCGGTTCAGACCATGCGCGAGCATCTGGAAAAAGCCATTCAGCTTGCTCCGAATTTTGCCGAGTCCTATTACCTGATGGCGTTCGTCAATCTGGTGACCGGAGAAAAGCTTGATGCGGCAGCCGAACATCTAAAACGTTTGCAAACGTTGACGCCAGGTCGCCAGGAGGTCGGCTTTATGCTCGGACAGGTTTATATGCGGCAACAGAAATTCGATCTGGCCAAACAGGCTTTGGAACCGATTGCGCGCGATGCAGCCAATCCGCAAATGCAGGTCCAAGCTAAATCCATGCTCGAATCGGTCAAAAGCATGGAAGAAAATTTTGCCCGATATAACGCTGCGCGTCAGAGGGCAGAAACGCAGTCGCCCGCAACCGGCAACACCCCTCCCACGACCGGAGACAAACAGAAAATTTTGCTTCGTCGCCGCTTCGACGGCGACAAAGTCAAAGGTCAGTTGACGCAAATTGATTGCAACGACAAAGGCATCACGCTGGTTGTCAAAGTCGGCGACCGCACGTTGAAATTCAACACTTCAACACCGGATCGCGTGCAGTTCATCACCTTCGATAAAGGAGTCGGCACGGAAATCACCTGCGGCCCGCTGAAACCTGCGCGGTTGGTGGAACTAACTTATCGCAGTTCGACCGATGCTCAAGCGCCGTTCGATGGCGAACCGATTGCCGTCGAATTCCTGAAGCCGGAGCAAAATTGAATTTCTGCTGATTGACTACGCCAACAGGCCGAAACTATATTCGTTGGCGATCTCCGACCGGAATTTCTTCTTGAACCAAACATTGCACTGACCGGCGTTGTTGGCGTTTTCATCAAATGGAGTGGCGATGAAACGACGAGCTTTTATCAGTTTGATTTTCGTGTTCTGGGCGCTCCTGTGCCAATCGAGTTCGATCTCTGTCTCTGCCAAAGAAACCTGGATCAAAGCAAAGTCCAAACACTTCACACTGGCCGGCAACGCCAACGAAAAACAAATTCGCAAAGTCGGCGCGGAACTCGAAAAATTCCGCGAAGCCGTTTCGCGGCTTTCGGGCATCTGGCAAAGACGTTTCACTCCGTCGGTAACTGTTTTCGTCTTCAAAGACAACGAAACTTACGAACCATTCAAACCGCTTTATCAAGGCAAACCTGCCGAAGTTTCAGGCTACCTGCAATCCGACAACAACTCGGCTTACATCACGCTGACCACCGATTATCGGCGGCAAGCCCCCGAATCAATCATCTTTCATGAATACGTTCACTTCCTGACCGGAGGCGGTCAACGCGGGTTGCCAGTCTGGCTGAGCGAAGGATTGGCCGAGTACTTCAGCACGTTCGCGGTCACTGGTGGCGGCAAGCAAATTGTCATTGGTCGCGCGATTCCGGCTCATCTGCGGCGATTGCGCGAAGACGACTGGCTGCCGATGCAATCGCTGCTGACCGCCGATCACAATTCCCAGTTTTATCAGGAACTGGACAAGAAAACCGTTTTTTACGCTCAATCGTGGGCGTTGACGCATTACCTGATGACCGGCGATGCCGATCGCCAATCGCAGTTTCGACAGTTTTTGAACGCTGTGGCAGGCGGGCTTTCCGCCGAAACTGCATTCAAACAATTCTTTCAAACTTCGGCGGACGAACTAGACGTAAGCTTGCGCGATTACATTCGTCGCAACGTGTTCAGCCCGCAAACGATCAATTTCGACCGCAAGATCGAAACCGACGAAACTATGACCGTTGCTCCGTTGGGCGACGCCGAAATGAAAGCTCATTTGGGCGATTTGCTGTGGCACATCGAACGAACCGAAAGCGGCGAATTCGCGTTGGAGCGCGCGTTGGCAATTGATGCCAATCAGCCGCTGGCTTTGTCTTCGCTGGGTTTGCTGCGAATCAGACAAAATCGTTTTGCTGATGCTCGGCAACTGCTGCAACAAGCGATTGAAACCGGCGAAGCAGACTTTTTGACTTACTACTCCCACGCTTTTGCCCGCCAGCAACAGCACGTGGATTCGTCTGGCTACGTTTCCGGCTACTTGCCGGAAACCGTCGCGGAAATGCGAGCTTCGCTGAATCGTGCGCGCGAGTTGGCGCCGGATTTCGCCGACACTTACAAAGCTCTGGCGTTCATCCATCTGGTGCAGCGCGAAAACGCCGACGAAGCTTCGGCATTGATTCGCCGCGCGCGAGAACTGGCTCCTGATCGCGAAGATTTTCTTTACACTCAGGCGCAAATTTTCTTGTGGCAAAAAGACTTTTCAGCGGCTCGGCTAACAGTTCAAGAGATTCTGTCGAACGGATTGAAAACCGACATCCGCGAACGCGCCCAATTCCTGTTGCAGACGATTGACCTGCGCGAATCGGAAGCGGCGTTCGCCAAGGTCGAAGCGGAAATCAAATTGCGGCAGCAACGCGAATCGTCGAAACACACTCAGGACGATCCGACCAAACCGCCCGGCAAACGATTTGAAGGCGAGCAGGTGCGCGGCTGGCTGACGCGAATGGATTGTTCGGACAATGAAGTCACGCTGACTGTGGTCAGCGGCGTTCGTACGTTCAAATTTCGTGCGGAATGGGGAAAGCTGACGCTGGTTCGCCACACGATGGAAATCCCTAACCAGATTACTTGCGGAACGATGTCGCCGGCTCGGCAAGTCATAGTGACTTACCGCCCGGCAACCGGATTTAAAGTGAAATTTGACGGCGAACCCGTCGGGCTGGAATTTCTGAAAACGGCAACGAATTAAAACTCGTAATCCACCGACACGACCTGTTGGCAAAGCTCTTTGGCGCGTTCGATGACCGGCAAATGATGTTCGTGTTTGGCGTACCGGTCGAGCGCAGCCAAATCGGCGTAACTGGAAACCAGCGCCAGATCGAAGGCTCGCGCCGAGCGAACGACATCGAAACCGGCTTCGAAATCTACGATCTCGGAAATTTTCGACGGCAAGCCGAGCAACATTTCCAAAAAAGCTTCGCGGTCGGTTTGTGGAACTTCGGGGTTGAATTTGAAAGCGACGATGTGTCTGATCACGATTTCTCCTATCAGCAGCCCAGGCTTCTCGCCTGGAACAACAGTTTTAGATTCAGGACTTACACAAGTGTCGGTAGCCCGCGCGTGAGCAAGGGCTTTTCTCACCGATACCAAGCCCTTCCTGACGGTCGGGCTACTGACACGAAGAGTTTTGCGTAAGCCATGAGATTAAAGATTGTGACTTGAAGTCAGGTGCGGTTCACCAATGGGCGGCAATGGTACAGCGCATTTTTCACCTTGCCAAACACGGCGCGCGCTGAAGATGCTTGGCTTGACATCACCCTATCTGGCCGCTATTTTCTCGCTTTCCTCACAAGCCCCAATTTCTTTTCCGAAGGAGTATTACATTGGCTAAAGGGCGAGTTTCCGCGCAGGACTTAAAGCGCGATCCATTAATGCAACAGTATGTGGCGACATCCGCCTGGGCGAAGAGCAATTCGCGCCCAATTTTGAAATGGTTGACCATCGCGGCGGTCATCGTTGCCGTGGTTTGGATTGGCTGGATGCTGTATTCGCGCCGCGCCAGCAATGCGGCTGAAACTCTGGCCGAAGCATTTCGCTGGCACGAAGCGCAAGTCGCCAACCCGGTTCCGGCCAACCCGCAAGGGTATGTGGCCACCACTGAAGAAGATAAACACCGCCGAGCGTACGAGGCCTTTACCAAAGCCGCCAACGATTATCCGTCGTATTACGGAGATATGGCCCGGTATCACGCCGCCGTTCATCAGGTTTATTTCGAGCCGGAAAAAGCTGAAGCCACGTTCAAAGAACTGGCAGGCAAAGATTCCAATCTGGGTGCTCAAGCCAGACTGGCATTGGCTCTGCGGTATGAAGCGGCAGGCAAAAATCAGGAAGCTCTGGCGGAATATCAAAATCTGAAATCGAAACCCGGCGAAATCTCTCCCGCTTCGATTGATTTCAACACCGCTCGTGTTTACGAAGCACTGGGCAAAACCACCGAAGCGATTGATCTTTATTTCAGCATCGCCAACAACAAAGATTATCGAAGCACCGGACTCGGCACGAGTTGCGTGAACCGTTTATCGGTGTTGGCTCCGGAAAAAGTGGATCAGCTTCCACCGCCGGAGCAAACCAATCCATTCGCCAACCTTGGCGGACTGGGCGGTATGAGCATCCGGTAAATACTGACGAAAGTTTAGAACTGTGGACGAGTGGCGACATTTTCAGCCACTCGTCTTTGTTTTTATGCGTAAAGCAGGTTCGATGATTTTGAGCAACAGCCGGTTTTCAAAAGTGGCGTTGATTTCCTTGCTGGCAACTTTGCTGGCGCTGAATGGCGCTTGTCGCCAATCGGTTCAACCGTCATCGTCGCCGCTCCCACAGTCCAAACCGGCGGTTTCCGGCAAAGATGCCGGAATTCGCAGCGACATCGGATTCGCCACGCGCCGCAAGTTTCTGGATCATTACGAAAAACACGGCAACGAATTCGGTTCGATCAGCCAGGAAGAATATCTTCGTCAGGCACAATCGTTGCGCGACCGCGCGACGGGCGGCGATGTGTTGGAATACACACGAACCGATGGAGTCATAACGCGATTCGACCGGCAGACCGGAGCGTTTCTGGCGTTCAATGCCGACCTGACCATTCGTACATACTTCAAACCGAACGATGGCGAGGCGTATTTCAAACGCCAAAGCAAACGCGGTTCAACCCGACAAGCGAAAGGAGATGACAATGAGTAACGAAGTCCGCGACTTTCTGGTTGAAAAAGGATGCCCGCTGAACGTGGCCGAACGCGGCCTGATTGGATTGATCGAAAGCTGGGAAAAAGTCGTCCAATCGGTTGAAAACGGTTATTCGCTGACGCTGGACGATTACCTGAACGATCTGGACGCCCGCCAGTTGTTGGAAGAGGCACTGGCTGTGGCGACGATAGCCGAACGCATCAATCTGGAAACTCGCATCATGCACGCCGACGATTTGATGAAAGGACTGACTCGCCGCGCCAGCGTTTGTTTGTGGGGCGACGAACTCGCCGAAGAAGAAAGCTGGAACTCGAAAAAGAATTGGTGGTATTACGCTTGCCCTGTGGACGCCGACGCCGAGTTGCTGGCCGAAATTGCCGAAGTCACTGGCGAAGCATAAGTTTGCTCAGCGACGGATTCGCGCGTCAGCACAGCCAGACTGGTGGCCAGCGCAATCACTTCGTAAAGCAATTCCAGATCGTGGCGACTTAAAAAATTGGCCGACACCAAATACCCCAGCAACGCCACCTCTAATCCGTGCGAATACACGATCAGCGGCGAATCCGGCGACCGGGTTTTCAGCATCAGCCGCGCGCGTCGCAATCGAGAAAAGCTCACGCCGATCAAAATCAAAAACAACAGCAACGCTGGCAAGCCCGCATCCACCGCAATCTGCAAAAACGAATTGTGCGACACGCGCCCGGCTCCGCTTGGTTGATTTGGCTGGTAACGACCATACAATTCCACGATGTTTCTAGGTCCAACGCCCAACAACGGATAATCCGCGATGATTTGCAGCGACACGCGCCAGGCCTCGAATCGCAACTGCGCCGATTCATCCGCCTGAGTCGCCGTGCGAATCGTGCCGACACGCTCGACGACACGATTCGGCAGCAGAGCAAACGTGATTGAACCGACCAGCACGACAGCCAAAATTCCCGCAACTTTGTACTTAGATTTCAGCGCCAGGCCGATCAGCACCAAACACAATCCCAGAAAGCCCCCGCGCGAAAGCGAGAACAACACCGTAATCATCATCATCGCCGACAGAGCGTAACAAAGCCTTCGCAACCAACGATTGGTTTCGGCGCGTGCGACGAAAAAGGCAATCGGAGCAGCGACGTTCAGCAGCAGCGCGTAATCGTTGTTGTCTTCAAACGCGCCGCCGGGTCCGAAAATTCTTGCCTGCCCGCCAGCCAACAAAATTCCGACATTGGATCGAAACGCCAGAAAACCAATCGCTCCGACCGTGCCAAGCAATAACCAACGCACACGCCGTTCGGAATCCACCATCGCCGTCATCAGCAACGCTATCAAAATTGTTTTGCTGAATTCGATCCATTTGCCCTGCGCCAGTTCGGTCGAATGCGCGAACAACGTCGCCAGCGAAACTTGCGCCCACAACAACAGCATCAACCCATTCGGAATCAGTTGCGGAGCGCGGCGCGTCAACTCAAACACCGTGTAACCAATCAACGTCGCCACCGCCACCGCCAGCGAAATCGGCGCGTTCGGCATATACGCCCATTCGTGCGGGCGCACGTAAGCGATGCCGACGTAGCTAATCAAGCCGGTGAACGGCGCAAACAACGCCAGCGGAACCGCCAAAAAGATCACGCTGAAAACCAGAATTTGCCGCATTACTTTCCGCGCGAACTGAAATTCGCCGACTGCTCTGTCACGCCCGCTCGGCGATTGGCGACGCGAGCCATCACGAACAACAAATCAGACAGCCGGTTCAAATACGTCAGCGAATGAATGTTGATTTCGCTCTCGGCCATCAACGCCACGATGCAACGTTCGGCTCTTCGAGCAACGCAACGAGCCAGATGCAACGTCGCTCCAAATTGAGCACCGCCGGGCAAAATGAATTCGCGCAACGGTTCCAATTCATCCATCAGCGCGTCAATCAACTGCTCCATTTCGGCGACGTGCGATTCGTCCACGCGCGGAACCTGAATCGTCAACGGACTGGCCAAATCGGCTCCGACGATGAACAACTCGTTTTGAATTTTCCCCAGCGCCGGATCAAGCTGTTCATCCAGCAACCCAACTCGCGCCACTCCCAGCAACGAATTCAATTCATCTACGTCGCCATAAGCCGTCACGCGCAAATCGTTTTTTTTAACCCGGCTGCCGTCCACCAACGATGTTTCGCCAGCGTCGCCGGTCTTGGTGTAAACACGTGTGATTCTCAAAAGCTTTTTTCTCCAAATAGAGTGAGACAATTTTTCAAATGGCCTCACCGGTTCTTCAACAGATTCTTTACCTTCAGATGGGACAATTTGGGAAATTGTCCCACAGCTTTTAGCTCGCAAACTGAACCGAAAAATACAACTCGGCATATCGCTGCAACATTCGATCAAGCGAAAACTCGTGTTCGACCTTTCGCCGAGCTTCTTCGCCAAAGCTTTTCGCCAACCGATGATCGGCGACAAAACGTCTGAGCTTTTCAGCCATCGCTTCAGCGTCGCCAACCGGAACCAAAAAACCTGTGTTGTCTTCTTCTACCAACTCCGGCAAAGCCCCGACCGCTGTGGCCACGACTGGCAACCGAGCCGCCATCGCTTCCAGAACCGTCAGCGGCATTCCTTCGGAAAGCGACGAAAGCGCAAATACATCCATCGCTTTCAGCAGACCCGGAACATCGCGTCGCATTCCGGCGAAGATCACATTTCGATTCAAACCTCGTTCGCCGACAAAGCGTTCCAGCAATGTTCTCTGCTCGCCGTCGCCGACAATCAACAATTTCAACTTCGCGTTTGGATTGGCCGCAACCATCGCCGCGAAAGCGCGCGCCAAAGTGACGGTGTCTTTATTCAGGTCGAGCCGCGCGACAGTTCCAATGACAAAATCCTCCAGCGCAATTCCTAATTCTTCGCGGATGCCGCGAGCATCGGCTTCGTCAATTCGCTGCATATCAACACCGTTCGGGATGACCTGCATTCGCTCAATCGGAAAGTTCGTCTGGCGGCAGTAAAACTCCCGCACTTCGGCGGAGATTGCAAATACGACATCCGCACGTTGATACAGCCAACGCCGAGCCATTCGTCGCGCCAGCGATTGTCCGTGCAAGTCATGAAAATTGCGTCCGTGTTCGCTGTGAACCAGTTTTACGCCGGGCGAAAACCGCATGGCCAATGCCGTATCCACTCCCGACCAGCTTTGCGAATGCACGATGTCCGGTCGTTCGCGCCGAATCATCCGAGCCAGTTTCAGCGGCATCAAACGATCCGCCTTGTTGCCTTTGCCAAGATCAAAACAACGAACGCCTTCGCGCAATTGGTCAGCCGCTTCACCTCGCCGTGAAAGACAACAAACGACGTGCTCGAACTTCGTCGCGGCCAAACCGTTGACGACATCAATCACCACTCGCTCCATGCCGCCAATGCCCAGCGAATCAATCACGTGCAAAATTTTGATTTTACGTTCAGTCATCAATTTGGAGTGCTGCGGCCTGGCGCAGCTTTGCTTTCGCAGTTCGCGCGCCCGCTGGAAACGAGGCGTTAGGCAACGAATGAAAAGCGGCGTCGAGCCGCCGCACTCCAAAGCGCGACCAATTTAGGCGTGATCTTCATTGCCGTTTGAATGAGCGCCAGTTTCGGCTGGCGATAAAACTGGCGAGCCTCGGCCAGATGTTTTTCAGCTTCGGCGAAGTTTCGTTTTGCCAGTGCGTCTTTGAACCTCGCGTAATTCAACTGCGCGCGCCATTCCGGCATTCGCGTTTCAATCCATTGGCGCTGATCTTCGGTCAGTTCACCGCGCAAAAGCTTTTCGTAAACCGAAACGACGCAGCTAAGAATTTTGACGCCAGTGTTTGAAAGCGAGTCCTGTCGCCAGCGATACAGCGCCAGAACTTCGCGCGTAAATTGAAACCGAAATCCGTGTTGCAGCATTCGTAACCACAACTCGAAATCTTCTGCGCCCTGCCCGGCCAGACTTTCATCGTAACCGCCGACGGTTTCGATCACTTCGCGCCGAAACACCAGCAAGCCGAAGATGTAACATTCGCGCCGCAACACTCGATCAAATGTCACAGGCTCTGCAACCGGAAAGACATCTTGATGCAATTTGCCGTCGTGAGCAGGCCAGCCAAAATATCGCGCGTTGGGATACGCCACGCTCAGCGACGAATCGCGTTCCAACATGCCAACCAACACTTCCAGAAAGTTCGGCAGCAACAAATCATCGCTGTCGAGCAAAGCGATGTAGCGCCCGCGCGCAGCTTTCAGTCCGGCGTTGCGGGCCGCCATCACGCCACGATTCGGTTGGCGGATGTACACCAGCCGGTCGCGGTAAGGCGCGATTTTTTCTTCGGTATCATCGGTCGAACCGTCGTTGACCAGAATCGCCTCGAAATCCTGTCGAGTTTGCGCGAACAACGATTCCAGCGTTTCGACGATAAACGGCGCGACGTTGTAAGCGGGAATGATGACGCTGACCGCTGGGATGTTTGACATAAGCTTTTTGTCGCAAGCGTTCAAGATGCGAAGGCGGCGAAGATAATGGATTGGCGCGTTGAAGAAAACCCAAGCCAGGCTTCGGCAGTTGACAGATTGCGCTGGCCGCTGTTATTTCTTTGCTCACTTATGCGCAAACGATTGCTGACAATTTTGCTTCTTTTGACAGTGATGGCGAATGCCTTCGCCGTCATTCCGCCGCACGACCAACCCGCCGGCGGATGTTCGGAAGAATGTTGCGCCGCGGCGATGCAGCACGAAGAAACGGCTGAATCCATGTCCGCCGCTCTTTGTTGCGCAATCAATTGCCAGCAAAATGCCGAACCCCATTCGCCGCAGTTTCTTCCGGCTGCGCCGCAAAAGCAGGAGCCGAAATCCGTTTCCGCTTCGTGGCAGCCGTTGAAAGATTGTTCTTACCCTCAGCAAATCAGATTTCCTGCTTCACCGACACGGCATCTTACCGGTTCTACCGCTCGTTACCTGGAAAACAGCGCCTTCCTGATTTAAGCGCCGAAGTGTGTCCGCTCGTCGAAAAAGTCACATCCTGAAACAATAAAATTGGCAGGAGAGAGTAGCGTAACCTGCCGAGGTTGCGCGGCATTCTCAACTCGTCACTTGCCGAAACCGCGCAACTTCGGCAGGTTGCGCTACATTTTCCGAGGTATCCATGAAAACTATTCGCATTGCTTCATCAATTCTGTTCGTCGCACTCGCGTTGATTGCCGCCGCTTGTTCCAAATCCGGCTCTTCGGGTGAACAAAAGATCATCAAGTCCGCCAAGTCATCCGATATGACCGTCACGCTTTCCAGCTCGACTGGCGAACTGAAGAACGGCGACAACGAATTGATGGTTACGTTCACCGACGCCGAAGGCAAACCGGTTGATGTCGGCGCGGCATCGCTGAACATTCACATGGCCGCGATGGGCGCAATGGCCGAAATGAACAACAAGGCCACGCTGACCACGACTGAAACGCCCGGAAAATACCGCGCACTGGTCAACATCGAAATGAAAGGAACCTGGGAAGCGCAAGTCAAATATCAGGGCGCGCACGGCACAGGCCAAACCAGCATGACCGTGCAGGCGAAATGACGGTGTTCGGTTGTCCGTTGCCGGTGGCAAACCCACCTGACAACCGATAACCGATCACGAACAACCGACCACCACTATGATTAACCGCATCATCGAATTTTCGTTGAGGAATCGCTTCATCATCGTCGCCGCTTATGCGCTGCTGGCGGGCTGGGGATATTGGGCGCTGGTGCGCGCGCCGATTGACGCGATTCCAGACCTTTCCGACAACCAGGTCATAGTCTTCACCGATTGGACTGGCCGCAGTCCACAGGAAGTCGAAGATCAGGTCACTTATCCGCTTTCAACCAACCTGCAAGGTTTGCCCGGCGTGCGCGCGGTGCGCGGGCAATCGGCGTTCGGATTTTCGATGATTAACATCATCTTCGAAGACGCGGTTGATCTTTACTGGGCGCGGACGCGAGTGCTGGAACGGTTGAACCTGGTCGTCAAACAACTGCCCGCAGGCGTCGTGCCTACGCTTGGCCCGGACGCGACCGGCGTCGGTCAAATCTTCTGGTACACGGTTGAGTCTGAACCGGGAGCGACCGGCCACAGCCTGCGCGAACTGCGGACGCTGCAGGATTGGTTTATTCGCTATCAACTCAACTCGGTTCCAGGCGTCGCCGAAGTCGCTTCGGTTGGCGGTGAAGTTCAGCAGTATCAGATTGACGTTGATCCGAATCGGCTGCGGGCTTATTCGATTCCGTTTTCCGCCGTCGTCGAAGCTGTCGGGCGCAGCAACACGAACGTAGGCGGAAACGTGGTTGAGCAAAGCGGGCAATGGTCTGTTGTGCGCGGCGTAGGTTTGATTGGCTCCGTAGCCGACGTTGAAAGCGTTGTAGTCGGAGGAGCCAACGGCACGCCGATTTACATTCGCAACGTGGCGACGGTGAAGTTGGGCGGAGCGTTTCGCGTCGGCGCGCTGGACCGCGACGGCAAGGAAGCAGTCGGCGGAGTGGTCATCGCGCGTTACGGCGTCAACACGCTGGAAGTTATCGAAGCCGTCAAACAGAAGATCGAAGCGTTGAAATCGGGTTTGCCGCCGGGCGTCAGGCTGGTTCCGTTTTACGACCGCACGGAGTTGATAAAACGCGCGACCGATACGCTGCGGCGGGCTTTGATCGAAGAGATCATTCTGGTCACCTTGATGCACATCATCTTTCTGTTTCACTTTCGCTCGATTCTGATCGTCACTATTCCTTTGCCGCTGGCTGTGCTCGTCTCGTTTCTGTTTATGCATTACGCGGGCATCAGCTCGAACCTGATGTCGCTGTCGGGCATTGCCATCGCCATCGGAGTGCTGGTGGACGCGGGGATTGTCGTCACCGAAAACGCTTTTCGCTGGATGGAAAAGCAGGGTGTTGATCCGCGCGACCGATTGCGAGTGTGGACGGGCGTGTTGGAATCAACCCGTCTGGTCGGGCGACCGATTTTCTTTTCGATGGCGATCATCATTCTGGCTTTCGTTCCGGTCTTCGCGCTCGCGGGGCGCGAAGGCAAGCTGTTTCATCCGCTGGCTTTCACCAAAACCTTTGCGATGGTCGGCGCGACGCTTATCGCGGTGACGCTGGTTCCGGTGCTCTGCACTTTTCTGTTAGGCGGAAAGTTCCATGCCGAAGGCGACAACCGGGTGATGCGCGCGCTGCATTTTATCTATCAGCCTGTGCTGAAACTGGCGCTGGCTCACAAAGCAATCACGATGCTGATTGCTGCGACGCTTTTCACCGGCGCTGTTTTTCTGGCTTCAGGCATTGGCGGCGAGTTCATGCCCGAACTGAACGAAGGCGATGTGATGTACATGCCGATCACCGACCCGGCGATTTCGATTGATGAGGCGCTGCGCGTGATGCAGATGCAGGACGAAACGTTGAAGTCGTTTCCCGAAGTCGCCTGGGCTGTTGGCAAAGCCGGTCGCGCTGAAACTTCGACCGACCCCGCGCCGGTCAATATGAACGAAACAATCGTTCATCTGAAACCGCCGAACGAATGGCGCGCCGGAATGACGCGCGAAAAACTGGTCGCCGAGATGGATGAAAAGCTGGCGATGCCCGGCGTCCAGAATATATGGACTCAGCCGATCATCAACCGCATAGAGATGCTTTCAACCGGCATCCGCACCGAACTGGGGTTGAAGATTTTCGGCGGCGATTTGAAAGAACTCGAACGGCTTTCGCGCGAAGCAGCCGAGTTGCTGCGTTCAGTTCCGGGCGCGGGCAACGTTTCGCCCGAACCGCTGACAGGCCAGCCGTACATTGACATCAGGATTGACCGCCAAGCCGCCGCCCGTTACGGCATTGATGTTTCGGCGATTCAGCAGGTGATTGACACAGGCATAGGCGAAACCAACCTGACCGTGACCATCGAAGGCCGCCGGCGTTTTCCCGTTCGTGTTCGTTACTCGCCAGAATTTCGCCGCAACCCCGCGGAGCTTGGGCAACTGATCGTGCCTGCGCCCGGCGGAGCGCAAATCCCGCTGGCGCAACTCGCCACGATTCGCACCGCAGATGGCGCTTCGATGATCGCCAGCGAAAACGGATTGTTACGCGGAACTGTGCTGCTGAACGTTCGCGGGCGCGATGTCGTCAGCTTCGTCGAAGAAGCGAAGCGAAGCCTGGCCGAGCGCGTCAAACTGCCTATGGGTTATTACTTCGAATGGAGCGGCCAATACGAAAACCAGCAACGCGCGCGCGCTCGATTGCTGCTGGTCGTGCCAATCGTGCTGATCGTCATCTTCGTGCTGCTTTATCTGACTTACGGCTCGTTGATCGAAGCGGCTCACGTTTTGATGGCCGTGCCGTTCGCGCTGACCGGCGGCGTTTATCTGCTTTACGCGCTCGGCTACAACTTTTCGGTGGCGGTCTGGGTGGGCTTCATTGCGCTGTTCGGCACGGCGGTGCAAACCGGCATGGTCATGGTCATTTACCTGAACGAAGCCGTCGAACGAAAGAAAGCGGAAGCTGCCGAGTCAGGAAGACGATTGACGCGCGAAGCTTTGAAGCAGGCAGTGATCGAAGGCGCGGTGTTGCGATTGCGCCCGAAGGTCATGACTGTCAGCACGGTCGTCGCCGGATTGTTGCCGATTATGTGGAGCACGAGTTCCGGCGCTGAAGTGATGAAGCCGCTGGCCACGCCCGTGCTGGGCGGAATGGTTTCGTCGTTGCTGCACGTGCTGATCGTCACGCCGGTGATTTTTTACTGGCTGCACGAACGCCGATGCAGTACCGAGAGCGGTAGCGACCGGGTGCTTGCTGAAGAGGAGTTGTTATGAAGACACGCAATCTGTTTAACAACCTGCTGGCGATTTTGTTGCTGGGAAGCATCGCCATAACGGCTCGGGCGCAAACCGCAGCCGACGATCTGGTCAAACTTGCGCTGAAGCAGAACGGCGAGCTTCAGGCGGCGCGTCAGATGATCGCCGAAGCGCGCGGGCGTTGGCGGCAAGCCGGTTTGAAATCGAACCCTATGTTTGAAACCAGCGGCACTCAAGCCGCGAATTCGCCCGACAACACCCAGATGATCGGAATTGAATTGCCGCTGGAATTGAAAGGCCGTCGCCGCGCGCGGGTTGATGTCGCCGCGCGCGAAATCGAAATGCGCGAAGCCGAAGTGCGCGACTTCGAGCGTCGCCTGATTGCCGAAGTGCGGCTGAAATACGCCGAAGCCATTGCCGCCGCGCGCAACCTGAAACTTGCCGAAGACCAGCTAAAGCTTGCGCGCGAATCGCACCGGCTGACCGTCGCTCGCGTGGATTCTGGCAAGAGCGCGCCGCTGGAACAGAGCCTGCTGTTTGTCGAACTGAGCCGCGTCGAAGCAATGCGTATCGGCACGGAAAGCCGCGCCGAAGCGGCGATGTTTGAATTGAAGAAAATCGTCGGAATGTCGCCCGAAGAACCGTTGTCGTTGCGTGACGAGTTTGCCTCTGTTCAGCCGCCACCTCCGCAAATTGAAGTAATCAATCAGGCGTTGCTTAAGCGACCTGACCTGGCAGCCGCGCGCGCGGCGGAAAATCTGGCCGCCGCGCAGCTTGAACAAGCGCGCGTCGAAGGCCGCGTTGACGCCAGCATCTTCGCCAATTACGCAAGGATGAATTTCGGTTACGGCGTGCGCGGCTTTAACGACGCTGGCGCGCTTGTGCCTGTGACGGGCGTTTTTCACAACCTGACTTTTGGCGTCAAACTCGCGCTGCCGACCAGAAACAAGAATCAGGGCGCGATTGAAGCTGCTGTCGCCGCTCTCGAAGCTTCGCGTTTGCGCCGCGAATTTGCCGAAAAGGTCGCGCGCAATGAAGTGGCCGCCGCTTACTTGCGTTTCAATCGCGCCGGTCAGGCGATGAACGTTTACAGCGAAAATGTGCTCAGGAACGCGGCGCGCAATCTGGACGTGATTCGCCAGGCTTACGAACTCGGCCAGAAGACTGTGCTGGATTACATCGCCGAACAGCGCCGTTACTTAGAGATCGAAACCGGCTTCACCGAACTGCTCAAGGAATACTTCGACGCGAGAGTCGAGATCGAGCGCGTCACCACTTCGAGTCAGTACCGCGAGCGGTAGCGAGCGAGTGGCTTGAGAGGAACAAAATGGAACATCAACCGAACAATCAACAAACATCCGTCCCGCCAAATCGCAAACGCCGAATTGCCGTCGTCGCGCTTTTGCTTGTCGCTGTTGCGGCGACAGCGTTTTTCCTGCTGCGAGGTTCGCGCGGCAATTCGTTTGCCGGTCGCCCTGTGCCTGAACCGTCAGGTGAATTTTCCCGGTCGGTTTCAAACGCCGACTCGCACGGCTTCACTCCGCAACCCGGAGACCTGTTGATCGAAATTCAGCCCGACAAGCTGGCCAACGCTCAGTTCAGGATCGAAGCGGTCGTCGCGCAACCCAGCGCCATTATGCCGGACAACGCCGTTCGCACCACGGGCACGGTCGAAGCGAACGCTTACAAGGAAACTCCTGTGCTGCCGATTGCGGGCGGCATAGTGCGCGAAGTCGGCGCGCAACTGGGCGACAAAGTTGCGCGAGGTCAAAAACTGGCGGTCATCTTCAGCACGGAGTTTTCCGAAGCTCAGGCGGGTTATTTGAAGATGCAGGCGGAAATCGAGCGGCATCATCACCATTATCAGCGGATCGAAAAGCTGGTCGAGATCGGCGCAGCCAGCCGCGAGGAATTTGAACAGGCAGCCGCCGAATACAAAATGGAACAGGCCAATCTTTCCGCCATGCGGCAACGCCTGTTGCTGTTCGGAATGACGGCCAAACAACTGGAAGAGATGAGCAAGACTGGTCAGGTTTCTTCATTAATTACCGTCGAAGCGCCGGCGCAGGGAACGATCCTCAGCCGCACGGTCAACGCCGGAGAAGTCGTGATGATGGGCAAAGAGATGTTTCGCATCGGCGACCTGTCGCGGGTTTGGGTGATAGGTCAGCTTTACGAAAAAGACTTTGCGGCGGTGCGAGTCGGAACGGCGGCGGCGATTACGACTGCGGCTTATCCGGGCAGGAATTTCGGCGGGCGCGTTTCATACATTGACCCGCGCGTTGACGCGCAAACGCGGACTTCACAGGTGCGCGTGGAAGTCGCCAACCCTGCGGAGATGCTGCGACTGGGGATGTTTGTTGATCTGAGTTTCGGCAATTCGTCCGCGACAACCGGCGGGCAAAGCGTCGTCGCCGTTCCGCGAACTGCTTTGCAATTCATAGGCGGAAAACAGGTCTTGTACATTGCCACGGGCAAGCCGGGCGCTTTCGCGCAGCGCGATGTCACGGCTGGGCAGGAAATGAACGGCTTAATTCCGATTTACGGCGGTGTCGCGGCGGGTGACAGCGTGGTGACGGAAGGCAGTTTTCTGCTGCGCGCTGAAAGTTTGAAACTCAATCCCGCTCAACTGGCTCAGGCGGCTTCGATGCCTTCGGTTCAATCGCCGCAATCTGCCCCAACTCAAACCATCAATCCGAAAACTCAAACCGTCAGCGTGGTGCTGAACGAAAAAGGCTTCAGCCCCGGCGGGATCAAGCTTCGCAAAGACGTTCCGGCGCGGCTGACTTTCACCCGCAAAGTCGAAAGCGGTTGCGGGACTGAAGTCTTGATCACCGATTACGGCATCCGGCGTGAATTGCCTTTCAACCAGCCGGTTACGATTGAATTCACTCCGAACAAAACCGGTGAGTTCAAATTCGCCTGCGGGATGGACATGCTGAAAGGGAAGTTGATCGTTCGATGAAGAAGCCAAGGCTGGGTGTTTTTGTCGGCAACATCAGATGAACAATTCAGGCGAGACTTTGAAGAACTCTCCCAGCGCCTTCGCCTGAATTTTACTGATTCCGCGCTTGCCGTTGACTACTTCAGAAACGCGCCCGCTTGATCCGAAGATTTTCACCAGATCGGTCTGTTTCAAATCATTCTGCTCCATGAGGAATTGCAGAATTCGATGGGGAGGAGAAGCCGGGAAGTCTTCGGTTTCATCTTCATACCGCTCCACCAGCGCCGACAACAAATCCATCAGACGCTCTTCCTCAGGCGTCAGGCTATCGCCCTTACGCAATAATTTTGCAATCTCCACCTCAACGCGCCGACATTCAGCTTCGTTGCGAATCACAGCAGGCACAGTTCTGGACAACAACCTTCCATACTCGCCTTCATCGAAGCGTTGGCGCGTTTGCGGACGCGCATTGCGAGACTTAACAGTAGCAGTCATCTTTCCACTTCTCCTTGTCGTATTCCTTGTGCGTCAGCACGTGCAAAGTATAAACACGCTGCACACGATATTTGACGACGGTGATCAGGCGATAGTCATTTCCTTTGATGTTAAAAACCGTGCAATCACCGACAGGGTCGGCGTGCCGGAAACTTTCCCGCGTCTCTGAGGGATTTTTCCAGGTTGCCTTGCGCGTGACGTTGTACCAATCCAGCAGCGGTTCTTTGGCATCCGGATACACATCCCAGAACTCGCGCAGCTTCCATTTGCTGATGATTCTCAAGGGGCTTCATCCTCCAGTGCCAAGCTCCCATTTTGGTAGTCAACTGTCAAATGACACCGCGCTTGGCTCATAAATGTCGCGCTTTTAATCCCCCTCATAAATGCGATGTGAGGGTCAAAAGATTTCTCGCTCGGCTTCGATCAGCAACACGCCGCGCAGCATTGGCCATCTGGCTGCCAAGTGATGCCAGGCGGTTTCGATTCGCGCAACGACGGGCACGTGCGAATACACATCAGGATGCTCCAGCAATTCGATTCGGCGACGAGCGAATCCCGCCTGGCGCAACATCGTTTCGACAACGCTCGGACGATTGAATCGAAAGTGCGTTGGGTAAACGTCTTTGCGATGGCGGGTTTCCATCTGCGACACAATTGCCGGATGCCAACGGTTCGGAACCGCGCGCGCCGCCAGCGTGACAATATCCAGCCAGTTCGGCGTCAACACCAACAACCGCCCGCCGGGTTTCAGCACACGGCGAATTTCTCGCAGCAATGGCAACGGAACTTCGACGTGTTCAAAAACCATGTTGGCCGTCACCAGATCGAAACTGGCATCGGCAAACGGCAACTTTGCTGAATCTGCTTGCAGCCTCACCTTGCACGATCGGTTATCGCGCAACGCGGCGAAATCAGGATCAACGCCGACAATCAGCCTGGCCATTGGGCGCAGCTTTATTTCAATCGCTTCGCCGCCGGTTATCCAGCGTGGAACCAGATGGCGTCCGCAACCGACATCCAGCCAGTTTGTTTCTGGAGTCAGGCGGCTTTCGATGCGGTCGAAATACGGGTGCATCGGATGCGGGATTCGACGCCTGGCAGGTTGTTTTGGCAAAAACACATTGCTGAATCGCACACGGTCATAAGCCGCATACCAGCGATTCGCCAACTCACTTTGCTGAATTCGGCAAGCAGCGGAAAATCCAAACTGCCGCAACGCAGCCACTTCGACGGAACGAAACCCGCAGCCGCGCAACGCCCGCCAAACTTGCGTTTCGCTTTTCAACACGTGCATTGGCCGGTCGTCGTCTTCAGCAGTTTGGCAATTGAACGCCAACGTTCCGCCGACGCGCATCGTTCGATTGATCTGCCGCAATTCGATTTCAGGTTTCGGCAAGTGTTCAAAAACATCCACCGCCGTCACGAAATCAAACCGATTGTCCGGCAGTGGTTGCCGATTCAAATCAATCAAGTCCGCGTTGAGTCCTCGCCGTTGCAATCGCCAGCGCGCGAATTCCAGCATCGCCGGAGAAATGTCTGCCAGCGTCACCCGGAATCCATGCCGAGCAAATAAAATCGCGTTCGCTCCAACGCCTGAGCCGAAATCCAGGTAATGAATTGCGCCCACACGACCCCCGTAATTCGACAACTCCACATTGACGGAATTCGTTGCAGCGTCTGTGGCGTGCCACCAGACGTGTTCAAACACATAGCTTTCCGTCGAGCGATAAAAGTTTTTGACTTCGTCCGGCGTGCGGCGAGCGACGCATTCCCATTCGCGTTTGGAATCGGCCAGCGCGCTTTCACATCGCCGCCGAGCGTCTTCGCGGCTGATGCCGTAAAACTCCGCCAGTTCGCTGAGTCCGCTTTCGACTAAATCGGTTTCGCCGGGCAAGAGCAAGGCTTCGCGCCAGACGGCTATGTTTTCTTGAGTCATAAAATTTCTGGTACGGACCGGGAGCGGTAGCGACCGGCTGGCTTGGAAAGGCCATAGCTGAATTACCAGTCGCTACCGCTCCCGGTTCCGTACCAACATCACCCACGGCGAAGCCAGCAAGCCGATGATCGTTCCGCGAACTTGTGCGCGCTGGCGTGGAATCGTATTCACCGCGCCCGCGTCCTGTTCGCGCCAACGGCGTGGCAAAGTGCGAATCAGCCAATACAACATTCGCATCGCGTAAAAATCGCCACGCAAAACATGTTTGACGATGTAAGCGGCGTTGGCTTTGCCGTAACCATAAATCAACCGGCAAGCCTGCTCCGGCGTTTCGCGGTCGTGATCGTGATGAACCAGCACGTTCGGCACGTACACGAACGTATAGCCAGCTTTCAGCGCGCGATAAAACAATTCTATGTCTTCGCCGCCCGCGAAAAACGTTCCGGCTCCTAACCGCACATCGAACACGCCAACACGATCGAAAACTTCGCGGCGAAACGCCATGTTCGCGCCCATCCCCAAACTGCCGCCGCTGGGAAAAGCGGTTTCCAATCGTTCGTCGGGCGTGTAAATGGCCACGTCCTGCAACGTGTCGCGCGCCAACAGCACACGACCGCCCAGCATAAACAATTTCGGGTTGGCGAATTCGCGGTGAATTTCATCCAGCCAGTTTTCGGCCACCAACACATCGTCGTCGGTGAAAACAATGATGTCGCCGCTGGCTTTGCTCAACCCAAGATTCCGCGCGCGCGAAAGCCCTGCCTTGTCTTCGCGCAAGATGAACAAGCGGTCGGCCCAAAACGGATGCCGCAACACAAAGCTGGCGATGACATCGCCGAATTCAGCGTTCGAACAGTTGTCCACCACGATCAGTTCGTATTCGTAATCGCCCGCGAAGTTTTGCTCAGCGAACCGTTCCAGCATCGCGGCCAGCGGTTTCGCGCGGTTGCGAGTGCAGATAATCACGCTCAGTTTCATTGCCGATCCTCCGGTTTCAAACCAAGCGCGTCGTAATACTGATTGATAACTTCGCGCGGTGCGCCTTCGGCTTTGACGTGGCCTTGTTCCAGCAAAAAAACCCGGCTGCACAATCGCCTGACCGCCGTCATATCGTGCGAAACAAATACGATTGTCATGCCGCTGCTGCGAAGCTCTTCGATGCGTTGCAAACATTTGCTCTGGAATGAAGCGTCACCTACGGCCAGCACTTCATCCACCAACAAGACGTGCGGATTGATGAACGCCGCAACGGCAAAGCCAAGCCGCACGTACATCCCCGACGAATAACGTTTAACCGGCGTATCAATGAACCGTTCTATTTCAGCGAATTCAACGATGCGGTCGAACTTGGCGCGTACGTCGGATTGGCGCATGCCCATGATCGAACCGTACAAAAACACGTTTTCGCGCCCGGTCAATTCGGGATGAAATCCTGCGCCGACTTCGATCAGCGAAGCCACCGAACCGCGCACAGTCAGCTTTCCATAAGTCGGATAAACAATCCGCGCCAACAATTTCAGCAGAGTGCTTTTGCCTGAGCCGTTGGAACCAATGAACCCGACCGCCTCACCGGCTTCGATTTCCAGGCTGACTTCGCGCAGCGCAAAGAATTCATCCGTCGTGTTCGCGCCATTGCGAGAAAACAAGCGCATGAAATCCTCTCGAAACGACCGCGCGCCAAGCTGGCTCAGCCGATAGCGTTTGGAAATGTTGTCCAGCGTAATTATCTTCATAGGGGACGTGGGACAATTTGAAAAATTATCCCACTCAAGCTCAAACAATATCTGCAAACTCGCGTTCCAGGTGTTTGAAGTATTTGTAACCCGCCAACACCAGCAAACACGACACCGCCGCCGCCAACAGCAAGTAACCCGGTTGCGGCGGTCGTTGCTGCAAAATCGCTCGGCGGTATCCGTCAATGATCGCAGCCATAGGGTTCAGCGAAAAGTACCAAACTCGCCAGCGTTCGGGCACCACCGAAGCCGGATACAGAATCGGCGTCACGAACATCCAGATTTGAATCACCAACGGCAAGGTGTGGCGCACGTCACGGTATAAAACGGTGAAGGCCGACAACAGTAAACTCATTCCAACTGTGAACAGAATTTGAATTGCGATGATTGGCAAGACGTAAAGCAAATTCCAGCTTGGCGGCACGCGATAAGCGATCATCAACAAGACAAACGCCGCCGACGCGATCAGAAAATCCAACAGCGCAGCCAGCACCGCCGACAGCGGAATGACTTCGCGCGGAAAGTAGATTTTGGTGATGATGTGCGAATTGGCGATCAGGCTGGGAATGGCAAACGACAGCGAAGTCGAAAAAAACATCCACGGCAACAACGCCGCGTAAGAAAACAGCGGGTATGGAATGCCGTCGCTTTCGATGCGCGCAAACCACGAAAAAAACACGGTAAACACAACCATCAGCGACAAAGGCTGGACAACCGCCCACGCCACGCCGAGCGCCGTTTGCTTGTAACGCACCTTGATTTCGCGCAGCGTCAACAGCCACAACAATTCTCTGTGCCGCCACAACTCGCGCGCGTGACCGATGAGGCTGTCGCTCCACTCGATGTGGTTTTCGGGACAGGGTTCGGACTGGCTCATCCGACCTCGACAAACTCTTCATCAAGAGTTTCGTCATCAGCCACTTTGTGTATGGATGGAGCCTTCACAATTTGTGACTGATATTGTTTTTGGACTTCTCGGTAGAAGGCCACAAGCTTGTCAGGGTCGTTATCGCACATTTCAGAAATCTGGCGACGTGCTTCCCTGATTCTGGCTATGGTTGGATCATCTTGAATCATACTTATCTCCTAGCAGTTCTATTGGCGTAACCAGAAGCGGAACGAATAAATCGAGCATCACGTTCAGGCGCCTGATGTGCCCAAATTTGTTTGCATTTGCCAAGTGCTTACAGTTCCAAGTCAAAAGAAAATCGCACTTGTGATACGAAGCCAAAGCCAAATGCAGCGCATCGCCGTTTGGATTATTTGGCATAACTTTGTGCTGGATGTACGTCCGCACAATGTCGGCGACTTCCGGGTCAACATCAACTAAAGGCAGTCCCCTCACCAATGAAATTATCAAATCCTTGTTTGGGTAGTTCCCAACGTTCAGTTCAGTCAAAACAGCGGCGCTGGAAATAAGCTCATAAGTATCTTGTGCATATTCCCACCATTGTTGAGTCCATTGCCGCCGCGCCACCATTTCCGGCTCGGTGCGAACTTCATAGTAAAAACTTGGGATAGACGTTTCTATGTAAACCTTCGGCTTCATAAATGATCGTAAATTGATTGGTAGCCCACGGCAATACTACTCCAACTGCGTTCGTTCACAACAAATTCACTCCCTCGTTTTGCCATTGCCTGGCGTTCGCGTTCGTTTTCCGCCAGCCGAAGCAATTGTTCAGCCAGTGCTTCGGCATTGTCGGTCTCGACCAGAATTCCGGCGTTGCCGTCGTCAAGCAATTCGCGCAAACCGCCGACATCGCTGGCGACGACGACTTTTCCCATTGCCATCGCTTCCAGCGGTTTCAACGGCGTAGTCAGTTCAGTCAGCCGAGAGCGCCGTCTCGGATAAACCAGCACGTCCATCACCGAATAGTAGCGGCGAACTTCTTCGTGCGGCACGTTGCCGGTGAAGATGAACCGTTCGCGCAAAGCTTCGGGAATTTGCTGCCGCAACATCGTTTCAGCTTCGCCTTCGCCAACCAGCAGCAACTTCACGTCGTGACGATGAACGAAAAGTATTTTCGCGGCCTCAATCAATGTTTCCAGACCTTCGTAAAAGTAAAACGAGCCGATGAAACCAATAACAATCCGGTTCGACAATCCGTATTTGACCGTCAGTTCTTCATCGGGTTCGGCTGGCTTGAAGTTTTCGATGTCCACGCCGTTCGGAACGATAAAAATCTTTTCCGGCGAAATTCGGCGGCCAATCAAATCGCCACGCAACGCACGGCTGATCGTCACCACAGCATCAGCCTGTTCCAAAGCCTGTTGCTCCAGCCGTTGGCTCAACCGATACCGCATCGAATTGTATTGAGTCTTGCCGCGATCAACCGCCGCGTCTTCTTCGTAATAACGAAGCTCGTAAACCATCGGCAGCTTCAGCGACCTTGCCGCTTTGGCCGCCGCCAAACCGCACAAAGACGGCGAATGAGCGTGAATCACATCGGCATTGATTTCCACCCCCAGCCGACTGACTTCTTTGGCCAGTTTGGCCACAGTCGCAATCTGTTTGGCCAGCGGAATGCCCTGAACTTTTGAATAAGTTGGCCATTCGGTTCGGTGATATTCGATGCCGTCAATCGTTTCGACCAGCTTGTCGAAACGTTCGTGTTTTGGCGAAGTCACGGCGAACACGTCCAGGCCAAGTTGCCGCTGCGCGCGCAAAATGTACTGGCTGCGAAAACTGTAGCCGCTGAAGTACGGCAGCGAATGATCCAGAACGTGAAGGATTCTCATTGATTGCGGATTGTGGACTGCGGATAAACAAACTGCGAGTTCCACTTCAATTTTTCAGCAAGGCTTCGACGATGCGTTCGGCGGTGCGTCCATCCCACAAATCGGGAATGCGCGGTTGTCGCGGTTGTTCGCTGTTCAGAATTTCAATCGCAGCGGCGACGATGCTGGCCAGTTCGCGGCCAACAAGTCGGTTGGTTCCCTGCTCAATGGTGATCGGGCGTTCGGTGTTGTCGCGCAACGTCAGGCAAGGAATCCCCATCGCCGTTGTTTCTTCCTGCAATCCGCCGGAATCCGTCAGCACCAATCGCGCGTTGCTCCACAGTTGCAAAAAATCTCGATAACCGAGCGGCTCAATCAACCTGAGTGTTGGCGGCGGTTCGATGCCGAATTCCGCCAGCCGAGCTTTGGTGCGCGGATGAATCGGAAACACGATGGGCAATTCGGCGGCGATGGCCGTCAATGCGGCGAAGATGTTTTTCAGCGTTGCCGCGTCGTCCACGTTCGATGGGCGATGCAACGTGACCACACCAAACTGTCGCGGCGAAACATTCAGATCGGCCAGAATCGTTGATTGCCGTGCGCGTTCGACCTGAACGAACAACGAATCAATCATCACATTGCCAACGCAAACGATTCGTTCGGGCGCAATGCCTTCGGCCAGCAGGTTGCGGTCGGCGTCTTTGCTGGGCGTCAGCAGCAAATCGCTGATGCGGTCAGTCAACACGCGATTGATTTCTTCCGGCATCGCGCGGTCAAAACTTCTCAGACCGGCTTCGACGTGCGCGATTTTGATTCCCAGCTTCGCCGCCGTCAGCGCCGCCGCCAGCGTCGAATTCACATCGCCGACGACCACCACCCAATCAGGCCGTTCGGCAATCAGTACAGGTTCCAGCGCCAACATCACCATGGCGGTTTGTTCGGCGTGCGTGCCCGAACCGATTTCCAAATTGATGTCCGGCGCGGGCATCTGCAAATCGCGGAAAAACGACGCCGACATCGTTTCGTCGTAATGCTGACCGGTGTGAACCAGCACCTGAGCGACTTCCTGCGCGCGTCGTTGAATGGCCGCGATGATCGGAGCCATTTTCATAAAGTTCGGACGAGCGCCTACGACGTTGAGAATTTTCATCGGTGGTTGATTAGTGGCGAGCGATGAGCCGTATGTTTTGCGTGTCGCTTGTAATTCGGCGTTGGCCGACTGATTCCAGCAAATCAATCAGCTTTTGCAGCAACGGTTGCCAGTCGTGTTCCTGTTCGACAAATCGCCGAGCCTGTTCGCCCAACTGTTCGCGCAAATTTTCGTTGCGAATCGCTTCGATCACCGCCGTCGCAAATTCGGTTGCAGATTCCGCCAGCAGCAATTGTTCTTCGTGAACGACGCGCAAACCGGCAGCAGCTTCGGGCGAGGCGACAATCGCTTTGCCGCAAGCCATCGCTTCCAGCAATTTGTTCTGAACTCCGCGCGCGATTTTCAGCGGTACGACGCACACTGTGGCGTTGTGCAAATACGGGCGAACGTCTTCGACCGTACCGGTGACAATGACGCCCGGCTGTTCGGCCAGCTTGCGAACTTCAGCCGCCGGGTTGCTGCCAACGATGAAAAACTCTGTTTGCGGTTCCTGCTGTCGAATCAGCGGAAAAACTTCGGCAACGAACCAACGAACGGCTTCGACGTTGGCGAAATAATCCATCGCCCCGACAAACACCAATCGCGGTTTGATTTGCTTCACGCTACTTTCCGTAGGAGTAAACAAAGAAGTTTTCTTTCGGAAGGCGATGGTCGAATTTGCCGCCGGATTTTTCGCTGGCTGGAAATACTCGGCATCAACTCCATTGGTGATGATCCGCAATCGCGCGCGGCGTGTGAATTCGTCCAATTCGCTGAGCAGGTCGGCTTCGCGGCGAGTCGTCAAAATCGAATGGACGCAACTGGCGACCAATTCCAGTTCATATTGTTTCAGCCGTTCGGCTTCGATGGCGTACAACCGCGAATGCGGCGGCGAAGTTCGCGCGGCGTATTCGCGCCACTTTTCAGAATCCACATCCACCAGATCAATCACTGTACGCGAATGCCAATCCGCCGGAACGTATTGCGCCATCGCCGACGAATACACGAACACCGCGTCGAAGCGATTTCGCTCCATTGCGCGATTGACCAGTCGCCGCATTTTCCGCGAATCGAAATATCCCAACGACAGCGGACGCGAAGTCAGCAGCGTCAACAACGCGCGAAGCTTCGCCCAAAATTTTCTCAACCGAACGATTTGCACAGACGCGCACCACCGAGCCAGATCAACCTGATAATGCAAATCGCGCACATCGTCCGCGAAGGCCAGCAAATGAATTTCGTGGCCGCGTTCGGCCAGCGCGCGCAGTTCATGAAACGCACGAATCTTGTCGCCTTTGTTCGGCGGATAAGGAATGCGGTGAGCGAGAAAGAGTAATTTCATGCGGAGTCGGGAGTCGGGAGTCGGGAGTCGGTCGGAGCTTTTATCGAAATGAAGCTACCGATTACCGAATCCCGGCTCCTGACTACTCTTTAAGGAAAATTTCTGACGATCTTCGGCCCGATCAACTTCGTCAGCCACAGCGGCATTCGTTTCCAGGCTTCGATCATCAGGTTGAATTTCGGATTGGTCGGATTCAGGTTCGGCAATTTGTCCGCGCCAACCAAAAAAAATCGGTACGGCAATTCGCGTTCGGTCATTCGCCAACCGCGTTTGAATTCATACGCGCCGGTTCCGCGTTTGCTGCGCCCGAAATCGAACCGCGTGAATCCGCGCGCCGCCGCACGTCGCATCAATTCCCAGTACAAATAATTGTTGATGCCGGCGCGGTGATATGTCGGATTCGCTCCGGCGTAATACGGCATCACGGTTTCGCGGAAGTAAAAACTCAGCACGGCGGCGGCGGCTCGCTGGCCATCGCGCAACAACAGAATGTCGCTGGCGGTTGGAAACTGGCACAGAAATTCGGCAAACAGCTTTTTCGGAAAAACAGGAGTCCCCAATCGTCGCACGCTGGCGGCATACAGGTTGTAAAACTCGTCCAGCAATTCGATTCCACCAACCGACGCACGAAAGCCGAACTGTTTGCCGAGTCGAATCATGCGCCGCACATCGCGCGGAAAACTGCTCATCAAATCTTCTTCGTTGTCAGGGATCGGATGTTCAAAGCTGACATACAGGTCTTGCGGCAAAAATCCTTGTTGAGGCGGGGCAGTTTGGGAATCGCGCAATTCCAGATAATTCACTTGCTGATCTTCGGCCAGAGCTTGCGCGGCGGCAATCAATGCCTGATGCGCGGTCAGATCGTCGGCAACGATTCCGCCATACACCGCGTTCGGAACCGAAACCAGCATCGAACCAAACCAGCCGTTGACCAGAAACAGCGGCAACACACCAACGATTTTGCCGTCACGTTCGGCAAACAAACTCTGCTGGCGATGTTGCCAGACGTTTTCGACAACTCGCTGCCAGCCGCTCAAATGACAAAAAGTCGCTGCTTTATGGCGCTGCAAAAATTCATCCCAGCGTTCGGCGACCGTCGGAGTGTAAGGTTTGATTTCCAACAGCTAATTGCGATTCGGTTTCGGCGCGGCGAATTGTTTCAACACTTCGGCTGGACTTTTCACCCGGCCTTCCGGCAATTGGAACTTCAGCGATGGCGTCCCCGAAGTTTGTTGCTGCGGCAATTCGGGTAAAACCGGTTTTGCCCGCTCAACCAGAAGCTGCGCGGGCCGGCAGGGATTTTTCACCATAGCCTGATCCGCATTGGTATCGAACTGAAGAACCATCTTCGGATCAATGTTTTCAGCCGGTTTGACCACGCGCATTGCAAACCGGTCGCAGAGATCGTTGCTTTGCTGACCTCGTATGTCTTGCCCGAAGGCGAAGCTGCTTAAAGCGGCGATCAAAGCGACAATCAAAAATGGCCTGTTCATAAAACCTCCTCAATCCATTCGTGCATAAGCCGGTTTGGAACCGACCGGTCGCAGTTCGGCAATTTCAATTTTCTGCTCGCTTAAATGCAGCACATCGCGCAAAGGAGCAAAGCGAAAATCCGTCAGCAATCTTTTCAACCGCGATTCCGTGCGGCTCAGGTTGTTGCGATGCCGCCAGATGTTCAATCGCGTTCCGGCAACAACCGGCTGATCGGGATCAACTTCCCAAGCGTGAACCATGAAAATCGCCGGTTGATGTTCCAGCCGATTGATCCGTCGCACTCCCCAGCGAAACACCGAGTACGGAAGCAAGCGAAAGTATCCGCCGCCGGTCATAGGCAAATTCGCTCCGGCCAGTCGCACGGTCGAAGGCGGAAATTCGACAAGTTCTCCGCTGTGACAGCGAATCGTGTGAATGAAGCGTTCAGCGCCGGGAATGCCGTATCGGTCGTGGTAAATCGGAAAGATCGAAGAATCGTAGCGGAAACCTTCTTCGACCAGAATATCCAGCGCCCACAGGGTTCGTTCGGTAATGGAATAAGTCGGCGCGCGATAACCGATGACTTCCTGCCCGGCAATGTCCTCCAGCAGAAATTTTGCCTGGCGCACATCAACGCGAAATTCATCGCGGCTTTGCGTGTGAATAAGTTGATGCTGGTAACTGTGGCAGGCGATTTCGTGACCGGCGCGGGCGATGTCGCGCACCAACTGCGGATGATTTTCGGCAACCCAGCCGAGAATGAAAAATGTGCTGTGAACATTGCGCTCTGCCAGCAATTCCAACAGGCGATAGGTGCTGCGTTCGACGCGCGATTCCCACATTGGCCAATCTTGTCGCCGCACCACGTCGGCAAAGGCTTCGACCTGAAAATAATCTTCCACATCAACCGTCAGCGCATTGACCGGATCGCCAAAGTGTTTCATCTCAACTTGTCTCACGAATCGTTCAGTCAAAAGAATTCAACAGCAAGCGGTCAGGTTTGGGGATGACGGAGCAGGCTACCTTGACGCTCAATCACAGACTTCATCGCCGGAAACCCTGTGGTCTGGATTCCACAATTCGCCCGCCAACCCTGATGTTTTCAATCTTTGGAATGACCGCGGGGATTTACCTGCGATTGTCTCAAGCCGCGATAAACATCGGCCTGTGGGGAAGTCTTCTGAAAGCGCAAGGTCTGTGTAAATGGTTAATCAGCGGCGGGATGATAGCCTTTGCGCCGGAAATTATTCAAGCGCAAAGTTACTGATTCTTCAGACTTTAATCGGCTTTTCCGGGCTGAATTTTACAAATCGCCGAATTGACCTGACGACAAATCAGGATTGGACGATTCGCTGTTCTTTGGCAAGGCTTCCGGCGGCAGGGCCGAAGCGACGATGCTTTGCAATCGTGCGGCTTGGTCGTGCTGGAACTCTTTCAGCTTGGAATGTTCTTCAGGCGAAGCCAGGTGAATCGGTTCGTGATACACGATGCGAACTTTGAAGGGGCGAGGAAAATAATGATGCGGCGAAAACGCCCGATAACCGCCAATGATCGTCACGGGAACAATCGGCGCCCCGGTGTCCAGAGCCAGCCGGATGACGCCGGGTTTGAATTCTTGCAGTCGCCCTGATTTGGTGCGAGCGCCTTCGGGAAAAATCATCAACCCGCCTCCGGCGCGCAATTGTTCCAACGAAGCCTTCAACGCTGCGCGGTCGCCTTTGGTTATATCTACCGGAAACGAACCATAAGCCAGAATCAGCGGCCCCAGAATCGGCAGCCGAGTCATACGATCCCAGGTCATATACCTCAGCGGACGAGCAATCGGGATCGAAACCCAAAACGGGTCGAAATAACTGACGTGATTCGGAGCTACGATCATTGCGCCGGATTTCGGCACGCGCTCAACGCCTTCAAATTCGATTCGGAAATACAGCCGCGAAACGACAGCCACTAACCAGCGCGAAATTTGGAAAAGCCAGAGTTTATTCATTCAGTTCGCAGTTCACGGTTCACAGTTCGCAGCGGTTTTTGCAGTGAACCGCGAACTGCGAACAGTGAACTTAAAGAGTTCCTTTCTTCATCTCCGTCGCCAAATAATCCGTCGCTCGCCAGGCGATGGCCAGAATCGTCAGCGTAGGGTTCTTTTCCGTAGCCGATGGGAACGAACTGCCATCAACTACGAACAGGTTTTTGACTGCGTGCATTTGGTTGAAACTGTTCAGCGCCGAAGTTTTCGGGTCACTGCCCATTCGACAGGTTCCGTGTTCGTGAATCGCAGTGCCGGGAATGTCGTAATCGCCGCGTTTGAACTGGACGATTTCAGCTTTGGCCGCGCGCAGGATTTGTTCGGTGGTGTCGTACATTTCCTGCATCATTTTCATTTCGTTGTCGCCGTATTTCATCACCAAACGAGGCAGAGGCACGCCGTATTTGTCAGTTTTGTTTTCGTCAACTTCGACGCGATTTTCCGCGCGCGGAGGAACTTCGCCGTAAGGATGCAACTCGATCCACGAAGGATAACGCTTGCGAACATCCGCTTTCAGCTCAGCGCCGAAACCCGGCAAGCCTTTCCCCCAACCCGCGCCAGCCTGACAACCAATTCCCCAAAACTGCATGCCGAACCCGCGCGCGTAATCGCGTTTGCGTCCGTCGCGGTGATTGAAGCGAGGCATGTAAATGTGTTCGCCGCCGATGCCGTCGTCGTTTGAAGTCGTCTGACCAAACAACTGCGGCAAAAAAGCTCTGGCGTGAAAACGGAACTGTTCGCAAAGGTATTTGCCGATCACGCCCGAAGTATTGCCTATGCCGTTCGGATAAATCGCTGACTTGGAATTGAGCAGGATCCGCGTCGAATCAATCGCCGAAGCTCCCAACACAACTACGCGCGCGCGGATTTGAGTTTCGGCTTTGGTGTTTCGGTCGAAGTATTGAACGCCGCTCGCTTTGCCTTCTTTGTCGGTCAGGATGCGAGCGACGACGGCGTTGGTGCGAATTTCCAGCTTGCCGGTTTTCGCGGCGACCGGCAGCAAATGATCCGCCGAGTTGAAAAAGCTGCCTGTGTCGCAACCCGCTCCGCAACGTCCGCAGTAATGGCAGGCTGGCCAGCCGTTGTGATTTTTGGTCAACACGGCGCGGCGACCGGGAACGATTTGAATGCCAACGCTGGCGGCGGATTTTTTCAGGATGGCTTCGCCGCAACGCGGACGCGGCGGAGGCATGTGGAATTTGCTGCCGGGCAAAACGTCCAAATCTTCGTCGCCGCCGTTGACGCCGATCAATTGGTCAACTTTGTCGTAATACGGCGCAATGTCTTTGTATTCAATCGGCCAGGGGATGCCGTAACCGTCGTTGGTTTTGAAATCCACGTCGGAATAACGCAGCGAAACTCTGCCCCAGACGTTTGTTTTGCCGCCGACTCCCCAGACTCGAATCAAATCAAACGGCTTGTCAGGCGGAGTCAAAACAGGCTGTTCGGTTTTGCTCAGATAAAACTGCGGAGCTTGTTCGCCGCGCGCTCGGCGTTCGCGCGCTTCATAAGGCAGCACGTGAGTCCAAAATTTCTGTCGGTCAAAACGTCCACCGGCATCCAGCAACAGAACATTGACGCCTTGCCGAGTCAGATTCCAGGCGGCCATTCCGCCCGAAGCTCCAGAACCAATGACGACCACATCGTAGACTTTCGCCTGCTTTTTGACTTGCATCGTGTTCTCCTTCTCCGCGAATTTGTAACTGCTCAGCCTGGAGTCAAAAACTCGGTACGGAACCCGGAGCGGTAGCGACGGGATGCTTGCAAAGCTCACTCCTCACGAAAAACCGGGGCGCTACCGCTTCCCGTTCCGTACCGGCTGAGCAGTTACACGAATTTTTTGAATTGGGTGAGTGAGACAACCGCCTTGGAAACGGGCGAATACTAAAACATCGAAGCGAAAAGATGAACCGCCGGTTCGGCGGCGAAGAGCAACGATTTTATGGTGTGGGTTTGGCAACGTTGCGTTTTATGTCGTCAAACCATCCCAGCACCAGATTCAATTTGGTTTGCGAACTTTGGCCGGGTTTTCTCAGCATCAAAAACGATTTTCCGTCCGGCGCGACAGCGTAAGTCGGCAACATCGAAACCGATTCCAGTTTGTAATCTCCCGTGAAAACGACTTGCGGTTTGGAGGCTTTGAAACCGGCGACGGCTTCAATTTCGACCGCCATCAATCGGTCGCCGAAACGGAAAAACAATTCCTTGCCGCTTTGCGACCAGAGCGGTTCAAAGCCGCCTTCGGTGGAAATTTGCCATTTGCCGTCGAGCTCGGGATAAGGCTGAACGTAAATTTGCCACTTGCCGAATTCTTTTGCCGCGTAAGCCAACCAGCGACCATCGGGCGACAGCGCCGGTTGCGCTTCATCCAATCCGGTTTTCAACAACGGGCGTGGTTGGCGGCTTTCAACCGGTTGGCTGACATCCAGCGTCCAAACGTCCCAGCGAGTTTCGGCGTCTATTTCCGCGTAAATCAACGTGCGTCCATCGGGCGTCCACGCATGTGGAAATTGAAGGTTGCGGCTTTGCGTCAATCGTTCAACTTCGCCGCTGCCGTCCGCCGCTTTCCAGTACAAATTCAATGCGCCGTTTTGATCGGAGGAAAAGACGATGCGGCGCGCATCGGGCGTCCACAGCGGCGCTAAATTGAGATGGCCGAAAGTCAGCCGTTTGAAGGCATCGCCGCCGATTTCGTAAACCCACAAATCGAGCGCGTTGTCAGGAATGCCGACCGCCAATCGTTTGCCGTCGGCGGACAGACGCGGCGTCCAGAAATTTTCGGCTTTGCGGAACAGCGGTTGCGCCTGACCTTGCCGATCAACGCGCACCATTTCCAGCCCGGCGTTTGCGGGCGGAGCGGGGATGTAAACCAGCAATCCGTTGCGCGAACAGACGAAATGCGCCGCGCCGCTGATCTGGCTCATCGCCACAAATTCGGTGGTTTTGACCATCTGTCCCGTGACGGTCAGTCGTTGCAAATCGAAAGGCACAACGCGCAGCACTCCGCCGCGCGCCAACGCCAGATGGCCTGTCGGCAAATACCGCGCGTGCGAAGCTCCTTTGAGCAGAATTTTTTGCTCGCCGGTTTTCAGCGACTGCGACGCAATCAGCGAATCGTTGGGATTGCCGCCCAGCCAGATGGTGAAAAGCACAGTTTCGCCGCCGGGTAAAACTTCAGGCCAGAAATGCGAACGGTCGCCGCGTTCGGTGTTCAACGTCGTCAAGCGTTCAGGCCTTCCGCCCGAAGCCGGAATGCGCGAAAGCCCTTCAAAAAATCGGCGCACGTAAATGATCGAACCGTCTTCGCTCCAAGACGCGCCGCCCGGGTCGGAAACGTCGCCGCCGATGATGAGCGGAACTCCGCCGCCGACTGCGACTTTTTTCAAAGTGCCGTCGCCGTAAAAACCAATCCATTCGCCGTCGGGCGAAAAGAACGGCCCCGTGCCGTCTTCAGTGCCCGGAACCGGAATGGATTCGGATTGATCCAGCGCGCGCAGGAAAATTTGATAACGGCCTTCGCGTCGAGCGACATAAGCCAACCGCCGTCCATCCGGCGAAATCGCCAACGACTGAAACACGTCCAGTTCCGAAGGAATCGTTTCAGCCAGATTCAGCGACGCGCGCATGACCGGCAACGACGCAACAGGCTTTGATTCAAACCATCGCCAGGCCGCAAACATCACCAATCCAACCAACAACAAACCAGCCAACAACAAACCGGCCAACCAAATGCGGCGGTCAAAGGAAAATGTTTTCGACGTTGGACTTTCGACTTTCGGCGGGACGGTTTCGATGGCGGGTTGAACTGGCGCGGTTTCGGCGGGCGCGTGGCCATTTGGTTTTGGCGCTTCGTAAACGACCGGCGCAATCAGCCGATAACCTGTTTTCGGAATGGTTTCGATGATGGTTTTGGCGTCGTCGGCCAGCACTTTTCGCAACTCGGAAATCGAACGCGACAGGACTTGTTCGCTGACATAAACATCGCCCCAGACTTTTTCCAGCAATTCTTCGCGCGTGACGACCTGTTCGGCGCGTTCGGCCAGACAGACCAGCACGCGCATCATCTTCGGTTCGATCTGCGTGGTTTCGCCGTTGCGCGTAACGCGATTCAGTTGCGGCTGCACCAGACATTCGGCCAGACGAAAGTCTTTCGTGCCGTTGGAACCGTTGGTTTCATTGAGTGGGCGGATTGACATGAAGTGTTAAAACAAATCGAAGCCAACTGTCGCCAGTTCTTTTCCATTCACGACGATGGCCAGTTGATGTTTGCCGGGATAATGCTTTCGCGTCGAAAGATCAGCCGTCGCATGTTTCTTACGCTGCGTATGCACGCCCGGAAGGTAGTTTTTCTCGGCAAGCTGAAAAACTTTCTTCGATGTTTTGCCGTTGGCTTTGACGAAATCAATCGTGTATTCCAACCGCAGCTTGCATTCATCTTTGTCGCCGACCAGCAGTTCGAAATTGAAGGTCAGGTCTTCGCCGATGGCCAGCCGTTTTTTGTCGAGTTTGAGTTTTGCCACTTCGACTTGTTGGTTGTCGTCAAAACCAAACAAGCGAAGTGCGCGTTCGTGACGCGCTTTCAACAAACCGCGACAGGCGTGTTTGACGATCCAATCGGTGCGCGGCGAACGGCCAAACCAGCGTTCGCAAACTGCCATCATCCGTTCGGGGTGATCTTTGGAAATATCGTTCAGGTTGTTGGCGACACTTTTGCGAACGTACTCCGATTCGTCGTCTTTCAGTTTTTCCAACACTAGCAAAATCGGCGAAGGATCAGCTTTGAATTTCGGCAAAGCCATCGCCCACGGCAAACGCGGGCGGCAACCTTCGCTGGCCCAACGGCGGACGTGATGATCGGCGCTGTCCGCGCACTTCAGCAGAAAAGCCATTCCGCGTTCCGGGTCACGATGCAAAAAAGGCCGCACGGCGAATTCCGAACTGCCGAAGCGAGTGAAAAACTCCAGCGCGGGCAACGACCGCTCCCAATCTTCCAAACCGTAAACTTCGACAAACTCAGGAAAGACCAGGCCGTCGAAGCCACGACTTTGCGGCGCAACCTGTTTCAGAATTTTCAGCGCCTGCGCGTATGACTTCGGCAAAACTTGTCCCAAACAAATCGCCGCGTGGCGCAAACGAGCTTTCAACTCTTTGGATTCCCAGTCATCGTCAAAAACCAGCGCCAGAAATTTCGCGCGGTCGAATTTGGCGTCCACCTGAGTGATGGCCTCGGCCAGTTGCGTCAGCGTCACGCGCGTGAAAAACACGTCCTTTAATTTTTCAGCCATAGGTATTGAATCGTTAAATCAGATTTCGGACGGCGATTATACCAATCGGCTCGTCGCAGCCGTAAACGATGGGGTTGCAGCAAGTTCCCTGAGATTTTTACTCTCCATCAGAAAAACCTGCGGAAAACCTGAGCGATCCATCAGGCAAATTTGGGCTGATTGTGGCTGAATCCGCCGCATCGCATGGAAACTTTTGGAGGGAGAAATTTATGGTTCGCAAAATTTTGCTTTTGATTGTGTTGATCGGTTTTGGATTGTTGAGCGTCGCCGACGCTCAAAAGGAAAAATCATCCGCTGACTGGCCGGCTTATGGACGCGATGCGGGCGGTTCGCGGTTTGCGCCGCTGGATCAAATCAACCGCGCCAACGTCGCTCAACTCAAAACCGCCTGGACTTACCGCACCGGCGCGGAAGAGGTGAACGCCGCCGGAAAGCACAACGCCGCGTTTGAATCCACGCCGATTCTGGTGGACGGGACCTTGTTCCTGACCACGCCTTACAGCCGGGTGATCGCGCTCGATCCGGCAACCGGTGCAGAGAAGTGGACTTTCGATCCGCAAATCGCGCTTGAACGCCGCTATTCCGAAATGACTTCGCGCGGCGTTTCGGCGTGGCCCGCGGCGACGGATAAGAAAAAAGCCGCGCGGCGAATTTTCGTCGCCACGCTCGACGCGCGTTTGATCGCGCTTGACGCGGCAACGGGCAAGGCGATTTCCGACTTCGGCGAAAACGGCCAGGTGGATTTGAAACGCGACGTGCGGCTGGGGACTTACAACGGCTATCAAAATTATCAGGTGACTTCGCCGCCCGCGATCATAGGCGATCTGGTCGTAGTCGGTTCGGCCATAGGCGACAACGGCGGCGTGGAGATGGAACGCGGCGTCGTGCGCGCCTTCGACGCCGTGACAGGCAAATTGCGCTGGAGTTTCGATCCGATTCCGACCGACGCCAAAGACGCTGCGCGCAAAAGCTGGGCTGAGATGAGCGCGGTGAAAACCGGCGCTGCCAACGCCTGGTCAATCATCTCCGCCGATGCCGAACGCGATTTGGTCTTCATTCCCACAGGCAGTCCCAGCCCTGATTTTTACGGCGGCGAACGCAAAGGCGACAACCGCTACGCCAACTCAGTCGTGGCGATCAAGGCTTCGACCGGCAAAGTCGTCTGGCACTTTCAAGTCGTGCATCACGATCTGTGGGATTACGACGTGCCCGCGCAACCTATGCTCATCAACCTGAAACGCGGCGGCAAGGAAATTCCCGCCGTCGTCATCGGCACGAAAATGGGTTTGCTGTTCGTGCTGGATCGCCGCGACGGCAAGCCTGTCTTTCCAATTGAAGAACGTCCCGTTCCGCAAACAGACGTTCCCGGCGAACAGACTTCGGCGACGCAGCCTTTTCCGAAATTGCCTCGCCCGTTGGTTCCGCATCAACTGAAAGCCGAAGACGCCTGGGGTTTGAATGACAAAGACCGCGCTTACTGCCGCGAGAAAATCGCGTCCCTGCGCAACGAAGGCATTTACACGCCGCCGAGTGTGAAAGGCACACTGGCGATTCCCGGCAACGTCGGCGGAATGAATTGGAGCGGCATGTCTTTCGATCCGACGCGCAATCTGCTCTTCGTCAACACGAACATCATACCGTTCGAGTTAAAGCTGATTCCGCGCGCCGAATTCGACAAAACGCGCACCGACGGCATAACCAATCGCGTCAAAGGCGAATTTGCACGGCAAAGCGGCACACCTTATGGAATGTACCGCGAACCGTTGATGTCGCCGACCGGCACGCCATGCATTCCGCCGCCGTGGGGAAAGTTGACGGCTGTGGACATGGCTTCAGGCGAATTTCGCTGGGACGTGCCGCTCGGACGCATTCCGCAACTGGCTTTGATCGGCAACAAAGCGGCTGAATACGGTTCGATCAATCTGGGCGGTTCGATGGTGACGGCGGGCGGATTGGTCTTCATTGCCGCCGCGATGGACGACAAGCTGCGCGCCTTCGACTCCGAAACCGGCAAAGTGATTTGGGAAGGTCAACTGCCGGCCAGTGCCCAAGCCGCGCCTATGACTTATGCCGTCGGAGGCAAACAATTCGTCGTCGTTTGCGCTGGCGGTCACGGCAAGCTGGGAACCAAACGCGGCGATCACGTCGTGGCGTTCGCACTGCCGCAATAACAGGATGGAAACACGATGAGAAGACGTTACGTTTTGCCGTTGTTGTTCGTGCTGTTGGCGCTGCCGCACACCACCGCGCAGGTAAGCAAACCCAGACTGGTCATTTTGCTGGCGATTGACCAGATGCGCGCCGATTACTTCACGCGCTTCGGCGCGCAATTCACGGGCGGATTCAAACGGCTGTACACCGAAGGCCGCGTGTTCACCAACGCCGATTTGAATTACGCCCGCACCGAAACCGGCCCCGGTCACGCGACGTTGGCGACGGGCGCTTATCCGCGCCGTCATGGCATCGCGGCCAACGAATGGTTTGATCGGCAGACACAACAAACCGTCTATTGCGTCGCGGACGAAAGCGCCAACCCCGTCGCGGGCGCGGGCGGCGGCGCTTCGCCAAAACATTTGATGGTCAAAGCCGTCGGCGATTGGTTGAAGGCGGCTTCGCCCGCGTCGAAAGTGATTTCAGTCGCGGGCAAAGATCGCGCGGCGGTGTTGCTGGGCGGCCAGCGGCCCGATCTGGCGTTGTGGTACGAACCGAAAACCGGCCTGATGGTCACGTCGGATTACTACACACGGCGGTTGCCCGATTGGGTGACCGCCTTCAACGAATCGAACTGGACGGCGCGCAATACGCCCGCCGCGTGGACGAAGCTGTTGCCGGAAAGTGAATACAGCGGCCCGGATGATTTTCGCGGCGAACGTTTGTGGGGGCCGAGCCGCAAGTTTCCGCATCCGTTTTTGCGCAAGACAGAACATCAACGCACTAGTCCTTATTACGACATGCTGATGTTGGATTTCGCGCTGGCGGCCATGCGCGCGGAAAAACTCGGTCAGGACGACGCGCCTGATTTGTTATGTCTGGGGCTGTCGGCGACGGATTACATCGGCCATCACTATGGCCCTGACAGTCACGAAATGCAGGATCATTTGTTGCGGCTGGATCGTGCGCTCGGCGATTTTCTGACGCAGGTCGAAACGCTGGCCGGCAAAGGCAAGGTGCTGATCGCGCTTAGCGCCGACCACGGCGTGCGCTCGAACCCGGAATACCTGACCGAATTCAAAGCTACGCCCGCGCGCCGCATTTCGCACGAAGACCTCGAAACGGCGCTGTTCGCCGTCAACGATGAGTTGCAGCAGGAATTCAAATTCACGGAATCGGTGCTGGAACGCGGCTTTGGTTTGAATTACGCCGCCGCCGCGCGTGCCGGCCTTGACGCGCACAAGTTCGAACAGCGCGTGCGCGCAGCCCTGTTGCGCGTGGACGGCGTCGCGGACGTTTTTCTGCGCCGCGAATTGACGGGCGGCGACATTCCTGATCGCCCTTACCTGCAAGCCTGGCAGCGCAGTTATCTCGCCGAGCGCGGCCCGGACTTTCAACTGCAATTTTGCGAACACTGCCTGCTGATTGCGGAAGACCCCATCGCCGCCGATCACGGCTCGCCTTACCGCGCCGATACGCATGTGCCGCTGCTGTTTTGGGGCGCGGGATTGAAGGCCGCGCGGATTAATCGCCGCGTCTCCACTGTGGATGTCGCGCCGACGCTGGCACAAATTCTTCGTTTGCCCAAACCGCGCATGGTTGACGGGCAAGCATTGAAAGAGGTTCGGCCATGAACCGATTACGGAAGCTTTCGACCGGGCGAAATGTCGTGTTGACGGCCATCATTTGGCTGGCCGTGTCCGTGTGCCTTTTCAACTTCGGGCCTTACACGGCATTGCGCGCAGCAGGTGGCGAGTTGCTAGAAGAACGTTTCGGTTATTCCGCCGCTCAGGTGGCGGCACGCCTGGAAACATTGGGCGAAACGGGTCGCGCGCTTTATCGGCGGTTTCAGTATTTCGACGCTGCGAATGCTTTGCTGACTGCGGCGGCGCTGACATTGTTGATGAGTTACTTGCTGATGCGGCTGTTTCCGTCGCGCTCTGCGCTGTGGTTCGCCGCTTACCTGCCGTTGCTGATCGGAGCGTTGGAGCTGTTGGAAAATTCGATGCTGCTTGCCTTGCTCCGCGCTTTCCCGGAACCGCTGCCTTGGGTTGCGGCCATCGCCGGTTGGACAACCCGGTTGAAGTTGACCGTCAGTTTGCCGCTGTTCCTGCTTATTGTTGTAGGCTTGCTGGCATTGGCCGTCAAACGATTGCGGCGTCGCTAAACGCAATTCAACAGTTCACGCAACGCGGCTTGTTGACGGCGCGATACAGGCAGTTTCAAACCGCCCGCGAGTTCGACTTGCCATTCGCCCGTGCGCGAACGCGCCAATGCGGTGATGACTGACAGCCGCGCGATGTTGTTGCGATGCAGTTGCCGAAAGACCGCCGGGTCAAGGCGTTCGAGCAAACGCGCCAGCGACAAATCCACTATGCCTTCGTGCAGCCCCGCCGCGTCGTTGAAATGAACGCAGGTGTAATGATCGCGGCTGATGAAACAAAGCACGTCCAACTCTTCGACAAGTTGCAAGCGCGTGCCCAGCTTGACGGTGAAGCGGCGCAAATATCCGTGGCGCGGGGCCAGTTGCGCTTCCAGCAAACGCAAACGCGCTTCGTCAGCCTGTTGCGCGAAGGCCCGCGCCAGCGCCTGTTGCAACCGCGCCGCCGTGAACGGTTTGAGCAGGTAATCGCAGGCGCACTCTTCAAACGCGCGAATTGCGAATTGATCGTAAGCCGTCTGAAAGATCACGCGAAAAGGCCGCTCCGCGCACTGTTGCAAAACTTCAAAGCCGTTCAAGCCTGGCATCTCCATGTCGAGCAAAATCACGTCGGGGCGGAAAGCGCCGATCAATTCGACGGCGTGCAATCCCGATTCCGCCGTTTCGATCAACAGCGCCGGATCGAAGGCGCGCACGTAGCGCGTCAGTCGTTGCCGCGCCAACGATTCGTCATCCGCGATCAAGATGCGTTTGGGCAAGCTGCGTTGGCGTTCAGTCAATCCGCTCTCCCGTGAAATAAAAGCTCGCCGTCGTGCGTCCGTTAGCATCGGCGGCGAGTGTGAATTGATGCCGCTCGCCGTAAAGCAGCGTCAGCCGCGCCCGCGTATTCGCCAAACCTGTGCCATTCGTTGGCGTTGCCGCATTCAACTCCCGCCCGGTGTTGCGCACGCACGCAAGGTACAAACCATCGGCTTCGCGCGTGATTTCAACACTCAGATGGCCGCCGGTCAGCGACGGAGCGATGCCGTGTTTGACGGCGTTTTCGACCAGCGTTTGCAGCACCAGACCGGGCAAATAAACTTCGCCAACTGCGGGCGCGACGCTGATTTCGTAACTGAGCCGCGCGCCGAAACGCAACTGTTCGATCTCCAGATAGGCGCGGACGATTTCCAGTTCGGAAGCCAGCGGTGCTGTTTTGGCCTCTGCGTTCGCCAGAATGCGGCGGTACAGTTCGGACAATTGGTAAACGGTCGCGGCGGCTTTGTCCGGCTGTGTTTCGATCAACTCGGCCAGACTGTTCAGCGCATTGAAAAGGAAATGTGGGCGCATTTGATTTTCCAGCGCGTGATAGCGAGCTTCAGCGACAGATGCGCTCAAGGTCAACGCCTCTTCGCGTGCGCGGCGATAAGCAAAATGCATGGCGAAAAACACCATCGCCACGCCGCCGAACAAAAACGAAAAGCGTAATTCGCCGCCGCCAACCTGACTGCCGATCAATTGTTCGATGAGCGCGAACGCCAGCCATAAACCCAACCATAGCCCCAGTGCATTTATCAGCACGTAAGTGATCCACGGATAACGCAGCGGCACGCCCGCACGTTCGCCCAGCCAGATGCGCGCGCCGTAAAACGCTCCGTAACAAAACCAGATCGCCAGCGGAATCACCAAGCCGTAAATCGTGCTGATGGCAAGGCCGATGCCAACCGTGCCTTCGCGCAATCGTTCCGCCAGGTTGTACAGCAACGGCACAGCGGCAATCACCACACCCAGCGGCAGCAAACGCAAGTAAGCCAACATACGCGCGCGGTAGTTCTGCCAATAAGCCGTTGTGTTCGTGTTGGTCTTCATCGTTTTCGGATTTTGGCAAAAAGCGCCGCCGCCGCCAATGACGCCGAAACCGTTCAGTCGGGAAAAACGACCGTTCGGAAATTCATCGCTCCTGCGTTACGCGCGGCGACGTAAAGTGCCGCGGTGGTTGCCGTCACTCAACTGAAAAGGAGAAACGATTATGGAAAACCTCGCAGACAACCGTCGAGCCAACGCACTGACGCAAGCCTTGCGCGTACTCGGCGTGCTTTGTTTTATCGCCATCGGCATCGGCCTGTGGCGCTGGCAATACGGCGCATTTGCAGGCATCGCCTGCTTTCTGCTGGCGCCGGTCGTCCGACAAATGTTGCTCACCCAAAAATAAGGAGATTGCGATGAAAAAAATGTTTTTGTTTTTGCTGATGCTGAGTTGGCCAGTCGCCGCGTTCGCGCAACAGACCACACAGGCGCAAGAGATGAAGAAACTCGATTTTCTCGTTGGCGAATGGCAAGGCGAAGGCTGGACGGAATTTGTGCCGGGCCAACGCCGCACGGCTTCGATCACCGAAAAAGCCCAGTCAAAACTCAACGGAACTGTTTTGCTGCTCGAAGGGCTGGGCAAGACCAAAGTGCCGGGCAAGCAGGAAGAAATCGTCGTGCATAACGCGCTCGGCGTTCTTTCTTACGACGCCAACGCCAAACTCTATCGCCTCAACTCGTTTCTGGCCGACGGGCGCAGCACCGACGCCGAAGCCAGCTTTGTGGACGGCGCTTTTCAATGGCGCATGCAAGTGCCGCAAATGAGCATTCGGTATACGATCAAGCTCACCGAAAAAGGCGAATGGTTCGAGCAAGGCGAAATGTCGCAGGATGGAAAAACTTGGCGGCAGTTTCACGAAATGACATTACGGCGCGTGAAATGAGGCTTGCTGAGTTCTTCGCCTGTCTGTGTTCATCTGTGGTTTCTTTTTGGTTGTGCCAATGTTGTTTGGTTCGATTTAGTCGCAGTTTGGCACGCCGCGAAAACAGGGCATCTGATCGCGGAGAAGGCTTAGCCAGCCTATAGCCAGGAATGCCAGAAATGCCACACGCAGCAGCAAAGAAACGGGATGCGCCAAAATGGCTTCCCCAGCACGTAGCCCGCGCACAATGGGAGTAGCATTGAGGAAGAATACGGTGGGTGCAAGCCACATCCCGAAAAAGAGTGTAAATGGAAATGCGAATTCTCCTGACCGAACGCCGGGGTTGTTCGACCATTCCATAAACGCAAACGGCGCTATGAGCAGTAAGCCGAAAAGAGTTGCCGTGCTCAATGGGATGAGCCAATGCTTCATTGATGTGGATTGATTGGCGCGCAGTCCGCTCACAATGGGGGTAAAAATTAAAGAGAGGACAAGCCAATTCCTGAAAAAATCCAACAACGGAACTGGAGGCCCTCCCGCCTGAATTTCCGGGTTATCTGAAAAAAATGCCAGCAACATCAGCGTTCCATTAATCAGCAAGCTGAAAATAGCCGCCACGCCCAAGCTGGTGCGCCAATGTTTCATTCGATCATTCATAAAGAATCCTCCTCGACGTGGCGGAAACAACGCGACGCGCGCACAGCCCCACGCGAATTGCCAGCGTGCGCGCGGCTGTTGCAGGTGCGCCAATTCTGCCAACATTGCCGCGCCCCATTCGCTACGTTCTTCCGGCATCCAACGGAGCGCGGCCCCCAATAATTTTTCGGGCAAGTTTCCCAGCCCGGTGGAGAAGATGCTCATATCAAGTTGCCGATTCCTGCGCGGGGCTGACGGCATCGCGCACCGGCATGAGGGCGCAGTCCAGGAAGAAATCGGGGAATTGTTTTGGGTGCATCACATCACGACGGGCGGCCTTGCGGGCCAGCGCCACCAACACCAGCGCGACGACCGCACCAAACGTACAAGTCCAGAACACCTGGTTCGCCCGCCCGGTCAGCACTGGAAACACGGCGGAACTCACCACGCCCCACAAGGCGGCACGTCCCAACGAGAGATTGCGAATCGCTTTCCCGTTTTCGGCGAAAGACAAGATCACGCCAAAGAGGCTGCCGGAAATAAAACCGACCTGCGCGATAATCACCATCATCCTGATTGTTCCTACGTCACCATCGGCGGGAAGAAAGAACTGTAAGGTGAGCAGGAGAACTGTAAACATTGCCGCCCAGACTGGCGCCCAGATCAAGCTGATTCCTGTCACGCCACGCAGCTTCCGTACATAGATATTCATAATTTCTCCTCTGGTCAGTGCGCTCTTGCGCGGGGGAAACAGCGCCACACGGGTGCAACTCAAGGCAAATTGCCAGCGCCTGAGCGGATGTCGCAGTTGCGCCAATTCCGCCAACATCGCTGCGCCCCATTCGCCCCGTTCCGCGGGCATCCGGCGCACAGCGAAAACCAAAAGCAGTGCAGGCCAATCTATCAATCAATCACCTCCTGACAGAAAACGCATGGCGGTCAGAAAGTAAGCAAAAATGCAGACAGACAAAATCAGCCCCATCGCTGATAGCCAACGCATCCGTTCACGCCGCAACCACCCTGCCAAACCGAATGGCACGCCTGCCACCAAACAACCCAGGGTCAGCAGTACAAGGGTTTTCACCATGATCATCACCGCATCAGGATTGCTCCAACGCGAAGATTGTGTGAACGGGCTGCCGCCAATTGCTTCGAGAATTACTGCGGCGAAATAGATAAACGGCAATCCCAACGGAGGTAATGCGACGGACAACATTCCAAACACCGGGCTTCGTTCCGCCGGTTGCAGCAAGGTTTCGCCGGGCGGGGGAAACAACGCGACGCGCGCGCAACCAAGCGCAAAACGCCAACGTGCCAATCCTCCATGAACGGTTTCAAGTTCCGCCAACATCGCCTGGCCCCAGTTCCGCCGCGCTTCGGGCGTTGCCCGCACCGCCAAGGTCAACAACAATCCCGGCGCATCCAATTCCGCGCGACAGTCGCGTATTTGCCTCCACCAAAGTGCAAATAACACCGCACCTGTGACGGTCAGCGGCGTGAACACGAAACTCACGATGACAGGATCAAACAAGCCATTGTTCATGACGCGCCCTCCGTTTGTGGGCGTAATCGAACGCGCTTCGCTTTGGCGACTTCCATCTTTTCCGCAGCAATTTCATTCAACTGTTCCAGCCCGACTTCGGTCAGGCGATATAAATGGCGAGGCGGGCGTCCGACGGGGATTTCTTCTTCCCACTTGGTTTCCAGCCAGCCACGATCTGCCAACCGAATCAAAATTGGGTACAACGAACCCGCTTTGAGTCCGGTTTGTTGGCATAACTCATATCCATGTCGCCAAGCGGTTGGGTCTTCCGCCAAAGCCAACAGCACTGTTTTTGTTTGCTCAGAAGGTAGTCGGTTGCGTTGCATGCGCTTAACTCTATCTAGGCAGAGTTAGACCGTCAAGCACTTTTTTTGAGAATGGAAAATTCTTGGAAATGGGCGAGGCAAGCCTGGCCAACTTGCCGAAAGAGAGCAGTGCCGTTATTCAGACTCACGGCGCTGCGCGAGCACTTTTTCTGGCAAATGCGCGGTGGTGTGTTCGGTCACGCTGGAAGCGATATTTCTCTCCGCTTCCAAAAGAAGCTGGTCGGTGGTTTTGGCTGGGAGCGGTTCTTGAATCGGTGGTTGCTGGTAAGCCGGTCTGAAGTCTTGTTGCGGGGCAGGCAATTCCCGTTTCCTCAAAAACAATCCGTTGAACAGCAGTGCCAGGCCGACGAAAAACGGCACGATGCCTGCCAGCCAGACGCGGCTGAGGATTTCAGCATCTTTGCCGCCTTCGACACGAGCGATGGTTCCCAGAAAAAAATACAGGAAAATCATTGCGCCGATTCCCACCGCTGTGGTGATGACGCCCGCACGAAGTTCGTTGTTGCGTTTCTGTTCGGGCGTGATGCCGCGACGGCGCTCGCGTTCTTCTTCGGTCATAAACATTTCGGCGACCCAGGTTTTCGACCAGTCGAATTGATCGCCGCGCGCGGTCATCGCTTCGCGCACGCTGCGCAAATTCGCTCCGCAACTTTTGCAAAACTTGATATCAGTGGTGATTTGAATTCCGCAACTCGGACAAAACATAAGCGCCTCTTGATGAATGAGTGATTTTGAGAAATCGGATTCTAATTCAAAACCGGTTCAGGATACGAGACTACGCAGTGAGTTGTTTCTGGATTCCTTGCGGGGGATTCCGCAGCGGATGAAGCCGATTGCGAAAGATTCCCCTTCCCGGCCATCGAAAACCTCTGCACAAACGCGGATTTTGGCCTTCAAGCCCGGCACAATCGTTGCTCATCTTTACTCGCTGATTTTTCACCGACTATCACTTCAACAATTCGGAGGGCTGTAGCGATGGGTGAGCACAATGTTTCCGCCGACCGTGACCCGCATCGGGAACAGGCTTTCATGAAATCTTTGCTGGCTGATCTGGCCGCGCTGGAAACGATGATCGAAACCGGCAGGATCGAAACCGGCGTGCGTCGCATTGGCGCTGAACAGGAAATGTTTCTGGTAGATCGCGCAATGCGCCCGGCGCCTGTGGCGCTGGAGGTATTGCAAGCGGCCAACGATGAACGGCTGACGACCGAAATCGGCAAGTTCAACCTGGAAGCCAATCTGTCGCCGCGAATGCTGGCCGGAAACGGCCTGAGCCAGATGGAGCAGGAAATCAATGAATTGCTTGCCATTGCTCGCCGCGCGGCAAATGATTTCAATGCCGAAATCGCCTTGATCGGAATTTTGCCGACCATTCGCCAGTCGGATTTGACGCTTGATAACCTGATCCCCAGCCCGCGTTATCTGGCGCTGAATCAAGCCATGCGACATTTGCGCGGCGATGCGTTCAACGTTCACATCAAAGGCCTGGACGAACTGCAACTGACGCACGACAACATCATGCTCGAAGCCTGTTGCACCAGTTTTCAGGTTCATTTGCAGGTTGGCGCAGAAGAATTCGCGCGGCTTTACAACTGGGCGCAAGCGATCACTGCGCCGTTGCTGGCTGTTGCGGCCAACTCGCCGGTGTTTGTCGGCCACAGGCTTTGGCACGAAACGCGAATCGCGCTTTTCCAGCATTCCACAGACGAACGCTCGAACACTCGCCAACTTCGCAGTCATCCGCCGCGCGTCAGTTTCGGCGAAAACTGGATCAACAATTCCGTCATAGAAGTTTTCCGCGAAGAGATTGCGCGCTTCCGCGTGCTGCTAACCAAACAAATTGATGAAGACCCGTTGGAAGTTTTGGCGCGCGGCGAAATGCCTCAGCTTGCGGCGCTGCGATTGCACAACGGAACCGTCTGGCGCTGGAATCGTCCGTGTTATGGCGTGAAAGACGGCGTTGCTCATTTGCGAATCGAACAGCGCGCAATGCCCGCCGGCCCTTCGGTGGTGGATGAAATGGCGAACGCAGCATTGTTTTACGGCTTGATGACGGCGCTGCCTGCCGAATTCGGCGAAGTACATCGGCGGATGACATTCGATCAAGCGAAAGAAAATTTCTTCGCCGCCGCTCGGCACGGTTTGAAATCGCAATTGAGTTGGATTGACGGGCGAAATTATCCGACTACGAATTTGATGCTCGAACAGTTGCTGCCGCTGGCGCGCGAAGGACTGATCCGGGCCGGAGTGGATTCCAACGACATCGCTCGTTACCTGGACGTGATTGAAAACCGCGTTCGCCGGGAACAGACCGGCGCGTTGTGGGCTTTGCGTTCGCTGGCGGCGATGGAAAATCTGGGAATGCCGGAGCTTCGTCAGCGCGTGATGGTTGAACAAATGATCGAACAACAGCAAAGCAGTTTGCCGGTTGCCGAATGGTTGCCGGTCAAATTGGATGATTCGCGCGAATGGAATCACAGTTATCAAACTGTCGGGCAATTTATGGCGACGGATTTGTTTACGGTTCGACCGGACGATCTGGTTGATCTGGCTGCCAGCGTCATGGATTGGCGGCACATTCGCCACGTCCCGGTCGAAGACGACGAAGGGCGATTGGTCGGTCTGGTTTCTCATCGAGATTTGTTGCGGCTGTTGTCGCACGGTTTGCTGAACAAACAAACTCAGCCGTTGACGGTTGCGGAAATCATGAGACGAAACCCCATAACCGTTACGGCGACGACTTCGACGTTGGAGGCGCTGAACATAATGCGAAGTCAAAAAGTAGGCTGTCTGCCGGTTGTCGAAAATGAGAAGTTGGTTGGCATCGTCACTGCTTACGACTTTTTGGCGTTGTCAGCCGAAATCATCGAAAAACAACTGAAGTCCATTTCGGCATAAGGCGTGTTTCCCAAAAGGCAGATCGGAAACGGCTGAGCAATTACAACTCCGTTTTGTTTTATCGGTGTCAGCCAAACAAAGGCAGTTTAACGATAAACGTGGTTCCCGCGCCTTGTTGACTGTTGATTTCGATCTGACCGTCGTGCGAATCAACAATCCATTTGACGATGGAAAGTCCGAGTCCGAACCCGGCGGCGGTGCGGTCGCTGGTTTTGGCGGAACGGCGAAAGAAGCGTTCAAAAATGTGCGGCAGGTCTTCGGCGGGAATGCCTCGCCCGGTGTCGGCAACGGTGACGACGGCCTGGTTGTTTTCCGTTTTCAGCCCAAGTGTCACGCTGCCTCCCGGCGGAGTGTATTTGATGGCGTTGTCCAACAGGTTCAGCAGCATCTGTTTGATGCGCTGCAAATCGGCATTGACGGTGATTTCAGCATTCGGCGAATCGTAGCTCAGCGTTTGGTCGCGTTGCTGAGCCAGCGGCGTGATGTAATCGGCCATTTGCTGGCAAAGTTTGTTCAGGTCTACCGGTTCGCAGCGAAGTTCGACTCGCCCGGAATCGGCGCGCGCCAGCATCAACAAATCTTCGATCAAACGGGTCAGCCGGACGATTTCTTCCAGATTGGAACCAAGCACCCGCTGATACTCTTCCGGCGAACGTTCGCGGCGAAGCGCGATTTCCATATCGCCGCGCATCACCGCCAACGGAGTCCGCAGTTCATGCGAAGCGTCCGATGTGAATTGTTTTTGCCGCTCGAACGCCGCTTGCAACCGCGAAATCATGTGATTGAACGTCGCCGCCAACCGCCCGATTTCATCCAGTTTCGTCGAAGCGTTGGCAGGCATCGGAACCCGTTCGGTTAAATCGCCTTTGGCAATTTGTTCGGCGGCACAGGTAATGCGATCCACAGGACTCAAGGCCTGATTCGCCAACAACAATCCACCGAAACTGCCCAACAACAACGCCAATGGAATCGCAATTCCCAACACAATCAACACTCGACGACGTGCGCTTTCCACTGCCGCCAAAGATTGCCCCAACCTGATGAAATATGTTCCTTCGCCATCGTAATCCTTGACCCGTCGAGTCGCTACGCGCAGCGATTCGCCCGAACTCAGCCGAACAGATTTGAAAATCGTCTTTCCGACTTCCAGCTTCATCAGTTCGTTGGCGTCAACCGGCAGATCACCCTTCGAACTCAGCATTTCCCCGTCGGTGATTTTTCCCTGCTCATTGATGATCTGGTAAACGTGCGGCGCCAGCGGCAACAAATCTTCCTGAGCTTCGGAGTTTTGCATCAATGGATGATCGGAAATGTCAACGCCTGCCCCCACAGCCATACCGACTTCGATCTTTTCGAGTTGAAAAGCCAATGCCCGGTCAATCGTCGTCAGCAGACTGCCCGAAAGATAAAAGAAAATGGCGGTTCCAAACAGCAACAACACTGCTGAAAGAATCGCCAGGTAATACATTGTCAGCTTGAGTCTAAGAGAAGGCATGGGGCTGGTTGTCGAATTTGTTAGCCGGTTTGGCCGCCAGATAAATTGAAAAAGAGTGGCGGGACAATGTTGAAAATTGTCCCGCCATCTTCGGCGTAGACGGAAGCCAAACCCGTCTCAGAAGATTGTCGTTCACGAAATTACGCTTTGGCTTCTGCAACCATTTGCGATTCGACGCTGGGCGTTTTCAGCATGTAACCAATGCCGCGCACAGTGTGAATCAACTTGGGTTCGTAATTGCGATCCACTTTGTTTCGCAAGTAATTGATGTACACGTCAATCACGTTGGTCAACGTGTCGAAAGTTTCTTCCCAGACTTTTTCCGACAAAGTTTCGCGGGAAAGAATTTCGTCCGGGTGACGCATAAAGTATTCCAGCAGGGAAAATTCCTTGTTGGTCAATTGCACTTCCTTGCCCGCACGCGAAGCCCGACGATTGATGAGGTTCAACACCAAATCGCCAATCTGGATTTTGGTGGTGTCTTCGGTGTGCGTCCGGCGCAGCAACGCACGAATGCGCGCCAGCAATTCGGCAAAGGCAAACGGTTTGGTCAGGTAATCGTCAGCGCCTGTATCCAAACCGGCAACTTTCATTTCGGTACTGTCTTGAGCGGTGAGAATCAGAATCGGTGTCTTCAATCCGCCTTCGCGCAAATCGTGCGCCACCTGCAACCCATCGCGTCCGGGCAACCCCAGATCAAGAATTATCAGATCGTGATTGCCAGTCAGCGCAGCTTGCGCCCCTGTTTCTCCGTCAAAGGCCGTTTCGATCTGCATCCCCTCTTCTTCGAGACCGCGTTTGATCAAATCAGCCATTTTCTGTTCGTCTTCAATTACCAAGACTCGCATAGCCATCATTGTTTTTCTGCTCCTTGAGACACTTTTTGAAATTAGTTAGATCACTGCGTTGGATGATTCAGCCACACCGAACGCTGCTTGCATTTTTTTATTCGCAACCGGCCAGCAAAATATGGAAAAGGGCGATCATTGGCTCAGTTAAGCTCTGTGGGCCGAGCAGTCAATGCAATGATCTAAGAAACGAATTGTCGAGGGGATCGTTGGCTGTAATTTACACAAAACCTGCGGTTCAGGGCAAGATATATTAAGCCTGTGTCGGAAAAACGGATAGGTGAAAAGCCTTACGTTAGGGCTGAACAGACGCCGCTAGCCAGTTCAGGTACTCGGCTGATCCGGCTTCGACCGGCAACGCGACGATCTCAGGTGTTTGATAACTGTGATTCTGTTTGATCGTCGTTTCAAGCTGAGCGTAAGCCGCGCGCGTAGTTTTGATGAGCAACAAGGTTTCGCCGGATTGTTCAATCTTGCCTTGCCAGCGGTAAATCGAAGTCATGCGCGGCAACATTTGAACACAAGCCGCCAATTCCGCTTCGACCAGCAACCGCGCCAGACGTTCGGCATCCGCTTCGGTTTCGATCGTGGTCAGAACAACCAGCGCGTCGGTCATTGCGAAGGCTCCTCTGGCAGTTCTGCATCTTCCGCCAGCGCGGAATCGGATTGCTGTTCAAAAAAGGCATCGTAAAGCTGTTGGGCGCGTTCAAGCTCCGATTCGGCAACCAGCAAAGTGATCTCAGAGTATCCGCCGGGCATCAGCAACGGTTCCAAGCCGCCAAAATTCACGCCCTGCAAAATCGAAGCGATACCGTTGTTTTCCAACAACTCGCTGGCCATTCCGGCCTGCACAGAATTGGAAAAATGCGACAAGGCGACAAAATTGATTTCCGGTTGATTGCTCATTGCGTTCCTTTTTTAAGCCAGCCATTTTCCGCTGAACACGGCGCAGGCTTCGCCGGTTTGAATGACAGAATTGTCCGCGCGCCATTCGACGATCAATTCTCCGGCGGCAGTGACGACTTTGACCTTTCGTTCGGTCTTTTCGTTCAGCATGCTGGCGAGCGCCGCTCCGCAGGAACCTGTTCCCGAAGCCAGCGTTTCTCCGCAACCGCGTTCCCAAAACCTGACTTCGATTTCCTGGCGGTTCAGCACGCGGATGAACTCGACGTTGGTTCGGTCGGGAAAAGCTTCGTGAACTTCAAGCGCCTCGCCAAACCGCCGCCAATCAAGTTGATCGAAATCGGCGACAAAGATGCTGCAATGCGGATTGCCCATCGAAGTCGCCGTGATTTCCACCGTTTGTCCCAACACTTTCAGTGGCTGTCGAATGACTCGCTCCATCGGCATTGGCAAACTGATCGGAACCTCGCTGCTGTGAAATCGCGGCGTTCCCATTTCGGTTTCAAACACCAGCCGATTGTCGCTTCGTTCCACTGGCTTCAGCGTTTTGATGCCCGCGCCGGTGGCAATGCGAACTTCCGGCTTGCCCCAGTTTTCAACCAGATAAAGATAAGCTCCGACGCACCGCGTTCCGTTGCCGGAAATCGGAGTTTCGCCACCATCGGCGTTGAACAACCGAACTTCAAAATCGGCTCCGGCTCTTGGCGAGTCCAGCAACAATTCCAAGCCGTCGGCTCCCGCGCCAAAATGCCTGTCGCAGATTTGCCGAGCGAACGATTCAAAATCTTCCGTCACCGCTCGCAACTCAGCTTCGCGCGCGATCAAAAAGTCATTGCCAAGAGCCTGGAATTTATGGAATCGCATTTTCAAGATTTCGGAAAAAGGCCGGGCTGCGGCTTTACCTGTTTCTGAGGCTGCACTTCGTGGTCTTCGGCTACGCCTTCTTCGCGCAAACGTCGGACGGCTTGTTGGCAGTATTCAGCGTTGTTGTCTATCAACACACAACGCCTGCCCGCGGAAAGAGCAGCCAATCCGGTCGAACCGCTGCCGCCGAAAGGATCAATCACCAAGCCGTCTTCCGGGCAAAGCAGTTTGATGAAAAAGAGCGGCAGATCAACCGGAAACACAGCCGGGTGTCCCTGATTTTTCCCAACCAGAGCCAGGCTAATCACGTTCGACGGAAGGACGGTTTGCTTGCCAACCCACTTGGAAATATCTCGACCAAAACCGCTTTGATTGACTGAGTTGTGGCGGCTCAAATCATTTTCGCCCAGCTTTCTCAGGCGCGATTCCACCCAATCGCCAATCGGTTTTCGCACACCGTCCGCATTGAAATAAGGCTTCTTGGATTTCGACAGATGAAAGCAATACTCCCACCCGTCGCGCAGTCGAGTCGGCCAATAACCCGGCATCGGATTGGTTTTGTGCCAGATGTAATCGTCAATCGAATACCAACCTTGATCGCACAAAGCTTCGATCATCCGCCAGACAAAACGGTGACGAACTCCGTCAACGACTTTGTCTTTGATGTTGATGACCAAACTGCCGTTCGGCTTTAGCGCGTTGTAAAAGGCTTCGTGGAAGCTCAAAAACCAATCGGCGAAATCGTCCGGGTGGACGCTGTCATAATGCTTTTTGCGAGCATCAGCATACGGCGGCGAAGTCACAAGTAAATCAACCTGATTAACATACTTCTTCAAAACTTCGCGGTTGTCGCCATTGATTATGGCGACAGCAGAACCTGCTTTTCGGATAATTGTCTTCGCAGTTGGCAGACTCATACAAACCGACGGATTTTGCCATTTAATCAAATCTCGAAATGCGTGAATTCTTTGAATTGATGGAAGCGGTCACGGATTTCCTGCGGCGTCAGGCGGCGCAAGCGGTCGCAACTGAATTCTTCGACGTTGTAAGAAGCCATCGTCGAACCGTAAATGATCGCGCGACGAACCGTCGCGTCATCAATTTTGTCGGATTGCGCCAGATAGCCCATAAAGCCTCCGGCAAAGCTGTCGCCTGCGCCGGTCGGATCGAAAACGCTTTCCAGCGGATAGGCGGGAATAGCGAAATAGCTGTCTTTGGTGAAAAACGCCGCGCCGTATTCGCCGCGTTTGACGACCAGCATTTTCGGTCCCCAACCGATGATCTTGCGCGCGGCTTTGATCAGGTTGGATTCTCCGGCCAGTTCGCGGGCTTCGGCGTCATTGATAATCATAGCGTCCACGACGGCGATGGTTTTCAGCAATTCTTCGCGCGCGATTTCAATCCACAGATTCATGGTGTCCATCGCCACGAATTTGCAATCCACCTGTTCGCGGACTTCGCGTTGCAGCGTAGGTTGGATGTTGCCCAAAAACAGAAACGGCGTTTTCTTGGCCGCTTCGGACAGTTTCGGTTTGAAATCGGCAAAGACGTTGAGTTGCGTGTCCAGCGTTTTGGCTGTGTTCAGATCAAAGCCGTATTCGCCCGCCCAGCGGAAAGTTTTTCCGCCGGGAATGCGTTCCAAGTTGGAAATGTTGATCTTGCGTTCGTGGAAAACGGATTCGTCTTCGGCGGTGAAATCGTCTCCGATGACGGCGACAACGCCGACTTCGGTAAAAAACGAGGCCGAGACGGAAAAGTGCAGGCCGGAACCGCCTAGACTGCGGTCGCGTTCGCCAAACGGTGTTTTGATGGCGTCAATGGCTACGGAGCCGACGACTAACAACGGACAAGTGGATGACATGTGTGAGTGATTACCCCTTCTTTTTTTGGTTTTGATTTTCGTCCAGACGTTTTTGCGCTTCGGCTTTGATCTTTTCGTCTGAACCTTCCTTGACGGCTTTCGTCCAGTATTCGACGGCTTTTTCTGAGTCACCGCCGCGTTGGTAAACTTCGCCTGTCAGGAAATAGACTTCATCAATGCGCGCGAAGTTCGGATTCAAATCCATGATTTCCTGCAACCGATCCAGCACGGCTTTGTTCAATCGCTCAATGCCGTCTTTGTCGCCTTTGTTCGGTTTGCGTTTGTAAAAGTAAAACTTCGCCGCGTCCAGGCTTTTGTAAGACTGCTTTTCTTGCTCAGGGTCTCGCGGCGCGCTGATCGAACCGCGACTTGGGCCTTGCTGAGCGGCAAAACCAGGATTCGTGAATGCGCTGACTGCCACAATCGCCAGCACAACAATTAAACTGATTCGGTACTTCATAAATGACCTCTCTTGAAGCGCGCCTGCCAATCGTTTCAGGTCAGACGCAAAGTCATGGGTTGGAGCGTACGTTTGAGTGGGTTTAACACCAGTCCAAGATTTTCCAGCGTCACGGCTCCCAACAAAGCGTCATCGCCTTCTTCACCAAGCACGACCGGTGAATGGCCGTCGCCTTGCGGAAGTTCGATGTAACATTCAGAAACATCACGTTCGATTTCGGTTCCATCTGCCAGAACAAAATTGAGTTTACGCTTTGGCTTCAGCCCCAATTCGCGCCAAATATCCTCCGGCAACAGTGTGTACGAAGCGCCACTGTCAACCAGAAATTTTAGCTGGCGTGTTTTTCTACCTTTCCCGTGAACCGTTCCTTTGACGTAAGTCAGTCCCATTTCTTGCGCTCCTTTCTGCTTGCGCTCCTTCCTGAAAGCTATTCGCCGACGTATTTGCCGATGATCGCCGATAACTTCTTTTTTGTTTCCGCCGGAATTTCTCCGTGAGTCAGGATGGCGTGTTTCAGCGCCGAGCCGCACTTGCATTCGCGCGGCGCGGCAGCAAGTTTACCAACCGCCGAGCGAATAATTTTTTGCGCGTTGGTGGAATTCTTGTTCAGGTATTCGATGACCATTTCCACAGTCACGGCGTCGTGGTCAGGATGCCAACAATCGTAATCCGTCACCAAAGCCATCGTCGCGTAACAAATCTCGGCTTCGCGCGCGAGCTTGGCTTCCTGCAAGTTGGTCATGCCGATCACGTCCATACCCCAACTGCGATAGAGCCGCGATTCCGCCAAAGTCGAAAACGCCGGGCCTTCCATGTTCAGGTAAGTTCCGCCGCGATGAACCTTGACGCCAATGGCTTCGGTTTCATCGCCGAGCACTTTCCAAACCGCTCCGCACACCGGATGCGAAAAGGTGATGTGGGCGACGACGCCTTCGCCAAAGAAAGTCGAAACACGTCCGCGCGTGCGGTCGAAAAATTGATCGGGAATTACGATGTCGGTCGGAGCGTATTGTTCTTGCAGCGAACCAACCGCCGAAGCCGAAATGATGCGTTCAACGCCCAGCAGCTTCATGGCGTAAATGTTCGCGCGGAAGTTCAATTCCGTAGGCGTGATGCGATGACCGCGCCCGTGCCGAGCCAGAAACGCGACGCGAACTCCGTCCAGCGTTCCGAGAATGAAGTTATCCGAAGGTTTGCCGAATGGAGTTTCGACGCCGACTTCGCGCACGTCGGTCAAACCTTCCATCTGATACAAACCGCTGCCGCCAATGATTCCAATTTGAGCTTTTTCCATGTCGGTTTCCAGTCGCCAGTTTCCAGTCGCCAGTTTCCAGTCGCCAGCGGGCTAACGCTGGAAACCGGAAACTGACGACTGGAAACTTTGAATTATTTGTTCGCGTTCGGATCAATTCCCTTCATCGTGCCGCCGCTGCCGCCGCCCAATCCGGGCAGAGTGCTTGGGTTATAACCGGCGACGTTGATTGTGAAATCGGTAGGAAGTTTGACGGGATATTTCAATGTCGCGTCTTCCATCACACGTTTGACCTTGGCCTGAGTTTCCTGCTCTTCGAAGGTGTCGGCCAGCATCGTGCTCAGAAAGATGTGGCGAGTGCGAACCTGTTCCTGCGGTCCTTCAGGGGTTGGAGTAGGAGTCGGCTGTGCGCCCGGCAAAGGCGCGGGAGTTGCGGCAGGCTTCGGTTCTTTCGACGGATCGTAAATGCGTTTGTCATCCAATTTGACGACATGAAATCCGACTCGGCTTTTAACGACTTCGCTGACCCCGCCTTTTTCCAACGCAAAAGCGGCCTGCACATACGGTTCGTCAATCACGGGGCTGCCGCCGACTTTTCCTTCTTTATCAAACCAGGGCATTTCGCCGCCGGTGGTTTTGGTGTCGTCTTCATTGAACTCTTTGGCGATGGTGGCAAAATCTTCGCCGTTTTTGACGCGAGTCAGCAACGCCTGAGCTTTTTCTTTGATCTTGTCCACATCGGCTTCCGGATGTTCAGAAACGTAGCGTTTCTTTTCTTCCGGCGTCATCACCATTTTGTCTGAAACCGATTTGGAATAGGCGTTGGCCAGCAAACTGGCTTTGCCGATTTTCAATTGAACCTGAACACCGGCTTCTTTTTCGATGCCTGCCTGGCGCCCTTTTTCCGCCAGCACCTGAATTTGCGACCACTGTTCGTGCATCATTTCCTTGTCGCTGTCGGACGGAGCCTGTTTGGCATTGCGAGTAATCAACGTAAAAAAGCTGTCGAACTGAGCTTTGTGAGCGTTGAAATACGCATCGCTTTCTTCTTTGCTGACGATGGCGTCCGGGTTGCGGCGATTGTATTCGCCAGCCAGAGTTTGATCGGTTCGGAAAGCCATTTCCTGCTTGAACTCATCGGTTTTGTGCAGTCCTTCGGCTTCGGCGGCTTGGGCCAGCGCAAAAGGCGTTTTGAACTGAGTGATAAATTGATCGCGCATGGCTTTGTTCTGCGCCAATTGGCGTTTCTGGTTGTCGGGCAAAGCCTCAACCAGCGCCGAAAGTTCTTCGGCTTTGATTTCGACAAATTCGCTTTTGAAGAAAAAAGCGCAGGATTGCGTCGTTGCCAAACTGGCCGCCACAGCAATGGTCAGGATGAGTTTCGTAAATGATTTCAAGATCAATCTCCTCTGTAAGAGGTGGGATAATTTTTCAAATTGTCCCACTGAATTTAGTGATTTCCGGTTCCTCGTTGCGTCAGTTCGATCAACACGCCGCCCGTGCTGGCCGGATGAACAAAAGCGACCAGCGCGCCGCCCGCTCCAATGCGTGGTTGTTCGTCAATCAACCGCACATTTTTGGCTTTCAAATCAGCCAACATTGCGGCCACGTCTTCGACTTCGACGCATAAGTGGTGCATTCCGGCTCCGCGTTTGGCGATGAATTTTCCAACGGGTGTGTCTTCGCCTGTGGCTTCGAGCAATTCAATGCGGCTTTCGCCGATGGGCAACATCGCCACGCGAACGCCTTGATCGGCGACGACTTCAATTTCTTTGAGTTCTAAACCAAGCCCGTCGCGCCAAAACGACAAGGCTTCGTCAATCGAACCAACTGCGACTCCGAGGTGTTGAATTTTGTTTGAAGACATAAAGCAAAAGGCAAAAGGCAAATATCAAAAAGCAAAAATTGAGGATGAAACAGTGCCGACCTTTTGCTTTTTGACTTTTGGTATTTGCCTTTTGATTTCTCCTTTCTTAGCTGGAGCGTATTTCTACTTTGCCGAGAAGTTCTTCGACAATCGAATACGGATCGCGCTGCCGAGCCGCCACAGCCAGCGCCAGTTCGTGCAATTCGTCCGGCGAAAGCAATTCGCTCAAAACCCGTTTCAGCAAACGTTCGCGCAGCAATTCGATGATGCGGTTTTCGGCGACTCCGGCGCTGCGTTCCAGTGAGGCTTGCTGCTGCTTTTTGAACGAGGCGTATTGTTCAATCGCTTCAACGAATTCAGGAATGCCTTTGTTCTGCGTGGCAACGGTGCGGACAATCGGCGGTCGCCATCCGTCTGAGCGTTCAGCCATTTCCAGCAGCGCAATCAATTCGCGTTCGGTGCGTTCGACGCCGTCACGTTCGGCTTTGTTGATGACGAAGATGTCTCCGATTTCCATGATCCCAGCTTTGATTGCCTGGATGTCGTCGCCCATTCCCGGCACAAGCACGACAACGGAAACATTAGCAGTTTTGACAATGTCCACTTCATCCTGGCCTACGCCTACGGTTTCAACCAAAGTTCTATCGTAGCCAGCGGCATCCAGCACGGCAACCGCATCCACAGTCGCGCGCGCCAATCCGCCCAAATTCCCCCGCGTAGCCATTGAACGAATATAAACGCCCGGATCGTTGGCCAACGTTTGCATGCGAATGCGATCGCCAAGAATTGCTCCGCCGGAAAAAGGGCTGGAAGGATCAACCGCGATGATGCCAATCGTTTTGCCAATCGAGCGATAATGCAGCGCCAGTTTGTCCACCAGCGAAGACTTTCCGGCTCCCGGAGCGCCCGTGATGCCAATGGTCACACCTTTGCCCGTATGCGCGAAAAGCGCCTTCAGGAGTTCGTTGGCATCGGCAGCATCGTTTTCGATCTTGGAGATAGAGCGGGCAATCGCGCGAAGATCACGAGCAAGAATTCTTTCAACCAGTGAAGCATTCATTTGGCGTTTGGAGCCTTCAACCGTCAGCGGTCATCAATAAGGCGGCAAACTATACCTGCTCTCTGTGGCAATTTCCAATTAGCAATCTGACGGCCTGCGGCTATAATCGCGCGGCATTGAATCCCCATACCGATCAACTCCCACAACAAACTTTGGAGGCTGGCTATGACTGCTGACTGGCTGACGACGCTTGGCACTGCGATGGGTTCGGCGTGGCTGTCGGGGATCAATTTGTATGCGACGGTGGTGACGCTGGGCGTGTTGCAACGCTTTGAACTGGTCAAACTGCCTGGCGGATTGAACATGCTGGGCGAATGGTGGGTGATCGGATTGGCAGGTGGGCTTTACCTGATCGAATTTGTTGCCGACAAAATCCCCGCGGTGGATTCGGCGTGGGATGCGATTCACACCTTCATACGAGTTCCCGCCGGAGCGATTCTGGCCGCAACAGCCTTTGCCGAATTCGATCCGGCGGTCAAAGCCGTGGCGATGATCGTCGGCGGAGGCATTGCGCTCGGTTCGCACGGTACAAAAGCGGCGACCCGGTTGGCGGCCAACACCAGTCCCGAACCGGTGTCGAACATAGCCCTGAGCGTTGGCGAAGACATCGTTGCATTCGGCTCGACCGTGCTGATGGCTTTCTTTCCCGTTCTGATTTTGATCGTAGTGGCGATCTTTTTGATCTTGCTGATTTGGCTGGGACCGAAAGCTTACCGCGCATTGAAACGATTGTTGGCGCGATTCCGTGAACTCTTTGGTTCCGCATCTTCCTCTGTGACGTAAAAACCAATCCGGCTCGCCTGTCAGCTAAGCAGGAAAGCCGGATTGGTTCGTCTTATGCAGCCTGAAACGCTGGCTTGGTTTCCATTCGAACCGCCCCAGGAATGAGATAGCCTTCTCCGAAATCCACCTCCCCAGGCAAATGAAATTCCTGCGATTCGCGTTTCAGCAACTCGAATTCGCCGTACTTGATCTTGCAAGAGCCTTTGAAGGAAACGCCTCGCACCTGTTTGATACGAGCATCCTGCACTTTCAGAATTGCGCCCTTCACCGGAAATTCCAGCGCCACGTCGAATTCGACTTCGCCAACTGAATGGCCGTTGACCAACAATTGCACTTTCGGTTTGTGATTCGATTTGACCGTGTGTTTGGCCAGTTCGACGTAATTGATGTCTTCCGGTTTGAACTTGGTGCGGTCGGTGTATTTCCGCAATTCCAACGCCCGGCTCCAGGTGACAACCAGCACACCCAGCAAATTGAATTTCAGCGTGTCGCTGACTGCTTTGGCGATTTCAGCCGAAAGATCATGCGAGTTCAACGGACTGACCGTTGCCGCCACCTGCAAAATTTGTTGGGTTTTAGGCTGCCGCTCAATCCCGTTCAGTTGGTGTTCGCTGATTGGAATTTCCGACAACTGAAAAAACTCGTTCAAAGTAGTTTTTGATGCACTCATGCTTCACTCCTTTCGTTGGCAATTAATTGTCCGACGACTTCTATCCACTGTTTCCCAACATCGGATAAAGGCCGCAAAGTAAATTCAAACGGCAAGCTCAGCCGCGTTTCAGTTTCAAGGCTCTGAGTTCCCGTATCAGCCTGCGCTCGATATTCGATATTCGGTTTCACTAGCGCGGGGGACGGGGACGGTTCAGGAATCGGAGCCGTCAGCGATAGTAATTCGTCCTTCTCGTCCTTCGGCCTCACCAGTTTTTTCAACAAGCTGGCTAACAAAAGCCCGAAAAATCCTAGCCCAATAACAACCAATGCCTTTGGGGCATCTTTGATTAACTTGCTCAGCCAATCATCCGGCGAAGCAGGCGGTTTCGGATCAACCACAGGAGTCGGCGTTGGCACAGCCAGGACAATTCTGACAACCGAACTCGGCGGCACAGATGTTCCCGGCTCTGGCGTTTGGTTTAACACTGTTCCGGGCCGCGAATTCGATTGCGCTTCTGTAACCGGCCCGATCCGAAGATTGACTGCCAGCAAATTCTGGCTCGCCACCTCACGCGACAGTCCGCGCAAATCGGGAACCAAAACCGGTGTCGGCTGTGGTGGTGGAGAAGGAGTAATCGTCACGATTGGCGTAGCGACAACTCCGCTGATTTCAGCACCAGGCAAAGCCGGAGTATTTGCCTGCGGATTCTGGCGAATGACAGTTCCCGCGACTGAATCGGAAGGCTCCGTACCGCCTTCGACAAATCTGAATCCAGCGTTTCGTAAAATCTGGGCGGCAACATCCCGCGACCGCCCGACGATGTTTGGCACCGGCTTTTGAGTTGGCGGTGATGGCGGTGGTGACGGCGGCGGCGGAATCTCGAATGTCAGCCCGACAGAACTACCGCGATCAACCTGGGCATTTGGCACAGGGCTTTGTCTCGACACGACAGCCCTGGGCAAAGAAGGACTCCCAACTGAATAACCCAGCTTTAACCCAACGCTCTCAAGCTCTTGCCTCGCCTGGCTGAGTGTTTGCCCTTTCAAGTTTGGAACCGTCACTTGCGGAGGCTTGATTGCAATGACGAAACTGATTGGTGATTTTTGCCTGACTTCGATTTCTGGCGCTGGGGTCTGGCGCAACACCCGCCCATGATTGGTTGGCGCTTCTTCGATGGTTTTAGTTCCGACTACCCATCCCGCTTGCTCAATCTTCTGGATCGCCTGGCTTTCCGTCAGCCCAATTACTGATGGCACAGTAAGAGGAGTAGGACGCGGGCGCGGATCGCGCGGCGGAGTTACGGGTAAAGTCGAATCTGATGGGCGTTGAACGGTCAATTTGACCGATGCGCCTGCAAAAGTCGTTCTGCCTCTTGCAGGGGATTGGTCAATGACAATCAACTCATCTGAATTGTCTTGCCTTGATTGGAAACTGGCTTTGAGTTGAACATTTTCCAGAATCTGCTTGGCTTCACGGACAGATTTACCGCGTACACCCGGCACTGTCCTCGTGTTGTCGCTGATTCCTTGAACGATATTGTCTAAAAACGATGGCTTCTTTCTATACCGCAAAACCACTTGTGTCTCTGAAGTCAGAGGACGTTGGGGAAGAGGCGACTGTTCAACAACCTGGCCTGGCTGAAACTGAGTATTTTCGACTTCCGTTTTTTGAACCCTGATGTTTTTGAAAATTGCCTTGAGTTCCCGTTCGGCATCTCTCACATCTTTTCCAACCAACGGCGGCATAAGTGTCCGTTGTTGCGCTCGGTTAAAGGTTCCATCTTGCGCCACGACATAAAACGGCAACGCTAGGTTGATGGCAACCAAAGAAAAAAACTGAAGCAGTAGGAATTTCTTCATGGCTGATCCTTTCATTCATTTCGTGTCTGGCTGACCGACACGCTCTATCGTTTGACTGAACACGATAGATTGGGCTTTAGGGGATTGCTACACCGACATAACTTCCATTCACCGAAACCAGTCTAACTCTGTTACCAGGAAAAACCGAGAAGTATTTCAAAAAAATCTTTGAGCGACGAAAAAATCATGCACTTCGTCGGCAGCGACTTTCCAAGAACGATTTCTGCTGAAATGGGCGATAAGATTACGGTTCCAATCAACAGCCAATGCTTTTTCAACCTCTTCTGCAATTTTTTTCGCCGAATAAGCCTCAAAAACTCGTCCGGTTTCGGCTGCGACCAATTCCGCGACTCCGCCGACATTCGTCGCCACAATAGGCAAGCCGCAGGCCATCGCTTCAATAACAACGTTCGGACAGCCTTCGCGGTGACTGGCTAGGCAGAACAAATCCGCTGCCGAATACCAATCGGCCAATTCGGCTTGAGGCTTTGCTCCGAGCAAGCGAACGCGAGCTTCCAATTTCAAATTTGAGATTCTGGATTCCAGCGCACGACGTTCTGAACCTTCGCCAATGACAAACAATTTCAACAGGCTTCCCTGCTCTTCCCGCTTCAACAAAGCCATCGCGTCAATCAGCCGGTCAAAGCCTTTCACCGGAACAAGTGCGCCGACGGAAAGCAGAATTTTGTCTTCGGCTTCAAGCTTCAGCCGCCGCCGCGCCTCGCTTCGGTCGCGTGGAAAGAACACTTCTTGATCAACACCGTTACGGATTACAGCGATCTTTTCGGCGGCGATTCCCAATTCGACAATTCGCGTTTTCAGAGCTTCGCTGACGGCGATGATTCCGGCGGCTCGATTCAAGGCTTTGACGATCTTCTGACGAATCAGCGGCATTCGGGAAAACAGGTTGATGTCGCTTCCGCGCGCAGTGATGAACACCGGAATGTTCAGCCGTTTGCCAATCAGCGTCGCCGCGTAACCGTCGGGGTAAACATAATGCGCGTCAATCAGGTCAAATGGTTGTTTGCGGTGCAACCGCTCAACAGTTTCAAAAGCTCCGCGCGCCATCCAGTTGCCGTAAAAACTCATGCCGATTTTCGGAGTCACCAGATAACGCGGATGCTGTGTCGGTAAACCGTCAATCACTTCATGTTCAGGAATGCGTGCAAACTGTTGCCAGCGATTTCTGATTGAGTCGGAGGTCAACAGCTTGAAAGTTTTTTCAACCGCAGAGGCGCAAAGGTTCGCAGAGGTGGCGCAGAGCTTCGACTTTTCTCTCTGCGCTCCCTCAGCGTTCTCTGCGCCTCTGCGGTGAAATGATTTGGTTGAAGATGGAAAATACGGCACAGGCGCGACGACTCGCACATTCACACCTGCCAGCCGAGCCATCGCCGCCACACGATGTTTGACGAACACACCGAAGTTCGGCTGCTCCGCGTTCGGCCACAAAGTTGTGAACGTCAAAATGTTCATCGCTCAAATTTCCGCTGCCACATTCGGAACATCAACACAGCCCACAGCGGACGCGAATAATCTCGCAGCCTTGATTGATGCCGTTGCCACAATTTTTTGATCGTCGCCGAATCCAGCCAGCCGTCGTTGGCCGTCGAATCGAACAACAAACTTTCGGCAAGTTCGCGCAACTCGCCGCGCAACCATTCGGCCAACGGAACGACAAAGCCTTGCTTGCGCCGATTCAAAACTTCCGGCGGCAACAAACCGCTCATCGCGCGTTTGAAAATATACTTCCCTTCCCTGCCCCGCAGCTTTAACGACGAAGGCATTCGCGCAGCCAACTCCATCAACCGATGATCCAGCAGCGGGCAACGCACTTCCAGCGAAACAGCCATGCTGGCGCGATCAACTTTGGTCAGAATGTCATCCGCCAGGTAAAGCTTGATGTCGGCATATTGCGCGCGAACAATCGGGTCGTCAGTCAGCGGTCTGTTGTAATGTTCGGCAAAAACCTCGAACGGATCGTACTCGCCAAGCTGCGCGCGAACATCGCCGCCGAGCAAAGCGTCACGCACGCTAGCCGCTGCGCCATACACCGAACTGAAATAAGCCCGCGCCGGTTCAAGCGACAAATTCCGCAGCGTGGCTTTTGCTCTGAGCGGTTGCGGCAACCAATCGGCTTTTGGATAAACCGCCGCCAAAGCGCCAAACAACGGCCTGACCGGAAACGCAGACCGCACGCGGTTTTCCATCGCATCAAAAACGTAGCGGCGATAACCGACGAAGCTTTCGTCTCCGCCATCGCCAGACAAAGCCACAGTCACGAATTCGCGCGCGGCTTGAGAAACGTAAAAAGTCGGAATCGCCGAAGCGTCGGCAAATGGTTCGTCAAAATGCCAGGCCAGTTTTTCAATCACATTCACAGCTTCGGGCGCGACGATGCGTTCGTGATGATCGGCGCTCAGCGTTTCAGCAAAACGCCTGGCGTCAGCGGCTTCGCTGAATTTTTCTTCGCTGAAACCAACCGTAGCCGTGATGACCGGGCGAGAATTGATGCGGCTCATCATCGCCGCAACCGCCGACGAATCCACACCCGAAGACAAAAACGCGCCGAGCGGAACTTCGCCAATCAATCGGCTCTCAACCGCCGAGCGAAATTCATCCAACAACATTTCGCTCCACTCGGCTTCGCTGCGCTGTTCGACGCGGCTGAAATCAATATCCCAGTATTGCCGTTCGCTCGCTCCGTTCGGCGTGACGATCAAACAATGCCCTGCGCGCAGCTTGCGCGCGTGACTGTAAATTGTTTTCGGAGCCGGAATGAATTGATACGAAAAGTAATCGGCCACAGCTTGCGGATTCACCTGTCGCGGCATCTGTGGATGTTCGAGCAAAGCTTTCAACTCCGAACCGAAAATCAACGCGCCGCCAATGTCTGCAAAGTACAACGTTTTTTTGCCTACGCGGTCACGCGCCAGCAACAGCTTTTGCCGCCGCGCATCCCACAACGCAAAGGCGAACATTCCGCGCAAATGCTCAACGCAGGATTCGCCAAATTCTTCGTAAAGGTGAACGATCGTTTCGGTGTCGGACTGAGTTCGCAAAGTGTGGCCGCGCGCTTCAACCAGTTTGGCGAGTTCGCAGTAGTTGTAAATTTCGCCGTTCAGGATGACGGCGATTGAACCGTCTTCGTTGAAAATCGGCTGATGGCCCGTGGCGACATCAACAATCGAAAGGCGACGATGCCCAAGCCCAATGCGTCCGGCAACGTGAAAACCTTCGTCGTCCGGCCCACGATGAACCAACGCGCCGGTCATTCGCCGCAAGATGATTTCATTGATCGGCTGATTGGTTTGGTAGTTATAAATGCCAGCAATTCCGCACACGGCGCGCACTTTAACTCAAGCCCTGTTGTCTTGCGAAGAAAGGCAGGCTGCCGCTAAGCTTGCCGCGCTCAACAAGGAGACGGTCATGGAAACTTTGAAATCGTCTGAATCGCCAATTACCGTAAACCCGGAAATACTTGGCGGCACACCTGTCTTTTACGGTACACGTGTTCCGATCAAAACACTCTTCGACTACATTCGATGGGGCTACTCGCTGGAAGAGTTTTTTGAATGCTTCCCTTCAGTCACGCGCGAAGCAGCAACCAATATCCTGACCGAAGCTGAACGCTCCATATTGCCAAACAACGACTAATCTTGGATTGATGAAAAGGGGACTTATGAATCAACCACGCATCCTGCAAAGAATTTTTCTGGCTGCTTTTGCTGTCTTCACCATCGCGTTGCTCACTTTGCCGCTGCGCCAAACCGCAGCCGAAAAGACTGCTGAAGAACGTGGCTTGTTCAATCTAACGCACAACTCTTACGACTCGCCGCGTTTGAACCGAAAGCTGATCGAATTCGCTGCGAAGGCTTGGGAGCCGGAATGGAAAGCGAAAATTGTCGCGGGCGATCCTGATTCGGTTTTGAAAGTCGCGTTTGAACGGTACGGATTCAGCCCGGCGACTTGGGACAACAAAGGCGGGCCGCTGCAATTCGTAGTCAACGACAATGGCCAATGGTCGCAGACCTGTATGCTCTGTCACGGAGGCCGCGTGCCCATCAGCGGCGAGAGCAAGATCGGCATGCCCAACACCGAATTGGACATGCAGACGATGTTTGAAGACATCACCAAAGCCACTGGCATGAAAGCTCCGTTCACGCTGACTTTCGGCCAATCGCGCGGACGAACGAACGCTTTTATTTTCAGTTTGGAATTGCTGCGCCGTCGCAACGAAGACCTTTCGCCGCGCAAAGACCCCGCGCCGATGGGAGATTACTCCGATTACGACCTTGATCCTCCGGCGTGGTGGTATCTGAAAAAGAAAACGGCGATTTATGCCGACGGCGGAGTCAAAGGCGATTTCAGCCGCGCAATCATGCAATTCACGATGGGCGAATCCGATGGCGCGAAGATTCGTTCTTGGGAACCGGATTTCAAAGACATTCTGGCTTACCTGAAATCCATCGAAGCGCCGAAATACCCTTTGCCGATTGACCAGAAGCTGGCGGCGGACGGCAAACAGGTTTTCACCAAAACCTGTTCGGGCTGTCACGGGAGTTACGGCGCGGACGGCAAGTACCCAAACAAGATTGTCCCGCTGGAAGTCGTCGGCACGGATTCAGCCCGACTGACAAAGCTGACCAAAGAGTTCCGCGACTATTACAAAAAATCCTGGTTTGGCCGCAGCGGCGAACAAGGTTACGAATACCCGACCGGTTACGTCGCGCCGCCGCTGGATGGCGTGTGGGCTTCGGCTCCGTATTTTCACAACGGATCGGTTCCAACGCTGTATGGCGTGCTGACGGCTGAAGCTCGTCCGAAATACTTCCGCCGAATTGGCGGCGCTAAAGAGTACGACGCGAAAGATATTGGATTGAAGGTAGAAGCGCTGAATGCCGCTGCGCCGAAAGATGCTCCGGGCGAAGCGCGCCGCCGTGTGGTGGACACGACGATTACCGGTTTGGGCAATCAAGGCCACCCGTTCGGCTTCAAATTGAACGAGAAAGAAAAGCGGCAGGTGATCGAATTCTTGAAGACGCTCTAAATCAGTGAGTGGAGCAAGCTGCCAACTTGCTCCACTCTGTTTCGCTGCAAAGCCCGCATTGAGTTTGTTCGGTAATGCAAGCTGTTTGCTCTACTCTGTTGCGAATCCCGCGCTGACCCAGGCTCCAGTCCCGCCAATCACATTGTAAATCTGGTTGAATCCTTTTCGTTCCAGAATGCTGGTTCCGGCGCTGGAACGATATCCGCCGGCGCAAATCACCACTGTCGGACGCGATGGATCAAACGAACCCCGATGCGAATCCAGATGCGAAAGCGGTGCGTTGATGGTTCCGGGTGCGTGGCCTGCGGCGTATTCGGCGGGACGCCGCACATCAATCAACTGAAACTGGCGCTTTTCATCCATCCAATCTTTCAGTTCAGCGACCGTCATCTGAGTCACTGTGTTAGTTTCAAATCCGGCTTCGTGCCAAGCCAGCACGCCACCATTCAAAAATCCTCTGACGGCTTCGTGGCCGACACGCGCCAGCCGCAAAGCGGCTTCTTCGATCTGTGCCGAATCATCCGCCACGATCACAATCGGCGAGCCAATCGGAACCAGCATTCCCGCCCAAGAAGCGAATTGGCCGCCCAATCCAATGTTTAGCGAGCCAGGCACATGCCCTGCGCCAAACGCCTCAGCATCGCGCACGTCCAACACAACCGCGCCAGCATCGGCCAACGCGCGAACTTTTGCCGGAGACAAGGCTGTGAGAGTCGCCGTATCAGCCAATGTAGCTGCGCCGCTGCGATTGATTTCCGCATCTTTAGGGAAATAGGCAGGAGCTTCAGGCAAATCCGCCGTCATCATTTTGACAAAGGCTTCTTTTGTCATTGGCTGCAAGGCGTAATTGAATCGGCGCTGCTGGCCTATGGTGGATGACGTTTCCTTGGACATATTCTTGCCGCACAAACTGCCCGCGCCATGCGCCGGATACACTTCCACAGAGTCGTCCAACGTCATTAGTTTTTCGTGCAAGCTGTCATACATCATCGCGGCCATCTGCTCCGGCGTGTGCCCTTTTGAACCGACCAGATCAGGTCGCCCGACATCGCCAATGAACAGCGTATCTCCGGTCAGCACTTTGGCCGACACGCCGTTTTCGATGACCAGCACGCAGATGCTTTCAGGCGTGTGGCCAGGAGTTTCCATCACGCGCAGACATAACCCGCCGACCTGCAACTCGTCGCCGTCTTTGACCGCGCAATGCGGAAATTGCGCGCCTGCTTTCCAACCAAAGACAATTTCAGCACCAGCGCGCTTCGCCAATTCTCGGTGTCCGCTGACGAAATCGGCGTGCAAATGCGTTTCGATCACGTATTTGATTTTGAGTCCTTGCGCGGCGGCTTCGTCTAAATACTGCTTGACGTCCCGCTGAGGGTCTACGACTACGGCGTCGCCTGCCGAACCAATCAGATAAGAAGCGTGCGCCAGACAACCGAGATAAAATTGTTTGAAATACATTTCAGCCCCCTAAAGTTCAGACATACAAGACCAGCATCTTTTGACCGCTACAAAACAAGCTACCTCAGATTGCCTGTCAAGCCAATGTACAATCATCGCTGTGCCTGTTTTCCGCTTTCTGTTTGGGCAATCTTCCACAACGCTGAGGAATTCCCCTCGCAATTCTGCGTAATCTTTCCGGGTCAGCACTCATCAGAGTGTTTCAGAGTGTTTTTGAACCTTTTCCGGCTGACAACACTTTGGAATAACACTTGCGAATAAAGCTCCGCAGTTCATGTCCATTCGTTTTACCAAGCTTCGACAAGTTCTCCACTAATAACAATTGATTCCGGTTTTTGACTTGGACCGGAATTTAGAACCCGGTTTTATTCCGAGCCGGAATGTTCGTCGAACAGGAGTTTGATTTATGCACGAAGCCGCAATCGCTCAAGGCGTCTTGGAACTGGCCATTCGCACATCGCTGCAAAACGGCGGCGGACGCATCAATCGTATCAAGCTTCGGCTGGGCGAATTTCGCGGTGTCGTGCGCGAGGCGTTGGAATTTTCCTTCGAGGTGGTGAAACGCGGCACGTTGGCCGACCAGGCCGAACTGGAGGTGGAAACCGTCAAACTGCGCGTCGTTTGCGCTCAATGCGGCGAATGTGAATGTTCGCCGCGCGATTACAACTTTTTCTGTCCAACCTGCGGCGACCCGCTGCAAATCATCGCCGGGCGCGAAATGCAGTTGGAATACGTTGATCTGGAATAAACGGTCTTTCTACCACGAAATCACAGGAAGAAAACACGAAGTGAACCCTGCACTCATCGCTCTTTGTGGCGCTTCGTGTGACTTCGCGGAAAGACGGAATTTTGAACGGAGGCTGTATGTGTCAGGTGAAAGTCGAAACCAACATTCTGGAATTCAATGACGATTTGGCAACGCACAATCGCCAGTATTTCCGCGAACAAGGCTTGTTCGTCGTCAACTTCATGTCGGCGCCGGGCGCAGGCAAAACTTCCGTGCTGGAACAAACCATCCAGCGGTTGAAAACCGATTACCGGTTGGGCGTGATCGAAGGCGATTTGATGACCACGATTGACGCCGACCGCATCTCGGCGTTGGGAGTGCCGGCGCACCAGATTACCACCGGCACGATTTGCCACCTGGATGCGCGAATGGTTCACAATGCGTTGCACAGTTTTCCTGTGAACGACCTGGATGTGCTGTTCATCGAAAATGTCGGCAATCTGGTTTGCCCCGTCGAATTCGACCTGGGTGAAGACATGCGCGTGATGGTTTACAGCACAGTCGAAGGCGCCGAAAAACCCAAGAAGTATCCGATGATGTTTCACGAATCCACGGCGGTGTTGCTGAACAAAGTGGATTTGATTCCGTACGCCGGTGTCAGCCTGGACGAACTGCAACGCAACGTGCGCGAAGTCAGCCCGGCGACGACGATCTTCCCGCTTTCCTGCCGCACCGGCGAAGGCATTGACGAATGGATCGTCTGGCTGAAAGCTCAGATCAAAACGCGGCAGCGCGAAGCCCATCGGTTTCCACGCACGCCTTTGCATACGCATTCACATCATCACGTTCATCAACACGTCCACCAACACGTCAATTAAAACCGCCATGCCCAAGCCAGTGCGGCAACCCAGCGCAAATTCCCGGCTTCGCCTGCGTCTGGCGATTCGCGGAGCCGTGCAAGGCGTTGGCTTTCGCCCATTCGTTTTCCGACTGGCAAAGGAATTGAATCTAACGGGATGGGTGAATAATTCCGCGCACGGCGTGACCATTGAAATCGAAGCTTCGCCGGACAAGTTGCAGCAGTTCCGGCTTCGCCTGGAATCGGAAAAACCGCCGCGTGCATTTATTCAAAGCCTGGAAGCCAGCTACCTTGACCCGCTGGGTTTCGACAACTTTGAAATCCGCAAAAGCGAACAGGGCGGCGAAAAAACAGCCTTCGTGCTGCCCGACATCGCCACCTGCCCGGAATGCCGTCAGGAAGTTTTCGACCCTGCCAATCGCCGTCATCGTTACCCGTTCACGAATTGCACGAACTGCGGCCCGCGATTCAGCATCATCCGGGCGCTGCCGTATGACCGCGCCAACACGACAATGAGCGGTTTTATGATGTGCGCCGAATGCACGGCGGAATATCACGATCCGTTAAATCGCCGTTTCCACGCGCAACCCAACGCTTGCCCGGCGTGCGGCCCCAATCTGGAATTGTGGGATTCAACCGGCGCGACGCTTTCGATCGGAGATCGGGCGTTGTTGGCCGCCGCCGAAGCGTTGCGATCCGGCGCAATTGTCGCCGTCAAAGGTCTGGGCGGATTTCACCTGATGGCAAATGCCCGAAACGACACAGCCATTCAATTGCTGCGCCAGCGCAAACACCGCGAAGAAAAACCATTCGCCGTCATGTATCCGACGTTGGCCATGCTCAAACAGGATTGCGAGGTGTCGGAATTGGAACAGCGTCTGTTGCTGTCGCCGGAATCTCCAATCGTGCTGTTGAGCAGGAAGACGGCTCATTCTGAATCCATCGCTCCGGGCAATCCGTATCTTGGCGCGATGTTGCCGTACACACCGTTGCATCAACTGCTGCTGTCGGAACTCGGTTTTCCGGTCATCGCCACCAGCGGAAATCTTTCGGACGAACCGATCTGCACAGACGAACACGAAGCTCTGGCGCGATTGTGCGGCATTGCCGATTTGTTTCTGGTTCATAACCGTCCGATTGCGCGGCACGTGGACGATTCGATTGTGCGTGTCATGTCTGGGCGCGAAATGGTTTTGCGCCGTGCGCGCGGATATGCGCCGCTGCCAATTCATTTAGCAATTCATTTGGCAGAACGAACGCGGCCAAGCCTGGCCACCGGAGCGCATTTGAAAAACACTATTGCTCTGGCCATTGGACAGGACGTGTTCACCAGCCAACACATCGGCGATCTTGAAACCGCTCAGGCTTACGAAGCATTCCAAAACGTCATTGGCAGTTTCGAGCGGCTTTATGAAACTCAACCCGAAGCCGTCGTTTGCGATGTGCATCCTGATTACCTTTCCACGAAATTTGCCCGTTCGATCGGCCTGCCTGTGCATCAAGTGCAGCACCATCTGGCGCACGTCATGGCTTGCGTGGCGGAAAACGAAATCGAGTTGCCCGTGCTCGGCGTGGCTTGGGATGGAACAGGTTTCGGTTTGGACGGGACGATCTGGGGCGGTGAGTTTCTGAGCGTAGACAACGGCGGATTTCATCGCGCGGCGCATTTTCGCACCTTCGCGCTGCCCGGCGGCGAAACAGCGGTCAAACAACCAAAACGCATTGCGCTGGGTTTGCTGTATGAAATTTTTGGCGATGCCGTGTTTTCGCGTAGCGATCTGGCGACGCTGCCGGCGTTCACGCCCGCCGAACGCGATGTGTTGCGCGCGATGCTCCATCGAAAAATCAACACGCCGCGCACGTCCAGCGCCGGACGGCTGTTTGACGCCATCGCGTCGCTGGTCAACCTGCGACAGGAAACCCGATGCGAAGGACAGGCCGCGATGGAACTGGAATTTGCGACAACCGGAATCAACACCACCGAAACTTACCCATTCCGGCTGGAAGAACCCAACCCACAACATACAACCCACAACATACTTTTTGACTGGGAACCGCTCATACGCACGCTGCTGGACGATGTGCAAACCGGTTCGCCCGTCGGCCTGATTTCGGCGAAGTTTCATAACACGCTGGCCGACCTTATCGTCGCCGTCGCCACGCGATTGAATCTGGAGCGCGTCGCGCTGACAGGCGGTTGTTTCCAGAACAAATACTTGCTGGAACGCGCAATCGAGCAATTACGGTCGGCGGGCTTTCGCCCATATTGGCATCAACGCATTCCAACCAACGACGGCGGCATCGCCGTTGGACAAATCGCGGCTGCCCAATGGCAACTGCGCCTGCAACAGTGAGGTGAATCAATGTGTCTGGCGGTTCCCGGAAAGATTCTGAATATCGAAGGCGATGACGTTTTGCGCAACGGCAAAGTCAATTTCGGCGGCATCGTCAAACAAATCAATTTGAGTTACGTGCCCGAAGCCAATGTGGGCGATTACGTCGTTGTGCATGTCGGTTTTGCCTTGAGCGTCGTGGACGAAGAACAGGCGCGACAGGTGTTCGATTACCTGCATTCGATGGGCGAACTGGCCGAACTGACCGAAGCGGAGACCGTATGAAATTCGTGGATGAATATCGTGACGCCGAAGGAGCGCATGCGTTGGCGGCGGCAATCGCCGAAATCACCACGCGCAAGTGGACTCTGATGGAAATTTGCGGCGGCCAGACTCACGCCATCGTCAAATTCGGCATTGACGAATTGCTGCCGCCACAAATCACCCTGGTGCATGGGCCGGGTTGTCCGGTGTGCGTAACGCCGATTGAATTAATTGACAAGGCGATTGCCATTGCTGCTCGTCCGAATGTCATCTTCTGTTCGTTCGGCGACATGCTGCGCGTGCCCGGATCGGAAAAGGATTTGTTCGTCGTCAAAGCCGAAGGCGGCGATGTTCGCATCGTGTATTCGCCGCTCGATTGCCTGAAAATCGCCCGCGAAAACCCAAACAAGCAAGTTGTCTTTTTCGCCGTAGGTTTTGAAACGACTGCGCCCGCCAACGCCATGGCCGTTTACCAGGCCGCGCAACAAGGCATCGCCAATTTTTCGATGCTGGTTTCGCACGTATTGGTTCCGCCCGCGATGGAGGCATTGCTGTCGTCACCGGATTGTCGCGTGCAAGGCTTTCTGGCCGCCGGACACGTTTGCACAGTCATGGGGTACACCGAATACGAACCGATTGCCGCGAAATACCGCGTGCCAATTGTCGTGACGGGATTCGAACCGCTGGACATTCTGCAAGGCGTGCTGATGTCCGTGAAGCAACTGGAAAACGGTCGCGCCGAAGTCGAAAACCAGTACGCGCGTTCCGTTCGGCGCGACGGAAACCTGCCGGCGCAGGAATTGGTCGGCAAAGTCTTCACCGTCGTTCCGCGAAAATGGCGCGGCGTAGGCGAAATTCCTCAAAGCGGTTTTGGCTTGAATGATGCCTACCGCGAATTCGACGCCGAATTGCGCTTTGAACTCACCGATTACACCGCCGAAGAATCCGCTGAATGTATCAGCGGATTGATTATGCAGGGCATCAAAAAACCGCATGAATGTCCGGCCTTCGGCGCGCGCTGCACTCCGGAAATGCCGTTAGGCGCGCCGATGGTTTCCAACGAAGGAGCTTGCGCGGCGTATTACAGGTATCGCCGCATTAAGGCTCAGGCGGCGTAAAGGAAAGAAACGATGGCTGATTTTCAAGATTTCAACCTTAGTTGTCCGCTGCCGATTCAACAATATCCGCACGTGTTGTTGGCGCACGGCGGCGGCGGCAAGTTAATGCATCAACTGATTGAAACCGTTTTCGTCCCCGCGTTTTCCAATTCATTGCTTGGCGTGCGACACGACGGAGCCAGCTTTGCGGTGGGCGATGCGCGGCTGGCTTTCACCACGGATTCGTACGTCGTGCGTCCGCTGTTCTTCCCCGGCGGCGACATTGGTTCGCTGGCCATCAATGGCACGGTCAACGATCTGGCAATGTGCGGCGCGCGTCCGCTTTACCTGAGCGCCGGGTTCATTTTGGAGGAAGGTTTGCCGATGGAAACGCTCTGGCGCGTGGTGCAATCCATGCGGCAGGCGGCGGACGCGGCAGGCGTGCAACTGGTCACCGGCGACACCAAAGTTGTGGACAAGGGCAAAGGCGACGGCATTTTCATCAACACCGCCGGCTTAGGCATCATCGAACATTCGCTGGCCATCAATCCGAATAGTGTCCAACCCGGCGACGCCATTTTGCTAAGCGGCGATCTGGGACGACACGGCGTCGCCATTATGGCCGAACGCGAAGGCCTGGAATTTGAAAGCCGGATTGAAAGCGATTGCGCTCAGCTCAGCGGAATCGTTCAAGCGATGCTTGATTCCGGGATCGCGATTCACTGCCTGCGCGACCTGACGCGCGGCGGATTGACCAGCGCCCTGGTCGAAATTGCCGAATCGGCCAACCGGCAAATTCAGATCGAAGAAACTCGAATCCCTGTGCGCGAAGACGTGCGCGGCGCTTGCGAAATTTTAGGACTCGACCCGATGTATCTGGCCAACGAAGGCCGCTTCATCGCCTTCCTGCCTCCCGCACAAGCCGAACAAGCACTGGCAGTAATGAACGCTCATTCGACGGATACCGGCGCTGCTTTGATTGGAACCGTGACGGATATAGCTCGCCCTTTGGTAATGTTGAAAAGTCGTATCGGCGCCATGCGGATTGTGGATATGTTCAGCGGCGAACAGTTGCCACGCATTTGCTGAACCGATTGCCGAAAACGCCAAAAGCGCGAAAGGACGTAATCGTCTTCTCGCGCTTTTGGTGTTTTGTGATTGGAGTTTTAAGGCTTGATGAATTTTTCCGGGTTTTTCTTCGCCGCTTCCAGACAGCTTTCGCAGCAGAAATAAACCGTGCGGCCAAAGAAGCCGAATTTGATTTCTTTGTTGACCGGCGCACCTGTCACCGGACAGGTTTCAACGCCATCGCCTTTGCCGACGAACGCAGCCTCTTCTTTTTTCGGAGCGCCGGGTAGCGGATGTTCCTTATGCATGATCGAAGCGCCGACTTTGGTAAATTCCGAAACTCCAGCCGCGTGAGACTGAATCAATTGAACCACATAAGCATCCTCGGAAGTTTCTACCACCTTGACGCCTTTGGCCGTGTTGGTCAGTTCCATTTTGATTTTGGCGGAATGTTTGAACAGTTCGGCAAACAGCGGATCCCATTGGCGAATCGGTTGTTTCTTTTCCAGTCGGGCTTTCATAGCCCAAGCGTGTTCGACGATCAAAGCTTTGACTTTCGGATCGTCGGATTCGGTGAGGGTTTCGACTCCGTTGCTGATGTTTTTGATCGTTCGCGTGATTTTCTTGTGATCGTCAAACAAAGCGTGAATGGTTCTCATGTCCTGCGGCTGATTGCCGCCCATTCCGCGCCCTTGCCCCTGAGCCAGTGCAGTCGTAGCAAACAACGAAACCATCAATGCAAAAGATAAGAACAAAGTTTTTCGTGACATACCTGCCTCCTTTTGGTTAAGCCGCCGTGTCCGGCGCGCTTTCAGTTACGCCGGTCGCTGAAGATTCTTCAATCCCTTCAACCGGCAAATTTTCAATCGCAGCTTCTGAAGCTGTGTGCTTCTTTCGCTCGCTCAAGTAATAAAGAATCGGCACGGTCATGCGCGACAACAACAGCGAAGCAACTTCGCCCGCCATCAACGAAATGGCCAAGCCTTGAAAAATCGGATCGAACAAAATCACTGTCGCGCCGACTACGACCGCTGCCGCCGTCAGCATCATCGGACGAAAGCGCACGGCTCCGGCGTCAATCACCGCGTCAGCCAAAGGCATTCCCTGCTTCAATCGCAGTTCTACAAAATCCACCAGGATGATGGAATTGCGAACTACGATTCCCGCTCCGGCAATAAAGCCTATCATCGAAGTCGCAGTGAAAAACGCATTCATCAAACCGTGCGCTGGCAAAATGCCAACCAGCGAAAACGGAATCGCAGCCATAATCGCAAACGGCGTTTTGAACGATTGAAACCAGCCGACCACCAGCACATAAATCAGCACCATCACGGCAGCAAACGCCAGCCCCAGGTCGCGGAACACTTCGTAAGTGATGTGCCATTCGCCGTCCCACTTCATGGCGAATTTGTCAGTCGTGAAAGGCTGCTGAGCGACGAATCGTTCCAGCGCGTAACCTTCCGGCAGCTTCATTTTTTCAATCGCGTCGTTCAATTGCAGGATGGCGTAAACGGGACTTTCTACGCTGCCCGCCACGTCGCCGGTCACGTAAGTCACGGGCATCAGGTTTTTGTGGTAAATGCTTTTGTCATTCGTTTGCTCAACGACTTTGACCAGTTCGCCAAGCGAAACCAGGTTGCCGCCCGCCCCCATCACCTTGATTTGCTTCAAATCTTCCACGCTGGAACGTTCGGCGCGCGACAAGCGCAAGACTATCGGCAAGTCTTCTTTTTCCGCAGGCTGATGTGCCAAGCCAACCGGCATGCCTTCAACCGCGATTCGCAAAGTCGCGGCGACCTGTTCAGCCGACACGCCGTTCAGCGCGGCTTTTTCTTTATCCACGACGAATTGAAACTTCGGCTGGTCGTCTTCGACGTACCAATCCACATCCACTACGCCCGGAGTTTTATCGAAGATGTCGCGGATGTTTTTAGCGATTTCCATCTGCCGCTGATAATTCGGGCCGTAAATTTCAGCTACTAAAGTTTGCAGAACCGGTGGGCCAGGAGGGACTTCAGAAACTTTGACACGCGCATTGTGTTTGGCGGCAATCTGTTGAATGGCCGGGCGGATGCGTTTGGCGATGTCGTGGCTTTGCGCGTCGCGTTCGGATTTGCCAACCAGATTGACCTGAATGTCTGCGACGTTCGCGCCTCGCCGCAAATAGTAATGCCGCACCAGTCCATTGAAGTTGTACGGCGAAGCAGTGCCGACGTACAACTGGTAATTGACGACTTCTGGAACCGAGCGCAGCGTGTCGGCAATTTCTCGCGTGACGGCAGCGGTTTGTTCCAGCGGAGTGCCTTCGGGCGTGTCAATGATGATCTGGAATTCGCTCTTGTTGTCGAAAGGCAGCATCTTGACGCGGACAAGCTTGAAGGCGAACAACGACACAGAAGCCAGCAACAACAAGACAACGCCGAACAGGAATCCATATCGCCAGCGCGGCACACGAATCAGTTTCGACATCACGCGGCGATACGCTTGAGTCAGGCGGCCTTCGCTTTCTTCGTCGTGGTGGCCGCCGCCGTCAGTCTTGCGTTTCAACAACCTCAAACTCGCCCATGGCGTAACGATGAACGCCACCAGCAGCGAAAATATCATCGCCGCCGAAGCGCCAATCGGAATCGGTTCCATATACGGACCCATCAAGCCACCGACAAACGCCATCGGCAAAATCGCTGCAATGACCGCAAACGTAGCCAGAATCGTAGGGTTGCCAACTTCGTCCACAGCTTCGACGGCAATGTCTATCAACGGGCGGCCTTTGTTTTCAGGCATTCGGTAATGCCGCGCCATGTTTTCAACCACGACAATGGCGTCATCCACCAAAATGCCGATGGAAAAAATCAGCGCAAACAGCGTGATTCGGTTGAGCGTGTAACCGTAAAAGTAAAAGACCGCCAAAGTCAGAGCCAAAGTCACCGGAATGGCTATCGCAACGATGCCCGATTCGCGCAAACCCAGCGTCAGCCAAATCAGCAAGGCTACGGACAAGATGGCGATGAACATGTGCAGCAACAGTTCGTTGGATTTTTCGCTGGCCGTTTCGCCGTAATTGCGAGTTGTGGTGACGGTCACATCGCTGGGAATCAACGAACCTTTCAGATGCTCGACTTTTTCCAGCACCTTGTCGGCAATCTCAATCGCATTTTTGCCTTTACGCTTGGCCACGGAAATCGTCACAGCGTTTGTAGTTCCGCCTTTAGGCGGTTGGGTTTGATTGAGAACGCTGCCGCCTGAAGGCGGAACTACGAACGCGCTTCCCAGACCGAACATCACATAATCATTTGCCTCTTCCGCGCCGTCTTCGATCCTGGCCACATCGCGCAAATACACAGGGCGATTGTTGAACGCGCTGATGACTACGTTTCCGACTTCTTCCGCCGTGTGCAGAAAGCCGCCGGTTTCAACCAAAAACTCCCGATTGCCCGTGGCGAAACTGCCCGATTGCAATTGTTTGTTCGATTGTTCCAGCACAGGCGCAACCATCGCCGGAGCGACGTTAAACCCAGCCATTCGCGCTTCATCCAAAACCACGCGAATCTGCCGACGTTGACCGCCGATAATTTTGACTTCTGAAACGTCGCTGACTTCTTTGATTTGATCGTGAACTTGAGCGGCGATGCGGCGCAGCGTGAAAGCGTCGTAAACCTGGCTGGAAAGCGTCAGCGCCAGAATCGGCACGTCGTCAATTGAACGCGGTTTGACCAGCGGCTGCGAAGCTCCGGGCGGAATCAGATCGAAGTTCGCCATCATTTTTTGATTCAGTCGGACGATGGCGTTTTCTTCGTTTTGGCCGACCAAAAACCTGACAACGGTCATTGCCTGTCCCGGCGACGAAGTCGAATAAACGTATTCAACGCCCGGAACTTCCCACAGCAATTTTTCCATCGGCTTGGTGACGCGCTCTTCCACTTCTTTGGCCGAAGCGCCGGGCATTGCCACAAACACGTCAATCATCGGCACTACGATTTGCGGTTCTTCTTCGCGCGGCAACATGACCACGGCGGCCAAACCGAGCAAGATCGAAGCTCCGACAATCAACGGCGTCAGCTTCGACGCGATGAAGGCGCGCGCGACTTTTCCGGCCAATCCGATTTCGGTCTTCATTGCACTTTCACTCCGTCGTTCAGTTTGGCAACGCCGTCAACCGCAATGCGTTCGCCTTCGTTTAAGCCGGACAAAACCTCCACGCGGTCGCCAAAGCTTTTGCCGGTTTTGACCAAACGCAATCGCGCGACGTTCGCTTCATTCACCACAAACACTCCTGTGAGTTGGCCGCGTTGCGTAATGGCTTTGGCTGGGATGGCAATCGCCTGCCGCTGCTCGCGCAGAAATCGCGCCGTGCCGTACAAACCGGAGCGCAGTTGCGATTGCGTCACCACGTCAATTTTGACGGTGTAGCTGCGGCTCGCGGGATCGGCAGCGGGCAGGATTTCAGCAACCGCGCCTTCCAACTCTTCACCACCGATGGCGTCAATGCGAACGCGCGCGCGGTCTTTCAATTTGATGTTGCCGATTTGCGATTCTTCGATGGCGGCTTCCAACCGATACCGCGAAGCGTCTTCAATCGTCAGCAACGGAGCGCCCGGCGTGGCCGTCGCTCCGACTTCAATTTGTTTGGCGGTGACAATGCCGCTGATTGGCGTGACGACGCGCGCGTATCCGGCAAAGATTTGCGCGCTGGCAATGTCTGCTTTGGCCTGATCCATTTGCGCCTGAGCTTGTCTCTTTTTTGCGGCCAGCATGTCCAGCATTTTCGCCGCGCGGTCGGCTTCGGCTTCGGCGACGGTGGCTCTGGCTTTGACTTCATCGAATTCCTGCGGACTGACGGATTTTCTATCCAGCAAGGTCTGATAGCGCGCCAGCGTCGCTGCGGCCAAACGTTTGTTGGCTTCAGCGGCGGCTTTGGCGGATTGGGCGGCGTTGTCAGTTTGATCGGCTTCGGCAACGGATTGTTCAGCTTGACGCAATCCGGCCTGAGCTTTTTGCAACTGCGCGGCGGCTTCGCGGTTGTCAATTTCGATCAAGGCTTGCCCGGCATTGACGCGGTCGCCTTCTCGGACGCGAAGCGAAATCACCGTGCCCATGATTCTTGAAGACAACACCGTCGTATTTTTAGCGCGCACGGTTCCAGTCGCTTCGTAAAAATCGTCAACCGGCGCGGCGGCGACTTTCTCAACCTGCACGCCTGTGACGACCAGCGGTTTTTCGGCTGCGGGCTGCGGCTTCTTTCCGCACGCCAACTGCAACATCGCAATCGCGCCGAAAACAAAAATGATGGCAAATTTGGTTTTCATGGTTTTAGGAAATGAAAGCTTGGACATCCGTCAATCGGCCTGTGGCCAACATTACGCTGGCGTAACCGACGTAAAAATCGTGACGCGCCGACAGCGTCAACAACCGCGCTCGCGTCAGCGTAGTTTCCGCGCGCAACACTTCGGTGATGGTCGTCAACCCGGCCTGGTAACGATCCTGCGTGATGCGTAAAGCTTCGCTGGCTTGGGCGATGATGCGTTCGGCAACTTTCAGCCGTTCGCGCGCAGAGATAAATTGCTGATTGGCGCGCACGACTTCAAAACGAATTTGGTTGGTCAGATGTTGTTGCTGGCTGACGGCCAGACTTGCTTCGGCGCGTGCCTGTGCGATGCGAGCATTGCGCCCGGCGTCGAACAGGTTGAACGTGACGCTGGCTCCAACGGTGTAATCGCTGCTGCCGTTGACGAAGTTATTGCGGCTGGCTCCGAAATTGGCGAAAACATCCACGCGCGGCAGGTATTCGTTGCGCGCGGCCTGCGCCTGAACCTCGCCGGAACGCGCGGCCAGGCCGGAACGATTCAGGTCGGGACGGTTTTCCATTGCCAACCGAATCAATTCTTCCTGCTCAGCCAGATCGAATTTCTTTTCCACCATCTGGCCTGTGATTCGTTGCGGAGTGCTGACAGGCAAGCCCAGCGCAGTGTTCAGCGCAGCTTGCGCCGTGACGATGTCACCATCAGTTTGAATTTGTTGCTGGAGCGCCTCGGCCAATTGCACTTCGGCGGCCAGCAAATCGGAAACAACGGCGGTTCCGGCTTCCACACGGTCGCGGCTTAACTTCACGTCGGCTTCGGCCAGCTTGACGGCTTCGTCGCTGACTTCTTTTTTGGCCTGCGCCAGCAGCAATCCGTAAAACGCCCGCAGTGTTTCAAACCTGACTTGTTGTTCGATCAAATTGGTTTGCGCGACGGCTTGCTGCTGACCAAGTTGCGCGCGTTTGATGCGCGTGGTCGTTTGCCATTGATCGAACAGCGGCGCTTTGACCGTCACGCCAAATCGGAAATTGGTCAGCGGGTCGGGATTGTTCAGCAGCGGCAAGTTGAAGTTTTGCTGCGTAAATCGCCCTTGCTCCAACAACGAACCGAACGCAAAAACCGGGTTGTTGCCGTTGGTAAATGTTTCGCTGAGTTGCACCTGCGGCAACCGGCCAGCGCGGGCTTCGGCGGTTTGAGCGTCGGCCAATTCGCGGCCAGCGGCAGTCGCTCGCGTCAGCGGATTGGTTTTCAGCGCCAGTTCGACTGCCAGCGGTAAAGTCATGGCTTCGCCGTTTTGGGATGCGCCAGTCTGAGCAAACACAAACGTGTTTTGACCTGCAACAATCACCGCCAGCGCCCAAGCCAAAAAACCGAAGCGACATCGTTTATTGATTACGGAGCTTTTCATCTCTTCTCACGCTCTGCCGGAAACTGCGGATTCGTCTTTCGCCCCCATCCAACGCAAAAACGTCATCATCGGACACCAGTTGGTAAACGCCGATTGCACCAGATTCAGGGCGACAAACCCGGTTAAGTAAAACCAGTTCGGGCTGTGATAAACACCCAGCAACACACTGGCCAACACAAACGTTCCCGCTATCAATCGCAATAATCTTTCGACTGTCATCGCTAAAACTCCTTTCGAGCCGTTGGCTCTTGATGTTCATTGCGCCGCGAACCGGGCGCACACGAATTGTTCATTCAGGTTGGCACGCCCAAACGCGGCAGCACCCACCGCATCAAGACCAGATAACCAACGAAAAAAACTACAAACCATCCCCATTCGGGCATAACAAATTCCTTTCATTTGTTGGCAATGACAACATCAGAAACGCAAACCCAGTGCCAACAAACAAGACAAAGTTTTGCAAAAAGCATCGTTGCCAGCTTCAACGACAATTTGTATACTGACAACGACTGAACCATATAACTATGTAGTTATACAGTCAAGGCACATTTTGGCGATTTAGGAAAAAAAGTATGAACAAGGCAAAACATCAGGCGATGTCGTTGGAGGCGCTGCAACTTGTGGCGGCCAGATTCAAGGTGCTTTCCGATCCGATGCGGTTGCGGATATTGCAATTGCTGCAAGATGGCGAACAAAGCGTGACGACGATTACCGAATCCGTCGAATCCACCCAGCCGAACGTCAGCAAGCATTTGAAAATCATGCAGGAAGCCGGGTTGGTGGCTCGACGACAGGAGGGCAATTCCGTGTATTACTCGATTTCCGATCCGACGGTGTTCGACCTGTGCGAAGTGGTCTGTTCCAGTTTGCAAGAACGGTTTTCAGCCCACGCCAGCGCCTTTGCGTTCCAGCCCGTCCGGGCGATTTCACGACGCCGATAATCTTTTCCAGCCATTTTCCCCACTTGGCTCAGCGATTGCTTTTCAGTCAGGCGAGTTTAGTTATTTGCAGCAAATTGAAGAGCAGACAAGTAAAAACTCTCAATTCGATTCGATCTTGCAATCATAGCTGAGCAATTTTACCCAATCAGTTTGCTGCCAGTTCCAAATCAACAATCAAAAAACACTATTCGCTCAAAACTTGTAAGCAGCGAATTCAGGAGGAGTTTATGCGAACTCTGAAGCTCATTTTAGTTTTAAGCTTTGCGATGGCTGTTGCGTCTCCGTTTATCTCAACCAAGGTGGCAGCGGCGCTGACAGCTTCCAAAAAACCATCCGTCGAAAAAGCGGATGCTGTTCCCCAATCCAAGCAAGCTCAACCCGTAGACGCCAGTCAGTATGTTGGCAGCGATTCTTGTTCGGAATGTCATGGCGCAGAAAGCACTCACTATGCGCTGACTGCTCACGCCAAAACCAAGGTGCTTAATGCTCCGATTGATAAACATGGTTGCGAATCCTGCCATGGTGGAGCGCGCAATCACGTGGATTTTTACCTGAATATCCAGAAACTGAATGAAGTCGGCAAGGAAGACGAAGCGACGGCGTTGATGAATGACACGGCTAAAGCCGCTGCCGCCAACCTGAAATCGTTCAGCAAAATGTCTTCGGCGGAATCCACTGCAACTTGCCTGAAATGTCACGAAGGTTCGCAGGGCAATGCCGAAGAACGATTCAATTACCGCCGCAGCGAACACGCTCGGCACGGGATTTCGTGCAACGATTGCCATTCGTCACACGCTCCGAAACGAACTGAGTTTTTGTTGAAAAACACCGAACCAAATCTGTGTTACACCTGCCACGCCGAACAAAAAGCGTCGTTTTCCAAACCGTTCCATCACAAAGTGCCCGAAGGCGGGATGAAGTGCTCCGATTGCCACAATCAGCATGGTGGTTTCATGGGCAAATCGCTGCGCAATTCGGTCAATGGCGATTCGGCTTGTGTGAAATGCCACGCCGACAAACAAGGGCCGTTCGTGTTTGAACACGCACCGATCAAAACCGAAGGTTGCCAGTCGTGCCATACGCCGCACGGTTCCACCAACCCGAAACTGCTGACTCGGAATCTGGTCAGATTCCTGTGCATCGAATGCCATTCGAGTACGCCTGGATTGCCCGGCGAACCGGTGGGTAATCAAACCTCAGCAAGCCACGACATCAACAATCCGCGCTATCAAAACTGCACGGTTTGCCATGTTCAAATTCATGGCTCGAACGCAGATCGGCGGTTCTTCCGCTAAAGGAACAGGAGGCATCAAATGAAAAGCAACATTCGATCAATTGTCTTATCGCTCTCCCGAACCTTTGCGGGAGCGACGATGTTGGCGCTGCTGTTTGGCCTGGGCGTGATCGCGCAGGCGCAGAGCGTCGAAAAAGCAGAAACCAGCCAGCAAGCCAGAGCGCAAGACAGCGAACTGGATCGCGCCAAGGCCATCACCACCAAACCCGGCGAAAACAAACCATCGAAACCAGAAACCGGTCGCACCTGGGGGCTTTATTCAACCGTCACCACGCTGGAAATTGGCCACCGCTTCGTAGACACGGATGGTAGCCTGGATCGTTACCTGTCCGACGTGAACGTCCGCGACGGATTCCGCGTGCTGGATTATTCCTTGGACATGCGCGCGCAACCCGGAACAGGATTGCTGTTCGATTTTTTGCACGCCGATGTCAATAACGCAGGCGGCGATCAAAACCAGACGTTTTCGTTGCGCCTGGACAAAACGAAATGGTATCGGTTTGACAGCAATGTCCGGCGATTCAATTACTACCGTTCGCCGGGGCCTAACTTCGCGTTGGGGTATCGCAATCACGATTTGCGTCAACAGGTTTCGGATTATTCGCTGAGGCTGTTCCCGCAACGCGCGGTTCGCATCAACGCAGGGTACTCGCGCAGCATGGCCAAAGGTCGGAGCAATCCAACGTACTATTATGAGCGCGATATTTTCCAGATGTTCGGTAATACGCGATGGGAAGCCAACGATTACCGTTTGGGCATAGATGCCACGTACCGCAAGTGGGATTTTGCTGCGGAACAGTTGTATCGCAATTTCCGCAACGATCCTGGAATGACCTCGCGTCCAGGTGAAGACCTTGGGTTTAACCCCACTGACAGCGCACGCATCACCTTGCTCGACCGCGATATGCCACAACGAGCGCGGAGCTTGGTAACTCGAGCCAGTGTCCGCGGTTCGATTGCCGACCGGTTGCATGTAGTTCTGCGCGGATTGCGCGACGATGAACGAATGCGCGCAGATTATTACGAAGTCAGCAGTGGTCGTAACAGAAGCGGCGTTACGCTGGTTTCCAACATCATTCAATTGCTCAGTCCGGGCGGCATTGTCGAACGTCCCAGCAACCGGTTTGATGCTGGAGCGACTTTGGATGTCACGAAAAACCTGTCTTTCAGCAATACGTTCAATTACAACTCGTTCAAGATCAACGGCGACATGTTGCTGCAAACCACTGCGGTGACTCAGCCGACCACCGGGCCGCAAGTGACTTCCGTTACTCGTAATGCAGCGACGGCCTACATCACCGATCAAACTTCGTATCAGAATACAGTGGAAATGAACCTGAATTTCGGCAGGAAGTTCAGTTCCAATTTGGGCTGGCGTACGCAACATCGTGACGTGGTTCTGGCTGGCATTTTCAGCACCCCAACCAGCGCCCCATCAGCGTCCAATCCACTGATCAAAAACGAGGAAGAATCCATCAACACAAACTCGTTCATTGGTGGATTCCGGGTTCGCCCGACCGACCGGTTGAGCTTTATGTTCGATGTGGAAAGCGGTCAGAACAACAACGCATTTGTGAGAATCAGCCCGCTGGATTTCACGCGGTTTCGTGTTCGCGCCCAGATTCAGGCGACGGACAAGCTGGGCATCATCGGCACGTTCACTTCGACCGACCGGACAAACCCCACCCCGCAAGTGTTAAATGAATCCGATTCGCGCAGCTACACGATTGCCTTCAACTGGGAACCGAAACAGCGCGTGATGGTGGACGCCGGATACGATTACAACGATCTGTTCGCCACCGGAAATATTCGGTACACGTTGAGTGGCCAGCGGTTTTTCGGCCAATCGTTGTATTACGCCCGGATCAATTCGATTTACGTCAACACGCGCTTCGGATTGACCTCGCGGCTGGATTTGCTGATGGCTTATTACTACATGATGGATCGCGGAGCGCCGTCGGTTTCACTCGCTGTAGGCGACCTGCTCAACGCTTATCCGTTGAAACGGCACAATCCCGAAGTCCGGTTGGCGTACCGATTCAACAACAACATGACCGGCAACTTGAGCTACCGGCATTTCAGTTACAACGAAAAAGAATTCGCCGTGCAGGATTATCGCTCGAACATCCTGACCAGCAGTTTGCGATTCACCTTCTAACCTCCACTCTTCTCTTTACAGAAGGCGCAGGCATCAAACCTGCGCCTTCTTTTTTTGCCTTGCCGCCGCGTCAACCCCCAACAAGGCGTCATTGCAGCAAGCAAAGCTGCGCCAAACCGCAGCATTCCAAAGCTTCGCTCCAAAGCTTCGCTGTTCGATCAATAATTCATGCCGACGATTTCGCCGCGCTCATCCACATTGAGCTTGGCGGCTTGCGGCACTTTGGGCAGGCCGGGCATCAACATCATCGAACCGGCAATCACAACTCGGACGTTTGTCGTGGCGTTCAATGGCCTGAGCCAGTCCGATGGAGTGATGTATGGGAAGCATAATGATGAAACCTCCGGTTAGGGGTGAGCGGATTGTCGGCGGCGGCTGACGATCAGCAGATCATCTTGTTGAGAATGTTTGCGGAATCCCAGCAGGTGACAGATTTCCACGACGAACCAATGAGCGATTTGCGGGTTAATCAACAACGCATCGAGATTGTCCGCCAGCCGATGAACTCCGGGTAAATGCGGCAGCAAACGATCAACGTTCCATTTTCGTAACTGAGCGGAAACTTTCAGCCAGAACAGATTCACTTCGCGCACCAGAAAGAACCCGTCTTCGCCCTGGCTTTGATACAGCGGCATAAACAGCAATCCGTCTTCCGGCGAAGTGACGCTGCCTTTCCGGTCGCTGGCCAGCAATTGGCCTTTGGTGACGCGCGTGAAATTTGAAAAGCCCGGTTGCATGACGAATTCATCCGTTTCGTGAACTCCATGCCGATGACGTAATTCCATCACGCGAGGCACGTCGCCGACCGAGCGTTTGAGTTGCTGGCGCAGGTCGAAAAATTCAGAGATGTAATTCGGTTTGATGCAACCAGCCGCCGCCAGCGTGATCCAGACGGCGGTTTCATGATTGAGCAGAGACGTTGGCGAGCGATGTTGTCCGGCTTCAAACCCTATGGCGGCGTGACCGAGTTCGTTGATGTAATTGAGAATCGTGCCGTCCAGGTTTTCTTCCAGACCGAGAATGATCGGCACGCCGAGTTCCAACGCCAGACGGCGATTCGTCAGCGTGTCGCTGATGATGGCGAATGGCGAACCTTCGGAAGAAGTCGTGTGCAAATCAAGAAAGATGGCTTCACCGGCGTGATGTTCCAGCGCCATTTCGATGATGTCCAGCAATTCGCGCTGCTCGGCGTCTTCGGCGGTGGCGGTTTGAGCCGGCAACAAGTCTTCTATTTCGCTTACCTGCTTCGGCGACCACATACGATTCAGGTCTCGGTGCTGATACCGGACTCCAGCGTTCAATGCCCTGACGTTTCCGGCCAACGCGATCAATTCGCCACGGAACGGTGGAGCGGTTTCGCGCAATTTTTTCAAGACGGTTTCCAGTGCCAGCGCTCCGGCGGGTTCGTTGCCGTGAATTCCGCCGATGCAAATCGCCAATGGTCCCGGCTGTTTCCCCGAAAATCGTCCAAGTTCGCGGTGGAATTTCTTTTCGTGAATAGACTGAAGAATGGCGCTCTTCATCATTAACCTTCTCCTCCTCAGGAAATGGGTAGGACAGGTTCAGAACCTGTCCTACCAGGTTCCATCATTTCAGGGCGTCACTACGCGACATCGAAAACTCCTGCGGTAACGGCGTTCACGGTTCCCCCAACACGAAAAACCTGCTTCTTCGCCGCGCCCGTCAGTAGATTGTGAGACTCGGCGATAACTTTTTCGCGCATACCGATTTATTACCAATCGGCGTGCCAAATCGCCGTCAACCTGCACGGCGGCCATTCAATGCTGGCTTATCAATTGCTTCGATGAAGGCGTAAGTCGGTATTTGCAGAACAAAAAAGCGGGTATTTCCTCAATGGAACTCAAAATTACTCAAATCACTGCAAGTTTTCGCAATCTCTCAATATCTCAAGAAAGGGGCAGAACATGTTCAAGAAGCTATCAATAGTTTTCTTCTTCGCATTGTTTGCGACTGCGGGAATTTCCGAGTGGGGAGTCAACGCGACCTCGTTTCGGGTTGGGCAAAACGAATTCAAAGACAACAACTGCGTGGGTTGCCACGCCAAAGTAACCAGTCCATACAAACTGACCAGCCGATACGCCGAGTGGCAAATTTCCACTCATCACGAAAAAGCTGTTGGCTGCGAGAAATGTCATGGCGGAGACCCGGCAATCAAAGACGAAAAACGAGCGCATCAGGGAGTCGTTCCTCCTGAAAATCCGCAAAGCCAATTGCATCTGAAAAATCTGCCTGAAACCTGCAGCACGTGTCATCAGGGCGTGGTCAGTTCGTTTACGGAAAGCACGCATTACCAAAAGCTGAAGGGCGCCGGAATCGGGCCGAGTTGTTCTACCTGCCACGTTCACATGGGATCGCAGGTTTTGTACACGCCTGAAGAAACCGCTGCGATGTGTTCAACCTGCCACAATTCGCCGAACAAACTGATGCCTCTGCGACCGGAAATCCCGGAAAAAGCCAACGAAGTCATGCAATCCATTCGTCGCGCAAATACGATGGTGCTGTGGGCAGATCGGCTGTTAGATCAAGCCGGAGCCAAAAAACTGGACATCAACGACGAACAGAAAGAACAGAAAATTGCCAGAGCCGTTTTGGCCGAAGCAAAAGTCAGTTGGCACGCTTTCAATCTGGAAAGCGTTCGCAAAAAAGCGGACGACGCCCACGATATGAGCGCCAAAGTAAAAGACTCGCTGAGAGCAAAACTTTTTCCTCAACAATAACCTCTACGGCAAAATCGCCTGTAGAAACCTTAAGGAGACTATCCAAAATGAACAAGCTCGCTAGAAAAACCGTCTTTTCAGCGTTCGCCGCAATGGCGCTTACCTTTGCGGTTGTCACGATGACCAGACCATCGGAGGCTGCTTATTTCCAAAGCGCCAAATCACTCTTTGCACAGAAGTGTTCCGTCTGCCACGCCAACGACGGAACCGGCAACACCGCCAAAGGCAAAGAACTAAAAGTTCGCAATTGGAGAACTGACCCGGAAGTCAAAAAGATGTCCGACGCCAAAATGGTGGAAATCACGATGAAGGGCAAAGGCAAGATGGAAGGTTACGAAAAAACTCTGGGCAAAGAGAAAGTCGAAATCCTTATTGCCTACAGCAAAACTCTGATGGGCAAATAACCGTTCAGACGCAAATTTCAGCCGCAGATAAACGCTTGTCTGCGTTTATCTGCGGCTTCACTTTTTTGTGGAGACTTCACTTATGACGGGAACAACTACAATTTCGGTGGCTGTCATTCTATTCAGCGTGGTGTTGATTGCCTGGCTGACGTTTCGCCCGTCCATCACCGCCACTCGCGGAGGCAAGATGCTGGCGTTTGTCGCCATGCTGGTCTTTCCGGTGCTGGCCGGAGGCATGGGCGTCAACGAACACATTCAGCATTCCAAAACCACCAACTTCTGCCTGTCCTGCCACGTGATGGAAGATTACGGCAAAAGTTTGCGCGTGGACGACCGCAGTTACATTCCGGCAATTCACTTTCAAAACAATCTGGTTCCGCGCGACCAGGCCTGTTTCACCTGCCACACCGATTACACAATGTTCGGCGATACGACGGCCAAACTGCGCGGATTGAAACACGTGTACGCTTATTATCTGGGCAAACCGGCTGAACCGATCAAACTGTACACGCCTTATAACAACCGCGAATGCCTGCATTGTCATTTGGGCGGACGCGGGTTTGAAGAATCCGAAGCGCACAGCAAGGACGCCGAACTGATGGCCCGGATGAAAGCCAACAAGCTTGGCTGCACATCCAGCGGCTGCCACAACATCGTTCACAACATTCCTTCGCTGAAAGAAGCGACATTCTGGAAGGAGGCTGGCAAATGAATTCGCAACCATCGAAAATCGAAAAGCGTCTACGGTTGGCTGGCTTGTTGTTGATAACCGGGTTGGTGGTGGAACTGGTCAGTTTGTACTGGTCGCATCCGACAGCTTTTTTGTTCTTCCTGCTGCTGGGCGGAGTGCTGCTGGCGGCGGGAATTGTGATTTACCTGCTCTCGCTGGTTTCTGCCGAAAGCTGAATCCTTGCAGTACGGGGAATGTGAGCGACCTGAGTCTTTCTGAAAGCATACTTCAAGCAAAACTCAGGTCGCGTACACGCCTCGTTTCACATTGAATCGGATTTATGCTTCGGATTGATTCTTTGGATTGATGCTGTCGCAGTTGATCCGGCAATGAAATGAGTCCCAACCGACCGGGACGAAGAAACTGTCAATCGCTTTACTTGATCTGCCATCGCGTAACATCAGTTACTAGATCGCTTTTCATTGGCGTGTCTGGATTATCAGGCGCTATTGAACTGTAAATGTGGGACAATTTGGAAAATTGTCCCACACACCAAAATGAAAACTGATCTAAATCCCAAATCCTAATTCCAGAACCCTCCAACAACCTTCTCGTCTGCCAGCGGAATTTTCCCAGCCGACACAATGCTCACCGGTGAAAATCACCCAAACCTTTCCTCAATATCACCAACTTTCAACAAGATAGCCGTTGGCACACATGTTGCCAACTTCGTTCTCGGCTGGAGATTCACTGGAAGGAAAACAATCTCGAACGCAGTATGGAGGTACTGAGATGAAAGCCCAACAAGCATTGGAAACTCAACCGGCAGAGAAACCGATCTTTGTCGAAGCTGAAAAATTGATCAACCGCATGGAAGAAATGACCAGAAGCGTCGCTCATCGTGCGTATGAGTTCTTTGAAGAGCGTGGCCGTCGGTTCGGCAGTGAACTTGATGACTGGTTTCGCGCCGAATCCGAATTGATGCGCTACGTGCCAACGACATTGAAAGAAGGCGACCAGCAATTCACTTTTCAAGCCGAAGTCCCAGGCTTCAAAGCCGAAGAAATCAAAATCAGCGCCGAACCGAAAATGCTGATTATCGAAGGCGAATCAGAACAGAGCACCGAAGAGAAATCCGACAAGGTCGTGTTCAGCGAACGACGCACAAATCATTTTTGCCGGTCGTTCAGTTTGCCCGCTGAAATTGACCCGGCCAAAGTGACCGCCAATCTGAAAAACGGATTGCTGGAAATCACATTGCCGAAAGTTCCGGTTCGCCAACCGGTCGGCGTGGAAATCAAAACCGTGTAACGCAGATTCGGGCTTCGATGCCTGCTCCTTTGTTTTTGATAGGAGGTGAAAATCATGACTTACAAATCAGACCAGGAACTGCAAAGCGAAGTGATGTTCCAACTCGGCTGGGATTCGCGGATCAAACAAACCGAAGTCGGCGTGACGGCTCACAACGGCATCATTACGCTGACCGGCAAGGTGGATACATACGCGAAAAAGCTGGCGGCTCAGCAGGCGGCGCATCGCGTCAAAGGAGTGCTGGACGTGGCCAACGACATCGAAGTTCACATCCCTGGCAGTCTGTCGCGCACCGACGAAGAAATCGCTCAGGCGGTTCGCCACGCACTGGATTGGAACGTGCTGGTTCCGGCGGAACAGATTCACTCGACTGTGTCGAACGGTTGGGTGACGTTGGAAGGCAACGTCGAATACTACCGCGAACGCACCGACGCCGAACGCGCTGTTTCCCATCTACCCGGAGTTCGCGGCTTGACCAACAAGATTCTGGTTTGCCAGTCGGTCGAACCCGAACGTGTCAAATTCCTGATTGAAGACGTTCTGGAACGTCGCGCCGACCGTGAAGCCGACCGCATACGAGTCAACGTCACCGATGGCGAAGTGATTCTGACCGGCGCAGTCAATTCATGGGAAGAAAAGAAAGCGATTCTGGGCGCTGTTAGCCACACACCGGGCGTCAAAGACGTTCAGGATCATTTGTTCATTGATCCGTATCACATGCGATTCGACGTGGCTTACGCATAAACAAATTCCTCTCACTCGTCAGCTCAAGACACTTAAGCGCAGCGGTTTTCTCGATAAGCCGCTGCGCCTTTTTTTGTTGAGAATGGAGTTGTGCAAATCAAGCTGCCGGAATCGGGCCGGCGGCAACCAGTTTTTTCCTGCGCGGATCAATCACCAGACTCAGTCCTTCCAGCGTTCTGGCGCCAAGCAACAGCAAATCGCCTTTTTCGGCAAAGACGACTTCATCAACCGTAAAGTATTTGTCCAGGCGAACGATGGCAAAGCCTACGCTGCGAGTGACCGTCTGGCCGTTCGCCATCACGAATTTCAAATCTTTCTTTTCGCGGTTGATGCCTAGTTTTTCCAAAGTCGTTGCCGGAACCCAGGTGTATTCACTGCCTGTATCAACCAGCATTTTCTGCATTACGGCAGACTTTTTCCGGTCAACTACATTTTCGATTTTGCATTTGGTGACGAAAGTTCCCATCGCTTTTCCTCCACCGAAAGAGTAGTCCAGTTTGGGAAATTGGACTACAGATTTTATTCCGTTCCGCATCCGCCGCCGCCCGGAGTTTCAATCACTATGCGGTCGCCTTTGTTGGCAGAGATCGAAAATTTACCGGGCAGTTTTTTCTTTTTGCTTTTGCCTTTGGCGACTGTGGTGACCAGTTGAGCCAGTCCGCGTTTGCCGTCTTCGCCGCCGTGCAATCCGTAAGGCGCAGTTTTTCGTCGGTCGGCCAGCAATGAAACTTTGGCATCGGTCAGCAATTCGATTTCACGGATCGTTCCGTCACCTCCGCGCGCGTGGCCGCGTCCGCCGGAATTGCGCCGAATAGCGTACCGTCGAACTCTCAGCGGATAAGCGTATTCCAGAGCTTCGACAGGTGTGTTGAGCGAATTGGTCATGTGGGTATGAACTGCCGAAATGCCGTCCGCCATTGGCCGAGCGCCCATTCCGCCACAAACGGTTTCGTAATACGCGAACTCCTTTCCGGTGCGCGCGTCCCAACCGCCGATGGTCAGATTGTTCATCGTGCCTTGCGAAGCTGCCGGGATCACTTGCGGCGCGGCTTGCGACAAAGCTTTTAACAACACATCCACAATGCGTTGCGAAGTTTCGACATTGCCTCCGGCGACCGGCGCGGGCGGCAAAGCGTTGACGATGGTTCCGCTGGGCGCAATGACTTCAATCGGTTCGATGATTCCGGCGCTGGCCGGAACGTCTCCGACAATCAAACAGCGAAAGACGTAATAGACCGCCGACACCGCGATGGCTTCGACGGCGTTGATCGGGCCGCGAACTTGCGGCGAACTGCCGCTGAAATCCACGCGCGCACGGTCGCCGCGAATTTCCAACCGGACGGCAATGCGAACCGGTTTGTCCGTTTCGCCGTCGTCATCCAAAAAGTCTTCGGCTTCATAAACGCCGTCGGGCAGAGCTTCGAGCGTGCGACGAACCCGGCGCGCGGCGTATTCGACCAGATGCCCGGCGTATTCGTCGGCTTCGGCAAAGCCATACCGCTCGACGATTTCCTGCAAACGTTCGCTGCCAACACGCAAGGCTCCAAGCTGAGCGGCGAAATCGCCTTCGCGTTCTTCGCGGCCACGCACGTTGGCCAGCAACAGATTGAAAACTTCCCGGTCAAGCTCGCCGCCGCGAACAATACGAATCGGCGGAATGCGAATGCCTTCCTGATAAATTTCGGTTGCCGCGCCCATCGAACCCGGCGTTGAACCGCCAATGTCTGCGTGGTGCGCTCGGTTGGCAACAAAGAAGATCGGACGCGGAGATTGAGGGGTGGTGGGATTGAGGGATTGAGGGACGGGGAACGCATCGAGATGTTCCCTCTTTCCCTCTTTCCCTCTTTCTCTCTTCCCCACAGTGTCAGCAAAGACGGGAGCCACCATCGTCACGTCCGGCAGATGAGTTCCTCCGGCGTAAGGGTCGTTAAGCACGACAACATCGCCCGGCAGCATCTGACAGGTTTCGATTGCGGCTTTGACCGACATCGGCATCGAACCCAGATGGACGGGCATGTGATCGCCTTGCGCAATGATTCGGCCTCGCCGGTCGAACACGGCACACGAATAATCGCGCCGCTCTTTGATGTTCGGCGAAAACGCCGTTCGGCGCAGACTGACGCCCATCTCTTCAGCAACGGAGGTGTACAGCGAACGATAAATTTCCAGCTTGATCGAATCCATAAAGTTAAAGCTCCAGTTTTCGCAATCGAAGTGCGTTCGTAATCACCGACACCGAACTGAACGTCATCGCCGCGCTGGCGATCATCGGGCTGAGCAACACATCGAACAATGGATACAGCACCCCTGCCGCCAGCGGCACTCCCAGCAAGTTATACACAAACGCGAAAAACAGATTCTGCCGAATGTTGCTCATCACCGCGCGGCTAAGTTTTCGAGCGCGGACGATGCCGCGCAAATCGCCTTTGACCAAAGTCAGCCCTGCGCTTTCCATCGCCACATCGGTTCCAGTCCCCATTGCAATCCCGACTTGTGCCTGAGCCAGCGCCGGAGCGTCGTTGATGCCGTCGCCAGCCATTGCCACAACTCGGCCTTCGCTTTGCAGCCGTTTGATGGCTTCTGCTTTTTGTTCGGGCAGGACTTCGGCGATGACCTCGTCAATGCCAAGCTGGCGCGCGACAGCTTCGGCGGTTCGGCGGTTGTCGCCGGTCAGCATGACGATTCGCAAATCGTCGGCGTGAAGCTGCCGAATCGCTTCAGGCGTCGAAGCCTTGATCGGATCGGCGACGCCAATCAAACCGGCAATTTGTCCATCAATTGCCGCCAGCATGACGGTTTGCCCTTCGCCGCGAAGTTGTTCTGCTTTCTCGACAAGCGAAGCTTCAGCGGAAATCGAAAGCGATTCCATCAATCGCTGATTGCCCAGCGCAACTCGTTTGCCGCCGACTTCACCCACGACGCCTTTGCCTGTCAGCGACTGAAAGCCCTCAACGCCGGCCAATTCAATTTTTCGTTCAGCCGCCTCTGCAACAATCGCCGCCGCCAACGGATGCTCGCTGGCGCGCTCCAAACTCGCCACCAACCGCAACACTTCGCGTTCATTCTCTCCATCCCTTTGTCCCGCCATCGCTCTATCGCCCGAAGCAAACAACGAAATCAGTTTTGGTTTTCCTTCGGTCAATGTCCCCGTCTTATCAACCACCATCGTGTCAACTTTGGCCAGTGTTTCCAGAGCCTCAGCGTTTTTGATCAGCACGCCAGCAGTTGCGCCTCTGCCGGTTCCAACCATGACAGACATTGGCGTAGCCAGTCCCAGCGCGCACGGGCAAGCGATAATCAAAACCGCGACGGCGTTGACCAGCGCATAAACGAAACGCGGTTCGGGGCCGACTAAACTCCAGATCAGAAACGTGATGACTGCGGCCAGCACGACTGTCGGAACGAACCACGCCGAAACCGAATCGGCCAATCGTTGAATCGGAGCGCGGCTGCGCTGAGCTTCGCCGACCATTCGCACGATTTGCGCCAGCAGAGTTTCGCTGCCTACGCGCTCGGCTCGCATCACGAAACTGCCGGTTCCGTTGACCGTGCCGCCAGTGATCTTGCTGCCCGTTTCTTTTTCAACCGGGATCGGTTCGCCTGTGACCATCGCTTCATCAACCGAACTGCGGCCTTCGGTGACAACGCCGTCCACAGGCACTTTTTCGCCCGGACGAACGCGCAACAAAGCTCCGGGAAAAACCAAATCGAGTTCAATGTCTTCTTCGTTGCCGTTGGCTCGAACGATGCGCGCAGTTTTTGGAGCCAAGTCCAACAGCATTTTGATCGCGCTGCTGGTCTGGCTGCGCGCGCGGAGTTCCAAAACTTGCCCCAGCAAAACCAGAGTCGTGATGACGGCGGCGGCTTCAAAGTAAACGGCTACTTCGCCGCCGTGACCTTTGAACGAAGCCGGAAAGATTCCGGGAAAGAGCGTCGCCACGACGCTGTAACCAAACGCCGAGCCTGTGCCGATGGCAATCAATGTGAACATGTTCGGGCTGCGATTCGTGATCGAGTTCCAACCGCGAACAAAAAACGGCCAGCCTCCCCACAACACAACGGGCGTTGCCAAAACGAATTGCAACCACACAACCAGCCGATGGCCTATGGCGTGTTGTACCGGTTGACCCGGAATCATCTCCGACATTGCCAGCGCAAACACCGGCAGAGTCAACGCCAGACAAATCCAAAACCTCCGCCGCATATCGTCCAGTTCCGAAGTGTCTTCTTCCGCCGTCGGCGAAAACACTTTCGGTTCCAAAGCCATTCCGCACTTCGGACAAATGCCGGGGCCGATTTGCACGACTTCGGGATCCATCGGGCAGGTGTATTCAATCGCCTTTGAAGTTTCGGCTGGCATTTCCGTTTTGTGGGTTGGGTGAAGAATCGCTTCAGGATTGGCGGCGAACTTTTCGCGGCAGCGCGGATTGCAGAAAAAATACGTCGTGCCTTGATGCTCGAACTTGCCCGCAGCCGTCGCGGGGTTGACCTTCATTCCGCACACGGGATCAACGTGCAAAACAGGTTGGAAGACGGGTAAGGATTTCGCCATAACAATTCCATCAGTTTGGCAGCGGCATCGTCGCCGTCATGACGCGCGAAGCAGTCCAGGCGAAGACCAACGTTTTGCCGCTCAACACCATTTGCGGAAATCCGTTGGAACGAGCCGTGCCGTTGGCAGCCACTGCGATGGACGCATACATCTTGCCGTCAGGATAAATTCGGCGAACGCGCACAGACCCGCTGCCCATAGCTTTTTCCAGCCAGCAAACCAATGCGCTTCCATCGCTGAGCATCAAGGTTTCGACTCGGCCAACAGGATTGCCGTCGTCAATCGTGATCGGTTTGCCGAAGCTTTCTCCCGCGTCGGCGGAAAACGCCAGCCGGACTTGAGGTTTGTCACCCGCGCCGGTGTACCACGCGACTGCGACTTGTTTGCCAGCAGCCGCAACCGAAGGACCGTTGACCGGGCAGCCATTCAGTTTCCAACCGTCGTCGTGAACGGCGCGCGGTTCAGTCCATTTGCCAGCTTTCAACCGGACGATGGAAATGTCGCGCATCTCTTCGTCCGAACGGTCGCGGTAAACCACGACTGCCCCTTCGGCAGTCATCGCCGCCGAAGTCTGGCAACATTCACAAACGCGGGCATCCAATTTGGCTTCATCGGTCAACGTTCCATCGCGTTTGATCTTCACGTAACGCAAAGTCATGTTGCCGTGCCCATGCCCGTGATCGTCTTTACCGCCAGGAGTCATTTCGCGTCCGTCCAGCCAAACAGCCGCAAGTTGTCCGTCTTTGGCGGCAAACAGCGAAACAAAACCGTGTTCGGCTTTCACGCCGTCACGATGTGCGACAAAAGGTTTGCTCCAGGTTTTGCCGCCGTCGAGCGAACGCGAAATCGTCACGTCGTAATCAAACGTGCCCGGTCCGCTTTTGACCAACCAATGCGCCGCCAGAGTTCCATCCGGCAAAACAATCATCGAAGGAAAATCCGCCCAATTGACGAACCAGTTGGAGCCTTCGGCAATGACGCGCGGCGCTGACCATCCGTCGTTTTCTTTCACCGCGAAACGCAACGAAGCTTTTCCTTCGCCCAATCGTTCGATCCAGCTCAGATAAACTTTGCCGTCGCGCGAAACGGTCAAGTTGGGTTGACCGCTGCCCGCGCCCGCTGGTGAAGCCATCTCGCGCACTTGCGACAACGCCAACACAGGCAGCAACCAAACCAACAGAAGCGAACTGATTCGAAGCTTATTCATAGTTTTTATCCGTGATGTTGATGAGCGTCTTTTTTGTTCGGCCATTTCGGGCCGGGTTCGTATTTTCCTTCTTTGATGAGCGCCATCATGCGGTCGTATTTATCCGGCGGCAAGACTCGCACCAAAGTCATCATTCCCATCATCGCCCCAGTCCAGCCTTCGGGCAGCCAGGAATTTTCAGGCCGCGCGACTTCGGCATCCATTGTCATCCACATGTCTTGCGGATAACCGGGCACGCGCTTTTTCTTCGCGCCCGCGACCTGACTTTTCGGCAATGTCAGCGCCATGTTGCATTTCGGACAACTGCCCGGTTTGTCGGATTTCACTTCGGGGTGCATCGGGCAGGAATAAACCATGGCGGCGGCTTTGTCCTGGCCGACGTTGTTGGACACAGATTGTTCCAGCGGCACGCCGAGCGTGCGTCCGAACGAAGGACCGTTTTCATCCGACAGCGCGTGGCCGCGCGTGATGATGCCCATGCCGGACTCCATTTCGCGGCTGGGCGGAGCCATGTGTTCGGAATGATTCATCGGCCCAACCATCGAAACCATCTGGTTCATCATGTGGTGCGGCAAATGGCAATGAATCATCCAGTCGCCAATGTTCGTCGCTTCAAATTCAATATCACGCGCCTGAGCTACGCCAACCAGAACGGTGTTGCCCGGATACCAGCCGACTTCTGGAATGCGCCCGCCTTCGGTTCCGGTGACGTAAAACTGCATGCCGTGCATGTGAATCGGGTGGTGATCCATGCTCAGGTTGACCAAACGAATCCGCACGCGCTCACCGTGTTTGACGATCAACGGCGTGCAGGCCGGGCCAGCTTTGCCGTTGAAAGTCAGCCAATTGAATTCCATCGCCAAGGTGTTCGGCACGGTGTTGTTCGGCAAAATCGCCCAGCCCTGCAGGATCAAACCGAAGTCTTTGTCCACACGCGGAGTTTGCGGTTGGCGCGGGTGAACGATGAAAAATCCGATCATTCCCATCATTTCCTGCATAGGCATGTGCGAGTGATAAAAGAACGTGCCGTGTTGGTGCAGCATAAATTCGTAGGTGTGCGTTTCGCCCGGCATAATCAGCCATTGGCCAATGCCCGGCACGCCGTCTTGCGACATTGGCACTTCCAGCCCGTGCCAATGCGGCGTAGTCGGTTCGGGCAGATTGTTCGTGAAGTGAATGCGAACGCGGTCGCCTTCCTGAACTTCAATTGTCGGCCCCGGAATGCTGCCGTTGTAACCCCAGGCGTCAACTTTGCGTGCGTCAGCCCACGGAGCCGCCGGAAGAAATTCGGTGTGAACAGGTTCGGCGCTCAGATGAAAGACCTTCACGCCGTTTTCCAGCTTGTACGGAAGCTTCGGAATGTCAGGCGTGAACACCGGTTTGAATGGCGCGGGCGCTCCCAGAGTTTCCGGCTGCGAAGGAATTTTGGACGGAGTTGAGGGAGCCGCTGGTTTGGGCGGCGTGTGTTGATGCTGAGAATGATCCTGCGTGGCAGGTTTGGTTTCCTGATGTTGATGCTGCTGAGCGTTTGCGGTCTGCGTTGCGACCAGACTTGCGCCGAGCATCGAAGTGCGGCGAAGAAAATTGCGACGATTTGAATTCATAAAAATGCTCCTGAATTCATCCACGAAGTAACACGAAGGTTCACGAAGAAACCAAGTCAACTTCGAGCTTCTTCGTGTGGCTTCGCGGATGAAAAATTTTAATTGCTCCCGGCTCCCGGATTTCCTGAATCACCAGCAACTCCGTTCGGCGCGTCCAGTCCGCCGGTCAGCAACAACCCACGCAGTTTGACGACGTGTTGCCACAATTCGACCAGCGACGAAATGTATTCCGTGCGCGCCTGAAACAGCGTTCGCTGTGTGAAAAGCACTTGCGGATAAGCCGCGCCCATTTGCCGAAACTTGGCCAGATACAGGTCATAAGCCCGTTGCGCGCGCGGCAGAACTTCGCGCTGATAGCGAACCGCCACGCCCAGCGAGTTTTGATACTGGGCAAAGCTTTCGGCCAGTCGTGCGCGCAAAGCCAATTCCACACGCTGAACTTCGCGTTCGGCGGCAGTCAGGTCGGCTTTTGAAGCGGCGACGTTGCCTTGATTGCGATTGAACAGCGGCACTCGAACGCCCGCTTCCAGGCGACCTTCCCAACCGGTTTTGCCGCCGTAAAACTCCGCCCATTCGTTGCTGTATCCGACGCCGCCGCGCAGATAAATGTCTGGCTTCGGTTCGGCTTTGGCGCGACTGACGACGGCTTTGGCGCGCTCGACTCCGGCCAACGCGCGTTTTATTTCGGGACTGTCGCGCAACAAACCGGCCAGCATTTCTTCCTGCACCAGCACAGGCGCAGTGCTTTCCAGTGAATTTTCCAGCCGGACCGGTTTCAGGTTTGCATCATTGACCACCGCCGCCAGCGTTTGCCAAACGCGGCTGTAATCATTGCGTGCGCGCAGCAAATCAATTTCGGCGCGTTGCAATTCGACTTCGGCGGCCAACACATCGGGGCGATCTGCCGCGCCTGTGTTGAACAGGTCTTCGGAAATTTCCGTCGCTTCGCGCGTCAGTTCAGCCAGTTGCTGACGCAGATCGAGCAATTGCTGAGCGCCGACGACTTCGTAATACAGCATTCGCACGGCGTTCAGCACGCGCAACCGCTGAGCTTCGGCTTCGGCCTGCGTTTGAGCTTTTTCCTGCGCGGCGATGTTTTTGCTTTTGGCCAGCTTGCCGCCGGTCAAAATGGTTTGTTCGACGAAAAACGATTGGCCGTTGCGATACGGATAGACCAGCGAATTGAACGCCAGCCCGTCGCCTTCGTATCCGATAACTGGATTCGGCCACAGCCCGGCCTGGCGGCGGCGACCTTCGGCGGCCTGAATGGCGGCTTCGGCCTGACTGAGAGTCGGATTGTTTTTGATCGCCATTTGTTCGAGCGCAGCCAGCGTCAATTCTGGCGATGACTGTTCTTTGGTTTGTGTGGTGTTCGGTTGCTGAGCCGTTGCCGTTGGAATCAGCAAGGCGAAACATAATGCCGCTGAGGCTCCTGCACGAAGCCGCACGACAATTGATCTGAATGACATGATTCTTGCTCCGAAATTTTAGAGACACGAATGGTTCAACTGCCAGCCAAACAGCCGGGCAGCGCAAATGCCAAAATTTATCGGAGTCGGTTTAGATTCTCAGGCTGAGCTGAAAACCCGTATGCGGCGGCGAGTGAATCGCGGAGTCTTGAATCGGAATGGACGAGGAGTCGAAAACGAGTTTGCTGTCAGGCCACAACGAAGCTGCCAGCACGGCAACCTCTTTGCCAATTTGCGGCGCAACCGTCGAAGGCATCGGTTCGCCTTCGGGCGTTTCGCGCTTCATCGCACAGCAGTTGCGATTCATCATCGCAGCAAAAACTTTGCTGGCGGCAACTTGCTGTTCTGAATGCGCGTTTGGGGCTGAATGTGTTTGCTGAGCTTTCTTTTCCGCCGCTTTTTTCCGGTGACAAGGCGGAAGGCTTTCATCTGATTCGGCAGCTTGTTCGACAACCTGCGGCGCAGACAATTCCGCCACCTTCACGCAACACAATCCTCCGCACAGCCCAAACGAAAGCAGAAGCTGCGCGGTCAGAAAGATTGAAATTGTCTGCTTGAAGATTCGCACGGCGGGCATTTAAGCATCCGCAAATAGAGTTATCAACTCAGCCATCAACCGCCAGCCAACACCTTATCCCGCATCCGCCACAAACTCGCCGCCGTGAACGGTTCGCCGTCAAAGACAATCTGCTTCACCGTCTTGCCTTGTTTGTTCAAATACTCGGTCACGTTCATCCAGCGAATGCCGCCTTCTGAAGTCCGAATCACCAGCATCACGGGATATTCCTGCGCCGTCCAATACTCAGCCCAGCGCGCTTTCTTGATCTTGAAAATCTCGCGTCCATCCTTGCGCTGTTCGAGGTAAGAATCGCCGGATTTCAGTTGCAGGTAGACGCGCCGTCCGCTGGCGTTGCCGTTGTTGTCTTTGAATTCAATCTCGCCGTCAATGCCCCAATCCGAGTTTGGCGCAGGCCGAAAGATTTGCCCCGCTTCGCCCGCGATGGCGAAGGCGTGGCCAAGCAGGATCAATTCGCGGCTCTCGTTGTCAATCGCGCGGCGGGCTTGTTCTTCCATGGCGCGCACAGTAGCTTGCGATTCTTCCGAAGCGAATTTCTGTTCGATCAAATCCCACAGCGGCACGCGCCGTTCGCAATCCACGCAAATGATCTCTTTCACTCCGGCGGCAATTTTCCTGCGCACCGTTTCGTGATTGGTCACGGGCGTGCCGCAATGGCCGCACACGTAATGGCGCGTGCGCAACACGTCTGAGTCTTTCGCCCGCAGGTGCTCGTGAATGTAGCGGATGAAGTTGACCTGGGTCTCAACCGCCACGCCCGGCGCGCAGTAAACCGTTATCTCGCCCGCTCCCTCCGCCTTGCGAGTCATCTTCAATCCGAGTCGCTGCCCAGTCAGAGTCTTGAAATCTGCTGCAAAGCGCCAGAGTTGGTCTTTCTCGAACGCCGTCGTGTAGTGCAACCGCACGACCAGCGTGGCGTAAATCTCATCCAGCATCCCGCTGAAGTTGTAGGTCACAAGCTGAATTGGGCGCTCGCGCCGGAAAGTGAAAGGGGTTCTGTTCGTTAAAAACGAATACCTAATAGGCCGCCGTCTTCATGGGCATCTGTCAATTCAACGCGCACAAACTGACGTAGGTTGAACTCTGGATCAAACTCTTGCCAAGGAACGCTATCTGAATTCAAGCAACAGATATATTGGAAATTAAACTGTGCCGCGCTGTCAGCGGCCAGTTGCAAAGCATGCGCGACTTGCCGCTCATCTACGCCGTCGAAAATTGTGCTGTCATGAATTAGCAGCCCAGGGCCGGACTGTTTCAGTGCCCACAACTGAGCCAACATCAAGTCATAACAAAAGACCTTCATCTGCTCAATGCCTTGACTGGCAGACCGTTCAATCTTCACGTCAAATTTGAACCCGGTCGGCGCGACGTCAATGATAAGTTTACCGGGCACTTCATACAGGGCCTCTGAATTAGCGTTGAATAAAGAGATGGTTCGCTCCCTAATTTCTCTGCGCTCCTCATAATCCGCCAGCGCTTCCAAGTGCAGCCGCTCCTGATCAATCCGCAGGTTGCTTTTCTCCTGTTCGACCTTTTTGAGGTTCTCAATGCGTGTCTTGACTTCTTCGAGTTGCGAGGCGGTTTGCAGATGGAGTTGCTGAAGCTTGTTGTATTCCTCCAACGCGCCATGTGTTTGCAAAATGGATAATAGGCTTGCTCTTCGTTCCGTCAGCGTTTCGATTTGCTGTTCCCTTCCGGCAACCGCTTCGTTCAGTCTTTTGATTTCGTCCTGCAAGAAACTTTTGCGATTAGCAACTACCTGCTGATGAAAGTCTCTCACGTCTCGTAAGCGCCTAACGAGACGATCAGGCAAAATAACACCCGCCTCCGCATAAACTCTGGTAACCAAGTCCTGACTGGCTGGTTGTTCCTCCTGATAACTGCTTTCGTAAAACAGAATCATCCGGCGATCACTGACATTCTCGTTTGTCAATTGATGAATTTGTGTCGTGAGTTGGCTCGCTTCCACTTCGATTTCACGATATTGCGGATAGACCTTGAAACTCTTGAGTTGCTCCTGCCCGCGCGTCACTTGCTCTTCCAGCCGCACCTTGCGCGTTTCCAATTCGCCGACGGTTCCGATCATGTTGGACATCAACCCGGATTTGGCGACCTCTGCCAACTGCGCCAGCATCTTCCCTCGATCTTTTAGCTTCTGCCACTTTTGCGCATGTTCATCGGCCAAGCCAAGCAAAAAAGCGTTGTTGACTTGCTTGTCCCACTCGTGTTGTTTGCGAAAATGCTCAAAGGGAATGCTGAAAGCATCGCGGCCTTTTCTGATGAAATAGGAGATGAGGCTACGAAACGAAGGCTTGTATTTTTGCTCTTCTGGTTCCGCTGGTAGATCAAACACCAACCAACCGAGCAAGGCATTCCACTCACGAAGAGTCAGTGAGTGATCTCCAGTCTTGGCATCTATCCGCGGTTTGATAGGCCATTGCGACCAATCACCTTCGATTGCCACCCGACCGGGGTTTTTGGTGTTCCGATGCACTGTATAGCGTTGGCCTTTCAGGTCTACATCTAAGGAAAAGGCCCAATCCAGTAATGGCTCGCGCAGCAACCCTTTTCCTTTAGCCGTAGCTGCTCCTAAACAGAAATGAATAATCTCCAGCAGCGTTGTTTTACCCAGACCGTTTCGCGAATCTTTCTTGGTGGATTCTTTAGTACGCTCTGCCAACACCACATTGAATCCCGATTTAAACTTTACCGTCCTGAATTGCGGTTGATCACAAGAGACGGAGTGAATCATTTTGGACACCTCCGCAACAAGCCATCATGAAATTCCACAGTGCCGATGGAGTAGAGGAAATCTAGCACCAGAGAGAACCGCTCAAAAGTTCCGACTTCAGGCAGGTAGCGAATTTCTTCCCACAAGGCAGAGATTGAGCGCGGCTTTTCCACACGCTCCAATACCAAAGCGCCCACCCATAACAGGGACTTTCGCATATCAATATGTTTGGTCGGAAGAATCATCGCTCAAAAATATCGCAAAGTTGAAAGTAATGCGTAACGATGCCGACTGCTGCCCAGAAGGTTTTTGGATCATTCAGCGGGCCGTGATTAACATAAGCGACCAAGTCCCAAAAGATTTGGTCAGCTTCACCGCCAGCGATTTTCAGAGTGCTGTATTTATTGCTCAAGATGTTCGCTACGGAGGCTGAAAAATCCGTGTTCGGATGCCGACTGGCATAGTCTTCTACATCTCGAGAGACCGGCACAGCCGGTCTTATCATCGCTACCACAGCGTCGCTCAAACGATTCTTCGTGATCTTTTCCCGTAGTTCCGTCAATTCCAAACCTGTTTCTTGCAACGAGAAATCCTGGCGAACCAGATAGCCCAGCAAGACCTGTATTTCAGCAGCGGTAGTCTCAGTAGCAGCAGAAGGCTCCGGCACAACCCCCAACAGATCAGTACGATCAGTTAGCGAAAACGCCCTCACAATCTTCCATAATGCCTCACGTCCCCAGTCATCAATGGTGATTTCCTTTGGTGCGCCCGTCTTTAATTGTTGAAGAGCTTTGACTGCCTGCGGGGGCAACGCGCCTTCGGCGCTCCAAACAAAAATCCATGTCTTCATCTCCGCAGACCATTTGGCTAGCGCACCATCAAAGTCAGTTTTGATCTTCGCGGCGGCTTTGGCATCGGTCATTTGTTCCGGCCCATAACATTGATAAACAATTCCTTCGCCTTGCGAGAATCCATCGCATTTCCAATCTCCTTCCTGACCAGATGGCTTGACGGGCACAAACGTCGGATCGTGCTTTTGCATGATCTTCTCGAAGAAAGTTTGAAAAGCGCTGCCTTTGTTTTTGTGGCAAGCCAACTGAAACTGCAAAGAATGGTAATGGATGGCAAACTCGTCTTTGGTCATGCAGTCCTTTCGAGTCTCCTGACCCGCTCTCAGCTAAGCTGATCTTATCTACCTGATGTCGCTTTTTGGTTCAAGCCAGATTGAGCACCGCACAAATTATCAGGTCTCTTTGGCCTTTCCGCTCGGGCACACTCTCAGTCTCGGCTGCCGCCGGTCGGCGGGCGGCCAACAACCGTTCATATTGCTCCTCTGAGCGCTGCCGCCAATCCACATACGCGAATTGCTTGAGCGCATCCCGGATATCGGCGTCGTCCAGTCGCACGGGGATGAAGTGGCGTTGTTGATTCGTCGGGTCGCGGAAGAGCACCGAGTGATGCTCGAAGGTCACCCATTCCGACGCCGAGGCGCGCTGCGACATCATCAGCACGAGCGTCCGCGATTGCTCCAAGCCCTCTTGAATCTTGAGCAGGATCGCATCGCCCGGCTTGATCTCCCATTCATCCTCAAAAACACCGGGCCAGACGTGCAGCCCGTCCCGGCGCAGCCGCTCGGCCAACTCGCGCGCCGCCGGCTTGTCCTGCGCGCTGTGGCTGAGAAACACGTCGTATTTGAATTCTTCGCTCATACGTGTGACCTCCAAGCGTGATTTCATTCTTGGCTTTGGTAGGGACTGAGATAGATGGTCGAATCGTAATCAACAATCGCCAGACGGACTTTTTGCAGCCAGCCTTCTCGTCCCAGCAAATTGCGTCGCAGATTAGGCGTGGCGGCAAAATAAATCACTGAATCGAACTCCATTCCCAGCGTGTGCAACGTGAGCAAATGGCCATAAGAAAGCAGCGTCCCGGCCAGCGTATCAAGTTTGCGTGGATAGCCGCTTTCGATGTCGAGTCCAAGTTCCTCACCAATTTCGCGCTTGAAAAGACAGACTTGCGCTCCTCGATCAACTTCGGCTTTGCAAACGAAGGATTCTTCTCCAAGTCGCAGAACGGCTTCAATCGTGATCCCATCCTGCAGTGAGTCGTAGCCTTCGCGAGTGACGAAGGTCAATTGATGTGGCATTTTCAAAAGATGAAGGGAAGCGCGTCGCTCGGTTCGACCAATTCCAGCAAGGCATCGGAATGCCCTGCTGCTTTGGCTACGGCGTGAACGACTTTGAGGTCTGTTCCGTGACAGATGAGTTGCCCGTATTTGAGCGCCACCCATTGTCCGGCGTATTCATCCCGATGCTCTTTCAGCCATTGGCGGTCGGCAGAAAAATCGCGCAGGCTGGCGGCGCAGGCAAGTTCGCGGGCGGCATTGATTCGCTGCTCCCGCTCAGTCGGGGCATTCAACACATCGCGCAGTTTCGCGCGCGATTCCGCCGGCAACGATTGAATTCCGATCAGGACTTGTTCAAACGTGAGTTCGGTCATAGCGCGGCTCCTTTCCAGTCAAGTTCAAAAAAATGAACGGGCGCATCATACACCCGTTCGTTTGAATGGATGGAACGATGGTTGATGGTGTTGTTACTTGCTCTTGCTGGAATTTTTCCAGGCCACTTTGCCCATTTCGCGCCAGGTCGTCAGTTTGATGCCGAGTTCTTTAATCAGAGCTTCGATTTCGGGATCGGTGAAGGCCAGAAAATCGCCATAACGTTGTTGCCACGATCCGGTCGCCGCTTTCAATTCGGCATCGTCCATTCCCAAATGAACGATCAGCATCGTCACTCCGGGTTTCAGATTGCGGAGGAAGGTTTTGTAGGCTTCTTTGCGTTCGGCTGGCGTTTTGCCCTGCACGCCCGTCACCAGGTAATCAAGCATAGCAAAGCCGTCGGCTTCGACTTTTTTCAGCACGTCTTCGGTGATCGGCGAACCGGTCAGCTTGCCGTACTGAATCGCTTCCAGCGTCGGGCGCATGACCATGACTGGAATGCCATACTCTTTGCCGAGTTTGGTGTACACGTCGAAAAAGTCTTTGCGCGTGTACAGCGTGCCCATGTGCGTGTCCAGGTGAGTGGGCTTGATGCCGAAAGCCAGCGCGCGTTCGATCTGCGCGCGAATCTCGGTTTCGATTTCCTGCGGCGTGGCGTTTTTGGCCGTGTCGCGCTCCGACCGCCACATAAAACCTTCAGGGTCGAGCAAACCTTTGACCTTTTCAGGCGAAGCCACCGGACGCCAGCGCAGATACTTCCATTCGCTGGTCAGCGTCAGATGCAATCCAAGATCGAGTTCGGGATTGGCTTTGGCGTGAGCCGCGATTTCGGGAAACCACGGACACGGAACCATGATGCTGCCCGAAGTCACCATTCCTTTTTTGAAAGCTTCGATGGAAGCCACGTTGACCGAATGCGACATGCCAATGTCGTCGGCGTGAACCATCAGGACTTTGTCGTTCGGGCCATAACCGAGTTGTTGGGCTGTGGTGGTTTGCCCTGAAGCAAAAGCCGTCAGCACCGCCAGCAGAGCAAGTGAGAAAATCAGTTTCATAGTTATCAATTCCTTTCAGTGGATGAGATGTTTGTCGTAACCGAGCGCGATCAATTGTTCATACGCCTGCCAGACTTCCGCCGAGATTTCCTGTTCGATCTGAAAGCCTTTGGCCGGGTAATCACGAATGCGTTGCAGGTCGCCAACCATGATGTTGATGACCAAATCTTTTGGCAATTCAGCAGTTGGATAAGTCGTCCAATCGCTCGGCGGCGAGCTAATCAGAATGTGTTTGCCCGGCCAGTTTTTCATAAATGTCGCGTAGGCTCGCCGTTCCATATACGGTTTCTGGACGACGATGAAGCTTTGCGGATCGAGTCCATGTTCCGTCAGCACGCGGCGACTGAACTGTATATTTTCGCCGGTGTTGGTGGAATTCGGCTCAATCAAAATCGCTTCGCGCGGAACGCCTTTGCTGACGGCAATGTCGGCAAAAGTTTCGGCTTCTGACTTGGAGAACTTGCCGCGCGTCAAAGCGCCGACGTTGCCGGAAAACATCAATCTCGGCGCCCAGCCTTGCAGAAACAAATCGGCGGCGTGTTCGGCAACTCGCGTGTCGTTGCTGCCGAGCGCCAAAATCAAATCGGATTTTTCCAGCGGATGGTTCAGGTGGTGATAATCCCAGATCAGTTGGGAAAGTTCGTCAATCAGGTGTTCGTTCATAATTCAGCCTGTCTGTCCTTTCAAACTTGGCGGCGATGGTAAAACGCGGAGCGAGTTTCCGCCAGCTTTTGCCGGGTGTGAGCCGCTTACCTATAATGCGCGCCTTGTTTTTACATTCAGTTTTTTAAGGAGCAACCCGTTGGCACTGAAAGACCTGATCTCGATCAACCACCTGACGCCGAAAGAAGTCCGGCAGATTTTCACGACCACCGCCGATCTGAAAGCTAATCCGCGCAATTACGCCGAAGCCCTGGCCGGATGCAGCGTCGCGCTGATTTTTGAAAAACCGAGTTTGCGTACGCGCGTGACTTTCGATCTGGGCGCAACGCAAATGGGAGCTTCGTGCGTTTATCTGGATCATCAAGGAGTCCGGCTGGGCGAACGCGAATCGGTGAAAGACATGGCATTGAACCTGGAACGCTGGGTGGATGTGATTGTCGCGCGCACTTACAGCCACGAAACCGTGATCGAACTGGCGGAGCACTCTTCGGTTCCGGTCATCAATGGTTTGTCGGAGTTTTCGCATCCCTGCCAGGGACTGACCGATTACTTCACGCTGACGGAAAAGGTCGGCGAAGATTTGAGCGGGTTTCACATCGCGTACGTCGGCGATGGAAACAACACGGCGCATTCGTTGATTTTCGGCGCGGCGAAGCTCGGCGCGCATATCAGCATCGGCTGCCCGAAAGGGTACGAACCGGACAAAGACGTTCTGAAAGCCGCTCGCAAAGAAGCCAAAAAGACCGGCGCGAAAATCAAAGTCTTCAATGATCCCTTTGAAGCCGTCGAAGGCGCGCAAGCCGTGTATACAGACGTGTGGGCTTCGATGGGTTTTGAAGCCGAGACCGAACGCCGCCGCGAAATCTTCTCGGCGTTCCGCGTCACCAAAAAACTGATGAACGCCGCCGCCAAAGACGCTTTTTTCATGCATTGCCTGCCCGCTCACCGCGGCGATGAAGTGGACGCCGACGTGATAGACAGCAAATGTTCGATTGTTTACGACGAAGCCGAAAACCGGCTGCACACGCAAAAAGCGATCATGCTGTTGCTGGTGCAAGCGAACCGATAAATTGATTTCTGTTTGTCGCCACGGCGACTGTTCACCTAAAATTCACCTGTGACTGAAGTTCTCCCCAGACAGATTGAATTGTATGTAACGAGCGAAGGTGAGTCGCCGTTTGAGGAATGGTTGACAGAATTGAAGGATTCAAAAGCTCGCGCCAAAATCAGGGTCAGGCTTGATCGGTTGGGTTTGGGAAATTTTGGCGATTGCAAATCTGTTGGATCGGGCATTTTTGAGCTTCGAGTAGATTTCGGGCCGGGTTACAGAGTTTACCTTGGACAAGCAGGTGACACGGTTGTGGTTCTGCTGTGCGGTGGCGACAAAAGCTCGCAAACTAAAGACATCAAGAACGCCAATAAGTTTTGGGCTGATTACAAGTTTAGACAGCCAGAGGAGCACGAAGATGAAACCGACTAAAAGCTATCAAGAATCATTGCTGGCCTCTTTGCGCGATCCACAAGAGGCCGCCGAGTATTTGAATGCGGCGTTGGAAGAAAGCGACGAAAGAGTTTTTTTGCTAGCACTCAATAACGTAGCCCAGGCCAATGGCTTCTCCTTTGACACGGTTGAACCGGCAACTGCCGCATTATTTCAGCCGCCGAATCTGAATGCTTTGCTCAACACTCTGCATCTTCGATTTGCCCCTGTTGCCAAATAACCGTCGCCAGACTTAACCAATGAATAACGCTACGCCCGACGAGCCAGCCAATCCGCAGTCCGCAGTCCGCAGTCCGCAATCAAAATCCATCGCTCGTTCCGCCGGAATCGTCAGCATTGCCGTCATGGGCAGCCGCATTTTGGGTCTGGTGCGCGAACAAGCCTTCGCGGCGTTTTTTGGCCCCGGCATCGCCAACGATGCGTTCAACATCGCATTCCGAATTCCCAACCTGTTACGCGACCTGTTTGCCGAAGGCGCGTTGTCAGCCGCGTTTGTTTCTACTTTTTCCCGAACCTTGACGCAAAAAGGCGACCGCGAAGCCTGGCGGCTGGCCAATCTGGTCAGCAACGGATTGTTTCTGGTTTTGTCGGCGGTGGTGCTGACCGGCATTGCCTTTGCGCCGCAGATCGTGGATTTGCTGGTCGAACCCAGCCGCGAACTGGCCGATCCCGCGCAAGCCAGATTCGCTTACGATTTGACTGTCAAACTGACGCGCATTCTGTTTCCGTTTTTGCTGATGGTGTCGCTGGCGGCGGTGGCGATGGGCATTTTGAACAGCAAAGACCGATACGGAGTTCCGGCGTCGGCTTCGACGATGTTCAACGTCGGTTCGATCATCGGCGGGCTGGTTTGCGCTTACCTGTTTGCGCCGGAATACATCGCCAATGGCGCTTCGGCGTTGTGGAATCAGCAAAAACTTCCGCGCGATGATTTCGGCGCGGCTTCGGCAATTACCGGAATGGCCATCGGCACGTTGATTGGCGGAATGATGCAGTGGCTGATTCAAGTTCCCAGTTTGCGTTCGGTTGGATTTCGCTGGCAGCCGATTTTGAGTTTCCGCGACGAAGGCGTGCGGCAAGTCATGCGAATGATGGCTCCGGCGATCATCGGCTCGGCGGCGTTGCAGGTGAATCTGGTCGTCAACACTACGTTTGCCACCAGTTTGGGCGAAGGCCGCGTGTCGTGGCTGCAATTCGCTTTTCGATTGATTTACCTGCCGATTGGCATGTTTGGCGTGGCGATTTCGACGGCGACATTGCCTGTGGCTTCGCGCGCGGCGGCGGCGGATAACCTGGAAGATTTTCGCCGGACGATTGCTCAGGCACTACGGTTGACGTTTTTGCTGACCATTCCTTCGGCGGTTGGATTGATCGTATTGAACAAACCGATCATCGCGCTGATTTACCAACACGGTGGCCGCTTCACCGAATACGACACGGCGCAAACTGGAATCGCGCTGGCTTACAACGCCATCGGCTTGACGGCTTATTCGGCGGTGCGCGTGCTGGCTCCGGCGTTTTTCGCGTTGAAAGACACGCGCGTGCCGATGATGGCCAGCCTGTTTTCCATCGTCACCAACTACGTCGTAGCCAAATCCACAGTGGACTATTTCGGAATGGGACATCGCGGATTGGCGCTTTCGATTTCAGCGGTTTCCATCGTCAACTTTGCGATTCTGTTCATCTTCATGCGAAGAAAAGTCGGCAGGATAGAAGGCGGCAAATTGCTTTCGACCTTTGCCAAAGTGACTGCTGCCGCCGTTGTGATGGGCGCAGTGTGCTGGCTGGTCAGCCAACAGCTTGAATCAGCTTTAGGCACGACCAGCTTGCTGGCACGATTGATTGATGTCGGCGCTTCAATCGCCATCGGCATGACGGTGTTTTATCTGGCCGCGCGGGTGTTCAAAGTCGGCGAACTGGCTCAAATGACAAACGCTCTGAAGCGTAAACTTGGCGCTCGATCAACAAAGCAGTAATGAAACAAAAACCTCTTTCCTCAGTCCTCAAAGCTCTGGCTTTTTCGCTGCTGTTGAAAATTCCCAAAGCGGCGTTTCTCTACGTTCCGATTCTCACCTTTGCGGCCTTTTTCGGCGATGTGTTTTGGTTGCTGGAACTGACAACGCATTTCCGGCTTCAGTATTTTGTTTTGGCGGCGCTGTTTTTGCCGCTGTTTGCGTTGCTGAAAATGTGGCGATGGGCGGGCGCGGCGTTGCTCTGTCTGGCGATCAATGCCGCTTTTGTCATGCCGTGGTATTTGCCGCGTTCGGCTCAATCAGGCGGCGAAGGTCAGAAGCTGCGGCTGCTGTTGTCGAATGTGCTGTGGGACAACAACCAGCATAACGACGTGATCGAATTCATCCGAAAAGAAAAACCCGATCTGGCGTTTTTCCAGGAAGTCACGCCGCGTTGGGCAAAAGAATTTGAAGCGTTGAACTCCGAATTTCCCCATTCCAAGCTACAGCCCGAAGACGAAGCTGGCGGAATGGCCGTGTTCAGCCGAGTGCCGTTCGTTCGCGCCGAACTGGCTCCGCTGGCGGATTACAACGGCCCCGCGGTTATCGTTCAGTTCAACGTCGGCAATCGGCTGATTTCCATCGTCTCGGTTCATCCGCCGCCGCCCGGCGGAAAGCTCAACTTCGATCATCGAACGGAAATCCTGAACCAAACCGCCGCGTTCGTGAATTCGCTGCCGGAGCCGAAAATCGTCATTGGCGATCTGAATACGACGATGTGGTCGCCGTATTACAAACGCTTTGTCGGGCAGATTGGCTTGCGGAACGTGCGCGAAGGCTTTGGCATTTTGCCTTCGTGGCCGACGTACTTGCCGCCGCTGTTTATTCCGATAGACCACTGTCTGGTCAGCCGGGAAATTCAGGTGGTCAATGTTCGAATTGGCAGCCGGGTCGGTTCGGATCATTTACCGCTGGTGGTTGATCTGCAAATTCCAGGTCAATAAAGCTGCCATTGTCAGGCAGGCTTGCGAATGTGAGAATAGCCGCCGTTTCCGAGCCAATCATCGGAACAAGCAATCATTCCAATTCATTCGAGGTTACACAGATGAACAAGAAGCCGGGCGCTTATGCGCAAATGGCCGTTTCGTTGCTCGTTGTCTTACTAATGTCTTCAAACGTGGTTCAATCCCAAACGCCCAGAAACTTCGCCCAGGTGCGGCGCGAATTCAAAACCTTTTACGATCAGGCAAATCGCAAAAACGGAATCGTCGGCAGCAGCTTCATGCTGATTCAGGACGGGCAGGTCATCGCGCAGGAGTTTTTCGGACTTGCCAACCAGGAAAAACAGCAGCCGGTGGATGAAAACACGATTTATCACTGGGCTTCGATCACCAAGACCTTCACCGGCATTGCCATCATGCAATTGCGAGATCGCGGCTTGCTGAAACTGGACGATCCGATCATCAAATACGTTCCCGAACTGAAAGCCGCGCACAATCCGTTTGGCCAGATCGGCGACATCACCATCAAACATCTAATGACGCATTCCGCCGGATTTCGCGCGGCCACGTGGCCTTGGGGCGGCAACAAAGACTGGCAGCCGCACGAACCTGCGGAATGGGCGCAGTTGGTGGCGATGATGCCTTACACCGAAATCCTGTTTAAGCCCGGCAGCAAATTCAGCTACTCGAATCCGGGAATAATTTTTCTGGGGCGCGTGATTGAACAATTGTCCGGCGACAGCTTTGAAGTGTATGTGGACAAAAACATCTTCAAACCGCTGGAAATGCACCGCAGCTATTTCGACACGACGCCTTATCATTTGCTGAAAAACCGCTCGGCCAGTTATTGGCTGAAAGAAGGCAAGCTCGCCGCCGCGCGGTTTGACGTGGACACTGGCATCACCGTTTCCAACGGAGGGCTGAACTCTCCGATGCCGGACATGGTCAAGTACATCAGCTTTTTGTCGGGCGACGTTCGGCGGCAAGCGGCCTACGATCAAGTGCTGAAACGCAGTTCGCTGGAAGAAATGTTCCAGCCGCAGATTCCCGTCGCTTCGGCTGAAGTCGTCGAACCTACAGGGCAGAATCGCAAAGACGCGATGGGGCTGACTTTCTTCATCGAAGACAATTTCAACCAGCACTTCATCGGTCACAGCGGCGGGCAAAACGGATTTATCTCTCATTTTTATCTGCGACCGGACACGCGCATGGCTTATATCGTCGCGTTCAACACGCACGCGACGGCGACTGAAAAAGACCAAAGCCAGGACACGCGCCGCCTGGATCGTGAAATCAAAGATTACGTGTTCCAAAACATCTTTCCACTCTTCATCAACAAAAAACCGTAAGGCAGGTTTTCCAACCTGCGGACTAATAAGAGGTGTCCCAGATGAACTCTACGCAAACTCACGTCAACGGAACTTCCACAAATGGTCATTCTGCTCAAGCTCCGGCGGACGGCGGCAAACTGATTGTGCTGACCGCTCCGCTGACCGAAACCATTGACCACGCCGGTTACTTCATTCAAATGGGAATGGCTTCGATGCCGATCTGGATGGAAGGCGTGATGAACAACAAATACCCGGAGTGGCGCAAAGTCGAATACAACGACGACGGTTCGGCGCGGTACATGCCCGCCGGAGTTCGTCTGGTCGAAGCCGCGCTGTTGCGCGAATACAAACCGGAAGATATCGCCTGCTGTTATCCGGACGACCTGGAAAAATTCGTCGGACCGAACACGCGGGTCATCGCCGTTTCCACGCATAATCCGCTGGGCGTGACCTTTGCCGCAGGCGTTTACACTTCGATTTTCGGAACGTCGAAGATGCCGATCAATTCGCATTACGCGCGGTTGATGTTTGAGAAGATCAAAACTTCGCCGTTTCGCAACACCTTCAAAGTGCTGGTTGGAGGCTCCGGCGGCTGGCAGATCACGCAGAATCAAATGTTTGACGAACTCGGCGTGGATTGCGTCGTCGAAGGTCGCGCCGAATCCGAAGACACTATGGCGCTGTTTCGCAAAGCCATTGCTGGCGAAGAAGTGCCGCGCGAAATGGAAGTCGCTCACCCCAAAGACCGCGATGCGTTTTTGGTCCCGAACAAACGCACCACGTTCGGCGTCGTCGAAATGACCACAGGCTGCGGTCGCCGCTGTCAATTTTGCGTGCCTGATCTGAACCCGCAAATTGACATGCCCAAACAGAACATTATGACCGCCGTCCACGCCAACGTCGCTGGAGGCAACAAGCAAATCAGTCTGGCCACCGAAGACATGTTCATCTGGGGACAGGTTCACACCGACACGCCGTTTTACTTTCCCAACCGCGAAGCCCTGCTTGACCTGTATTCTTCGGTCGTCAACACGCCCGGCGTTGAACAACACGTCTTGAGCCATTGCACGATGGCTCCGGCGGTGGTTGATCCGGTGCTGATTCAAAAATTGTCAGAAATGCTGCTGGATAAAAGCCCGCTGCATTTGCCCAGCCTGAGTTCACACCCCAAAGGAAAAATCCTGGCTCCGCTGATCGGCCTCGAAACCGGCTCTGTTCGTCTGGGCAAAAAGATCATGCCCAGCAAAGGCGTTCCCTTCCCGATTGACGAATGGCCGAGCGTGATTCTGGAAGGGTTGCGCGTGCTGAACCAAAACAACTGGTTCCCGGTGATGACGCTGATCGTTGGCGCTCCTGAAGAAACCGACGAAGACGTGATGGCGACGCTCGATCTGGTTTACGAAATGGAGCGACGCGGTTTGTTCGCGTTCCTGGTTCCTTCGATCTTCACGCCGCTGCACGACACGCGCATGGAACATAAACAAGGCGTCGAAGAAACCAACAAGCTGACTCCGTTGCAGTGGCAGTTGCTGATGAAGTGCTGGAAGTTCAATCTGCGGCACGGACTGTACAGTTGGTGGGGACCAATTGCCTGGCGCACCGGAGCGTTGGCGTTGTGGGCGTGGAAGCTTCGCAAGATCAACGGGCCGAATTTCACCTGGCCGCTGTTCAATTTTGCAGGCGCGCTACCAGAAAGTTTGATGGCCAAGATGGGCAAGATTTATCCCGGCAAACCGCTGAAGACGAAGTCGCGCAAAGAACTGCTGGAAACCATTCGCCCGAATCAGCAACAATACCTGCGCGAAGATTGCGGCGATTTACCCGCTGGCTGGAAAGCCGCCAAACCTCTGAGCGTGCTAAAAGCCGAATTGATAGCTACCGCTGCCGATTAGCAGGATTTCGATTGAATGGAGTACCGATTTACTTCAACGATTTATAAATTCAGCAGCAATCCCAGTTTCTGTTGTGTGGACGTGCCCGATGAAGTCAGTGCCAAATGGGGCAGGCGCGTGATGATTCCGGTGGTGGGAACGGTCAATGGCTGCGATTGGCGCGGCACGTTGTTGCCCAATGGCAACGACGGACATCGTATGGTGCTCAACGGGCAAATCCGCAAACGAACGCGGGTTGGTTTGGGCGACAGCGTCGAAATCAGTTTGCAACTCGATGAAGTTTCGCGTGATGCCGTGATGCCGCCTGAATTGGAAGAAGCCTTGCGCGAAAACGATTTGCTTGATGTTTTCAACGCAATGTCACGTACCAAACGTAATGCCGCGTTAAAGTGGCTGGAGAGTGCGAAGACCGCTGCCACTTGGGAGCGGCGCGTTGAATCACTGGTCATGAATCTGCTGCACAACAACCTGAAAGGAATCTGGTGAGCAAAAGAGACCAGCAACTGTTTGGATGACGGAAGCTGGAGTTCTTTTGCAGGAGGAAGTCTTGATTTCCACCAAAGACGTTTCGCTTGAAAACATTCGCGCCGCGCGCGAAGTTGTGTATCGCATCTTGAAGCCTACGCCGACGATGAAGTATCCGTTGCTGGATGCTGAACTCGGCGCGCGGGTCTGGTTGAAGCACGAAAATCATTTGCCAACCGGAGCGTTCAAGGTGCGCGGCGGGCTGAATTTCATGCATCACTTCGCGGCAGCAGCGACTCACAGCGGAGTCATCACCGCTACGCGAGGGAATCACGGGCAATCGGTCGCGCTGGCAGCGCAACTTCATTCCATTCCGGCAACCATCGTCGTGCCGTTCGGCAACAACCCGGAAAAGAACGAAGCGATGAAGGCTTACGGCGCTCGGTTGGTGGAATACGGGCGCGATTTTGACGAAGCTCGCGTTGAAGTCGCTCGGCTGGCCGAAACTGAAAACCTTCGCTTCATTCATTCGTCCAACGAACCTCACTTGCTGAACGGCGTGGGAACTTACGCGCTGGAAATTATCGAAGCTCTGGCCGGACGCGGTGAGCAAGCTGACGCCGTTTTCGTTCCCATCGGAATGGGCAGCGGTTTGTGCGGAGTCATCACAGCCTTTCGCGTTCTGTCGCCGCAGACGAAAATTTACGGTGTTCAGGCCGAAACCGCTCCGAGCTATTACCTGTCGTGGAAAGCGGGCAAAGTCATCAACACGGAAACCGCCGACACTTTTGCCGATGGCGTGGCGACGCGAGCGCCTTCGGAATTCGCGCTGGAAATTATTCAGAACGGAGTTGACGAAATTGTGCTGGTCAGCGACGACGAAATCCGCGACGCAATTCGCTTGCTGTGGCGAACGACTCACAACCTGGTCGAAGGCGCGGGCGCGGCGGCGACGGCGGCGGCGATCAAGCTGCGCGAACGGTTGAAAGGTCAGAACGTCGTCAGCGTTGTCAGCGGCGGCAATCTGGATTCGGCGACCGTCTCGCAAATTTTCAACAAGCAGTAATCCCAGGTAACAATTCGGCTGCTCACAAAAAGGCAATCGAGATAACGGAACAAACGGAAATAACAGAACAAACGGAAAAGGACAGTTTCCGCCCCTTTCTGTTTGTTCCGTATTTCTAATAGCCTTAGCACGAGTCGAGCAGTAAAGAACAACTACAACTCTATCTCGAAAAGCTACGACACCCATGACAATCAAAACTCTCCTCATACTTGCGCTTGCCGGTTTCACGGTGTTTTTCGTCGTCACGTTGGCTGCGGCTCTGAAGAAAAATCGTGGCGAAACCCCGTCGTTGCTGCAAACGGCAATCGGCTTTGTGACGAATTTCTTCGACACCTTGGGCATTGGATCGTTCGCCCCGACGACGGCGATTTTCAAGCTGAAAAAGCTTGTCCCCGATGAACTGATTCCCGGAACGTTGAACGTAGGCCACACGCTGCCGACAATCACTCAGGCATTCATCTTCATCACCATTGTCGAAGTCGAGCCAGTCACATTGGTGCTGTTGATCCTGGCGGCAGTGCTGGGCACGTGGTTGGGAGCTGGTGTTGTTTCCAAATGGCCGCGCCGCAACATTCAAATCGGCATGGGCGTCGCGTTGTTGGTCGCGGCGGCGCTGACACTACAAGCCATCTTCGACAAAAAAGCTGCGGGGGGGACGGCTCTGGAGCTGACGGGCGTGAAATTGGCGTTAGGCTTTGCCGGTAACTTCGCGCTGGGAGCGTTGATGTCGCTGGGGATTGGTTTGTATGGCCCGTGTTTGATTCTGATCAGCTTGCTGGGAATGAACCCGTTGGCAGCTTTTCCCATTATGATGGGTTCGTGTGCATTCTTGATGCCGGTAGGTAGCGCGCGGTTTGTGCGTGAAGGCGGTTTCCAGCTTCGCTCAGCGCTTGGGTTGGCGCTCGGTGGAATTCCTGCCGTGTTAATTGCAGCATTCCTCATCAAAAAGATGGACTTGTATTACGTTCGCTGGCTGGTGGTTGTCGTGGTTGTGTACACGGCTGTAATGATGTTGCGCTCGGCAATGGCGGAAAAGAAATGAGCCTAAAACTTACCGAAGAAGACCGCGCGCAGCTTGGCGGTGAACGCGGCGAAGCGAATCGTCTGGCGATGTCTGTCATCGTCCGCATGGCCAATGTCAGCGGAGCCGATTCGTTGATGGATATTGTCGGCGCGCACATTGACAGCACTGTCTTTCAAGGCGACGCGACTATGGAATTTGCCGAACGACTGGCAGCGCACGGAGCCAAAGTCGCAGTTCCGAGTTCGCTCAACGTCAGCGGAGTTGATGAACACGGCTGGCGCGAATGGGCTACGCCGCCGGAGTGGGCGCAAAAAGCTCACAGGCAAATGATCGCTTACCAAAGCATGGGCACTGAAGCGACCTGGACTTGCGCGCCGTATCAAACCGCGTTTCGCCCGAAGTTCGGCCAGCAAATCGCGTGGGGAGAATCGAACGCCATCGCCTTTGCCAACTCGGTTATTGGCGCAAGGTCGGAGCGTTACCCCGACTTGATGGATGTTTGCGCCGCCATCACAGGCCGAGTCCCAGCCATCGGTTTGCACCTGACGGAAAATCGAGCCGGGCATGTTTTGCTTCGATTGGTTGATGTTCCGCGCCGCATTCAGGAAGACGATTCGTTTTACCCGGTGCTGGGCCATTTGATTGGCAGAGTGGCTCAGGAACGAATCCCTGTTGTTGAAGGTATCGAAGTCGCTCCCGCCGAAGATCAACTAAAAGCGTTGTGCGCCGCTGTCGCTTCATCCGGCGCAGTCGCGTTGATGCATCTGGTCGGCATCACTCCCGAAGCCGCAACCACAGCGGACGCATTTCAAAACAAACCGCCCCAGCAAATTGTCGAAGTAACGATGGATGATCTTCGTCAGGCTCGGCGCGAACTGACCACCGCCGAAGGGGAAAAGCTGGATATGGTGGTGCTGGGCAGTCCGCATTTTTCATTGGCGGAATTCAAAAAGCTGGCTCCGCTGTTGGTTGGCAAACGTCGTCACCCCGAAGTTCAGTTTCTGGTTACGTCCAGCCGATTGATGTGCAATCTGGCTGAGCAAGCCGGTTACATCGAACCGCTGAAAGAATTCGGCGGCAAGCTGACAGTGGACACATGCATTCTGACTACGCCAATGCTGCACCCTGAAATCAAAAACTTGATGACGAATTCGGCGAAGTACGCTTACTACTCGCCGGGCTTGCTGAGCACGCAAGTCGTGTTTGGCCGATTGGAAGATTGTGTGCAGTCGGCTGTCGAAGGCCGAGTTATTCGAGACGAGTCCTTATGGAAAAGGTAACGGCTCAGCCTCCTCGCCGCGTTAGCGGCGTTTGAATTCAGCCGTGGTTTTCAAACCACGGTAAGAGGCAGTATTCCTTCCTCGTCGCGTCAGCGACGGTTGAATTCAGTCGTCGCTGACGCGACGAGAAGATAATTTCACCACTACCCGGCGTTGAAACGCCGGGCTAATATCAGCCGCCGCTACGGCGGCGAAGAACAGGCTGAGCAGTTACATGGAAAGAATGATAGAAGGCAAACCGCTGGTCGCTGGCGCGGCAAAAGGCCAGGCGTTGGTGACAAACGAACCGCTGAGTTTTTGGGGCGGATACGATCAATGGACTGGCGAAATCATTGATCGCCGTCATCCGCTTTCAGGCGAAAACGCCAAAGGCAAAGTGCTGGTCGTTCCGGCTTCGCGCGGTTCCAGCACTACAACGGCGGTGTTGCTGGAAGCGATTCGTAATGGAAACGCTCCGGCGGCGATTGTGGTCAGTTGTGTGGATCGGTTTTTCGCGCTGGCTTCGATTGTCGCCGATGAAATGTACGCGAAGCCGATTCCCGTCATCGCGCTTTCGGAAGAAGAATTCGCCAGTCTGAACAACGGCGAACAGATCGAAATTTTCAGCGATGGGCGATTGACAGTTGAAAACGCAGCCTAATCTCAGACGGGATCAAGCATCGCTTTTCAACATCAATGCCAACGTCTTCAGCAATTTTTCCGCCGTGTAAGGTTTGTTCAAAAACGTCGTCACGCCCAGTTGAGCCGCTTCAGCCGTTTTCACATCTGACTTCAATCCGCTGGTGGCAATGATTTTGACTTTGGAATCGAGCTTGCGAATGGCGCGAATCGTCGCCGGGCCGTCCATGTACGGCATCAGCATGTCTGTGATGATGCAGCGGATCTCTTCTTTGCGCGAAGCGAAAATCGCCAATGCCTCTGTTCCGTCATTGGCAGTGACGGCTCTGTATCCGAATGCCTGCAAGGTTTCTTTGGCAATTTCACGCACGGCCAGTTCGTCGTCCACAACCAGAATCAGTTCGCCATTGCCGACCGGCAAATCGCGTCGGGCTGGTTGAGCTTGTTGCGGCTGGCCGGAATCAATCGCCGGAACATACACCTTGAATCGCGCGCCTTTGCCAAGTTCGCTGTAAACATTGACGAACCCGCCATGGCTGCGAACGATTCCGGCAACGGTCGAAAGTCCCAGCCCTGTTCCCTGCCCCTGTTCTTTGGTCGTAAAAAACGGATCGAAAATTTTGATCTGGTTCTGTTCGGGAATGCCTACGCCAGTGTCTGTGACGGAAATACGGATGTATCTGCCGGGTCGGGCTTCGACGTTCATGCGCGCGTAATGTTCGTCAATGTCCACATTTTCGACTTCGATGTGCAACTTTCCGCCGTTGGGCATGGCGTCGCGCGCGTTGACGCACAGATTCATCAACACCTGGTGAAGCTGCGTTGCGTCGCCTTTGACGTTCCACAAATCGTGGGCGATGGAAAAGGTGATTTCGATGTTTTTCGGCAACGTGTCGGCCAAAATTTTGATGATCTCTTTGATCAGATGAGCCGGTTGCAAGGTGGCGTATTCGCCTTCGACGCCGCGCGCGAATGACAACACCTGCCGAATCATTTCGCTGCCGCGAATGGCGTTGGTGTGCAGAATGTTCAACAACCGCTGGCTGCTTTCGTCCGTGAATCGCATTTGCAGCAATTCAACCGCCGTCAAAATCGGCGACAACACGTTGTTCAAATCATGAGCAATCCCGCCCGCCAAAGCGCCGATGCTTTCCATTCGCTGCGCGCGCAGGAATTGAGATTCAAGCCGTTTTTTTTCGGTCAGGTCGCGGATGATTACCGTGAATAATTTGTGGCCTTCGGTTTCGACCTGGGCAATGGTCGCTTCGATAGGAAACTCTTCGCCATCGCCGCGCAATCCATAAAGCTGGCGCAGTTTTCCCATCGAACGTTGAGTCGTATTGGTTTCGCCGAAAACGCTGACATGACTTCGATGCGCGGCACGGAACCGTTCAGGGATGAACCGATCCAGATTCCTGCCCAGTGCCTCTGACGCCGAGCAACGGAACATCCTTTCCGCAGCAGCATTGAACAAAACAATCAACTGGTTTTCATCCACCGTAATGACAGCGTCCATTGCCGAAGCCAGAATGCCGGCCAGCATTGCTTCGTTCAGTCGCAGCGAGGCCGCAATCTGCGATCTCGTCTGGTTTTCTATTACCGCGTTGGAATCGCTCATTGAGTTTCCCAAAATTGAAGTTGGAGTTTCGTCAGGTAGTATAACAAAGGCTTAGCCGTCTTTCGTCGCCGCCCAAATCGTTGATGGTCACCTGCACAGCTTGCGGAATCGCAACCGCGCCCAACCGTTCCGGCCATTCGATCAGCACAACGGCATTCGGTTCGTTGAGCATTTCCTGCAAACCAAGTTCAAACAGTTCATCGCCGCCGCCTTCAATGCGATACAAATCCAAATGATAAAACCGCATTCGGCCTTCGTGCTGATTGACCAGCGTAAACGTAGGGCTGTTGACCTCTGCCGGATCAATGTCCAATCCGGCGGCAATGCCTTTGGCAAAGACAGTTTTGCCCGCGCCCAAATCACCTTCCAGCAGAAAGACGGTTGGCGAGGTGATGGCTTCGCCGATGCTGTACGCCAGTTCAAAAGTTTCTTCGGCAGAGTGAGTGATGAACTCTTCATGCATAAAATCAAAAGGCAAAAGGCAAATATCAAAAAGCAAAAGTCAGCGAATCAGGTCCCGCACTTTTGATTTTACATTTTTGATATTTGCCTTTTGATTTCTCCGCGCTCTGCGTCGCCGCCGACTTGCAGAATCGCTTCGCTCAGGTTGGCGATGATGTCCGAAGCAAGCATCGAACGCATTCCCAATTTTGCCGCCGCCAAATCACCGGCCAATCCGTGCAGATAGACTCCGGCGATGGTCGCGCCAAGCGCGTCTTTTCGCCCAAGCCAATCTGGCGGCGATTGAGCCAGCAAACCGGCAATCAATCCGGTCAGCACGTCGCCCGAACCCGCTGTAGCCATTCCGGCGTTGCCAGTTGGATTGACGTAAACATTTCCGTCAGGAGCGGCTATCAAACTTCGGCTGCCTTTCAAAACGACGATGACGTGATGTTTGGTGGCGAATTCACGTGCGACGCCGATCCGGTCGGCTTGAACGTCTGCGTTTGTTTTCCCAATCAATCGGGCCATCTCTCCCGGATGCGGCGTGATAATGATCGGCAATTCGTCCGAGCCTTTAAGTTCTTCCGGCCAAGGAGCAAGCGCGTTCAAACCATCGGCGTCAATGACCATCGGCGCGGTTCGCAGTTCGACCAATTCGCGGACAAAAGCTCGCGCGCTTTCTTCGGCGGACGATAAACCAGGCCCGACGGCGATGACGGTTTTCTTTTCCGCCAATCGCAAAGCCTGCTCGACGGCTTCCTGAGCGATTGCGCCGTCATAGGTTTCTGCCAAAGCTTCGGTCATGACTTCCGGGCGAGTCTGCGTGACCAACAAACTTTGCGCTGATTTCGCCGTCGCCACCGTCACCAAACCTGCTCCCGCGCGCAACACGCTTTCCGAAGCCAACGCCGCCGCGCCCGTCTTTCCACGCGAGCCAGCAATCAACAACACGTCACCGACAGAGTTTTTGTGAGCATCATGAGCACGGCTAGCATCTTCTAGCCAATTACGGATTTGTTCTCGCTCTGTTAAGTAAAGCCACCCCTCAATTTCTTGTAGCAGCCAGTTCGGCGTTCCTATTGAACCAATAATCAATTCACCGTTCACAAACCCGGCGGTTGCAATTTTCGGCGCAGTAAAAGTCACTGTTAGATGCGGGTGGACGTGATTTCCAATAGGACACAGGCAGTCTGCTGACAAGCCAGAAGGCAGGTCTATTGAAACCACTTTCGTAAAGCTGCTTGCTGAGCCATAAAAGCCAGACTCATTGATGGCTGTAATTGCTTTGGTATACAACCCTTCAACCGCTCTGGTCACGCCAGTGCCCAACAAAGCATCAACCAGGAATTCACTGGCTGCATACAATTCAATTGGATCAGTATCAGAACTGATCTCCTTAAATTTCATTCGCTTAAGCGGCAACATAAGCGATTCTTCTTGCTCCGTAATTTTTTTTATTGCTTCAAAGTTGGCGCGGGATTCACCTTTCGTTTCCTCTATTCTGCCAAACAGGAACACTTCAACTTCGTATGCTCCAAGCATCCAAAGCAACCGCGCGACGACAGCTCCATCGCCGCCGTTGTTTCCTTTGCCACAATAAACGGAGACACTTTTACCGGTGACGGTGCCAAATCGTTCAATGATCGCTTCAACCACGCGACTGCCCGCGGTTTCCATCAACGTTGCGTAAGGAATGCCGCAGCGTTCGACGGTCAGCCGGTCAAGCTCTCGCATTTGTTGGGCGGTCAGGATTTTCATGGATAGCGGCATTATCGCTTTACGAAAAAAGAGCGCAAGAAGCCAGATCGGCGACTTACGCTCTTTGCAGAAAACCCGCTTCCTACCGGTCGCGGTACTGATCCTATGGGCTAATCAGCCTTCGGTTCAGGTTTGAAGCCGAGCTTTTTGGTTTCGTTCCACAACTCGTTCCAGCCAAGCGTCGTTTTACGGTACGCCGATTCGCGTCCGAGTATGGCCATGAATGTGCTTTCGACGCCGTACTTGGTGTCGTTGCGATATTTGTCTTCGCCTTCGCCTTTGCCCAAAACGCTGGCGACGAAGGTCGCTGCTTCCTGGTCGTAATGCTTGTCATCGCCGCCTTCATATCGGTAAATCGGAGCAGGATTCGGTTCTTTGCGCGTTGGGATGGCTTCGATGCGAACGCCGCCTGTGCCGCCTCTGCCCGCTGTCGTGGTGAACACGCCCTTCGTGCCACGAATGGTTTCCGACACGTCGCCGCGAACGCCGTCCACCTGAACGCAGGTGTTGCTTAGCAAAACTCCGTTGTCGTATTCGTAATTGATGGCGAAATGATCGTGAATGTCGCCAAGCCCATCGCGTTTATCGAACACAGAGCTAATGCCAGCCGCTCGCACCGGAGTCTTGTTCAAAAACCAACTGATGACGTCAATGTTGTGGATGTTCTGTTCGACGATGTGATCGCCCGACAGCCATTTGAAGAAGTACCAATACTGGATTTCAAAATCCAGTTGCGATTTCCAGTCGGCGCGTTTGCCGCGACGTTCGCCCCAAATTTTGCCCATGTCCCAGGCCGAATGCGCCATCACGGCTTGTCCCATTGCGCCTTCGTCAAAGAGTTTTTTGGCCGCGCGATAAGCTTTGGAATAGTGGCGCTGCAACCCGACGACGACGCTCAAGTTCAGCTTTTTGGCTTTTTCGCCGGCTTCCATCACGGTGTGGCAACCGGGAACGTCAACCGCCAGAGGTTTTTCGGCGAAGATGTGTTTTTTAGCGGCGACGGCGGCTTTGAAATGTTCCGGGCGAAATCCCGGAGGCGTGACGAGCAACACGGCATCCACTTTGGAACCCATGATTTCTTTGTACGCATCAATGCCCACGTGAGCATTTTTGGCGTCCACGCTAAATTTGGTTGCGGCTTTGTCAGTCTGAGTTTTGAAATAATCGGCAACGGCAACGATCTTGGCTTCTTTGGTTTGTTCCAGCAGTTGAGCGTCGCGGGTTCCTTGCCCGCCGCAACCGACGAAGCCGACTTCGACCATGGAATTGGCCGCCGAACCGCGAACGGATTCTGCTTTGACGATGGTGAATGTGGAGGCGGCAGCGGTCACAGCCGCGCCTTTGACAATTGTCCTGCGCGATACGAGGTCTTGCTTTTTCATAGTCTCCCCTATGGTGTGGTGGCAAAGCTGTTCAAGCTTTATCCCGATGATTTAACTGTTGATGTTTGAGAATGCGATTGAACGCCCGGAGTGCGGTGTCGCTGCCAGACAACGACGCGCGGATTTTAGTCAACTGACTCCCGTTTGGCAAAACTTGGTTTGCCCACTTTTTCTTGCCGCAAAGCAAAAAGGCTCTGAACTGTTGAACCAAATCCAGCAGTTTCGCCTGCAAATGCAAGAATCCAGAAATGATAAATTGACAAGGCAAAGATGAGAAAAGATAATTACCCGCCTTTGGAAAGCAGATAGCACAGGCCTCGCTAAAGATCATTGCCCCTTCGTTGCAAAAGAAAACTACCGACAGACGACGGAGTTTTATTTCCCGTCCGAACTCAAAACTTATGGCCTCGAGCAAAAGCTTCAAAGCGATTCAAATGAAAGGGTCAGTCCTCCCCAAGGCTGATAAGTTCATCACCCAAAAATTCCGCAGCTACACGCTGCAAGCCGGAACATTGCCCGTGGTTTAGCGGAGGTGGAACAGTGTCCGAAGAGAAGATCAATTCATCAAATCAACCAGATCAATCAGATACACCAAGCTGGGAAGCCCAGCTTCAAGCCCGCGCGAATGAATTCTTGAATCAACGCGTCGGCACACTCAAATCCGAAATCGAACGTCTGCAATCAACCATCGCTGAAATCGGGGCAAAACTGACCGAGCAGGCTCAGCCGGTTGCCACTCCTGAAGAATCGTCAGGACTGTTGGATTACGTTCGCCAATTGTTCAGCGATTCGACTTCAAAGGCGGAACAGGATTTCGAAAAACGCCTGACCGATGCTCAGCAATCCAACGAAACCGAGTTCCAGAAACGCCTGGAAAATGCCTGCTCAGAAGCGGCGGCCATTGCCCGGCGTGAATCGGAAAGCCAGATAGAGGATTTGCGCGAACAACTGGACGCCAGCCGCAAGGCTCTGACGTTGGCGGTTTCGTCTTCGCAATCTGCGGCTTCGCAAGCGTCAAGCCTGGAACAGTTGAAATCCGCCATCGAAGAAATTGATTCGCAACGCACGCAATCGGACACCTTGGCTGCGCTGGTTCGCCGTGCGTCGCAGTTTTCACCGCGCATCGTGTTTTTCGTCGTCAAAGGCAACGAAGCCGTCGGCTGGAAAGCATCCGGTTTCGACAACGGGTTGAATGACGAAACCGTCCGGCTGTTGTCGGTTGGAACGCAAAACCAAACCTTGTTGCGCGAAGCGTTGACGACTTTCAACGTCGCCAAAGCGCGCTCGGCTTCGCCCGGAGAAAATTCCGCTGTGTTGGGGTTGTACGGTTCGCCCGCGCCAGAAACCGCTGTGGCGATTCCACTGGTCGTTCGCGGCAAAGCAGCCGCTGTGCTGTATGCCGATTCCGGCACACAATCAGAAAACGACATTGCCGCCGCGGCTCTGGAAACATTGATGCGAGTGGCGAGCATGGGAATTGAATTGTTGCCGTCTCGTCGTGGCGTCGAACCGGTTCGCCCGGCTGGACCGCCGCCGCAATTAAGCACTCCATCAACATCGGCGTCTGCCACTGCTGCTGCGATGGCTCCCGAACCGGTTGCTGCCCCAGAACCCGTCGCACCGCCAACGCCTGAACCGGTTCATCCGGCTCCGGTTGCCGAAGCTCCCCAACCAATTGCTCCGGTTGTCGAAGCCGTTGAATCTTATGTCGCCGACGAACTGGCCGAACCCAAACGAATTACAGAAGAGTTGCCGCCGCCTGAATTCACGCCGCAACTCAGCAGCTTTGTCGGTACAGAACCGGCGTTGCATTCGGCAAAGACAGAACCCGACATAGAAGAAGTCGCTGAAACTCCAGAGCCTGAACCGTCTGAACCGGTAGCCGCGCCAACACCGATTTTCGAGCATCCTCGATTTGAAGCGGTGGCTCCGCCTCCGCCTCCGCCCGCGCCACCGATTTATGCCGCGCCTTCGCAAAACGATTTTCCGCTGCCTGTCGCCGCCGAAACTCCGAAGTTTGAACCACCTGCCATTGAACCGCCTGCGTTCACTTCGCCTGTGGTCGAAGCTCCGCGCCCGGCACAACCGGTGATGGCGATTCCGACGGCGACCAGCGAAACCGAACAACGCGCACACAATGACGCCCGGCGATTTGCGCGTTTGCTGGTTTCGGAAATCAAACTGTACAACGCCGCAAAAGTCACCGAAGGCCGTCGCAGCCTGGACCTTTACGACCGATTGCGCGACGAAATTGATCGCAGCCGCAAGGTTTACGACAAGCGCGTTTCGCCCGCCGTCGCCACCCGGTTTGATTACTTTTACGATGAACTGGTGCAGACATTGGCCGAAGGCGATGACGCCAAGTTAGGCCCAAATTGTCCCGGCCCGGTTGTGCAGTGAACTGATGAGGGGGACGGAGTGAAGGAGCGATAGAGAGCCAGAGTGAGCGCGAGTAAAAAGCTCATTGTCGTTCAATCATCCATCCCTCCTTCTCTCTTTCCACTCTATCTCTCAATCCCGCAGTCGTTGAAGCGCCCCCTTTGGCTGAAGCATTTCAAAGGAGCAAGCATGAAGGCCTTCCCCAAAGTTATTTCCCTGCCAAACCGCAGCAACGCCCTGATTCAAATTCTGATCCTGATTGTTGCGTTGATCGCGCCCGATAAAATCGTGGCGCAAACGCGCAACGATGGTTCTCAACTGCGTTCCGCCGCCGCCGCCAATTCCGAAACTGAACTGCAAAAAATCGAATCCGCGATGGCCGGAACCGAATCCGCCGGATTGGCACGATTGCTGCGCGGATATTTGCGGTTGCAGGCCAGGGATTTTTCGACCGCGATTACGCTGCTCAGCGATTCGTCAATTGCGCGATTGACAGGGTTGGGCGATTACGCCGCCTACTTCCGCGCTCAGGCTTTGCAGCAAGCGGCGGTCACAACCGGTCGCACCGAAGACGCTGAACGCGAGTTCCGATTGCTGGCGCAAACTTATCCGACTTCGTTGCTGGCGCGCGAAGCGATTTTACAGGCAGCCAATCTGGCGATGACACGCGGCGATTATCAAACGGCTGCCGACACTGTGGCGCGGCTGGCCGAAAAAGATGACGGCGCGGCCTTAAAACTTCGAGCCGATTGTCTGGAAAAACTTGGTCGTCCAAACGAAGCCGTCCTGACGTTGCGAAAACTCTTTTTTGACGCTCCGCAATCGCCAGAAGCGGAAAAGATCGGCGACCGTTTGGCGGCGCTGGGCGGTTCGACCGCAGCGGGCGATGTTTCCATGTTGCGCCGCCGCGCAGACAAACTTTCAGACGCGCGGTTGTACGCGCTGGCCGGAGCAGCTTACGAACAAATCGTTCGCCAATTTCCGAATTCCGCCACAGACGAAGCCTGGCTGCGAGCAGGCATCAGCTATTACAAAGCCGATTCGTTCAAACAATCCGCTGACGCTCTGATGAAAGTTCGTGCTCGCACGCCGAAAATGGCGGCTGACGCGCTGTACCATTTGGGCTTGGCGCAGCTTTCGTTGAAAGCTGACACGGCTGCGATTCAAACGCTTTCTGACCTTCGCAAATCGTCGCCATCCAGCGACCGCGTCGGCGATTTGCTGTACGCAATTGGCCGGTATTACGAAAAACGCGAACGCGGCGATCAGGCTTCGGCGTTTTACACACAGTTGATCCGCCAGTTTCCGCAATCGCCCAATTCCGACGAAGCCCATTTCTGGATGGCCTGGCGCGCTCACGAAGCCAAAGACCAGGCCACAGCCGCTCGGTTGCTGACCGAACATCTGGCCAATTACGGAAACGTCACGGACAATCGTGGCAAGGCTGCTTTCTGGGCGGCGGTAAACACCGAACGCGCGGGCGACAAAGCACGCGCGATGACGCTTTACCAGGCAATGCTTAAACGTTACGGCGCGGGCTGGTTCGGTTTGAACGCCGAACGTCGCATCGAACGATTAACCCGCGAAGGCGTTCGCCCGCGAAGTGTGGATTCCGATCTGGTGCTGCGTCGCGCAGTCGAAGGGCTGCAAACCATCAACCTGCCGCAGGAAACAATCAAAGATTCCGACCGCGAACGAGTTCGCAAAGCCGAATTGCTGATGCAGATTGCGTTGCACCAACAGGCCAACGCCGAATTGGAAGCCGCACGTCAAAACGCTCCGAATTCGCCGCTGGTCAATTTGCGAATCGCGCAAATCTTCCGCACACAAGGCGAAAACGTCGCTGCGATCAACGCGCTCAAACGTTCTTACCCGGATTACGGACAAACGCTGCCCGAAGAAATGTCGCGCGAAGTTTGGGATGTGTTTTACCCGCTGAAATGGTGGTCGAACATCAAGGAAGAAGCCCGCCGCCACAACCTTGACCCGTATCAAATCGCCGGGCTGATTCGGCAGGAAACGGTGTTCAACCACATGGCGCGCAGCCGAGCCAATGCGCTGGGCGTGATGCAATTGCTGCCTTCGACCGCCAAAGCCGTTGCGCGTTCAAACAACGCTGGAGCAATTTCGGCCAACGATCTGTTCAACCCGAATCTGAACATCAAACTCGGCGTGGCTTATGTGAAACAGTTGCAGAATGAATTCAGGAGTTTTGAATACGTCGCCGCCGCTTATAACGGTGGCGAAACTCGCGTCCGCCGCTGGCTTCGTGAATGGCCAAGCATGGACATCGAAGATTGGGTGGAAGCAATTCCGTTGAGCGAAACCCGGCTGTACGTGCAGGGCGTTTACCGCAACACGCGAATCTATCAACGGCTTTACGACGATCAAGGCCGGTTTCGCGCCAACGTGCCGGAGCGGTAATACGCGCGAACAACTGACAAACAAAAAGCGGAGAGACTGAATAAGCCTCTCCGCTTTTTGTTTATTCGGCGCTGCCCTGATTAAGCATCAACGCCATGGCATTTTTTGAACTTCTTGCCTGAGCCGCAATAACAGGGATCGTTGCGACCGACTTTTGGCATTGTGTTGACCACAGTGCGCGGTTTGCCTTCGTCTTCGCCAGCCATTGCTGCCGAAGCGTTGGCTTTGCTGAAAGTTATCTGACCGCGACGCGGGCGACGTTGCACACGCTCTTCGGGTGGTTGTTCGACCGTGACTTGCAGATGATATAGCGAACGAACCGTGTCCAGATCAATTCGATCAAGCATCGCTTCAAACTGTTCGAACGAACGTTTTTTGTATTCAACCAGCGGGTCTTTTTGAGCGTAACCAACCTGATTGATCCATTCTTTCATGTGTTCGATGGCCGTCAGGTGGTCTTTCCAATGCGTGTCCACGATGTTCAACTGAATGATGCGTTCGTAATAACGCATCGCTTCAGCGCCAACCAGAGATTCTTTTTCGGCATACATCTGCTGAAGTTTGCTCCAAATGGCTTTTTTGATTTCATCGCGTTCCAGATTGACCAGGTCAATTCCGGATTCAGTAATGTCCAACCCAAACTGGAATTCGATCTGAACCTTGAAAGCATCGAAATCCCAATCGTCCGGCATTGTTTCCAGGCTGAGGTAATCGTCCATCAGCATGTCCAAAATCGCTTCAGCCGTAGTCTGAATTTCTTCGCGCTGATCGCTCTGTTCCAACAACTGACGACGCAGCGTATAAATCGTCGTGCGCTGTTTATTCATCACGTCGTCATATTCCAGCAGGTGTTTGCGGATGGTGAAGTTGTGGCCTTCGACGTTTTTCTGTGCGGCTTCGATGCGTTTGCTGACCATCTTCGATTCGATGGCGACGCCTTGTTCCATGCCCAACCGCTGCATTATCGCTTTGACGCGATCGCCTGCGAAAATTCGCATCAGGTCGTCTTCCAACGACAGGTAAAACCGCGACGAACCGGGATCGCCCTGACGACCGGCGCGTCCGCGCAACTGGTTATCAATGCGGCGCGATTCGTGGCGTTCAGTGCCGAGAATGTGCAATCCGCCGAGCTGCTTAACTTCTTCGTGTTCGGCCTGGATGGAAGGCTTCACTTTGCCAATGGCTTCTTCCAATTGCTCCGGCGTAGCTTCGTCGGGATTGATCTCCTGCTTTTTCAGCAACTCTTTGCCCAGAAATTCAGGATTGCCGCCGAGCAGAATATCCGTTCCGCGTCCGGCCATGTTGGTGGCGATGGTGACTGCACCTTTTCGACCGGCCTGCGCGACGATTTCAGCTTCGCGCCCGGCGTTTTCCGGCTTGGCGTTCAGCACGTTGTGTTTGATGCCGGCCCGTTTCAATTGATCGGAAATCAATTCGGAATTTTCCACCGACACCGTGCCAACCAGCACGGGCTGGCCTTTTTTGTGAAGCTCTTTGATCTCGTCAATTACCGCGTCCCACTTTTCGTCCAGCGTTCGATAAATCATGTCCGGATGATCCAGACGAACCATCGAACGATGCGTCGGGACGCTGGCGACTTCCAGATCGTAAATCTTGGCGAACTCTGCGGCTTCGGTTTCCGCCGTACCGGTCATGCCGCCGAGCTTCTGATACATGCGGAAATAATTTTGTAGCGTAACCGTCGCCAGCGTCTGAGTTTCGCGTTCGATCTTGACGCCTTCTTTGGCTTCGACTGCCTGATGCAACCCGTCCGACCAGCGACGACCAGTCATGATGCGTCCGGTAAATTCGTCAACGATGACGACTTCGCCGTCTCGCACGATGTACTGCTTGTCCAGCGTGTACAGCGTGTGAGCCACCAACGCCTGATTCAAACAATGCAGGATTTCCATGTTCGACGGATCGAACAAATTGCCGTACCCCAACATGCGTTCGGCTTTTTCAATGCCGGATTCAGTCAGAGTCGCGCGGTGTTGTTTTTCGTCAACCTGATAATCGGTCTCAGGCGTCAGTTTAGGAATGACTTCGTTGGCTTCGTAATACTTGCCGGTGGTTTCATCCAACCCACCGGAGATGATTAGCGGCGTTCGCGCTTCGTCAATCAGAATGGAATCAACTTCGTCAACGATGGCGTAATAATGACCGCGCTGAACACAGGTCGAAATCTCGAACTTCATGTTGTCGCGCAAGTAATCAAAGCCGAACTCGTTGTTCGTTCCGTAAGTGATGTCGCTGTTGTAAGACTCCTGCCGTTCAAAATCGTCCAGATCGTTTTGAATAACGCCGACCGTCATTCCCAGAAACTTGTAAATCCTGCCCATCCAGGCGGAATCGCGTTTGGCCAGATAATCGTTGACCGTCACGACGTGAACGCCTTTGCCCAACAACGCATTCAAATAAACCGGCAGAGTCGCCACCAGTGTCTTACCTTCGCCGGTTCGCATTTCGGCGATGCGACCGCTGTGCAAAATCATTCCGCCAATCATCTGCACATCGAAATGGCGCATGCCTGTGGTGCGAACTGAAGCTTCGCGTACGCAGGCAAAGGCTTCCGGCAAAATTTCATTCAAAGCTTCCTGCTCGATTTGTTTGCGCGCGGCAGGTTCCAGGTCATTTGAGCCTTCCAGCCGTTCAGCCAGTCGCGCTCGGAATTCTTCGGTTTTGGCGCGCAATTGTTCATCCGACAATTGCTTGATCTGCGATTCCAGAGCGTTGATTTCCGCAACTACCGGCCACAGCTTTTTCAGCAAGCGTTCGTTGGCCGATCCGAAGATCAAAGTTAGTGCTTTTTCGATGGCGTTCATGGCGAGTGCTTATTACCTCAAGGTTGGTGACATAGATGTGATTAAAGTCGTGCAAGCGATTGAAAATTCTAGTTGACGGTCTGACAGAGCGTCAAGCAAACGTTTTTCACAGCGGTGAGTTTGCCCATCGCTGATACGGCTTTTATACTTCGACCTTATTGAATCAACTGAACGACACAAAACCTTACATCGTTTCATATATCCCAGATGCCTATCTTTAATTTCACAACTGCAGGCGAATCGCATGGACGCGCTTTGGTCGCTACCATCGAAGGTTTGCCTGCCGGATTGCCGATAGATCAAACCTTTATCAATCACGAACTCTGGCGACGCCAGCAAGGATACGGACGCGGCGGTCGCATGAAAATCGAAACTGACACGGTTCAAATTCTGACCGGTGTACGTCACGGAGAAACGTTGGGTTCGCCAATTGCGGTGATGGTTGAAAACCGTGATTTTCAAAACTGGCTGGAAGTGATGGCGGCGGAAAAACCTGCTCAGCCGCCGGAACGCGACCGCAAAGTAATTCGCCCGCGCCCCGGCCACGCAGATTTGGTCGGCGGGATGAAATATGACCGGCGCGATTTGCGCGACATTCTGGAACGAGCCAGCGCCCGTGAAACTACGATGCGCGTCGCCGTCGGAGCTTTCGCCAAACTATTGCTCAGCGAATTCGGCATCGAATTGGCCAGCCACGTCATTCAACTTGGCGAAATTTCCATTGCCAATCGAGAAGCCAGTTGGGAACAGATCAAAGCTGCGTATGACGACACGATGCTGCGCTGCGTGGATAAACAAGCCGAAACTGAAATGATCGCGCGCATTGATAAAGCCGGTGTCGAAGAAGGCGACACGCTCGGCGGGATTTTTGAAATCGTCGCCAAAGGCTGCCCGCCCGGACTTGGTTCGCACACCAGTTGGGCGTCGAAGCTGGACGGTCAATTGGCTCAGGCGGTGATGTCCATTCACGCCACCAAAGCCGTCGAGCTTGGCGAAGGCGTCGCCAACGCCGCGCTGCCCGGTTCACTGGTTCACGACGAGATCGGCTACAACGCTGATGAAAAGAGTTTTTACCGAATGTCCAACCGCGCCGGAGGCTTGGAAGGCGGGATGACCAACGGCGAAGAATTACGCGTTCGCGGTTACCTGAAACCAATTGCCACTTTGCGAAAACGTCTTCGCAGCGTTCACATCGAAACCAAAGAAGTGATGGAAGCCGACTTCGAGCGCTCGGACGTGACGGCAGTTCCGGCTGCCGGAGTCATCGGCGAAGCGATGGTCGCCATCGTTCTAGCCAACGCCATGCGCGAAAAATTCGGCGGCGATTCGTTGCGAGAAATGAAGCGAAATTACGAAAGTTACTGCCAGCAAATCAGGGAGTACTGAAATGGCGCAGGCAAAAAGAAAACTGCAAGAGGCTGAAACGCAGAAACATTGGACGGTCGAAGAGTATTTAGCTTACGAACTTACCAGTCCGGTTCGGCACGAGTATGTGGATGGACAGCTTTTCGCAATGGCAGGCGAGTCTAAAAATCACAACCGTCTAACGTCAAAAGTTTGCACCAGGCTTATCCTTCATCTTGGAGACGGTAAGTGCGAAGCCTTCATCGAAAACGTCAAAGTCAGAGTCAGCCCAACAAGGTATTACTATCCTGACGTTGTCGTTTCCTGCTCGGAGCCAGAAGAAGGCGAAGACGCTTACGTCATCGAAGACCCCTTGCTGATTATCGAAGTGTTGTCTCCGAGCACTCAGCGCAATGACCGAGTCGAAAAGATGAATGCTTATCAAAAGCTGGCTGGCTTGCGCGAATACGCCATCATTTCTCAGGAAAGCGTTCGACTGGAAGTTTACCGCCACGAACAGGCTGGCGAAGCCTGGCAATGCGAAGTGTTTGATGGCACAGAATCCGAAGTGACTTTTCAATCCGTCGGCCTGACACTGAAACTGGCCGACATTTACCGCCGCGTGCGTTTTGCGGAAGAAAGCGAAGAGGAGCAAGAAAGCTGAAATGATTTTACCTATCGTGAAATACGGTGACCCGGTGCTGCAAAAGACCGGTGAAGACGTGACCAACATTGACGGCAAACTGGCTGAATTCATCGGAAACATGTTCGAGACAATGTACGAGGCCAAAGGTGTCGGTTTGGCAGCTCCACAGGTCGCGCTGTCAAAACAGTTGTTTGTGATGGACATCAGCGCGGGCAAAGAATCGAACGAACGCATCGTTTGCATCAATCCCAAGATCGTTGACACCAAAGGCAAGATCGTCGGCGAAGAAGGCTGCCTGAGCTTTCCCGGCATTTATCTGGAAGTCGAGCGCCCGGAAATCGTCACCGTCCAGGCAATTGATTTGAATGGCAAAGAGTTCACTTTTGAGGTATCCGGGTTCGCGGCTCGCTGTGTGTTGCACGAAACCGATCACATCAACGGCAAGGTTTTCATCGAATACCTGAACCCGTTGAAACGCGAATTGGTCGGCAAAAAAATTAAAAAGAAGATCAAGCTCGGTGAATGGGAATGAGCTGATCGCTCAATAGAATGCAAAACGGGAAATGGCACGATAGGCAAAGCTGCTTGTCGTGCCATTTTCCGTTCCTGTTTCAGCTAAAAAACCTAGCGTCTCACACTTGACACATCAGGCGAAAATAATTAGACTGCGCCCGGTTTCGGCAAATTCCTAGATCAACCAAAGCCGAAGCCAGGAGGATTGAAGTGATGTCATTCAACAAAATCACGATCATTGGCTATCTTGGACGCGACCCTGAATTGCGCTACACACCACAGGGAACGGCAGTTTGCAAAATGTCTGTCGCAACTACCGAACGCCGCAAAAACTCCATTGGCGAATCTGAAGAGCACACAACCTGGTTTCGAGTGACAGTTTGGGGACGCCAGGCGGAATTGGCCAACGAATATCTGGGCAAAGGTCGTCAGGTTTACGTCGAAGGCCGTTTGCGACTGGAAGAATACGCCGACCGCGAAGGCAATCCGCGCATCAGCGCCGAAGTCACGGCCACAGACATTCAGTTTCTTGGCACTCGCAATGAATTCGCTCCGCCGCAAATCAGCAGCGTCGAAAATCGAATCGAAGTCGAGAATCAGGAAGCGAAGGCTGTTCCTGTGAATTCCAAAGCCGCGAAATCCAAACGCGCCGCCAGCCGCCCGCTGGTCAGCATCGAAGAAGACGAAATTCCCTTTTAGTTCTTTCCGCCTAACCCGAAAAGCGAGGTGTCAGTATGCAAATCGCCTGCAAACGATTCAGTTGTCAGAAAGCCGTAGAGGTTTGTTACTGGGCGTGCAAATACCGGCGCGATTGCAAGGACTGGCACAATGCGCTGGCTGCCAACGGCGAAGCGATCTCTGCCCAATTGACCCAAGCAGCAAAAAAATCCGGTCGCACATTTGATCCGCAAACGCTGGATTTGACCTCTCGCCCGAAAAAGAATCGCGCAGCGGTGGTTTCCAAATCGCCGATTGCTCACTTACAATCCGGCGACTTTTCAGCGGCTCGCGGCGAAGCGAAGTTCGGCGATCAAGGCGAGCCAATCCCAAACAACATCACCAATATCACTTTCGTAGAGGTCAAAGAATCAATGACTGAATCAAATCTCGACACCCCAAACAACGAAACCGCCGCGGCGACCGAAACTGCGGCAGAAGCGTCCAGCAAACCGGCTGCGCCCAAAGCGGCCAAACCAAAACCGGCTCCGGCCAAACCGAAACCGGCGGCTCAAAGCTCCGGCCCGGTCTTTTTGCTGCTGTATCCAAACGGCAAATACAAGGAATTGCGCGAATCGGAACTGAACACCGAAGCGGCGGACGTGTTGAAAGACCCTTCTTTGCGTCTGGTCAAAGGGCTTCCGCTGATTCCCCAAATCAGTTTCAAATCCGCAGATGAATAGCCGCAACGAATAATCTATCGAGGCAACACCACTACCATCCTCAACTACGGCTTCAAGGCACAGCTTTCGCCTTGAAGCCTTTTTTTTCCATGTTGCTTCAGCCAAGCCTAAGCTTTGTTCATCTTGAAAAAATCCTATCCATCCTGTTTCAAAGTTTTTGGCTTCGATTTAGACTGCACAGCTAATTAACAAACGTACGAAACAATCGCTACTCATCAACACAAGTATGAAACTGATTTTTATGGGAACGCCGGATTTTGCCGTTCCTTCGCTGAAAAAACTGATCGAATCCGGCCACGAAGTTTTTGCCGTGTTCACGCAACCTGACCGTCCGGTTGGACGCAAACAGGTTGTCACTCCGCCGCCGGTCAAAGTCTTTGCCGCCGAACGCGGCATCGCGGTGTATCAACCGACGAAAATCAAAACCGCCGAAGCTCGTGCCGAAATCGAGCCGTTATTCCAACAAGCCGACGCCGGAATCGTCGCGGCTTATGGGCGGATTTTGCCGGACTGGATGCTGGCGGCTCCGCGTTTAGGCTGCATCAATGTGCATTCGTCGCTGTTGCCGAAATATCGCGGAGCCGCTCCAATCAATTGGGCGATTGCCAGCGGCGAAATCGAAACCGGCGTGACGATCATGCAGATGGATGCCGGATTGGATACCGGCGCGATGCTGTTGCAAAGCAGTTTGCCAATCGGCCAACAAGAAACCACAGCCGAATTGACTCCGCGATTGGCTGAACTCGGCGCAGAGTTGTTGGTCGAAACTCTGGCAAAACTGCAACGCGGCGAACTGACGCCGACACCGCAAAACGACGCTGAAGCCACACACGCGCCGATTCTCAACCGCGAAGACGGACAGGTGGATTGGACAAAAAACGCGACGGAAATTTTCAATCGCCAACGCGGCTTCACGCCGTTTCCGGGTTGTTACACCTTTCTGGGCGAACAGCGGTTGGAACTCACTGGCATCGCGGTTGACGAAACTTTCCACGAAAACGCTCAACTTCAACCCGGTGTCGTTTGCGAAGTGGCGAAGGACAGCTTCAAAGTTGTTTGCGGTGGTGAAACGACGCTTCGAGTAACTGAAGTTCAACCCGCAGGCAAACGTCCAATGCCCGCGCGCGACTTTCTGAACGGAGCCAAACTTGTTGTCGGAACCAAATTCGACCAACCGGAGGCAAAGCAATCATGAGTGCAAAACTTCCGTTGTTGTCTCAAGCACGTGTCGGGGCGTTTGAAGTTTTACAGCGCGTCGCCACACAAAATTCGTATGCCGGCAATTTGCTGGCGGCTCCGCGATTCGACAAATACTCCACCGAAGATCGCGCCTTGTTGCAGGAATTGGTGTTGGGCGTGTTGCGCTGGCAAGGCAAGCTGGATTTTTTGATCGAACGCCACACGCGCCGCGAAATTGACAAACTCGATCTGGAACTGGTCATAGCCATGCGGCTGGGATTGTATCAGTTGCTGTATCTGGATCGGATTCCGGCGTTTGCCGCCGTCAATGAATCGGTCAATCTGGCCAAGGAATATGGCAAGGAAAAAGGCGCTCCACTGGTCAATGCCGTATTGCGTGGCGCTCAGCGCGAACTGCAATTCAATATCCTGGCGGGCAGCAAAAGCCCAGTGCAAAAGCTCAGCGTCGAAACGTCGCATCCGATCTGGCTGGTCAAACGATGGATGGCGCGGTTTGGCGAAGACGGAGCGCGCCAAATGGCGTTGGCCAACAACAAAGTCCCGCACGCGGCGTTTCGTTTCAACGCCAAACAAAAACCCGTCGAAGAAACCGTTGCCGAACTGGAAATGCTCAACGTCAAATATCGGCCTTCGACGTTGACGCCCGAAGCATTTGTAGTCGAAAGCGGCAGCCTGTCGCCCAAAGCCCGCTCGGTCAAAAACGGATGGTTGTATGTGCAGGATGAATCTTCGCAGTTGATTGCACGGCTGGCCGCCAAAATGGTTGCTGACAATCAACCGGTGAAAGTTTTGGATATTTGTTCGGCTCCGGGCAGTAAAACGACGCTGATTGCAGCAGAACTTGCCCAAAGCCATTCGCCACAACCTTCGACCATTGTCGCCACCGATTTGCACTTTCATCGGTTGAGAACGCTCAACGAATTGAGCAAACGACTTGGCGCGGAAAACATCACCACAGTGCGACTTGACGCGGAAAAAGACATGCCGTTCGAACCGGAAAGCTTCGATCTGGTATTGCTCGATGCTCCCTGTTCGGGGTTGGGTACGCTGCAACGAAATCCTGAAATCAAATGGCGCGTCAAAGAAGACAAGATCATTGAACTGGCTGAGTTGCAGAAAAAGCTGTTGGTAAACGCCGCCGCCCAAGTCGCCCCCGGCGGTTTGCTGGTGTATTCGGTTTGTTCGACCGAACCGGAAGAAGGCGAAGACATCGTTGCTTGGTTTCGCCGCCAGCATCCCGAATACCGCGATATGACCCGCGAACGATTGACCGAAGTGGGCATTGATCCGACGCCGTTGCTGACCGCAAGTTTCGGCGCGCGAACTTTTACGCACAAACACGGTTCGGAAAGCTTCTTTTTCTGTGTGCTGTGGAAACGAAGATGATGGAGTGTCGTGTTGGCTGTGGGGCTTGCTGCATCGCGCCGTCTATTTCTTCGCCGATTCCGGGAATGCCGCTGGGCAAACCCGCTGGAATTCGTTGCGTGCAGTTGACGGCGGACAACCGCTGTTTGCTGTTTGGAAAACTCGAACGCCCGTCAGTTTGCGTGAACTTACAACCCAACGAGGAAATGTGCGGCAGCGACAATAGCGAAGCGATGAAGAATTTGACTCGATTGGAATTACTAACCTTGCCGAATGGGACAATCTGAAAAATCGTCCCACAAACTCAGCTACTCGTACCGCAAGGCAACGATAGGATCGAGCCGCGCGGCTTTCCACGCCGGCCACAATCCGAAAATCAGTCCGATGCCCACGCTGGAAACAAAACCCGCGATCGGCGCCCACAGCGGGACATACGAAGGCACAATCAGCCGAATCAACAACGTTGTCAGCCAGCCAATGCCGAGTCCGATCAATCCGCCCATTCCAGTCAAAGTCATCGCTTCGATCAGGAATTGCCACAAAATATCGCGCCGCCGCCCGCCGATGGCTTTGCGGATGCCGATTTCGCGCGTCCGTTCGGTGACGCTGACCAGCATGATGTTCATCACGCCTATGCCGCCGACCATCAACCCGACCGAAGAAATGGCGATCATCGCAATGGCTACGCCAAAGGTGATGGAACGGAACGTCTGAATCATTTGATCCGCAGTGGCGATGCCGAAATTGTTTGGCGCATCGAATGGAACCTGTCGCCGAATTCGCAACGTGTTGGTCACGTCATCAACGGCTCTGACCAGCATTCCAGGTTTGGCAATAACGGTCAGATAAATGTCTTCGGCTCTGGGTTTCAGTTTCAGAGCCACGTTGAACGGCATGTAAATAATGTTGTTCGAATCGTTGCTGCCTTCGCCGCCGCCAAACAACTGTTCGCGTTTTTCCATTACGCCGACAACACGAAATTCGCGTCCGCCGATGGTTAAGTTTTTGTCCAGCGGATTCATCATCGGGAAGTATTGTTCGGCAACCGAACTGCCGATGACACAAACTTCATCACGCGAATCGTCTTCCTGCTTGGTGAAAAATCGCCCCGAAGAAACAATCCAAATACCGGCCTGTTCGTAATCTGAAGTCACGCCGTTCAACACCACAGCGGCGGATTGTTTCCCCCCGCCCTTCACTTCCAGCTTACGGCCAAAATAATCGTTGGTGATGTTCAACAACGGAACCGCCAGACTGACTGTCGGCAATTGGCCAACGGCGATGGCGTCATCGTAAGTCAGCGGTTTACGCATTCGCTCCGACCGCGTCGGTGGCCCGAACCGAACGCCGCGCTCGAATTTCGTGACGAAAATCGAATTCGTGCCGATGGATTCAATCTGTTTGGTGACGGCGTAATCAATGCCGCTGATGATCGAAGCAATGGCCATCACCGTCCAGACGCCAATGACAACGCCCAGTACGGTCAGAAACGAGCGCATCTTGTTCATGCGCAACGTGTCCATTGCCATTTTCAGATTCTCAAAAATGTCGTTGCGAAAAAGTTTCATAAGTAATCGGGGTTAGGAGTCGGGAGTTTCGTATTAATTATCCAACTACTCCGCTCGAAGAGCTTCAATCGGATCAAGTATCGCGGCTTTGCGTGCGGGCAAAATGCCGGACAACACGCCGATCAAACCTGAAACACCAACGGCAATCACCACTGCGGTGATGGAAAGATAAGTCGGAAAGAACACAGCCGTGACGATTCGCCCTACGCCCCAGGCGATAAAGACTCCAATGGAACCGCCAATGGCCGACAGCGTAACCGCTTCGATCAGAAACTGGCGCAGGATGTCTTTTTGCCGAGCGCCCAAACTTTTGCGAATGCCGATTTCTTTGGTTCGTTCGGTGACGCTGACCAGCATGATGTTCATGATGACGATGCCGCCGACGACCAACGCAATGGCTGGAACTGCAATCGCCGCAATGAAGATCGGGCCGAGAATGCGGTCACGCATTCCCATAATTGCGTCAGGAGTGCCAATGCCGAAATTGTCTTTTTCGTTGTATTTCAACTGGCGACGACCGCGCATCAATGCGCGAACTTCTTCCACCGTTTCCTGGAATTTGTTGTCGTCTTTGGCTGTGCCGACGAAATACATGCTGCGTTGGCGAACCGCCGGGCCGAAGGTTTTGATGTAAGTTCGGAGCGGCACGGTCGCAAACACATCTTGCGGCATGCCGAACACAGTTCCTTTGGCGGCAGCCACGCCAACCACGCGAAACGGCAAACCTCGAATGGAAACTTCCTGGCCGATGGCCGAACTGTTTGGAAACAGTTTGGTAGCGACATCGAATCCCAACAACACGACATTTTGCGTTGAATTGTCTTCGACTTGTGTGAAGTAACGACCTTCGCCAATTTCCAGGTTGTCAATTTCGGCGCAGTTAGATGTCGCGCCATCAACCATGACATTTTCGGCGCTTTCATTGCCGAACTTGATGGTGGATGGGCTGCCCATCGCCTTGGCTCCAAGCAGGCCGACCTGAACAGCGCGTTCGCGCAAATAATCAAATTCGTCGAAGGTCAAATCTTTGTTGCGGCGCTGAGCTTCGGCAATGGTGTCGGTGTTTTTCCAATCTTCAAAACCGAACCGGCGAACGCTGAACGATTTCGCTCCAACGCCTGCGATCTTTTCGTCAACGTAGCGGTTGAAACCTTGAATCAGCGACACCACAACCACCACAGCCGTGACGCCGATAATCATTCCCAACAGCGTCAATGCCGAGCGCAGCTTGTTCGCCCAAATGGCATCAAATGCCAGTCTGAGAGTTTCTTTGAATTCCATAGATGGCCTTAAAGACGGTGAACCTTGATCGTTGGATACGAACTCTTACTGCGGAGACAGCCGGACATCGGCAAAAAGTTCCAAAGCGTCGTTGCCGGTCGCCACGCGCAGATTCGACAGGGTGTAATTGAGTTTCTTCTTTTCGGTCGTATGAATGTTGCTGCCGTCGTCTATTTCCATCTTGCGCGGCAGCAGAATTTCTCGATTAAGTAATGCTGGCAATTCGATTCTATTCAGCCATCGGTCAATTTGCACGGCTTCGGAGCGATTGACGCCAATCTCTTTTCCGGCCACGGTCAACGCGAAACGCAAATTGATCGGCAAAGTCGAACCCGGCACGGCGCGAAAAATGGCTTTGCCGTTGTCGCTCAGAAACTCTAGCGGCACAAGCTGATCTTTGACCGTGAAATTCGTTCGGGGCGACAAACCATAAGGCACGCCGAATTCTTTGCCTTTGACGCGAGCATCCACCACGCCCTGCCCGCTCAGCCGAACGTTGATTTTGTTGTCGGCGATGGTTTCGACGTTCAATTCGCTGATGTCTGCCTGGCCTTCGCCGCTTTCGACATCGGTGTAATTGGTGATCGAAATGCCCGCGTTGATTTCGTTGGTGCGAACTCTTCCCTGTTTCAGTTTGAAATTCATGTCGGGATTTTGTTGCCCGGCAATGTTCGCCAACAGCAAACTGAGCACATTGCGTCCAAGCCGCAATCGGACATCGCTGTCGGTCGTCAGTAATGTTCCAAGCTGAAAGATTTCATTTTCCAGCGCGACGACATCGCTTGAGTTCGAGGCCGGTTCGGCAACCGGTTTCGCCGCCGGAATTGTCGAGTTGATTTGCAGCGCCAACACCACACGTTTGTCCATCACCAACAATGAACTCAACGTCAATTTCAGCGGCGCTTTGTAAGCAGGCGTGGAAATTTCCACCGGCAGCGATTGGTTTTCGCCGCCGCCTGCGTTGTTGTCGCCGGAACTTCCCACGGTGAACTGGCTGGCTGGAATTTCCATCGTTTCGTTCAATTCCAGCGGCAAATCCAGCGAAGGCAATTCTTCGTTCCATTTGTCTGGCTTCAACCATTCGCCAAACATCGTTTTCACCAGCAAACCCGAAACACCGCCATTCAACAGCTTCACTTCAGTGACGCGAATCGGCATTTTCATCTGGCCGTCGCTGATTTGCCCGCTGGCAATTCTTCCGGTCAGTTGCAGATTGACCGATTTGTATTGAAGCCCCAGCTTGACGATGGCCGCGCCCGTCGCCAGCCGGCTTTCAATCGAAGTCAGCTTGACCAGATTGCCGCTGGCCATTTTGATTTCCAGACCGATGAATTGCTGGGCGGCTTCGACAACCGCGCGTTCGCTGATGACGACCACCGCGTCGGCAGCGCGAAGCGAATCCGTCGCCTTCAACTCATCGCGCAATCGGCGAAGTTCGACGATTTGCTGCGGATCGGGTTTCTGAGCCAAAGCCGGGACGAATCCACAGCCAAGCGCCAGCAGCACTGCGGCCAAAAATCGTTTGAACATGGTGTTGCTCATAATGTTTGAACGGAAAGCGTGGTTCAGAAGAAGGCGCGCGGATTATACCCTCAACCACTACTCCGCCGCGAAGGGCGTGTGCTAAAGTTCGCGCGCTTTCCCTGCACAACAATTCCAGAAAGAGAATCACGACTGAATGAGGCTTAGAGGGTGCATTGGCACAAACAACGATGCCGTAGATTTGCTGATCGAACGCGGCCAGATTGCCGACATAGTTTACGCTGCCGGTTCACCATGTGATTTTGGCGATGCGAACTTGCGGCTGTCGGCGGGTTTTGTGGATTTGCAGGTCAACGGTTACGGCGGAATGGATTTCAACGACTCTGCAACGACGACCGAACAAATTGCCGAAATTACGCGGCGATTGTGGCGAACCGGCGTCACTAAATTTTGCCCCACCATCATCACCGAATCCGCTGAACACATTTCGAAATGCCTGAGCAATCTGGTGCGCGCGGCTGACGGTTCGCCGGAATTTCAACACGCTTTTGCCGGGATCCATCTGGAAGGCCCGTTCATTTCCACCGAAGACGGTCCGCGCGGAGCGCACCCTCGCCAACACGCTTGCCCGCCCAACTGGGAACAGTTTCAGCGTTGGCAGGAAGCGGCAAACGGGCGAATAGTCATCACCACGTTGTCGCCCGAATGGCCGGAAGCGTGCAAATTCATCGAACGCGCTGCTGGCGCTGGCGTTGTCGTCGCCATTGGTCACACGGCGGCAACTCCGCAACAGATCGCCGATGCGGTTTCCGCCGGAGCGAAAATGTCCACGCATCTGGGCAACGGCTCTCACGCCAAAATTGATCGCCACGTAAATTACATCTGGGAACAACTGGCCAACGACGATCTGTGGGCGAGCTTCATCGTGGACGGACACCATTTGCCACCGTCGGTGGTCAAATGCTTTCTGCGAAGCAAAGGCATCAATCGCAGCATTCTGGTGACAGACGCCATCGCCGCCGCCGGTTGTCCGCCTGGAAAATACAAGCTCGGCAACGTCGAAGTCGAAGTTCTGGAAACCGGTCGAGTTTGTTTGCCGGGCACGCCTTATCTGGCTGGTTCGGCGGTGGAAATGCACGATTCGATCGGCAAAGCTGTTTTGTATTCCGGCGTGACGCTCGACGAAGCTCTGCAAATGGCGACGGCCAATCCGGCGGAAGTGATTGGCCAAACAGGAAACTTCGGACGAATTGAAAAAGGCGCAGCGGCAGATTTGGTGCTGTTCGATTGGGACGAAACGGCAACCAAGTTGAACGTCGTCGCCACCATCGTCAACGGTGAAATCGTTTATCACTCATCTACAGGCAAGGAGCATTAAATGAACAAACAGAACATGACTGGCCGAGTCGCTTTGGTTACAGGAGCCAGCACTGGCATAGGCCGTTGGGCGGCAGTCGCGCTGGCGGAATGCGGCGCGGCGGTGGCAGTCAATTACAACAAAAACCTGGCCGGAGCCGAAGAAACCAAACGAATGATCGAAGCCGTTGGCGGTCGCGCGGCCATCATCCAATCGGACGTTTCGGCCAAAGCCGGAGCCGTCGCTCTGACCGAAGCGGCGCGGGCGCAATTGGGCGCAATTGATATTTTGGTCAACAACGCGGGCGATTTGGTCGAACGCTGTACGTTGCAGGATTTCAGCGAAGACTTGTGGGATCGCGTCATGAATCTGAACTTGAAAAGCGTGCTGCTCTGTTCGCAAACCGTCATGCCGGAAATGATCGCTCGGCGCAGCGGAACGATCATCAACGTCGGTTCCATCGCAGGTCATCACGGCGGAGGTCCCGGCGCTGGTGTTTACGCCACAGCCAAAGCGGGTGTGCATTGCCTGACCAAAGCTCTGGCCAAAGAATTGGCTCCGCACGGCATTCGCGTCAACGCTGTCGCTCCTGGAGTGATTGACACGCCTTTCCACGAACGAATGTCCTCGCCGCAAATGATCGAACAGTTTGTGGCTGGAATTCCGATGAAACGAACCGGAACTTCAGAAGAGTGCGGGCGAGTGATTGCTTTTCTGGCTTCGGATGCGGCGGCATACATTCACGGCGAGATGATTGAAATCAATGGCGGGCAGTTGATGGTTTAGTCACCAGTTTCGCCTGGACACGTTCTGCCAATCGTTTTTGCGAGTCCAGTCGGAAAACGCCAGAACGATGAATCGCACAACGCTCAACACGGCGGCGATGGCTGTCCAAATCGCTAATCGCTGAGCAAGCGACCGATTGCTGAACCATAAAATCACCGAGCATTCGGCAATCAAGCCGATCAACAAATACTGAAACGCGGTGAGCAATTCTCTGATGGTGTTTGAGTGCATAAGCTGTTTGCCTGAGGCGATTGGTAAATCGCTGGACGCATTCTGACCTGACAAAGTTCATCCGTCAAAACGACCTACAACCATTTTTTTTCTGGAGGCTGTTATGAAGAGTTTCTTTTTTGAGTTTGCCCGAATCAAGACTGGCATTCTGTTGGCAATGGTTTTGCTCGCGGCGTGTTCCGGCGGCGGAAACGGTTTGAAACCCGTCGCCAGCAATGCAGAACAATTCATCGCCGACGCCGAAAAGCGTTATCAGGAAGTAATCATCAAAGAAGGTCAGGCGAGTTGGGTGCAGGAAAATTTCATCACCCCAGACACCGACGCCATCGCCGCCGCCGCCAAAGAAGAAACGATCAAGGTCGTCAAAGAACTGGCGGAACAGGCTCGGCAATTCGACGGACAAAATCTGTCGCCGGATGCTGCTCGCAAATTGAAGCTGCTGAAACTGGCATTGGCTCTGCCTGCTCCTGGCAATGACGAAGAACGCAAAGAATTGGCGGACATTTCGGTCAAGATGAATGGCGCTTACGGCGCAGGCAAATACTGTCCCGACAGCGACAACGGAAAATGTCTGAGCCTGGGCGACTTGGAAAAGATTCTGGCCAGCAGCCGCAATCCCGAAGAATTGAAAAAAGCCTGGCTGGGCTGGCATCAAGTTTCGCGCAGTTACCGCAAGGATTACGCGCGCTTCGTCGAACTGGTCAACAAAGGCTCGAAAGAAATGGGCTTCAAAGACAACGGCGCAATGTGGCGGTCGAATTACGACATGGAACCGGACGCCTTCGCCGCCGAAATGGAGCGGCTGTGGTTGCAGGTCAAACCGCTTTACGATTCGCTGCATACTTACGTCCGCGCCAGGCTGCGGCAAAAATACGGCGACGCGGTTCCAGCCACTGGCCCGATTCCGGCGCATTTGCTGGGCAATATGTGGAGCCAGCAGTGGGGAAACATTTACGAACTGGTCAAACCGCCGACCAACGATCCGGGCTTTGACCTGACCAAAATTCTACAAAGCCGCAAAACCGACGCTCGGCAAATGGTCAAATACGGCGAAGGCTTTTTCACCTCGCTTGGCTTTGAAGCCTTGCCGCAAACCTTTTGGGAAAGGTCGCTATTCACCAAACCCGCTGACCGCGATGTCGTCTGTCACGCCAGCGCCTGGGACTTGGACAATCAAAAAGACGTTCGCATCAAAATGTGCATCGTCATCAACGAAGAAGATTTCACCACCATTCATCACGAACTCGGCCACAACTATTACCAGATGGCCTACGCGCCGCAATCACCGCTTTATCAAAACAGCGCCAACGACGGTTTCCACGAAGCCATCGGCGACACGATTGCTCTGTCGGTAACGCCGGAATATCTGAAACAGTTGGGTTTCATCAATGCCGTGCCGGACGAAAAAGCCGATTTGGGATTGTTGATGCGGCAGGCGCTCGACAAAGTCGCGTTCCTGCCGTTCGGTTATCTGGTGGATCAATGGCGTTGGAAAGTCTTTTCCGGCGAAACCGCTGCCGCCGATTACAACAAATCGTGGTGGGAACTGCGCGAAAAGTATCAGGGCGTGTCCGCGCCCGAAGCCCGCAGCGAATCGGATTTCGACGCCGGAGCCAAGTATCACGTCGCGGGCAACGTGCCTTACGCGCGATACTTTCTGGCGCACATACTGCAATTCCAGTTTCACCGCGCGCTCTGCCGCGAAGCCGGTTATCAGGGGCCGCTCAACCGCTGTTCGATATACGGCAACAAGAAAGTTGGCGAAAAGATGAAAGCCATGCTGGCGATGGGAATCAGCAAACCCTGGCCCGAAGCCCTGAAAGCCATGACCGGCGAAGACAAAATGGACGCCACAGCAATCATTGATTACTTCGCGCCGCTGAAAAAATGGCTGGATGAACAGAACGCAGCAATGAGTGGGAAGTAAGATTCTCCACGAAGGAACACGAAGGTTCACGAAGAATTTCAGATTCGTGTTTCTTCGTGTGACCTAGTGGGAGATTTCTTTCAGCCGAAAATCTGCCCCAGCTTCATTGCCACCATCGCATTGCCTTCGATTTTGATCTTGCCGCCCATCACAGCCATCATCGGATTGAGTTCTCCGCGATACAACTGATTGACTGTCGCAATCGAAAGCCGCAACGTCACATCGGCGTCACCGTCGTTATGAGTCACAGAGTTCGGCACGGACTTGCCATCTACGAAAACGATTTCGCCGCCGTCAAAGACGAACTTGATCGTGGCATCAATGCCGGAATTTTCGCCCAGCTTATGGCGAACTCCGGCGGCGAATTGGTCAACGGTGAAATCAGATTTTGGTTCTGACAAGCTTTCTCCTTCGTTTGGGTATTCATTGATTGTAAACGCTCAGATAAAGCTCGCTGTTGTAATCCACCAAACCGAGTCTGATGAGCAACAGCCAGCCTTCGCGCCCAAGCAGGTTGCGTTGCACTGTGTGTGATTCGGCAAAATAAACCATTGAGTTGAAACTCAATCCCAACGTTTCCAATTCAACCGGGTGGCCGTAAGCGATTAACCCGCCGGTCAAAGTGGAAAAGCGTCGCTGATAACCTCTTTCAATGTTGATACCGATCGCCTCGCCCAAGCCGCGCTCAAAGAGACAAGCTTGTGATCCCGGATCAACTTTGGCCAAACACGATTCCCGCTGTTCGCCATACTGCAAACTGGCTTCAATGGTAATTCCGGCTTCGGATGACTGATACACGTAACGATGGCTGAATTCGAGTTGAAACCCCATCACCAAATTCCTCCAACGGAAGGAGAAGTTTCGTTGCCTTCCACGTGAATCAATAGGGCGTTTTCAACTCCGGCATCTCTGGCTTTTGCCGCAACCTCTTTGTAACTCTCGCCCGCGGCAATCAAACAATCTCCGTTCAGCGCCACGTATTTGCCGCCATATTCATCGCGGTGCTGTTCCAGCCAGACAAATTCGCACGAGCGATCTTTGACAGGCAAGTCTGTCGCAATCACTCGTGAATGAGAAAAAGATTGGCCATTGGAGCCAGAGGGTCCGAGCGCCAAATCAGTTTGAAACCGCTCTTCCAATAATTCACGTACAAAATCCGTCTTCTTGATGCCGCTGCGTCTGGCTTCGATTTCGATTCTGGCTTCAAGTTCGTTTGAAACTTCAATCGTCAGAGTCATGGTATTTCCTCCGCTTTGATCTTATCGCCATTGGCAAACGACTGTACAGCAATCGCTACACCCAGGCTTACTCAACTTTGATTGGTTGCGGGTTGAGTTGTGCTTGACGACCAGCCTGAAGCTTTGAAATTCCTGCCGCTGCTTGCTCAACGCTTTGTTTGCCGGAGTGAATGCCAAACTCAATGGCAAACTTGCGTGATTCATTTGGTTTCAATTTCGGCACGCGACCGGCCTGACGTTCGATGCTGCGATTGGCGGGAAAGCCCGTGCCCGGCTCCAGGCCTGTGACGTAGCCTTCTTCAATCGCCGTCGTGTTTTTCCAGAGTGTGAAGTAAGGCAATTGCTCCACCGAATAAGTCATCGAAACGGCTTTGTCGCCCGCCGCGTTGTGCAACATCACCGTCGTGCGATTCTGGTCGTCGGCAAACGGAATGACGCCGTAAACCTGTTCGACAAAGTTTTTGGTCGGCGCGACGTATTCGTTGTAACTCGACAAACTTTTTGCCGCGTGACCGTTGAACGGCCGGACTTCTTTGGTGGCGGCAAGGAATCGGCTGCCGCCTTCCAGCAGCGGCGCGCTGTAATTGGCGTGATAAATCACCTGAAATTCCTGCTCGTAGACGCTGAAGTTCGTCACTTCGTCTTCGATGCGAAAGGTGCTCGCGCCGAGTTCGGTGGAAATTTCCGTCCACAGTTGCAGCTTGGGGCCGTAAAACATGCGTTCGTCCACACGACCACGAATGCGGATTCGCGGTGTCGGCGTGCGATCAATCACAACTTCGACTTCCGAAGCCGGAATGTTTCCGATTTTGCCGTGCAGCGTTAAATCCATTTCGGCTTCGTCACCGGTGTTGTTGATGAATTTGTCTTTGCCCGGATGGCCAGCCCATTCCAACCCGCAACGCACCATCCATTCGTTGAAGCCTTCCAGCCAGCCAAGTCCGCCTCGACTTTGCAAATTGATGAACTGCGGATGCACGATTTCCTTGACCGGAGAATTCCATCCCAACCGAATATCGCCCAATTTTGCTTCCAGCACGCTCATGCCGCGCGTCGGAATGACAGTGAATTCCAGCTTGCCATTGTTGACGACGATTACATCCACGCCTTCCTGCTTGCCGCCGTGCAAAGTCAGCTTTTTGACCGACCACGCCGATTTGGTTTTCAGGTCGAGTTCGCGGTTGGAAATCTGCCAGGAGTCCAGATGAATGTTGCGTGCGACGCTGGTCAGCGTTTTTTGAAAAGCGGTGTCTGGCACTGCTACTACCAAAGTTGAGAAAACGGTGATTACCAGCACAAAGCCAGCCATTCGGCGAAAAGTCAGCGAGTTGTTCATACGTTTTTGAGCCTTGAAAGTGAATGGTTTGGGTTGCTCTGTAAAGTGCGACGCATTCTACAAATTTTCCCGGCGACAGGCGAGACAGTGGCCAGTCAAATAAACGGCTCTGACAAAAGAATTTACGGCAGCCGAATTTTTTCTTGAAGATTTTTTGCCGAATGGCTGGAAGAAACACCCCATTGTGCGTTTTTTACCAGTGCCAGCATGATCTGCTGGTGTTGGGTAAGGATGTGGCGGTCCGATGCCGGTATTAAAAACCCCCGCTGCTACCTCTCGACTCGCTCTTTGGCACGAAAAAGGCCGATTGTACCCAGTGAGCAATCGGCCTTTTCGTTGCCGCTAAACGATTTTTCTCCTCACCCCATAAACTCTCCACATTTGGTTTTCCAAGCAATCCCGATTCACAATTCGGACAGAATGCTTCAGGTCGAAAGACTTTTTTCGACAACCGGTGTGGAGAGTTTTCCACGTCTTGACCGGTCAGGAAGAGTGGAGTACAACTGCCGCAAGTTGAAGAGCAACTCCAAGTTGCCGCTGCTGTTAGTGAAAGACTCGAAGCCAGAACGATTGTTTCGAGCGGGTTTAATTCTGATTTTGGAGGTGCGCGTGCATCGTATTCCACGCTACTGTTCGCTGGACGGTTTTACCGAGATGAGTTCTTCGCTCGAAGGAATCGTTTTGCGCTCGCTCGCGCCTTTCGACACGGTTTGCGCCCGCACACTGAACACCAACTACTACATTTTCATTTTGGAACCGGAAACCGGAAAAGCTCTGGTGCAAGGCGGTCGTTATTTCTCTGAACCCATCGAAGCCACCGTCAGCGGTTCAACCTTTGGCGGCTGCATGCTGAAAATGGGCTGGCTGGGAATCGGATTCCGAATCGAGTTTTATTCCGGCGGCCAGCGCATCGTGACTTCGCCAGTGCAAACGATACGCATCGAACACGGCGACGATTGACCATCAGCCTTTTCGGCGCTTCAGCCACAACACCAACAACGCCACAGTTCCACCAACAATATCTATCAAACTGTCATTGATCGAAGCCGTCCGCGAAGGAACAAACGATTGATGGTATTCGTCCAACAGCGCGTACGCGACAATCACCAACCACGCCGAAATCGCCCAACTCCAGCGCCAGCGAAGCGGATTTCCTGCCCGAAATGCCCTGAACAGCATCAACGCCAGCAAACCGTATTCGGTGAAATGAGCGACTTTGCGAACGGCAAAATGAATCGGGCGAAACTGTTCGTAAGTCAGATCGTGGAAAACCCAGTGAACCATGTCGTACAGCAACGACCCCGTGCGTTCGCCGGAAAACGAGCCAGTCGAAAAAAAGAAAATGGCCGCCATCCAGGTAAGTGGTGGCAGCCAATAGAATAATTTTGAGTTTTGGATTTTGGATTTTGGATTTTCTGTTTTGATTCTGCTCATTACTGCAACTTCCTTAAATTCAGAATCAAAAATCCAAAATCAAGAATTACAAAGCCTCAGCGCCGCTGACGACTTCGATGATTTCGCGCGTGATTTTCGCCTGACGCACGCGGTTCATCACCAGCGTCAGTTTATCAATCACTTCCGAAGCGTTTTTCGACGCGGAATCCATGGCGGTCATACGCGCGCCAAGTTCCGAAGCTACAGATTCCAGCAGAGCGTGGTAAATCTGATTTTCGATCAGCTTCGGCAGCAATTCGCTGTAAATCACTTGCGGCGGCTGTTCGTACAAATAATCAATCAGAACGTCAGTCTGACCGGCTTCGACTTCGTCGCGGCCAATCGGCAGCAACTGTTCGACCACAGGACGTTGCGAAAGCGCCGATTTGAATTCGTTGTACAGCAGGTAAACGCGATCAACAGGTTTTTCGTCCGACTTGTAATCGGCAACCAAGGCCTGACCAATTTCAACCACGTCGGTAACACTGACTTTGCCTGAACCGGTGATGCCGATGTGTTCGCGCCGGACCGTCACCGGACGACGGCGAAAATAATCGCAACCTTTGCGACCGATCAACACCAACTCAACATCTTTGTCGGTGTTCTGCCGCAAAAACTCCTGAGCGGCTTTGACCAGATTGGTATTGAAACCTCCGCACAGACCTTTGTCGGCAGTAACCAGCGCCAGCACCACACGTTCTTTGTGCCCTTCCTGGCGTTCGTGCCCGACCAGCAGCGGGTCGCGGTAATCGGGCGAACGGCGAGCCGCATCGCCCAAAATCTGCAACATCTTGTTCGTGTACGGACGCGCAGCAGTCACGCGCTCGGTTGCTTTGCGCAAACGGGCAGCCGAAACCATTTTCATGGCTTTGGTGATCTGCCGCATATTTTTGACGGCGCGAACTCGCCGCCGTAAATCCTGAACACTAGGCATAATGTCCTCTGGCTTTTTTCAATCTGAAAGCCGTTACGCTTTCGCGGCTTTGACCTGCGCGTTGTAGCGTTGTTTGAACTCGTCGAGCGTAGCTTTCAGCTTGCTCTTCACGTCGTCGTTGATGCCCGCTTTGGTATTTTCGCGCAAGGCAGCCAGCGCCGCCGTGCCGCCGGTTTCCATAAACTTCACCAACTCCGCTTCAAAATCGCGCACCTTTTCAACCGGCACATCGTCAACGTAACCGTTGGAAGCCGCCCAAATGATGGCCACCTGTTTTTCGACATCCATCGGGACGTATTGCGGCTGTTTCAGGATTTCAGTCAGCCGCTGACCGCGCGCCAACTGGCGTTGCGTCGCCGCATCCAGGTCGGAACCGAATTGCGCGAATGCCGCCAGTTCGCGGAACTGCGCCAGTTCCAGTCGCAACGTACCGGCAACCTGCTTCATACCTTTGACCTGAGCGTTTCCGCCCACGCGGCTGACGGAGTTACCAACGTTGATGGCCGGGCGGATGCCGGAGTTGAACAAATCGGATTCCAAAAAGATTTGGCCGTCGGTGATCGAAATGACGTTCGTCGGAATGTAGGCCGAAATGTCGCCCGCCTGAGTTTCAATCACAGGCAGAGCCGTTAAACTGCCGCCTCCGCGCGCGTCGCTGTATTTCGCGGCGCGTTCCAGCAAGCGCGAGTGCAGATAAAACACGTCGCCCGGATAAGCTTCGCGTCCCGGCGGACGGCGCAACAGCAAAGAAATTTCACGATACGCCGCCGCGTGTTTCGACAAATCGTCGTAAACGCACAACACGGCTTTGCCGCGATCCATAAAGTATTCGCCGATGGCGCAACCGGAATAAGGAGCGAGATATTGCATCGCCGCCGGTTCCGAAGCCGAAGCCGAAACGATGATCGTGTAGCTCATCGCGTCGTAACGTTCCAGCGTCGCTTGCACCTGCGCGACGGTCGAAGCTTTCTGCCCGATGGCGACATACACACAAACCACGTCTTTGCCGCGCTGATTGATGATGGTGTCCAGAGCCACAGCGGTTTTACCGGTCTGGCGGTCGCCGATAATCAGTTCGCGCTGGCCGCGTCCGATGGGAACCATTCCGTCAACGGATTTCAACCCGGTTTGCATCGGCTCTTTCACCGGTTGGCGATCCACGATGCCGGGCGCAATACGTTCGACAGGCATAAAGTCGTTGGTAACAACCGGGCCTTTGCCGTCCGACGGTTGGCCAAGCGCGTTGACCACGCGGCCCAACATTGCTTCGCCTGCGGGAACTTCGATAATTCGCTTGGTGCGTTTGACGACGTCGCCTTCTTTAATCACTTGGAAATCGCCGAGCAACACCACGCCGACTTTGTCTTCTTCCAGGTTCAACGCCAAACCGGCAGCGCCTTTTTCAAACTGCAACAATTCGCCGGCCATGACTTTTTCCAGTCCGTGAATTTCGGCGATGCCGTCGCCCACTTTGATAACTGTGCCGACTTCGGCGACGGACACTCCGGCGTCGAAGTTTTCAATCTGTTGCCGGATTATCTTACTGATTTCATCTGCTCTGATTTCGTTAGCCATGTTCACTCCGTAAGGTGGTTGGTGGCTGGTGGTCGGTGGTCGGTTTTGAAATCAACCGCTCACTCTCACCACTCACCTATGCATTCATCAGGCGCTGTTTCATCTGCGCCAATTGACTCTTGATCGAACCGTCGTAAACCACGCTGCCAATGCGTGTCACAACTCCGCCGATGATGCCGGGATCAGTGCGAAATTGCAGCCGCACTTGTTTGCCCGTCGCCGCTTTCAGTTTGTCGGCCAGCATGGTTTCTTCCTGCTGACTGATGTCGCGCGCGGTGATGATTTCCGCCGAAACGATATTCGTCCGAGCATCCAGTTCGCGCGCCAAAGCTTTAAGCATTTGATCCAGATTGTGCAGCCTGGAATTGTCCAGCAACAACTTCAAGAAGTTGTTTGAAGTTTGCCGTAATTGCAGTTTCGCCAGCAGATCGCTCAACACGGCGCGTTTGCGTTCGCCCGAAAGCACCGGACTGGCAAACACGTCACGCAATTGATCGTGACCGATCATCATCGAACAAAAACTGTTCAATTCGGCGACAACTTCGTTCATTTCGCCGCGCTCTGTGATGACATCGGCCAGAGCGCGTGCATACCGATTGGCAATGGTGGTTACACTCATAATTTTCTGTTCACTGTTCGCAGTTCGCAGTTCTGGTTTACTGTGAACTGCGAACTCAGCTTACTTTGCTCATTTCTTCGCCCATACGAGCCAGCAGTTTCGCGTCATCTTCGGGCTTCAATTCTTTGCGAATCATCTGTTCGGCCAGATCAACCGACTTGGTTGCGGCGAATTCGCGCAGTTCAGACATTGCAATCTGTTTGGCAGATTCGATTTCGCGCTGCGAACTTTGGCGAATCTTTTCGATGTCGCGTTTGGCCTCGTTTTCCAAACGCTCGCGTTCGGCGACGGCTTCTCGTTGAGCCTGCGATTTGATGTCGGCGATTTCCGCATCCAACCGGCTCAACCGCGCATCCAGATCGGCCATTTTGGCGGCAGCGGCTTCTTTTTCTTTGGCGGCCTGTTGCAACGTGGCACGTACTTCAGCCAGCCGAGTCGAGAAAAACTCTTTGGCGGGTTTTCTCAGCACCCAGAACAAAAACGCCAGAAAGATGGTCAGGTTGAACAGTTTGGAAATGGCAGCCATTCCAGCGCCGCCCGAAAGCAGGATCGGAAACATTTCTGCAAGAACTGGAACGAAAAGAGCGGATAAAAAAGTAGTGGTCATCATTGTTGCTCAATTCCCTCCGGCGCTGATTGGGCGATGCAAAATCTGAGACGAAATCACAGCAGCCATTGCTCTGGCTTCGCCTTCCAAATTGGCTTTGGCGTCGGCGGTCTGTTTGGAAATATCTTCGCGCGCGGCGGCAATTTGTTTGGCGGTTTCGGCTTTGACCTGAGCAGCCATTTCGGATCGAGCAGTCTGCGCTTCGCGGCGTTGCGTTTCCATAAACTGATACGCTTCGGCGCGCGCCGATTGAATCTGCTGCTCGTATTTGCCGAGCCGCTCTTCGTATTGCGCCAACAACTGTTTGGCTTCGGACAAACGCCCCGCGCCGAGCCGTTCGCGCTCATCCAACACCTGATTGATGGGTTTGAACAACGTGCGGTTGAGAATGAAGATCAGGACAAAGATGGAAATGAAGACGACTAAAAACGATCCATCAATGCTCAGTACACTACCCGCCAAGGCAAGGACAATCACAGTCGAAGGCCGCTCCTCTCAGAAAATTTTGCTGCACAATCAGCAATAGCGATAAGAATTGCGTTGAATTTAAGGGCGGATAAGTAGCACATCATTTCACAATACGTCAAATTCGGTTTGGTTCGCACGGGTTCAACTGAACAAATAGTCCTGCCCGGCTTGGCTGAAAATGATTTCGGGCTGTGCGCCGATCAAGGAAGGTTCCGTTGATCGGCGCACAGCCCGGTTGAAAGGATGACTTTAGATTCAGACGAAGGAAATTCGATTATGGGCGACCGCCGCCGGGTCCGCCACCAGGGCCGCCGCCGAAGCCGCCATCGCGTCCGCCGTGTCCAGCCAGAGAACGAACAATTCCCAGAACGCGTTCGCCGAACTTGGTTTTCAGCGGTTCAAGCTGGCCGCCGTTGTTCAAATTGGCCAGCACGGCAATTTCAAATCTTGCCTGCAAATCCAATCGAGCCTTGCTCAACACTGCGATGCGATTGGCGATGACCGTCGCTTGCGCGGCAGCTTCGGTTGCATTGCCAGCCAGAATCGCTGCGTTGTACGCATCCTGCGCGGCTTCCAACTCGGCATCCGGTTCGTCCGGTTGCGCGTCACGGTAAGCCGTAATCAAGGCGGTCAGTTCGGTTTCCTGCGCGGTAGTCAACGCCGGAGCATTGGCTTCGGTGATGGCACGTTTCAAAAACGACAACGGGTCGCGCGTCGGGCGCTGCGGTTGAGCAAAAGCCGTCGTCACGCTGAGCGCAATCGCGCACAGCAACATCATCGAAGCGCCAATCCATTTCACTTGTTGTTTCATATTCGTTTGTACTCCTTATTCAGTGCTTGTTTTCTTAAAAGCGCGTTTCACCGCCCAAGCGGCAATCAAAGCTTTTTGATTTCAATTCAACCGCTCCCCTTACAGAGCCGTGAAACGCGCCAACCGGGAAGATCAATGCGAATCGTGACCTTCGCCATCTGCATTGGCAATGACCGTGCCGCAAGTTTGCCGAAAGGCGAAACTCGCCCGAAGCACTGTGTTTATTGACGCTTTGCGATGTCAGGCTGTTTGGTGCAGGAGCTTGAAGAATAACTGGCGTGGCAAAAACCGACGACAAGTTTGATGAACCAGCCGATGTTCTGTGGCGAAGATGCACAAAGGCTTAGGCGAGTCGGATGGTAAACGTTGAACCAACTCCGGGAGTGCTTTCGACCGTTATTTGCCCGCCGTGCTGTTCGACGATTTCTTTGACCAGCGACAATCCCAACCCCGTTCCGACGACGTTCGACGAAGCGTCGCGTTCAAGGCGGAAAAACTTTTCAAAGATTCGTTGCTGCGCTTCAGGCGGAATCCCGAAGCCTTGATCTTTGATGCGAATGACCAGTTGGTTTTGGCTGCGTTCGGCAGAAACGATGACTTCGGTTTCGGGCGGACTGTATTTGATGGCGTTGCTGAGCAAATTGCTGATGGCTTGAGTCATCAATTGCGCGTCAGCTTTAAGTTCAGGCAGGTTGGGTTCGATTTGCGAACTCAGTTTGATGCGGCGTTCGGCGGCAAAGACAGACAGTTTGCGAAGGCAGTCTGCAATCAATTCCTGGCAATTCACCGGCGACAAACGCAACGCCTGAGCGCCGGATTCCAGCCGCGTCAAATCCAGATACCGATTGATCGTTTCGCCCAAGCGCACGGCTTCGGAATTGATAAGCCCCAGCATTTCGCGCGATTCGTCGGCGGCCACAGGGAATTTCAACAACACATCGCTCAAGCCTTGAATCGAAGTCAGCGGCGTTCGCAGTTCGTGCGAAACCAGTTGCAGAGTTTCGGTTTTGATTCGATCCAACTCGACTCGTTTGGTGATGTCCGAAATCAAAGCCACGACTCCCAACGCCGTGTCTGTAGCCTGCGCGTCAGTAAGGGCTTGGGGAGCCAAGTCAAAGCCCTCCCTTACGGTCGGGTTACTGACACCAGAGGAGGTCAACGCCGACAGCAACAACGAAAAGTAGCGCGTTTCGGGCGATGGAGTTTCAAATTCAAGTTGCGCGCTGTTGCCGCTGAGCGCCACAGCAATCGCTTCGTTCAACCGTTGAGCATCCAGCTTTCCACGCGCGGCCAAAAACTCCGCGAAGTATTTGCCGGTCAATTCCTGTTCTTCGCAATTGAACAGTTGTTGGGCTTCGAGGTTGGCAAACACGATTCGCCCGTTCAGGTCTGCCACCAAGACGGCTTCGTCCATGCTGGACAGAATGCGATTGATGAATCCCATTCGCGCCAGCAACTGCGTGGTCAAATCGTCCACCGCGCGCAGCTTCCACGCCAGCGGTTGAGGCAAAAATTGATCGGCGGCGAAATCGTTTTGCGCGCCGGAATTCGGCGAAAGAAAGCTTTGCTGGCTGCTGACCAGCGCCGCCAGCTTGGTGTCGAGTTCGCGGCTGGCGTTGAGCGAACGATTCCACAACAGCGGAATGACTACGGCAAACCCGGTCAGCATTGCTGGCAGCGGCGGAACGATTTGCCAGCGGCTGAATGCCGCAAAGCTGCCAATCAAAATCGCCAATAAAATCAGGCCTAAGCTCAGCAATTGTCGCCTACCATCAAAACGTCGAACCGTCCACGCCGACAACAGAATCACCCCCAACGCCACAGCAAACGCCAGCCAATCCGGCAAGCTTCGCAAAGCCAGTTGGCGGCGAATGGTGTTGATGATGTTGGCGTGAATTTCAACGCCGGGCATTTCCTGACCGCCTTCGCGCCGGGCTGTGCTGAAGTTCATAAACGGCACAACGCGCGAATCTCCCATCGAAGCCGCCGTCGCTCCGATCAGGACAATCTTTCCGGCAAAAGCTTCCGGCTCGATTTTGCCTTCGATCAAGTCGGCAATGCTGACGGTTGTGAACGATCCCGTCGGCCCGGCGAAGTTAATCAGCATTTCGTTTTGGCGAACTATGCTGACACCCGGAATCGTGGGCGCTGAAGATTCGTCGCGCACAGGAATTCGGTGAGTCCCAAACATCAATGCGCCTGCTTGCTCTTCGATGGTTTCGTCGGGAATGCGTTCGGCCAATCGAATGACTTCGGTGCTCAAAGCCCACAATCGGTCGGCGCGGTCGTCGGCTTTGGTCAGTTGAATGCTACGCGCCATTCCGTCTACGCCGGGAGAAATGTGCGCGTGGCCGATGGCTTGGGCGGCGTTGGCGAATTCGGGAATTGGGCGGAGCCACGCGGTGCTGTTGGCGGTTTCGTAAAGCTGGGCTGGCAACACTATGCGGCCATTGTGAGCAATCGCCGTCGCCAATCGGCGGTCGTCTTCGGGCGCAGAGGCTTCGGAATAAATGACATCCAAACCGATGGCGAGCGGCTTGGCTTCGGTCAGCGTTTCGATTGCCGCGGCCATCACCGAACGAGGCCACGGCCACGAACCGAAGCGAGTGCTCAAACTCTGCAAGCTGTGATCGTCAATCGCCACGATCACGATGTCGTTGGGCGAATCAAGCGCGCCTCGCAACCGAAACAACACGTTCAACGAAGCCGACGACAGCAAAGGCACAAACCACGTCACCACGACGACCAGCACAATGCTGACGCAAAGAATTGTCGTCGTGCGAATGAATTGAAAACGATTGGGCATTGTCTTCTCGCTGGGAGCGCGGGCGCCTCGCCTGCGCTTCATTGGCTATTCAATCGCAGGCGGGACGCCTGCGATCCCAGCATCCAGGTAACGATAAATTGTGCGGCGATCTATGCCCAGCAATTCAGCCGCGCGCGATTTGTTGCCGTCGTTTTCTGAAAGAATCAATTGCACATATCGGCGTTCCAGTTCGGCCAAACTTGGGCGGTCATCAATCAGCGAAACGCTGGGAGCCGCAATCACAGCCGATGGCGGAGCGGCGCGTTCAACAATTCGCTGCGGCAAATCGTTGATCGTAATCAATCGGTCAGCGCAAACGGCTGCGGCGTGTTCGATGGTGTTTTCCAGTTCGCGCACGTTGCCCGGCCACGAATACCGCGCCAGCAAATCCACTGCGTCTTCGCCAATGCGAATCTGTTCGCCGTGCTGACGTTCGTACTTTTTCAAAAAGTGATGAGCCAGCAAGGCCACGTCATCGGCTCCGCGTTGGCGAAGCGGCGGCAGATTGATTGTCAAAACGCTCAGCCGGTAAAACAAATCAGCGCGAAACTCATTGCGATTGGCCATCTCTTCCAGATTGACGTTGGTTGCGCCGATGACGCGCACGTCAATTTTACGGGCTTCGCGGCTGCCAATGCGGCGAACTTCTTTTTCCTGCAAGACGCGCAACAAACTGGCTTGAAAGGATTGAGTCGTGCCGCTCAGTTCATCCAAAAAAATCGTGCCGCCTTCGGTGGATTCAAACAATCCGGCGCGGTCTGTGGCTGCGCCGGTGAAGCTGCCTTTGATGTAGCCAAACAGTTCTGATTCCAACAGAGTTTCAGTCATCGCCGAACAATTGACGGCAGTGAACGGGCGATTGGCGCGTGCGCTGTTGTTGTGAATGGCGCGGGCGATGAGTTCTTTGCCCGTGCCTGATTCACCTTCAATTAGCACAGTTGCGTTGGTTCGCGCGGCGTGAGCCGTCAGCTTGTAAGCGCGAACCATTTGCGGGCTGTGGCCGATCAATCCCGAAGCTGAAAAATCATGCGATGGATCGGGGCTGACGGCTTCAGCCGTAGTCGCGTGTTGAGCCGCGCGGCTGACTATGGAAAGCACTTCGTCAATGTTGAACGGCTTGGCGATGAAATCGAATGCGCCTTCTTCGACGGCCTGCATGGCGATTTCCAGCGAGCCTTGCGCGGTGACGGCTATGATTTTGGTGTCGGGGCTGAAGCGGCGAAATTCGCGCACAACTTCCAGGCCGGTGATGTCCGGCATGTAAATATCCGTCAGCACCACGTCGAAGCGTTTGCCCTGCCCCATAGCAATGGCTTCGCGTCCGCAGGTGGCGGCGGTTACGTCATAACCGCTCATTCGCAGCGGAACTTCCAACGCCATACGTGCGCCGCGTTCGTCATCCACGACCAGAATTTTGCTCGGTTGAGTCAAAGATTTCCTTTCGAATTTTGTTGGGTTTCGTTTTCCGCAGAACCGGCAGACGCTCGCCAATCATCTACACGGATCAAAGATGTATAGTCATTGCTGATCCGATGTCCACTTTCCATGAATTGCCTCGAAATCTCATTCGGTTATCCGGACAGTTTTTCTAACGTGAAGCTACTGTAGCCGTTGGCGAAGGTTGAGGTGATGGCGCAGCCAAAGGCAGCGGTTTGCTTTCGCTGACGCCGCTGCCTTCTTTGATGACGTAAAACTGATTTGCGGCCAAACTTGCCAGTTTTTCGATTTTGCCGGTCGGCCATTCGATTTCGACGCGGTCAATTTTGTCGTTGCGGCCAAGCCCGAACGTCAGCGCCAAATCGCTTTGCGAACAGTAACTCGAACCGCTGTGGACGGCTTGCCACTGCTTTGTGCCGTCGGGCAGAAAGATTGTGACTTTGGCTCCGATGCCGTTGCGGTTTGAGCCTGCGCCAACAGTTTTGAACCGAGCGAAGCGAGCCTGATTGCCGCCTTCGTTGCGAAGCAAATAAGCCGGGCCTCCATTGGTGGTCATCAACACGTCCAGGTCGCCGTCGTTGTCGAAATCGGCGTAAGCCGCTCCACGAGCGACAACCGGTTTGGCAAAAGGCTTTCCGGCTTTCGCTGTCGTTTCGTTGAATTTCTTTTTGCCTTCATTGTGGAAAAGCTTCGGACGCATGGCGTAAGTGATCTTCGGCTGAACTTTGTTGATGTCATCCGCAACGTGGCCATTCGCCAAAAAGATGTCGGGGCGTCCGTCCAGATCGTAATCGAAAAAGAACAAACCGAACGTCAGGCTGAGCAGCGTTGCCTGCCCCAAAGTCGAAGAAGCGGCTTCGTCTACGAACAGGAATCCGGGCTTGCCTTCGTTGTGGTACACGCCCAGCATTTCGTTCGAGAAGTTGCCGATAATCAAACTGGCATAACCGCTGCCGTCGTAATCGGCGAAGTCCACGCCCATTCCAGCGCGCGCTTTGCCTTCTTCGCTGAAGGCGACTCCGGCTGTGGTGGCGACTTCGGCGAAAGTGCCGTTGCCGTTGTTTTTGTAGAGTTTGTTCGGCTGCGTGTCGTTGGCTACGAACAGGTCAATCCAGCCGTCGCGGTCGTAATCGAAAGTCGCTATGCCAAGCGATTTGCTGGTGGGGTCAGCGACTCCGGCTTTTTCGGTGACGTCTTCAAACTTGCTGCCGATGTTTCGATAGAGCCTGGCAGATTGGCCTTTGTAACTTTCGGGAGTGCAATAACTTTTGTTCGCGCCATCCAGAGTGCAATTCAAATCACCTTCAAGCGTCCACGCAACGTAATTGGCGACGAACAAATCCAGGCGTCCGTCTTTGTCATAATCCAGCCAGGCTGCGCTGGTGGAAAAATCCGTAGCTAAACCGGCGACTCCCATTTTTGCGGTGACATCAGCGAATTTGCCGTTGCCCGCGTTACGGAAGAGTTTGTTTTCGCCAAGCGCCGTGACGTAAATGTCATCGAAACCGTCATTGTCGAAATCTCCAATCGCCGCTCCCATGCCGTACATAGGTTTGGCCAAACCGGCAGCGGCGGTCACATCGGTGAACGTTCCGTTCTGATTGTTGTGATACAGCGCCATTACCGAACGTCTCTTTTTCGGCGCGTCTTCAAAATCCATGCCATTGAGCAGCAACACGTCCTGCCAGCCGTCATTGTCGAAATCCAAAAAGGCGCAACCCGAACCGGTCGTTTCTGGCAAATACTTTTTGCCGTAAGCGCCGTTGTTGTGGCGAAACTTGATTCCGGCTTGGGCAGTGACATCGGTGAATTCGACCGGCGCGAATTTGTCAGGCAATGGCGGCAAGGTCGCAACCGTCGGCGAAGGCGAAGCAGTGGCTTCGGGCGAAGCGTTGGTCGCAACTTCGGCAGCGGGCGTGGCAGGCGGTTGTTGAGTCGTTGACTGATTGCAGCCAATCAGAAAAACAGCGGTTAAAAGTAAAAAGACAAAACGCGAACTGGGTAACTTCATCGGTTTTTCTCGCAATTTGGGTTTGAATTGGTATTGGTTTGATCGGCTGGGAGACTACGAAATCCGGCAAATTGATGCAAGCAATCGCACCAAAGCCTCCGCACGTCGGCGACACGCGGAGGCTTTGGTAAATCGGTTGATCGGTTGAATCTTCGTTAGGCGAACTGGCGTCTGCCGGAGCGACGCGAGTTGAACGAACGAAATCCGCCGCGATGGCTGGTCGGCGAAGAAGTTCGTTCGGGCATCGTAGCGATTCCGCCGAACCCTTCCACCACCACTCGCTCGACTTTTTGGCCGGTCAATTTTTCAATCGAACGCATAGTGAGTTCATCCACCGGCGTCAGCAACGTCAACGCCTGACCTTCGTTGCCGGCACGTCCGGTGCGACCGATACGGTGAACGTAATCTTCTGCCACGTCCGGCAAATCAAAGTTGATGACGTGTGAAATCGAATCCACGTCAATGCCGCGCGCGGCAATGTCTGTCGCCACCAACACGCGGAATTTACCGTCACGGAAACCTCGCAGAGCGGCTTCGCGCTGTGATTGCGTTCTGTCAGCGTGAATGCGATTGACCTGATGTTTTCGTGCGGTCAGCAAAGTCGCCAGTCGTTCGGCTCCGCGTCGAGTGCGCGTGAACACCAGCACACGTTCAAATCGTTCGCGTTCCAACAAGTGCAATAACAGATTGGTTTTCGATTCCAGCGCCACCGGATAAGCGGTTTGTTTGACGGTCACAGCGGCTTTGCCACGCGGATTCACGTCCACGATTTCCGGCGATTCCATGTACTGCCGGGCGATGGCTTCGACAGGCGCAGACATCGTCGCTGAAAACAGCAGCGTTTGCCGTTCTCCCGGCAACAACGCAATGATCTGGCGAATGACAGGCAAAAAACCCATGTCCAGCATTCGGTCGGCTTCGTCCAGCACCAGCACTTCGACACGCGAAAGATCAACCGTGCGGTTTTCGATGTGATCCATCAACCGTCCGGGCGTGGCGATGACAACTTCGACACCTTTGCGAAGCTCCAGGTTTTGCCGATTAAAACTCGCTCCGCCGACAATGGTTACAGCGCGAACTTTCCGTCTGGCGTCCAGTTCGTGCAGGTTGTCGGTGACTTGCGAAGCCAGTTCGCGCGTCGGAGTCAGCACCAATACTCTGGCGGCGCGTCTGCCGCCTTCACGTTTTTCAGTTATCAATTTTTGCAGGATCGGCAGCAAAAACGCCGCCGTCTTCCCGGTGCCTGTCGAGGCACATCCAATCAAATCCAAACCGTCCAGAACGACCGGGATCGCCTGTTTTTGAATCGGCGTTGGTTCGGTAAAGCCGAGGGATTTGCAACGATCAACCAGCGGTTGCAGCAAACCCAATTCATCAAAATTCATTACTTTCCTTCTTTTTAAGCCTTGAAAGTTCCGGGAAAGTTCTGGCAAATCCGGGAAGGTCTGAATGAACAGACTTTCCCGGATTTTTCCAAACTTGCCCGGACTAAGGACTGATTAGTAGCGTCCACCGCCACGTCCGCCGCCGCCGCCGAAGCCGCCGCTGCGTCCGCCGCCACGTCCACCGCCACCGCCAAATCCGCCGCTGCGTCCGCCACCACGACCGCCACCAAAACCACCGCCGCCGCCACGGCTTTCTTTCGGACGAGCTTCATTGACCGTCAGAGCGCGACCACCGATTTCAACACCGTTGAACTGGTTGATCGCCGCTTCGCCTTCTTCCTTGCTCGCCATTTCGACAAACGCGAATCCGCGCGAACGACCGGTGTCACGATCCGTCACCAGCGAAGCGGAAGCGACGCTTCCGGCCTGCGAAAACAAGTCCAGCAAATCGTCTTCAGTCGTCTGGAACGAGAGGTTGCCAACATAGAGTTTCATAGAGATGTACCTTTCCCCGTAAAAGGGGTGTAAGAGAAGCTTCGAATCAGATTGTCTTCGGTGAACGGTAGCAGCGAAGGAGTGTTTCGGGCGTTCAAGAGAACGGCTTCTTTGAGTTAATAACAGCCTGCTCTCGAACAATCTAAAACGCCGCCGGTACAACTTTGGGCATGTGGCGCATCACCGTTGATGCGCGAGAGAAGGAATTGACGGGCGTGATACTGCACTACCGGGACGGGCTTTGCAAACGGATTTCACTCGCGCCGTTCGTAAAGCTTGATGAAAAAGCCTGTGTCGCCAATTTGAGGATTGGCGGTTTGTTGTGAACCAAAAACCTTTGCCAGTCGGTAATTCGCCTCGATCCATTCGCCAAGCCGCGTGTAAAAGTCGCGTCCAAAAGCCTCTTGGCCGAATTCGCGCATCGGACGATTGACGATCAGCACGTAACGAATTCGACCCTGCTGCAACCGTCGAATCGCAGCTTGTTCGTCGTCTTCGCTCATCAAACCGGGTATCAGAATTTGATGACGCAACGAGATTCGACGCCCGGCCAGAAATGCCAGATCGTTGCCTTCGGGCAAAACAGCGATGGTTTCGTTTGGTTGCGTCCAGTGGCGAACGAATTCCAAAGCTTCGCGGATTTCGTTCCCTGTCACTTTCGGAGCAAACAAATGTCCGCGTTCAGCCTGGATTTCCACATTGAAGTTTTTGCGATACCGAATACCAAACGTGACGGCTCCAGCCAGAATCGTGACGATCAACAAGGCTCTGCCAAACAGCAACACTCGACGAATCGAAACGTCATCCGCCGTCCATCGCTCCATCGCGTCGGGCAAAATTCGCCAAAACAGATAACAAAACAGAATCAGCGAAGTCGGCAAAAAGAATCCGCCAAAGGCTCCGCCGCTGGGCACGCGCAAGGCTACGCGGGCCAGAATCGCAAAGCTGTAAACCGCGATGATGAAAAGGGGAAGATTTTGGATTTTGGATTTTGGATTTTGGATTGTGCCTGCGAACTCTCTCTGTCTCTCCTTCACACAGTCTCTCGCTCGCTTGAGTTCAATTGCAATGATTGCCAGCAACAGGATTGGCAAAGCGCGCAACGGACTGCCGTCCCACTGATTGCCGACGATGAATTTGATGGCAAAGATTGCCGCGAACGAACCGACGAATGCCGTTGCCGACCATTTCAATACTTTTCTTCGCCGGTCGCCGAGCATGACAACGAAGCTCAAAGCGGCAAAAGCGACTGCGGCGGCTCCGATGATTTGCGCCAGCGACAGCAGCGGACGATCCAGCCCGGTTCGCTGCGCGTTGTACAACACCAACGATTGCGGCAAGTGTGTGTAAAACAAATGGCAATCTTCGATGAGCATTCGCCAGTCGAGTGTCGCAAACAGCCAACCGTAGACCGATAAAACAATCAACGCTGCCGGGAAGGCGGCAAGCAGCAAATCGGCTAAGTAGGATTTGGGATTTAGGAGTTGGGATTTAGGAGTCGAAAGCCACTGAATCAGCAACGCCGCCACGACAGTTGCGGCTGCGGCCAGAGCGAATTCTTGTTTGGTGATCGCCGCCAATCCAATCAACAATCCGGCAAAAATCAATTCCCGCTTTCGCCGTTTTTCAACGTAACGCAACGTCAGCAACAAAACCGCCAGCGAAGCCAGGCAAGCATAAAGAGCGGCGAACGAATACGGCTGAATCAGATTGCCCGCCGGTTTGAAGATGCAAAAGACGATAATTGCGGCTGTGGCGATGCAGGCTTCAGCAGGTTCAAACAAACGGCGCGCGATTCGATAACACAATGCGGCAATCGCTCCGGCACAAACGATTCCTGCGGCGTGTAATACATCCAGATGCGCTCCAAAAATTCGATATAGCAGCGCGTTCAAATACGGAGCCAGCGGCGGATAAATGTGATGCACGTCACGGTAAAGCCATTCGCCTTGCAACAAGCGCAACGGCAAATCCATTTCCCGTCCGCTGTCGGCAATCGGCGAAGTCCAACGCCTCCACGACACGATGAGCATTGCGAAAAACACAGCCCAAATCATGAATTGCGGAGTTCGGATTGCGGAGTTCGGATTTGCTTGTGAGTGATCGGCCATCTGTTCTTGATTGGATTACAGTAAGTGCGAAGCGGCGGCAGTATGCGTTTCCATTCCGCAATCCGCAATCCGAACTCCGCAATCAAAGACGGTTCGACATTCAAAAAATCGTGCGTTAGCATGCCCGCCTTCTTAACAACACTCTCCCCGAAAGAGCTAATTCCATGAACAAAGTTTTGATTGCCAATGACCACGCCGGACTGTTGGGCAAAGAAACCGTCAAACAGACGCTCGACCAGATGGGCATCGCATACGAAGATTTGGGCACGAATTCGGAAGAGTCTGTGGATTATCCGGATTACGCCGAACGAGTCGCTCGCCGAGTGGCTGCGGGTGAAGCCGAACGTGGCATTTTGGTGTGCGGCAGCGGCATAGGCATGCAAATCGCTGCCAACAAAGTTCCGGGCATTCGCGCGGCTTTGGCCTGGAATGAAGAAACCGCCCGACTGTCGCGCGAACATAACGACGCCAACATCGTCACCATCGGTTCACGCACCACGCCGCAGGAAATCATCGCGCAAATCATTCGCGCTTTTTTGACGACCGATTTCGCTGCTGGCCGTCACACGCGACGCATCGAAAAAATTGCAAAGCTTGAACAGTATTCAAACTCATAACCCAAACTTCGCCGCTTTAGATCAACGACGCCAGGAAGCCACTGATGAAATTAACCATCAACCATTGGACATTAACCATTATCCGGCAGGGTAAGAGACTTTCTACCCTGACCGCTAATGGGTAATTCGTAATGGTCAGTGGTTAATGACTGGCGTTTCATTTGTCAGATGCGGCGCTCAAAATAGAGAGAACAAAACTGAAATGTCATACAACCACTATCGCTCGCTTGCTGAATCCGATCCCGACATTTTCGCCGCCATCAAAAACGAAACTCGCCGCCAACACGAAGGGCTGGAACTGATAGCTTCGGAAAATTTCGTTTCCGAAGCCGTGCTGGAAGCCGCCGGTTCCGTCTTCACCAACAAATACGCCGAAGGTTATCCGGGCAAACGTTATTACGGCGGATGCGAATTCACCGACGTTGTCGAAACGCTGGCGATTGATCGCGCCAAGCAAATGTTCGGAGCCGAACACGTCAACGTCCAACCGCATTCCGGCAGTCAGGCGAACATGGCCGTCTACCTGACGGCTTGCCAGCCGGGCGACACGGTTTTGGGCATGGATTTGTCGCACGGAGGCCATTTGACGCACGGCCATCCGCTGAACTTTTCCGGCAAAAGTTACAAGATCGTCGCTTACGGAGTTCGCAAAGAAGACGAAACGATTGATTACGATCAGATGGAAGCTTTGGCGCGCGAACACAAACCGAAGATGATCGTTTGTGGAGCTTCGGCTTATTCGCGCGTCATTGATTTTGAACGCATCGCCGCGATTGCCAAAGAAGTCGGCGCGTTGGTCATGGCCGACATTGCTCACATCGCCGGATTGGTTGCCGCCGGATTGCATCCGTCGCCCTTTCCGCACTGCGATTTCGTGACGACGACGACGCACAAAACTTTGCGCGGCCCGCGCGCCGGAATGGCAATGTGCAAAGAACAATTTGCCAAAGAACTCGACCGCAATGTTTTTCCTGGCATTCAAGGCGGCCCGCTGGTTCACATCATCGCGGCCAAAGCCGTCGCCTTCAAAGAAGCATTGCAGCCAGAGTTCAAAGCTTATCAACAACAGATCGTAAAGAATGCCAGCGCGTTGGCCACTGACTTGGCCGACAATGGATTCCGCATCGTTTCCGGCGGAACCGACAACCACGTTTTTCTGGTGGACGTTTTCTCGAAAGGCATTTTGGGCAAAGACGCTGAAAAGCTGTTGGAAGCGGCACACATCACGGTCAACAAAAACACCATCCCCTTCGACACCAATCCGCCGATGAAAGCCAGCGGCATTCGTTTGGGAACTCCGGCGGTGACGACTCGCGGAATGGGCGAAGCCGAGATGAAACAGATCGCTGCGCTGATTGCCGAAGTGCTGGCGGCTCCAGGCGACGAAACCATTCGCCAGTCCGTCATCGGCAAGGTCAAAGAGTTGACGGCGCGCTTCCCTTTGTACGCCAACCGGATGCAAAATGCCGCCTGGACAGCATTATGAGCGTTGCGACCAAACAAGAATTGATTGATTTGATTCAAAGCCACGACGCCGAACTTAAAGCCTTCGGCGTCAAACGGCTTGGACTGTTCGGTTCGTTTGTTCGCAACGAACCAACAGCGGAAAGCGATGTTGACCTTTTGATCGAATTTGCCTCTGGCCAAAAATCATTCATCAACTTCATGGATCTGATTTTCTTTCTGGAAGAATTATTCGGCAGAAAGGTTGACCTTCTGACTCCTGAATCTCTCAACCCTTACATTGGGCCGTACATCCTAAAGGAGGCTGAAGATGTCTCGCTCAATTCGCGCATACCTTTTACACATTCACGATGAAATCGAATTTCTGACAACCAATTTGTCCGGGTTAAGCGAAGGCGATTTCCTGTCAGACGAAATCAGAAAACGCGCTTTCGTCCGCAGTCTGGAAATTATTGGCGAGGCAATCAAGCGGTTACCAATGGAACTGCGCGATCAATACCCGCAAACACCATGGCGCGCCAGCGCCGGCATGCGCGACCGCTTGATACACGGTTATGACAGCGTAGATTACGAAATTGTTTGGGGAGCAGTGACTGTAGCTATTCCTCAACTCGCTGCAACAATTAACGCCATGCTCAGTCGAGATGACATAAGTTGATTCATTTTCTAAAGGATTCGTTATGCCGCCAGTTCCAGCCACGCCAATCGCCATCACCATTCCGCCGTCCGAGTACCCGTACAGCTTTGTCGAAGTCGTTAATTTTCGCGGCGACTTTCCGCCGACGGATGGGTTTTCCAATCCGAAAGGCATGGCGTATCACCCTGAACTGGATCGGTTGTTGGTGTCGCTGTCGCCTTCCGGGTTTGAGGGCGGGCGTAAACAGGTGTTGAACCTGGTTTCGCCGGATGGTTCGCGCAGCCGTTTTTCGCCCAGTTACAATACCTACCGCGAAGTCGAATCGAAACTGACCATTGTTCCTGAATTCGGCCCGCCGGTTGAAGCCGGTTTTACGCCCGGAGAAATTTTCATCGGACGCGGCCCGAACACGGAAATTTCCCGGCTGGCGGCAAACGGAGACGTTTTGGCAGATGTCTTTGCGCGACTGACTCCGAACAGCAGTTTGTGGGGCGGACTGACCTTCGACACCGAAGGCGAATTCGGCGGCAAGCTGATAGCCGTCGAATCGAACGGCAAAATCTTTTTGATCTCGCCTGACGGTTCGGCGGAATTGTTGTTGGACATGGAGTTGCGATTGGAAGGCGTGGCTGTCGCTCCGTCAACGTTTGGGCCGCACACGAAAAACATCATCGTCGGTTGCGAAGGTTATGGCGACGACGATCCGCACGGCGGAGAAATTTTTGCCATCAGCAAAGACCTGGAAGTCACTTTGTTGGCCAACATAGGATTTGCCGCAGAAGACATTCAGTTCATTCCGCCCATTGGCGGCACGATGTATCAAACTCAACTTTGTTTCGACCGCGAACGCGAAAACCGTTTGTTGTCGGTCAGCGCCAGCCAGTTTCTGAATCGGTTTGGCCGAATGATCGTCAACAACGAATTGACCGGCGAATTGTGGGAAGTCGCTTGGGACGGCAGCCGTTACACGCAACAAAACGTGGGGCGAGTGCCCGGACGCTGGTCGAGTCAGGGATTCAACTGGCAAGGAACCGAACTCGAATCGGCCTGCTTTGCCATCAAAAAACCTCGCATTCCAAACTGGTCGAACTGGTCTGCCGTGCCGGGCAATTTCACGACCGACCGCGCTCCGGCTGCCGCCACCGACCCGTTTGGCGAAGTGCTGCTGTTCAGCAAAGGCTCAGCCGACCGCGAAGTGTATTTGAACCGATTGCGCGAACGCAGCCAGTCGGCTTTGCCCGATCCGGACGGCGAACGCGAACGCGACTGGCAAGGTTGGCGACGCGACCCGTTTCGCATCGTCACGCCACACGCGCTGTCTTGTTCACAGCACAACCAACGAATGTACGCCTTCGCCGTCAGACCCGAAGGCGGAATCCTGCACAAATTTTATTCGCCGGATGAAAACGCTGAGACGATTCAATCTTGGGCGGAAGTTCCGGGCAGCTTGCTGACTTCAACCAATGTCGCCAGCGCAGTGGTCAACGGGCGACTGGTGCTCTGCGCGTTGAGTCAGGATCGAAAAATTTACTTGAACGAACTGGCTCCGGGCGGACGATATTGGAGCGGATGGTATTTGATTCCCGGCGGCGGCAACACGGATGTCACGCCCGCATTGGTGTCGTTTCAAGACGAGTTGTATGTCTTCATCAAAGGCCTGACTTCAAAACGAATCTTGATGAAGGCGCGTACGCTGAACGGCGACTGGACTCCTTGGGGCGAGGTTCCCGGCGCAGGAAGAACGGACGCTTCGATTACTGCGGTCGTCAACGAAGGTCAGCTTTTCATTTTCGTGCGGGGAACTAACAACCTGGCTTATGCCAACATCGCCAGCGAAACCGGAACCTGGAGCGGATGGTTGCAACTGCCCGGCACCATCACGACCGACGCGCCATTGGCGGCGGCTCCGGCTGGAGATCGCGTGTACCTGTTCGCCAAGGCGGCGAATGCTCCGCAGTTGTTTATGCTTTCGGTGTTATGAAGCTGTCTGAAGAACTTGTGAAGCGGTGATTGGGTCTGCCAGTAAATCCGCAGCCGACAGTAGACGATGGCATTTGGCTTTGGCCGCCAGTTCATTCAGCCACTGCCATTGTTGCGCGGTGTGTTCGCGCCAAAGTTGAAAGTACATGCTTTGTTCGGCCAATCGCAGTAACGCTTCGCTGCGCGCGAGCGGTTCCAGACGGCTGGCCGGTTCGTTGATGATTTGCGGCAACACAATGTGGTCAATTTTTCGGAAGCGCGTTTCAGCCAGTTCGAGCGTGCGGAAAAACTCCAGGCCACCGATACAGGTTCGATCCAGATATTGATGATGTTTGGTCGCGTCGTTCAGCGTCGGCCAACGACTGAATAACTCATCGCCGACGTGAAAATACTTTTTGAGCGGCGTCAGAAACGCTCCGGCATCGTCTCTGCCGACCAGCAACGAATCATCCGAAACCGGTCGCCAGCCAGCCAGTCCAAGCGCCGTCGTCAAAGTAGTTTTCCCTGCCCGTTGCGCTCCGCACACCAGCCACAATTCATCCGCAGGCGACACAATGGCCGCCGCGTGCAAGTGATACAACTGCCTTGACCTCAACAGCAGCAGCAGCGCGAACAGCGCATAAGTGTTCGCCAGAATGTGCGGAAACTTCATCGCTTCAGGCGTGATCAGGCCAATCGCTTGGCCAGTTGAAACGTCCACACGAAACGCGGCGACTTCCATGTGGAAATAAAACTTATCTTCAGAGATTGCAGATTGCGGATTGCGAGGTGCGGATTCTTCCAACGAGGATTTCGCTTCGCGCCACATCGAAAGAACTCCGGTTTGGGAAAAGAGTTCGGCGGTTGGCGGAATCAGAACTTCGCGCGGCGGCAGTTCATCGCGCATTCGCAACTGAATGTGAATCGGAGTTGAGTGATCGGGGTCGTTTGCTGTAACCGCTGATTCGTCGTTCAGCGTGGTTGCTTGCGGGTTGTAGTAGCGGAAGTAATCGGCAAAAAGGCGAGTCAGGCGCGGCGAGCGTGCTGAAATGGAAACAGGGTTCCCGCAAATCGCCAGCGTGATGGCAGGCATAAGTAAATTCGGAATTCAGAAGGCGGAATGAGGAATGAATGTTTCAACAATAGATTCATCATTCCGCATTCCGCATTCAGAATTTACCTTAGGCTGGGCCGCCGATGGCGTTCGTCGCAATGGTCGAAGAGCCGGAAAGCGTGACCTGTTGCAGCGAATTCGACAGTTTCAGTTGGGGTGGTTCGTACGCAGGCAGTTCGCCGCTGGCCGCGGCCAATGCCTTGTTGGAAACCGTAACGCCGTAATCCGAATAAAAAACCAGACCGTTGCCGTCCAGTTCATCCAGAAATGCGCGCGTATCCAACTCCGCCAGATCGTTGTTGATGTTGAACGCGGCGGCGAGCGCAACCGTCAGGCTTTCCGCCGAATTGGCCGAACCTGACCGCAACTGTTTCCACAGGAAAATCGCTGCCGCATTGAGGGTGTAATAGTGAAGGTTCTCAAGATCGAGAATGATTCCTTCTTGATTATCGAGCAGTTCGGTGAACGAAGCCTGCTCTTTCGTGACTATTGTCGGGGTAATGGTCTGCATCTGCATGGGAATTTCCTTGCGTCCTTTCCAAAGACTTTGTTTGGCCATCCGGTCGCGCCGAATTAGCGCGTTGGCCGTCCCGGACGAACAGGTTCAGCCAAGAAGACTGCGCCATCATCCATTCCGGCGTTAAATGTCAGGCGTTCAACCGAACCTGAGCCGACGTTCAGCAGATAAATTTCCGCATCGCCATCGCGCGTTGAAGTGAACAACATGCGGTCGCCGCGAACGGAAAGCGATCCATTGAAATCGCCCTTTTCGGTCAAAACTCGGAAGCTGCCGGTTTCGACAGTGGCCATCGCAATGCCGCTGTTTTCACTAACGGTCGCCGTCGTGTTGAAAACAATCTGCTTGCCATCGGCGCTCCAGCTTAACCCGCCGTTTGCTTTGGCGCTGCGAGTCAACTGACGAATCTCGCCGGTTGCACCCGTGTAAACCCAGATGTCGAACGCTCCGCCGCGATTGGAAACAAACGCAACGCGAGTTCCGTCGGGCGAAATCGCCGGAGAAAAGTCGGAAAACTGCTCGCTGGGAGGAACGATGACCCGGCGATTGATTCCGGTCGAAGTCATCACTTCGATGCCATCGCCGGAAAGAAACGCCACCCAGTTGCCGTCACGCGACGTGGAAGTTCCGGTTTCGTCGCCGGTGTTGACAGTCAAACGATTGACGCCGAGCAACATTGGGCGACGGGTACGAACCGCTGCGCCCAACTGACCGCTGAAAATTTCGTAGCTGCTGCCTTCGCGCGAAGCGAACACAATGCCGCGATTGGAAGAAATGGCGGGGGTCAAATGCCCACGTCCGGTGTTGGTCAACTGGCTGACCTGACGCGTGTTCAAATCAATTGAATAGAGTTCTGCGGCTCCGTTGCGCTGCGAAACGAACACAGCATAACTTTCGTCGCCTCGCTCCTGCGCCAGCGCCACAACTGAAAGGGTAAGAGCAAAGATCAGGACGGCGATTCCGCTAACAGCGCGAGCCATAATCCCTCTTGCCTTTTTGGATTCTTTCATAAGATCACTGCCTCCGATAATTTTTGGCAATTGTTGAGTCCCTGTTCGGGATCAAGATTGTTGGCTTTGCCAGAATCAGGCAGGACGTTTTCCTGCCTGATTCTGACTTACGCACATTTAGCGAATCCTGCGAATCGCGTTGTTCTTCGAGTCGGCGAAGATAATGTCGCCGTTCGGAGTCACAAGAATGCCGATATTCACGCGAACATCGAAACGTGTGCCCGAAGTCGAAGTTTGGAAGTCCGTGGCTTCCAAATTCAACAGCGCGTTGGCTGCCGGGCCGCCATCACCGGAATACCCCAAAGTATTACCGGCAAAGACAGAAGCCGTGCCAGTCGTGCCGTTGATGACAATCTGCAGAATCTTGTTGTCGCTTCTGCCGAGTTCCGAAGGTCCGGCATTGGTCACATAAAGCGCCCCGTCTTTGCCTTCGACCACGTCACGCGGATTCTTGAGCAAGGAACCGGTTCCACCGCTCAGAATCGTGTCGAAGCAACTGGTCGGATTGGAAGCGCATTGTCCAGTGGCTTTTTCGCGCAGAATTGCGCTGTTGCCCAAGTTGGTGGCGCTGGTCTTACGACCTGCATTGGCGACCAACAAACGTCCAGCTGAATCGAACGAAAGACCGACGTAAGCATCATTGACACCGCCAGTCAGTATCGTCGTCACGGCGCCATTCTGACGAGCGATGCGACGAATACGCGAAGCAGCCGGGCTGCTGGCACTGGTTCCGGTTTGCTCACCAGCGTCGGCAACATAAATGTCGCCGCTCGTCGGGTGAATGGCAATGTCTGTCGGCCCCAGGAATCGAGCGCCGGTTGGACTGGTTCCGTCATTGATGTTGCCGATGCCGCCGCCGGCGATTGTGGCAATGTTGCCTGCCGGGACGGTGATCGGAATTCCAGTACCGCCACCGGAATAGAACGTGACGTTGCTGGCCGACGTGTTGATGAATCGGATCAGACCAGTTCGACGAGACATTGTCGTAATCGTCGGGCCGCGTCTGGAGTCGGCAATAAAGAGTCCTTGCGCCGTGGCGACAATTCCTTGCGGAGTGTCGAACGCTGCCGTGTTGACCGGAGCGCCATCGGTTGGCCCGCTGCCCACGTCTTTGTTCACCGACACGATGGTCCCGGGCGGAACCGTTTGTTGAGCCTGAGTACCGGCAAAGATAGTTACCGGCGTCGTACCGCAGTTGGCGAATTGCAGACGGTTGGCCGTCGAATTCGTCAGCCACATATTGCCGTTTGCATCAACAGCGACACCCAGCGGAGCCGACAGATCGGCGCTCGAAGCCAAAGCTCCTTCAAACGGCGAAGCCAATCCGCTTCCGGCGACTGTGTTGATATTGTTGGCCGGTATGGCGATTCCTGCAACTTCCGTCGCATTCGCGTCCAGATTCATGTAACGGATGCGGCCTTTGAAAGCAGCGCCCTGATCCAGAACGAAGATGCCTTTGCTGTCAGCAGCAATGCTGGCCAGTGGCGGCGTAGCGGTACTGCCAAGCAGGTTGAATCCCGATTGATCTATCGTTCCTCCGTCACCGCAAGTGGAAGACGAATAATCGCAAGCAGTATCAGCCATTCCAGCGACAACTGTGCCCACGGCTGAAGCCGACGCAGGATTTGTCACCTCGACGATGGTTTGCTGGTTGCCAAGCGCCGCATAAAGTTTTCCGCCATGGAAAGCCACGCCGGAAATATGCGGGTTATTCCACGACCCCGGCGGAGGCGGAACATCCAGTTGATAAACCGAGAAAATGCTTCCTGAGCCATCAACACGAGAAACGCGACCATGCCCGGTGTCGGCAATATACAAATTGCCAGCCGGATCAAAGATTAAAGCGCGCGGTTGAGACAGCGGAACGCTGGTCGCCGCAGCCCCATTGGTCAACGGATCGTTACGAGCCGTATTCGCACCATTACCGGCGAAATCGGTTGCCGCGCCGCCAGCAGCAGGAATCTTGAATACCTTGTTGGTTCCCGGCGTGGCGTCAATCACGTAAACATCACCTGTGGTCGGATGAACGGCCACTCCGTTGAGCACGTTGCCGAAACTTGTGGGAGACAAGGTGCCGACATTGCCCGCGCCGATGCTTGCACCATTGATCGTCTTGGCGCTATTTGATGCGTTCCAAACGCGAACTGCGGCAACGATGGAATCCACGTAATAGAGAATTTCACCGTTCTTGCTGACCGCCAGACCGGTCACAGTTCCTGAATCGGCCACGCGGCCCGGAACGTTTTCACCGCCGTCCAAACCGCCGCCAACCACAGTGCGGATGGTTCCCGGAGCGACTTTCATTCCGCCAATCGTCACGGTGTTTCGCGTGGTGTTGAAGAAGCGGACGAAGTTGCCGGAACTGGCCGAATCAACGAAATACACGCCACGATCCATCGGATCAGCCGCTGCAACTGCCGGAGTGATGATGTTCACCTTCAATCCGGGATTGCCGTCGCCAAGCTGTCCGCCAATCACCGTATCAATGATCGGCGTGGTGCTGCTGGTCGTCGTGCCGCGCGAATCAATCTTCGCGCCACTGGTTGCCAACAAACCACCCGTTGCACTGTTGCTGATTTGGGAATTGGAGACTATGACGTTGGTTCCGTCAGAAATGATAGATGCGTTGCCAAGACTGCAGGACGAAGTCGCGCCACCGTTTTGCACACTGACGTAATTCAGAATGCAGTTGGTCATCGCGTTCCGCGCAAAGAAAATCGCGCCGAAATTGCCGCCGCCCGGGATCTTGTCAAACGAAATCAGACTGTTGGCAGCAGGTGCTCCGGGCTGGGTTCCCAGATAAACGCCGGCATAGCCGTTGGCGGCGATGCAGCCGACTCGATCAGAGGCGTAATCGCCAGCCTGCAAGTTCAAATCAGCCGCAAGCTGAATGTTCGCGCTCGGCGTAATCGTCAATTCAGCCATCGCCGGAGCTTGCGCGCCGACAATCGCCGGATTGGAACAGTCACCGGCAATCTGAATCGGTGTGGCTCCCTGACCGACCAGCACGCCCGATTTCGAAAAATCGTTTGACGTGGCGTCGGCAGTGGTTCCGATGCGAACCGCATTCACCTGATTCCCCGCGAAATCATTCGCAGCCGAATAATAAAAAGAAGCATCGCCAACGCTGGTCGCAACCGTCGCGCCAGTTGTGGGCAGATCATACAGCCCAAGCGCAGCATTTCCGCTCAACAACAATGCCGGGTCGGTCGCCGACAGGCCATTGTTTTCAACTCGATTGCGCGAAAATCCGGTGACTGAATCATTCGTGCCCAATGCTCTCAGACCGGACCCTGAACTGTTGCGCAAAATACCGTCGGTGAATCGCAGTGTGCGTCCCGATCCGGTGATGTTGACCGCAGCCAGACCGCTTCCGCCGCCGAATTCGACCACAACGTTTCTCATCGTCATCGAAGACGTTGCCGCAGCCGTGGCATCAATTCCGCCCCAAGCTCCACTGGTCGGAACCGAAGCTCCAGGCGAACGCTGAGCCGTGAAAACAATCTGACCGGCCGTCGCGGAAACTCCCGGAACGCCGCCATCAGCGTTGATGTTTCCAGAACCGCTGATCGAAATCGTTGCACCGCCGGCAACGTAAATCACAGTGCCCGGCGGAATTGGCGTCGAAGAGCCAATGCTCGCCGCGCCGGTTACCAGATAGGCTCCGCCCGAAGCGAAAGCGCCACCGGGAATGCTTCCAGACAATGTGTTCGACGGAACTCCCGTCACGGTCAGACGACCGCGAATCGTGCTGGAACCTTGCCCATTGGCCGTTCCGCCAGGATTGGTAACACGAACGCTGTAAATTCCGGCAGCCGTTCCGGCAGGAACTGTTGCCGTAATTGAGGTGGCCGTCGCCGTCACTCCGGTCATAGGAGTTGCGGCTCCGGCAGCGGCAACCAATTCCACAGTCGGCGTTCCCGTGAAACCACGTCCGCTGATGGTCACGCTGGTTCCAGTCGAAGCATTGACCTGAACCGCAGCCGGAGCAACGCTTTCAGCGGCAACGCCGAGATCGGCAATCACTTTGTAAGCGAAAAAGAAGCTCGGCGATTGGTTGGCAACCGCAAAACTCCATACTCTGGTGCTTTTGCCTGCGGCAGCAATGTCGCCGTAATCACGCGAAACGCTCAATTTGCCGTTATAAGCAACCTGCCCATCATTGAAATAAGCGAAGCCATTCGCTCCGGGCAAATTGTTGGCATCCGCGCCTGCGGCGTTGGTGACTTTGAAGCTGTTAAAAACAATGCGCGAATTGTAAAGCGTCGCGCTAGTGTTGTTGGTCAACTCAATTTCACCCGTGACGGTTGCCGATTGATCCGCGCTGCTGACCAGCGCACTGCGAACGACACGGAAGCTGAAGCCCGCACCTTGCGAGACTTCGCCGCTCGGATCGCTGCGTGAATACAACCTTGAGCCTTTGCCTTCCGTCGAGCGCGTTCCTTTCGGCTGCAAAGTGAAGCTGCGGGTTTTGCCATCGAAGTATCCTTCGAACTCACCCACAATCACACCTTGGGCGCCATCGTTTTGCTCGAACGCGCGGCCATTGAGTGAAATCAGCGAGGCATTGGTGGCCGATGAGACCGAAGTCGCAGCCATCTTGCCCGCTTCTTTGCGTTCAGCCGCCTGGTGGCGCCAGCTCATCAAGCCAGCACCTGCCAAACAAAAGGCAATAAACGCAACTAATGCCGACCGGCGTAATGCCAGGCGGCGGAAACTGAAAATATATTCGCGACCAGCCATTGTTGTTCTGACTCCTTTTTCTCTTATGGCGAGGAGATTTTGCCGCAAAGCTTCATCGGCTCCGCGGCTAGCCACTTCTGAAGATGATCTATCAACTACTTTCTGAGCTTCATAAACTCAGTTTTCAATAAAGCCGTTTGATGTTTATGTAAAAAACCGTGCCGAACACAAATTCCGGCAAAGGATGCATTCAACCAGCATCCGAGATAACAACACAAAGATATAAATTTGGAGCACCTGATTTTATGTGTTGGAGCACCACACCCACGCGAGCAAGCAAACAGAATAGATCAGGGGAAGACATCACCTTCAATCGGTTTCGCAGACTTTCCAGTCAGCGATTCAACTTGAGTGACTTAACCGGATATTGAGCGAGATGAAATGAATTGGCGGGCACAATGTCGAATGGCAACAGGCAAACTCATTCTTGTTTATTTCCTCAATCATTCTCTTTCACTCTTAACCACAGGTTTCAGTCATCCACAGATCCAAGGGGGCATTATTGTTGTCTTTACGTCAGACTTGTTCAGACTTGAGATCCTAGATCGAACCTTGATCTTTTTAAGATTTGTGAGGCACGGCAATTTGAGAAGCAACTAAAATCATCACCAGTGAGGAGAATCGGTGTTGCCGTCTGTTTGATTCGTTGCACCGTATCCGCGACGCATCTTAGCCAACGACCTAAAGTCCGTCAAGCGGTAATTTGGCGCGTCAATACTGTTTATTTACAGTCTAACGAGCGACTTCACGCTTTAACGACACTTCACATAAAATCAACTTCGACGCATCTGAAAGCGCGATTTCGATTGCCTAAAAAGGCGTTTCTTGAAATGGAAAAAGGCCGTTGCTAAGATGTCCGCCGTTCGCAAAAGCGTAAGTTTTTAACCGCGCTTGTCCCAGTGGCAAGCCGATCATTTCGATTCGTCAAAGAGGAGTGCGAGGTATGCAAACCGAATTCGATCAAATCATCAATGTAAGTCGCCGCGGCAGAGTCAACTGGACGTTGATGAGCCTGATCGGTGCAGCAGTTTTGATTGTCGGGGCCGTTTTTGGCTCCGCAGCTACGTCACGCGGCTGGTTCAAAAGTGGCGATGGCAACAAGGTTCCACTCTATGTTTCAGCGGAACCTCAGATCAATCAACAAATCACCCTGGCGGGCGGTTTTTCGTCAATCGCCAAAGCCGTCACGCCTGCCGTCGTTGTCATCAATGTCAGCGGACGGCGTCAGCAGCAACAATTTTTCAATCCTTTCGGCGATTTGTTCGGAGACCCGGATCAGGATGACGAAGGAACTCCGCGCCGCCGCATAATTCCGCGTGGCCAACAACCGCCACAACAGCCTCAAGGCCGAAGTCCATTGCAACGAATCGGCACCGGATCAGGCGTGATTGTCAGCACGGATGGTTACATCATCACCAACAACCACGTCGTCGAAGGCGCTGAAAAAGTCGAGGTCGAACTGGCTGACAAACGGCTGCTCAAAGCCACCGTCATCGGAACCGATCCGCCAAGCGACATCGCCGTTATCAAAGTTGACGGCACGGGTTTGCCGACCGTTCCATTCGGCGATTCCGACAAAGTCGAAGTCGGCGACATTGTTTTGGCAATCGGCAACCCGCTCGACATCGGACAGACAGTGACAATGGGAATCATCAGCGCCAAAGGTCGCCGTTCTCCCGGCGGAACTGATCGCACCTATGAAAACTTTCTGCAAACCGATGCTTCGATCAACCGAGGCAATTCAGGTGGCGCATTGATCAATTTGCGCGGCGAATTGATCGGTATTCCTTCGCAAATTCTGTCGCAAACTGGCGGCAGCATCGGCATTGGGTTTGCCATTCCAACCAAAGACGCCCGCAATGTCATGGATCAACTATTACGCAACGGCAAAGTCCGGCGCGGAATGTTGGGAGTCAACGTCGGCTTCATCACGCCGGAACTGGCCGAAGAATTCGGTTACAAAGGAACCAAAGGCGCATTCGTTCAGAACGTCTCGCCAGATGGCCCAGCCGCACAGGCCGGAGTCAAACGCGGCGACATCATCATCGAATTCCAGGGACAGAAGATCGAAGACCGCGACCAGCTTCGCAATCTGGCTTCGCAAACGTCGCCCGGAACAACCGTTAAATTCAAAATCTGGCGCGAAGGCAGCGAACGCGAATTGTCCACCAAACTGGCCGAACGCGATTTATCGCCCGAAGCCGACAAACCTGGTGGAAGCGGCGAAGACAAAGCCAGCGATGCTGGCGGAGTGCTTTCCGGCGTGCGGGTCGAAAACCTGTCGCCCGAAGCGATTCAACGTTACCGTTTACCGGCCAGCGCCAAAGGCGTCGTTATCACAGGCGTTGATCCGAACAGCAATGCCGCCGTCGCAGGGTTGTCGCGCGGAATGGTGATCGAAGAAATCGCCCGCCAGCCGGTCGGCAACCTGAACGATTTCAACGCTGCTCTGCAAAAACTTGGCAACAAGAAGAGCGTCCTGCTCAGCGTGCTTACGTCGCAGGGTTCCAGCTACATTGTCGTCAAGGAAGAATAGCCGCTGGCAACAGCGACTGAAATTCGCCAAAAAGGCTGAGCCTCATTTGTGAGACTCAGCCTTTTTTGATTTGCCGGATGTGTGAACTTCTTTTGACGCTAAGCCGTCGGCTCAAATAGAATCCGCGCCGCTGATGTCCCCCGAAGGTTCTCAAATCTAAACAATTAAGGTCTTGAGAGGCGAACAGGTTATGGAAACTGCCGCATTGCCCGCGCTAATAACTACTGAACGAAAAAGCACAGGTTCGTTGGCTGAACATACGCTGCTGAACCGCGAACTCAGCTGGATCGAATTCAACAGCCGAGTGCTGGACGAAGCTTTAGACCCTTCGCAACCTTTGCTGGAACGACTGAAGTTTCTTTCGATCTTTTCGACCAACCTGGACGAATTTTTCATGGTGCGCGTTTCCGGTCTGGTGGAACAGCACGAAGCCAACCCGTTGATGTTGTCGCCGGACGGGTTTTCTCCGGCGGCGCAGTTACGAAGAATTTCCGAACGGCTTCGCCCGCTGCTGGAGGTTCAAACGCGCTGCCTGACCAAACAGATTCTGCCCGGACTGGAAGAATACGGCATTCGCATAGTTCCTTATGGCAAGCTGAACAAAGACCAAAAAGCCGAGCTTAAAGTCTTTTTCAACGAACGCATCTTTCCGGTTTTGACCCCGCTGTCGGTTGATCCCAGCCATCCGTTTCCTTCGATTTCCAACATCAGTTTGAATCTGGGCACGCTTGTCGTCCCCGAAATCAACAATGACGACGAAGAACCTCGCTTTGCCCGAGTCAAACTGCCGCCGAACGTTCCGCGTTTGATTCCGGTGACTTGCGAAGGCGGGCATTGTTTCGTGCTGCTGGAAGAAATCGTCGCCGCTCACATCGAATCTCTCTTTCCGGGCATGCACGTGCTGGAATGCCAGCCGTTCCGCATCACGCGCGACGCCGACATCGAACTGGTCGAAGACGAAGCAGGCGATTTGCTGAAAACCGTCGAACAACAATTGCGCCAGCGCCGATTCGGGTTTTACGTCCGTCTGGAGGTTTCCAGCGGCATGAGTCCGCAAATGGTTAAATCGCTGCGGCAATGGATGGAACTGGAAGAACAGGACGTTTACACCTTTGACGGCCCGCTGAACATTCCCGATTTGATGACGCTTTACAAACTGGATTTGCCGGAACTGAAAGACCAGCCCTTCACGCCTGTCACTCCGGCAACCATCAGAGCTGGCGAAACTATCTTCGATTCCATTCGCCACCAGGACATTTTGCTTCATCATCCGTACGAATCATTCGCGCCTGTGGTTGAATTCCTCAGAGCCGCCGGTCGCGACCCGCATGTGCTGGCAATCAAACAAACGCTTTACCGCGCAGGAAAAGATTCGCCGATTGTCGAAGCCTTGATCGAAGCCGCCGAAAACGGAAAACAAGTGGCTGTGCTGGTCGAATTGAAAGCCCGCTTTGATGAAGAAAACAACATCAACTGGGCCAAGCGACTGGAAAAAGCAGGCGTTCACGTCGTTTACGGACTGGTCGGATTAAAGACTCACGCCAAAGTCACGCTGGTCGTTCGCCAGGAACCGAACGCCTTGCGACGATACGTTCATCTGGGAACAGGCAATTACAACCCGGCGACTTCGCGCATTTACACCGACTTGGGATTGTTCACCTGCCACGACGATTACGGAAAAGACGTTTCGGAATTGTTCAACTTCCTGACCGGATATTCGAAACAAATTCGGTATCGAAAATTGCTGGTCGCGCCCGTCAATCTACGCCAGAGTTTCACCGAAATGATCCGCCGCGAAATCGCGCATCACAGGGCCGGGCGTCCGGCAGGCATCATGGCCAAATTCAACAGCTTCACCGACGCCGGAATGATCGAAGAAATGTACAACGCCTCGCGCGAAGGCGTGCCGATTGATTTGATCGTTCGCGGCATCTGTTGTTTGCGACCGGGCTGGCCGGGACGCAGCGAAAACATCCGCGTCGGCAGTTTGGTCGGACGATTTTTGGAGCATTCGCGGATATATCGCTTCCTGAACGGCGGCGACGAAGTCATTTATTTGGGCAGCGCCGACTTGATGAACCGCAACCTTGACCGCCGCGTCGAAGTCATATTCCCCATCGAAGACCCGCGCCTGAAAGAACGCATCACGCACGAAATCCTGGAGCCTTCGCTGAAAGACAACGTCAAAATGCGCTGGCTGCAAATGGACGGCAGCTACACGCGCCCGCGCGTCGCCGACGACAAGAAATTCAGCTTGCAGGAACACCTGCTCGAACCCGCCTTGATTGGCTGAGCAAAAATTTTATAGCTAAGCACCAAAGATAAAGTTACCAGAAACCTGATTTTGCCTTCTAAACTGGTTATTGGTTAAGGCGAAGGTATTGTAAAACCATCATCTCCTTCATAACTTTGCACCCCGCTGTAGTATTTACTCTTGATGACTTCCGGTTCCTGATAGTCGAATAGGCTGTCAATTTCTCCAGTCACAGCAATATCAAATGCCTGTTTAAGTATAGAGTCGCCATTCAGATCCAGGCTGTCTTGAGGAAGCCCTCTGAATTTGGCGAGAATCAAGAGATAGTTTTTCCGTAGCCGCGATGAAGTCGAAGAACGAAATGCGGCTTCCACTTCATCCAGTTGGCTTGGCTTGATTAGATGGCGGCAGTTTTGCCCAATAGATAACCAAGTTTCAGTGGCGAGAAGACAACTGACCACCGATGTCGAAACAGCACCTCGTGCAATTTCGTTCCAAAGAGCATCATCTACTTGTTTGAGAAACCGGGCGGCACGAAGAGTAATTGCTTTCATATACTCGGCCATCTCATCCTGTGCCTGCGAATAAAACGTCAAAAGAGATTTTATGGCTTCTGTAAATTCCTGCAGTGCGAGACTTTCAACAACTTCAGCAATATCTTTGAAAAGCCACGGGCTTTTGCATAGCACTTCCATCAATTTAGCGACTACTTGTTGGCTATATCCAATTTTCGATAATCGGTTAGCTGACCACCGCACCCTCCTAATTAGTTTGCGCTCTTGATTCTTAGCCAATCCCCCAGAACCTAAGCTATCGAGCGATTGAATAAACATGCTTTCTAGCTCAGTTCGGAGTTGCCCTAATCCTGCATACCAGCTTTGGTTTGCTGACAAGAAAGCAATTGTCCAATTGCTTAAGCTCCTCGGAGAAGCTTCGTCTGGGGCTTTAGGAAATTTCAACTCACTATCACCGTCGAGAGTATTCGCGCGTCTTTTCGGATTGAATAAATACGAGACGATGCGGCGACTCAGAAGTGTTTCCTGAAAAAACAGCCCTAAAAATTGAAGGCAATAATGATACGTCGATATCGAATCCCACCACTGGTCATTTGAATTATTGTAGTAATTCCTCAGTGCTTTACGACCGTCTTCATCCAATATCCAAAGTGGTTGAATTAACTTCTCGTGTTGCTTTCTCAGCGTTTCTATTTCTTCATCTGGCGCACAATCACTCAAGAAATCTTGCGGCGAAAGTAATTCAGTTTTCTCATCGTTTAGTTCAAGACCGCGTTTCCTCAGTTCAGCCTGAATGACTTCAATAATTTCGGTATAAGACTCCGGGTCTGGCAGGACGATAATCATATCGTCTACATACCGAAAAAAACTTGCTTCCCATTGGTTGTTCACTGGGAATCTATCATCCAAATCGGCTTTGTTGCACGAATAGGTTGTTGCCGCTGCGGGAGCGGCAGTCTGGTAAGC
>CADECP010000009.1:0-45849 GCA_902825875.1 uncultured Acidobacteriota bacterium
TGACGTTGTGTAGCAGAAGGCATCATCTCAAACTAACTTTGTCCAAACTCGTGTTTTTTAAGCAAGTTTCAATGGGCTACGACCTCAAGCGCCCAAACGAACTTCCAGTGCGCGGCAATTATCAAATGGCATCCGCCTTACGGGTTTCAATGGGCTACGACCTCAAGCGCCCAAACGAACATCAAAGGCCGGGTTCTGAAAGAGCAAGAAGCCCTGTTTCAATGGGCTACGACCTCAAGCGCCCAAACGAACGTCAATTTTCAAGTTGCTCCGGCCAGTGCTGCGCCGTGTTTCAATGGGCTACGACCTCAAGCGCCCAAACGAACAGTTCAAAAAACACGTCGAAGACGCTATCAATCAGGTCAAGGTTTCAATGGGCTACGACCTCAAGCGCCCAAACGAACTCAAGCAAAACGCAGTAGATAATTTTCTGGCCAGTCTGTTTCAATGGGCTACGACCTCAAGCGCCCAAACGAACTCGACAATCGCCTTAATTGACCGCAAAGTGAATTGAGCAGTTTCAATGGGCTACGACCTCAAGCGCCCAAACGAACTCCGTTCTCGCCGCGCGGCGCATTACGATCTTGCTCAGTTTCAATGGGCTACGACCTCAAGCGCCCAAACGAACTAAAACATTTCTAGCGCCGCGCCACTCGGCTGGTAGTTTCAATGGGCTACGACCTCAAGCGCCCAAACGAACAGATTGAGCGAAACGCGCAAGGTGCGCCGGTGTCACGTTTCAATGGGCTACGACCTCAAGCGCCCAAACGAACGAAAAATCCAATGTCAACCACACAAGTTCCCAGGAAAAGTTTCAATGGGCTACGACCTCAAGCGCCCAAACGAACTTTCTGTTCTGGAAGATATGGAAGAGGCGACGGCTGGGTTTCAATGGGCTACGACCTCAAGCGCCCAAACGAACTTGACGCCGCACAGAACAAGCGCGACGCGGACAGGGCGTTTCAATGGGCTACGACCTCAAGCGCCCAAACGAACTCCCTACCTGCTAACTGACTGACTTCTGCAAACTTCCGAAGCCGTTTCCGAGTATCTCCATTTTTGTAGTGTCTAACAAGCATGATCTTTGTGATTTTCGCTGAAAAAAGCGATTTAAGCCCTTTGGCTGCAATCCGCGACAATCTCTTTGGTGACAGACAGCGGCGTGTGCCGCCAACTCGTTGGCTTGCAGCAGTTTAACGGCGCAAGCCGCAGTCGCACACCATATCGTGCGCGATTGTCGCGGAGCCGTTTTGCCTTAACTCAGACCTGATAAAAGTCGGGATCGGTGGCAAAATCGCGCCCGTTGACGACCACGGATCGTTGCAAACATCCGGCGCAGAGTTTGTAAACTCGTAAATCGTCTTCTGCGGTGACAAAAGGCCGCAATGCTTCCAGCATCGCTTCGGCGCGTGCTTCGTCCAGGTCGCATTCAAAGACCGAACCTTGCACACGACATCCCCAGTTTTCACACGTGGCTTTTACGCAGCAGGACTTGAACATCAGCGATTAACCGAGTCGGAAAGTTGACGGCCTGGCTCCAGGAAAATTCCGCCATCTTGGCTTGATCGTCTTTGGTCAGCGCACCGGGCGCGCAATACACCAACAAGTACGTGCGTTCGTCTCTGGCTTTCAAATGGTCAATGAGCTTGTGCAATCTCTTTCGCCCTTCGTCGCTGAGGTCAAAGGAAAAAATGACCAGATCGTTGGCGGGCAATTCCAATTCGGCGACGGTTTTGGGCGCAATCAATTCGATGTTGCGAATGCCCAAACTGTTCAGCGCGGCGATTTCCTTGTACGCCAACATCGTTTCGCCGGAAAACACCCACGAAATTTTGCCGTTTTTATAAGCCGTCAGCGATTCGACTTCCTGTTTTAACTGGCGATACTTTTCCACCAGTTGTTGCACGTCTTCCAGTTTGATCGAATCCAGTCCGACTCGTTTTAACTCCGCCTGCAATTCGCGCCGGGTCGAAATGCCCATCCACGCCAACAATGCGGCGGCAAATGCGGCCAGCATTCCCAATCCTCCCAAAGCCAGGTTCAACAAATCATTCAACCGGTTGAAATGGCGTTCAGCCTGCTCGTCAATCGCCTTTCGTTCTTTTTCCAGAATCTCGCGGTATTCACGCAACGAAGCAGGAGCTTCTTCGCCAGACGCTTTCTTTTCCTGCACGACGGGTTTTGGAGTCGGCTCGGCGGTTTGGGCAAACGATGACGAAATCGCGCCCAGCGAAAGTAACATCGCCAAAATCAATCTTTTCATTTCGATCCTTTCGGGAGTTTGATCGGCACGGCCAATCCAAATGCCAGATGCGCGACAGTTGCGTTTCTGATTTGGAGTTGTCGCCACACTTCCGGCGACAACAAATCTTTGCCGGGAATGGCTCGGCCTAAAAAAGGAGCGCGCTTTTCGACGCGGAAAAATGCTCCGGGGCGCAACATCAACAGCGGACGTTTGAAGACATTTTCCAACCCAAAATCCGGGCCGAGTTTGCCGAATTTGGTGAAGGCTTGCCATCCGCCGTCGGTCGGGTCGTGTTCATCCGGCTGAAAGGTCGAAAGCGAAATCACACCGTTCGGCTCGGCGATGTTGTCGGGTTGTTCCATCGGCTCCAAATCGGAAACCAGATCGAATTGCCCTTTACCGACAGAAGCGTCCGCGCCAAACCCCGTTTGCGCCAGTTCTCTGAACAACGCCATCAATCGTTTTTCAAAACCTTCGGCAACGCGAACATAAACCGACAGATACGTCGTGCCGTCCTGTACGTCGCGTTTTTCGCCCAGCCAATGTTCCGGCAGTGTGAAAAGTTGGCCGCCTTCGCCTGTGGTGTCGGTCAACCGATCAATTTGGTTGCGAGTTTGCGCGTGAGTTTTGACCGGATCGCTGGCTGCCAAATCTTCAAAGTCGAGTGACTCGCCCGATTGCGCTCGATGAAACGCATTCGGTTTTAACCACCGAGCCTTGCGAACAATCTTGCGCTGGTTTTCCGGCCAAGTGGCCAGCCGAACAAATTCCGGCACAGGCAGCAAATCTCCGGGAAAGGCATCGGACAAGACGAACTTCGGTTCGCGGTTCAACGCCGGTTCCAGAATTTCTTGCCACAAAGCATCGCCGCCTTCGCGCCGCGCGCAAGCCCAACACAACATCCCGGCCAAGGTATCAGCCTGCCACGGCGTCCGCCACGGCGATGACGGCCTGAGCTTCAAACGAAAGAGGTTCATAACGCTCGCTCCGGATTTACAGGCTGAATTCCACGCCATCCAGTTTCAAATCGCGGAATTCGATTTCGCCGTAGCCTTTGCTGATACCGCCGCCCAGCCCAGTGTTTTGCACTTCGCGCAACCCGTCTTTGACGAACTCCACCAGCGCATCACCGCCTTGTTTGCCGTTGTGGACACAGTTGGCGTCCAAGTCCCAAATTTGCAAGCTGATTGCGAATTCAAACTCTGAGCCTTCGCTGACCCGTTCGACTTTGCGCGGGTGAAGCGCCGTTCCGGTTTTGCGGTCAATGATGTTTTCAGACTTGGTTTCAAGCTCGCCGCCTCTGACCAGCTTGGCATCGCGGACGATGATTCGCGTCGGGCCGAGATTGTGGTTTGGCTTTTTGTGCGGCCCGAAGACACGACAGACAAAGCAATTATCCTGCGCGCAAGTACAAGGTTCGTTGAAATCTCTGCCGCCGAATTTGCCTTCTTTTTTCTCGAGTTCCGACCGCAGCTTGCCTTTGAAGGAAGAGCCGGGCAGGTATGGTTCAAAGGTGACCGGGTGTTTGATGACGGTCAGGTCGGTTGCACCGATTTGCAGTAAATCGTCACTGCCACCGACACGCAGTCCGCTTTTCAGGTAAATGTATCCAGTGATGTTTTTCTGGCCGATCTTTTTCATTGGCTATAACTCCTTTGAGAATTAGTTTCTGTCTCGTTCGTTCAAGTGCTGCGCTCCAAATCCGACCAAGGCTTCAAAGTGAGGCAGGAAACCTTTGAGAAAATCCTCTTCGGAATTCACCGCCGCAACATTCAGTTTGATGAAATCGTGGAAAAGGCGCGGAATCTTCTTCTGAGTTTTCCCATAAGCATCCGCCGCCGCGCTATCCAGCTTGGCAAAGTTGGTTTGTTCGGATTCCCACGACGTAGCTTTCTGTTTGAGTTTGGCTTCAGTTGCTCGGCAATGCTGAAAGAAGCGGCGCAGTTGGTGCATCGTCAATTGCGGCCAAGCCTGGCTCATCGCCTTTACCAGCGGTTCGACTTTTTCACGAGAGACAAATTCAAGCTTCAGCTTGGGGTTTCCTTTTTCATCTCTGCCGTCGAAATAACCTCCAGCCAGATAATTCGGCCAAAGCTCGTCCAGCCGTTTTTCTGACTGCCTGTCGTTTCTAAAGTCTCGGCCTCTTTGGTTCATGTTCAATCCTCCGAATTGAGTTTGCGCGTCGCTGTAATCGCATACCGCGCAATGGTTGGTAGGTACAGGGTTTCCATACTCTTTGGCTCGTCGAAGTCGGCAATCAAATTGTCCGCCCATTGCCGCAGCTTTCGCTTTTCCAGGGCGGAGTCCTTTGCTTTTGGGAAATTACGGGCGACGAAATAGGACAAGCGCGAAGTCGCCATAGCTCCGATCATTCGCTCAATTGGCTTGGCTTCGGGGTCGTCTTTCAACTGTCGCCATTCGGCCAGTCGCAACAGCGTTTGCAACCATCCGCGTTCGGCGATTCCGATCTTCACCCAATCAGCCAATTGTTTGGCGTTGTCGGTGATGGCTTGGTGATCGCTCCATTTCCAGATTTGGCCGAAGGCAGCGAACTGATCTTTGGGTTGCGTAGCGCGCGGAGCAGCAATCGTCTTGGCTTGATGGAGCAATTCCTCAGCTTGTTCGGCTGCGCGCTTGATTGGCTGTTTCGGCTTCAGGAACGAAAGCCCGGCGCTGATGGTTAATCCGCGTTTGCCGAATTGCTGTTTGAACATTTCGTTGGCGTGGGCGGCAAAGTCGAAAATCACATCCCAGGGGCCGACCAACAACAGGTCATCGCCTCCGGCAAAGACGGTGTAAATCGAATCCCAGTCGTGATGCTCAAGTTCGCTGTAAAGCGTGATGCCAAAGAAAGTGTCCATCTCGCGGCTGGCTTGTTTCAGCGGAATGAAGTCACTGGCGTTGTTCAATTGCCGATTGAAGTATTGGCCGAGCGAATCGGCGTCGGCTTTCAGTACCGCCAACAGATTGTCACCTTCAGCCTTTTCGGCAAGCTGGCCGAACTCGATTGGGTGGTCATCCGCGTTTTTGGGAATATGGCGATTCAGCGCGCGTTTGATGACTTGCGGTTCGGCAGATTCGACATCCGCCGCTGAAGTAGTCAGGTGAATCAGCCAGTCGTAACCACTCGCCGGTTTTTCCTGATGCAAGCTGACGTTCCAACCCGGCAAATGAAAAGAACCTGCGCCCGATTCACGGAGCGCGATCCAGTTGTTTTCCTTTGGTGGGTTCTTACCCAACTTCAAATCTTCGTGGCAACGGCGGCAGACCAGACGAGTTTTGTTTTCGTCCTGGTCAAACTCATTCACGGTTCCGCTTCGCCGTTCGCAAAGCGCGCAAGGTGTGTCGAGTTGTTTGAGGATGAGTGAATCTGGTTGCCAGCGATTTTGGGTTAATGCCGTTGCTTCAAACGGGCGCAGCTTTTCGCGTTGCAACGATTGCGTAGCCTTTGCGTAAAGCTGTTGCGGGGCTTCGTTCGATTCTTCCGTAGTTACAGCAAACCGAAGTTGTCCATTCGCTTCGCCTAACAGCCATTCGTTCATTCTTTTTCGTTCGGCGGCTAAATTCGCTTGTTGTTCATCTGAAAGCGAATCGGTTTCGATGATGAATTTGCCAGCGCCGCAAAACAGCAGTTTGTCTTTTGAACAACCCGCCGCTTTCATCACTCGCAGCGCCAAACATTCGGCGGATAATTGGATGAAAAATGAACGCGCTCGCCATCGCCGGGCCTGTTGGCCACCTTCGTTGGCAACGTCGAACAGGTAATCCTGAATGCCGGACAAATCACCAATAATCAAAGTGCGTTTAGCAATGCTCATATCTGGCCTCATCTGCCGAGAAGCTGTTTTCTTTTCAGCGCAATCTTGAACCTGATCGGTCGGGGCTTGGGCGGAGCGGCGTGGCAACCTCTGGGATTCACGGTTGGCGCTCTGGCTCAAGGCGCTGTTTGTTCGTAGGTCGCAGCGGAGTTTATGTATCGCTTTTATCACGGTCAAGATTTTTGTTTTATGGTGGTGCGAGTTATGAGTTGGGCTTGCGAAAAAGTAGGAAAAGAAACTTCGTGCATTTATTACAACAAGTGGGATGCTTGCGTGCCCAGCGTGTCCGAAAATTCGCTTGCTTTCGATCTCTAATCTGTGGTTTATTCTCGCCCGTAGTTAATCAGTTCAGCAGTTTTTGGTGCCCCAAAATCTAAACAACGCATTCCCACCTCGACCCCACCTTTGAAATCGAACAGCTATTTTCATTTTGACACCGTATGAATAATTTTCTTCCGTTCGCTCTTCCCGACATTGGGGAAGAAGAGATTGCCGAAGTCGTGGACTCATTGCGTTCGGGTTGGCTGACAACCGGGCCGAAAACGCAACGCTTCGAGCGTGAATTTGCCGACTTCATTGGTTCCGACGTGCAGGCACTGGCTGTTAATTCGGCTACTGCCGGATTGCATCTGGTGCTGGAATCTTTTGGCATTGGACCGGGCGATGAAGTCATCACCACACCTTACACTTTTACCGCCACCGCCGGAGTCGTTCGCCACTTGGGCGCTGATCCGGTCTTTGTGGACATTGATCCGAAGACATTCAACCTTGATCCTGCAAAAATCGAACGCGCGATTACTGCGCGCACCAAGGCGATTATCCCGGTTCATTTCGCCGGACTGGCTTGCGATATGCAGCCGATCATTGAAATCGCTCGGCGGCACGGGCTGAAAATTCTGGAAGACGCGGCGCACGCTTTACCTGCGACTTATCACAATCGGCTGATTGGAACTTTGGATACCGACGCGACGGTGTTCAGTTTTTACGCGACGAAAACCATCACGACGGGCGAAGGCGGCATGATCGTCACGCGCGACCACGCCATTGCCGAACGCTGCCGCGCAATGCGATTGCACGGCATCAGCCGGGATGCGTTTGATCGCTACACTTCGACCAAACCCGCCTGGCATTACGAAGTCATCGCGCCGGGATTCAAATACAACCTGACAGACATTGCGTCATCCATCGGATTGCAGCAGTTGAAAAAAGCCTGGAGCTTTCAGGAAAGGCGGCAGCGTATGGCGGAACGCTACGACGTGGAACTGGCCGAATTGCCGATCACATTGCCGCCGCAACCGGAAAACGGCGATTTGCATTCGTGGCATTTGTACGCCATTCGATTGGAAGAAGAGGCCAACATCAGTCGAGACGATTTCATTCAGCAAATGTCTGCGCGTGGCATCGGGTGCAGCGTCCATTTCATACCGCTGCATCTGCATCCTTACTGGCAAAAGGCTTATGACTTGCAACCGCATGATTTCCCGATGGCTTGGGGCGCATACGAACGAGCCGTCAGTTTGCCGCTTTACACCAAAATGACCGAAGACGATCAAACTCGCGTCATCGAAGCCGTCAAAAGTATTTTGGCAGGTGATAGAGTCGAACTAACAGAAGAAGAGTCGGTAGCCGGTAGTCGGTAAAAATCAGACAGGATTTACGCGATGAAAAAGATTTTTCGCCAATCTCTTCCGGCAAACGTTTCATCCTGTTGAGTCCTGTAAATCCTGTCGAAAAGTTTTCCTTCTATAGAAGTCAAGAAAATGATTTTCCGATCAGAACCCCGGAAGGGTGAAAAGAAATTAGCCCAGGGTGAAACCCTGGGTACGATCGGCAAAACTACCCAGCCCCGGCAGGGGCGGCAGATTTGCTTTACTGTCAAGTTGTCTGTCGCCCCGCTGGGGCTTGAAGGGTTATTGGCTTGGTTCCCCGGATTGCATCCGGGGCTATTTTCTTGCCGTCCCTCCGGGACTTTCTTCGGAAATTCTTTTTCTTGAAAGCTATAGCTAAGAGGGTGTTTTGAAATAAGAAAAGCTGGCTTCCTTCCGATTTAGCTCTGAAAGAGCGCCAGAAAATAGCCCCGTGCAAAGCGCGGGGTCGAAGGCAAGAGCGCCGCCCAAGCCCCGCAAGGGGCGACAGATCGTGATCGGCTGTCGCTCCTTTCGGAGCTTGCAGAAAAAATTGGCTTCGACTCTCCGCGCTCTCGCACGGAGCTACTGTCTAACGCCTGCTTCGCAGGCTGAAAATGAGCATTACCAACTTTCAAAACTGGCTCTAAGCCCCCAAAATGATTTCAGTAGCTTCAAAAAACAATTTGCCTGAACAAACTCTTGCCGCTTCGTCGCGCCGGATTTTGGATTTGGCGTTGGCGATTCCGGCGGTGATTTTGCTGCTGCCGGTTCTTGCTTTGGTGGCCATCTGGATCAAGCTGGATTCGAGCGGGCCGATTTTCTTTCTGCAAGAACGTGTTGGATTGGGCGGGCGACCGTTTCGCATTTTCAAATTCCGCACGATGGTCACGGACGCCGAACAGCGCGGAACTCAAATCACTATTGGCCGCGACCCACGAATTACCCGCAGCGGCCATTTTCTTCGTAAGTATCGGTTCGATGAATTGCCACAGTTTTTCAATGTCTTGAAAGGCGAAATGAGCATTGTCGGGCCTCGCCCCGAAGTGCCGCGTTACGTCGCGTATTACAACGACGAACAGCGGCAAATTCTCTCTTATCGTCCGGGCATCACCAGTCCGGCCACCATCGAATTCAGCAATGAAAGCGAAGTCCTCTCGCAATATGCTGATCTCGCCGACCCTGAACTTTATTACCGCACAGAACTGATGCCGGCGAAACTCGCCATTGATCTGCACTATTCACGCCAGGCGACCGCCTGGAGTGATTGTGGCGTAATCGTTCGGACGCTGATGCGACTTATCAGTTGAAAATCAGAAAGGTTTGCCAGCTTTGCCCGGTCAAGCTAAGATGCGCGTCGTTGCCGCCACCTCGCCGAAACATCTTGCTTCTAAGCTTCCCGGAGCGACTGGCCTATCTGGGGTCAATCGAATGAATTTGAGTAAACAATTTCTCCCGCAATCAGGCGAATCTGTCTTTTCTTCACAGGCAAAGCCGGATTTTTCCGAGCGCCTTGCCGCGCTGTTACCGAAGGTGTTTATGACACGCTGGGTGCAAAATTACATGCTCAGTCGCGGAACGCAGATGGCTGTGGATGCTTTCATCATCATGGCGTCGTTCGTGCTGGCACATGTGCTTCGGTTCGATGGATGGCCGCCCAAACTGGACGCGCAAAAAATGGTGCTGGCATTGCCTTATGTGGTGATGTTGCAGATCGGCGTCAATTATTTTGTCGGCATGTATCGCCGAGTCTGGCGATACGTCAGCGTGCCTGACACGGTTCATCTGGCCGGTGCAGTTGGTGTGATTGCTCTGGCGATGTTGATATTGCGATTGGCCATCGCCGATCCGCGCAGTTTGTGGGTCTTTCCGATTGGTTCCATCGGGATCAACTTTTTGCTGGCGGCAGCCGGAATGCTCGGAGCGCGTGTGGCCTGGCGTGTGGTGTGCGAAAAAGTGGCTCGCGCCAAAACCCAGACCAATGGCGTCAAGCTTCGCACCTTGCTGGTCGGAGCCGGTGACGCCGGAATCATGACCGCGCGCGAAATCACTCGCCGCCGCGATCTGGGGCTTCAGGTTTGCGGCTTTTTGGACGACGAACCGGGAAAAATCGGCTCGGTGATTCAGGGAGTTTCGGTGTTCGGCCCGACGTATTCGCTGCCGGAAATGGTCAAGAAACATCGCGTGGATCAGGTCATCATCACCATGGCCAACGCGCGGCGAAAAACCGTTCGCCGCATTTTGGATTTGTGCGAAGCTGCCGAAGTTCCGGTCAAAATCATTCCCGGTTTGTATGAAATTCTTGGCAATCACGTCACGGTCAGCAACGTGCGACCGGTTGAAATCGAAGACCTGCTCGGACGCGACACCATCAACATCGAAGCCTGGCTCGAAGCCAGTCAGGGGTCTTACGTCGGCAAGCGAGTTTTGATTACCGGTGCGGGCGGTTCGATTGGCCGCGAGTTGTGCCGCCAGATAGCCACGCTCAATCCGGCTTCGATCGTTCTGCTCGACAAAGACGAAAACTCCGTTTTTGAAGCCGAGCGTGAAGTGTTGGCCGCTTGCGAAAACAAAAAGATCGAAATCGTTCCGGCCATCTGCGATTTGCGAGTGATGACTCGCATGCGTCAGGTGTTTGCCAAACATCGCCCGCAAGTCGTTTTCCACGCGGCGGCTCACAAACACGTGCCGCTGATGGAAAGCAATGTCGCCGAAGCCATTTTCAACAACGTCGTCGGTTCCAAACGTTTGCTGGAATGCGCGGCGGAATTCGGTGTCGAACGTTGCGTCATGGTTTCCACCGACAAAGCCGTCAATCCGACAAACATCATGGGAGCCACCAAGCGCGTCGCCGAATTGATGTTCCAGGCACAAGCCATCAAGCTGAATGGCGGTCGAAATTATTCGTGCGTTCGATTCGGAAACGTGTTGGGAAGTCGCGGCAGCGTCGTTCCTATCTTTCGCGAGCAAATCAAAAACGGCGGCCCGGTGACGATCACGCACCCGGAGGTCGAACGCTATTTCATGACAATTCCCGAAGCCGCGCAGTTGATTATTCAGGCTGGAGCTTTAGGACAGCGCGGAGAAATCTTCCTGCTGGATATGGGCGAACCGGTCAAGGTGTTCGATCTGGCGAAAGACATGATTCGGCTTTCCGGCCTGACCGTTGGCGAAGACATTGACATCGAATTCCGCGGACTGCGTCCCGGCGAAAAGCTGAAAGAGGAATTGCTGATTGCCGAAGAAGGCGCGGAAACCACGCGATATGAAAAGATTTTCGTTGCGCCGCCTTTGCAGTATGATTTCGCGCGGCTCGAAGCCTGGATTTCCCAGCTTGCCGCCGCCGCTGAAAATGGCGACGAAGATGCGATCTACGGAATCTTTTCAGCGATGAACATCGGCTTTCGACCGACGAACTGGAAGCCGAAAGAAATGAGTGCAAAAAGTAGTCAGTAGACAGTAGTCAGTAGCTGGTGTTACGCGCTAAAGAATCGAACATTGGGTTTGACACTGTTTTCGTCCCGGTAGGGACGGTTGATATTAGCCCGGCAGTTCACTGCCGGGAAAAGCAGCGAATGAACCGGCGTCCTGTAGGGACGCTTGAGTTTCCGCCAGAGCAGGATTCAAGCGTCCTGACAGGACGCGGCAGAGAAAGGCTCTGCTACCCGGCGTTGAAACGCCGCGCTAAATTCAACCGTCCCTGCCGGGACGAAGAAATTGTCAAACGCTTTATTTGATCTGCTATCGCGTAACATCAGTCAGTAACTTGGCTGGCGACGGGACACTGGCGAAAGGAAACTGACTATGTTCAAACAAATCCCGATTTTTCTGCTTCTCCTGTCCGTCATATTCCCGCCGATTGGATTGCAAACTCACTTTTCAAGGTTTGCGCCCGTCGGCGGGAATTCTGTTTCTGCCAGTTCGATCAGCGAAGTTGATGAACAAACCGCCTTGCCCGCGCGAACCCAGTCGGCTGAAAACCAGCAAGACCGCAAACTGACCATCGCCAACACCAGCACATATTCCACAGCATCGGCTGCAAAGCCGCGCCGCAACATCGGGCGTGTGCTTGGCAAATTGCAACGAGGCGGTCCCGTTACTGTGGCGTATCTTGGCGGTTCGGTCGCCTTGGGCAATGGAGCCGGCAACGCCGAAAAAACTTCGTATCGCGCGTTGGTCACGAACTGGTTGCGGCAGCGATTCCCGAAAGCGGAGATTTCCGAAATCAATGCCGGATTGACGACGACCGGCTCACAGTACGGAGCGATGCGCGTTCGCCGCGACGTGCTGGCGCAAAAAGCCGATCTGGTCTTTGTCGAATTCGCTGCGAACGAAGCCAACGACGAAGAAAGACCGGTCAAAAAAGCCATCGAAGGTTTGTTGCGCCAATTCCTGATCGTTCCTTCGCCGCCGGAAGTGGTGATGATTTATGCGCCGAACGCGAAAAAAACTTCGCGCGCCGAATGGCACGATCAAATCGCCGCGCATTACCAGGTTCCGGCGATCAATCTGCTCGAAACGATTCAGCCGCTGATCGAAGCCGGAAAATTCAACTTCGCCAAAGACGGCGTGAATCCGACCGATGCGGGTCACAAACTGTACGCCGACGCGATCACGGCATTTCTGGCCGAGCAGGAAAAGCTGGAAGCTTCGCCGATTTTGCGAACACTGCCTTCGCCGCTGGTCAGCGACGAAATGAATTACGGCGAGTTCAAAGCCTTTGCTGAAATTCGCCCGCCCAAAGGTCACGAAGCCAGTTGGAAATCCGAAACGAGCAACGACCGCGCCTTGCCTTCGGCGTTGTTGGCCAGCGATAAAATCAACGCGCAAATCGAGTTTTACTTTGAAGGCACAGTCGTCGGCATCACATTTCGCGCAAGCTCCGACGCCGGAATGATCGAATGTCTGATTGACGGCAAACCTGCCATAGCGCCTGCTGGCAAGGTGGATGCTTACAGTTCGACATCGCAACTGGGCACAAAAATCTTTGGCGGATTGTCGCCGGGTGAACATCGGCTGACGGTTCGCGTGACGGGCGAAAAGAATGCAAAAAGCTCAGGCGCGCACGTCCGATTGGGCTATTTGATCGTTGGCGGACAGCGCCCCGAACGGTTGTAAACCGTTGTTACAGGCAACGACCGGCGGGCTTGCTGATTTCTGCCGGTCGTTTACGCCGAAACAAGTTCGTAACTCAACTATCCTTTCAGTCGTATCAAACCACATCTAACCAATAACATTTGAGGCTGCAAAATCTTTGAGCCGCGAACTGTTTAGGCAAAACAGGCTGGCGTGAAAAAGATTTTGTTTGCGTGAAGGATTGATGATGAAAAAAATTCTTGTCGTGACGATTGTTTTGTTGCTGATTGCTCCGCTGACTCGCAGCCATGGCCAGGAAGCCGAGTTGCGTTCGGCAAACGAAGCCTGGTTGGAAGGCAAATATCCTGATGCACTGCGCGCTTACTTGCGAATGCTGAAAAATCCGACCGGCGATCAGTTTGTTGACGCGATTGCTCGGCAGACTGGCGAGCTTTATCACACCTACGATCTGACGGACGACGGGCGATTGCCGAAAATGAGTTTGGACGGCAGCGTCGTGGCGTATGAAACCGGCGTCGCTCCGACGGTGAAAACGCGAGTGGTTTCGGTTGCCAATCGTTCGGTTGTCGCGGAATTGCCGGGAACCGGTGCGGCTCTTTCGCCATCGGGAAAGAAAGCCGCGTATCTGAAATTGCCGCAACACGACGAACTGAAAAAAGCTCAGGCGGATTTGGACAAAGCTCAAGGCACGGTGCGATTCGCGGCATTGCAAAACCTGAATTACTTTCAGGCGAAACACGCTGCCATTGTCTTGCGCGATCTGGCCACAGGGCAGGAAGCCGAATTGGCGTCCAGCGGGTTGCTGAAATCTTCATTGGTGTTTGGCGATGAAGAAACCGTTTATTTCGTCGGCGCGCGCGAAGGCGAAACGGCTCGCAACGAAATTTATGCAGTCAATGCTTCCGCGTCAGCCGCAGCCGTCACCAGCGGCGAAGGATTCAAAATCCAACCGACGTTCGATGCTTCTGGCAGGTTGTTGATTTACGCGATTCCGCTTTCGACGCCGTTTCCTGCGCCGCGGCAACTCGACGCAACCGCTCAGCAACAAGGCGGTCAACGCGGCGGAGGTCAGGGCGGGCCGCCTCCCGGAGCGCCGTTTAACGCTTCCAAATTCGGCGTGATGGAATTGGCCAGCCGCAAAACAACTATCGTCAATGGGCTGGCGTTGACCGCCGCCGCAGATGGTTCGGCAGTGACTTATCTGGTCAGAGCAGGGCAGGAAACCAGCGTGATGGTTCAGTCCATCGGCGGCGAAGCGACGGCAGTGCTGAAAACGAATGATCGTGTGGATTCGCCTTCGTTTTCGCTCGACGGCCAGCGGCTGATTTATTCACGTATGACCAAGGATGATTGGGAGTTGTTCCTGATCGGACGCGACGGCAAAAACGAAACGCGGCTGACGCGAGAAATTCAGCACGACGTTCAACCGCGTTTTCTGGCCAAAGACCGCGTTCTGGGTTTGATCGGCGAACCGCGCCATCGCCGAGCTTATTTGTATGATTTAGCGAACAACACGCGGACACAGCTTTTTCATAACAACACCGTGCGAACGATTTCGCCGGAAGTGTTGTGGCAACCCAGCGCCGACGGTTCCCGGTTGCTGATTCAAGCCGACCGCGACGGTAACACCGTTTCGCCCGAACGCGGCGTGTACATCGTTGACCTGAATCGCAAAGTTACCAAAGCCGAATTAATCGCCCGACTGGAAAAACAACTTGCCGACGAAACGGCTTTGCGCGCCGAAGGCCAGCGCATTTTCACGCCCATCACGCCAGAAGTTCGCCGCGCGTTGGAGTCAGGTTCAGTCAATCGCGTTTACGAACACGAAAAGGCGTTGTTTGATTTCGACTCCAAACACATTTCACGGCCTGGCAACAAACTGGCGATTGAATACCTGACCGCCGCGTATAAATCGTTTGGCTACGACGCCGAACAGCAATGCTTTGAAAATCGTGGAGCTTTGGGCGGCAAAACCTGCAACGTAATTGCCAAGCTGACCGGCACGGAAAACCCCGAATTGATTTATGTCGTCAGCAGCCATTTTGATTCTGTCCAGGCCGGACCCGGAGCCGATGACGACACTTCAGGAACTGCCGCTTTGCTGGAAGCCGCGCGAATGCTGGCCAAACATCCGCAACCTGCGACAATCATTTTTGCGTCGTTCACCGGCGAAGAAGCCGGTTTGCTGGGCAGCCGCGAATTTGTCCGCGTCGCTCAAGAGAAAAAGCTGAACATCGTCGGCGCGTTGAACAACGACATGATCGGCTGGGCGAACGACAACCGGTTGGACAACACAATTCGTTATTCCAACGACGGCATTCGAGACATTCAGCACGCGGCGGCGTTTTTGTTCACGCGGCTGATTACCTTCGACGCGCGCTGGCATCGTGGAACCGACGCGACGGCTTTTTTTGAAGCCTATGGCGACATAGTCGGCGGCATCGGTTCTTACCCGGTGTTGGGCAATCCGCACTATCATCAATCCACCGATTTGCTGGAAACGATCAATCATCAGTTGATTCTGGAAACCAGCAAGACGACTGCGGCAACGTTGATAATGCTGGCTTCCAGTCCTTCGCGGCTGAAAGATTTGAAGGTGGAAAGTTACGACGGCTCGACAGCGGAATTGTCGTGGACGGCTTCGCCGGAAAAAAACGTTCGCGGATATTTGGTCAGCTACGCCGGAGCGAAACAACCGATCAAAGTCAGCGCGCCGCGCGTGAGTTTGAAAAACGTTCCACCAGGAACCGTCGTCAGCGTCAAGGCCGTCAATGCTCGTGGATTGGAAGGCTGGGATTGGGCGCGCGTGACGGTGAAAACCAGTAGCAGATAACCTCAGACCACAACCTCGCAAATTCAACAGGCTGGCGCTTTCGTAAAAGATCGCCAGCCTGTTTGTTTTTGGGAACCAGACTTCAATCAAAAAAAAGATTGACAGTTTGAAAAAAAAAACTACACTTCGCCGCGTCAAGCAACTTTCAAATTACGAATCAGATAAAAATCAACTGTCGAGTTCATTGCCCTTCAGCGCTGGTTGTAGCCAACAGTCAAAATCGCTCAACTCCTCTGCGCTGATTTTCCATCGTTTGACAAATCAATAGGTTGTTAATTGCTCAACTGGCGTGAGCAGAACCTTCGCCTGCTTCGGCGTTGCTTTTGCGTTCGCCGATGACCGGGCAATTTTCATCCTTGACTGCCAACAGACCGCTCTCTTTCACAACTGTGCAACCAAAAGGCTACCGCAAGGTGTGTCTATCAGGGAGAAGTGTATGAGTTATCAAATCAACCGAAAAATCGTTCTGGCAGCGTTTGGCATTTGCCTGCTGCTGATTGCAGTGACAATGGCATTGGTTCCCAGTTCCGAACTGAGAAACCTGTTTTCGGCGGATGCCTCAATCACAACCAAAACGTTACAGCCACCCGCCAGAACCCAGGCCAAACGGGTCAAGCGAGTTCTTCTGTGGCCGCAATTTCAAAACACCTTGCAGGCGCTGGGAAATCGGTTTGAGGCAGTGGGTAAAGAGCGTCTGATTTTGAGCGGAACCATCCGGCGAAACAGCGGAAGAGCCGTTGAGACGCCAATGCGATTGGTCATTGAATTGCCAGATAGGTTCCGGTTGGAAGAACAAATTGGCAATGGATTGCGCGTCACCACATTCGATGGAGAAAAACAGGACGGTTTGAAACGTTCGGATGGCAACGTCTCGGACGAAAGAGATGTGGACGAAATCGAGTCGCTGATTTTTGACAGCGTGGAGCATTTGTTTTCCGGGCAGATGGAAGGTTTGGCCAAGCGGGAAATCGGCACATATCTGCAACCTAACGAAAAAGCCGTCGCAAATTATGCAGGGCCTTACTACAACGTCTACGAAGTGATGGATCGAATCACGCATACGCCCACGCAGCGCGCGCAACGAAAACTCTATTACTTCAATGCTGGAACTTCATTGCCAGAAATCATTCGATACCGAATCGAACGAGGCCGCGGTTCGTTGAATGTCGAAATACGATTGGCTGACTGGCAAAATTTCAACGGACAACTCATTCCGAAAACGTTCACTCGTCTGGAAAACGACGCCGAAGCCTTACAACTCAGAGTCACCGCCGCCAGCGTTCAACCGACTGCCAACGATGGCATTTTTTCCATTCCTGGAAGATGAGTCTGGCCGAAAAAGTAGAGCAAACTGTTCAGTTTGCTCCGATTGCTAACGAAAACACCTTCGAGCCTGTGGTGGGCTTGCACTTAATTGTAGGAGTTTTATATGTCGCATTCAGATTCAATTTCGCGTTTCCGCCTGATTTCTCTGCTTATCGTGTCGCTGATGGTTTTCACTTCGGTCACAGCGATTGGTCAAACGGCTTCGCATACCAGAGACCCGCAGAAGAATTTTGCGCCAGCAGGTGCTTTCAGCCTCGGCGATTTTGAATCCATCAACACCACCAACGGCAATCTCATTTTGCGGTACACGCTTGGCCAATTGCCGCCCGGACGCAACGGAATGCGCGGCGGTTTTTATCTGCAATACAACAGCAAGCTTTACGAGACCTTCATCGGCGAAGCGTTGGATATTTCAGGCCAGATTTCGCAGCAAAACCTGTTGCGCGATTCCGGCGAAGCTGGGTGGAGGCTACGTTTTCGCCATGAACTGTTGGTTACCAATCGCAATAACGAAATTGACGGCGGTTATGAACAAGCGGCTGCCAATGCCTGTAATAGTCAGGGTTCCAGTTCAGAGCAAAACGAACTCGCCACTTATACCTGGAAAGTCAGAATTCGCTTCCCGGATGGAGCCGAGCATTTGTTTCGACCAAGCGGATATGCCGATGCGCGCGGCGACGGGTATTTCAATGTGGACACTTTTGGAACCGTCCGGGTTTATGGCTGCGCGAAACCACCGGGCAGCCAGGGATGCAGTTGCAGTGCCACGCAAAGCACTGACCCGAATCCGAGAATGGCGTATTACAGCGCCGATGGTTCGTATTTGCGGCTGATAGTTGAGCGCAATCAGGATTGGACGCTGTATTACCCCGACGGCAGCAAAATCACCAATCAAGGCGCTGTTCAGCGCGTTTATGATCGCAACGGCAATTATTACGAAATCGTCAACAACACCATCACCGACAATTTCGGACGCAGCACGACGCTGACTTATGATGCCGCAACGGGCGACGACCTGATCACGCAAACTGGCGTGAGTGGAACGCCGCTGGTCTGGCGCATCAAGTGGAAAACTGTTTCCATCATCAACAAAGGTTACAGTTCAACGGCGGCGGGAGGCCAGCAACAGGGAAACACTTCGATCCAGCAATGGACGGCGGATTATCTGGTCGTTGATAAAATCATCTTGCCCACGCAACTGGGCAATCTCAGCTACACGTTCAATTACAACACCAGTACAGGATGGGCTGAGGTGTCTTCAGTTGTGATGCCTGCCGATGTGTCTGAAACGCCGCCTCAAGTCGCGTATCAGTATTCCTACCCAGGTGGGCTGGCCAATGGCCTGCCTAAATGCACAAATATCTTGCGTGGGCATACTTCCACCAAAACGCTGACCTGGTGGGCGCAAACAGACGGCGCAACCAGCGCAGTGACGGAAACCTGGCTTTACGACATTGGCAATACCGTGACAACAATCACTACGCCCGATGGCGGAGTGACGACGGAATTGCACGGCGACACCAGCTACCCCGCGCCTGACGGCGGATTGCTAAAACGTGTTGAACGGCCTGACGGCACGAAAACCGAACGCATTTACGCTCTGAATCCTCAACCCTGGTTGGGGGTATTGCCGCCGCCATTGCCGGAGCGCAACGCCTTTGTCAAAACAGAATTCACCACGATCAAAAACGCTGGCGGAACTTACGTCAAAACCGCCATCAAGGATTTTGCCTACGACAAGAACGGCAACGTGTTGCAAGTCACCGAATACGATTGGGTGGATTACAGCCTTGTCCCCAAAGACGGCAGCGGATTGCCCACAGGCATTCCGGGCGGAGCAACGGTCAAACGAGTAACGCTGAACACCTACAACAATCCCACACCGGATTCGTCCACGCCCGGCAGTCACGCCAATGCGTATTGGAACGTCGCTCCGTCGGGCGGTTACACCACGCTGACGCTCAACGCCATCGCGTCAAAAGAAATTCGCGCCACTGCCGCAGGCGCAGTGCAAGCGCGCACGGAATTTACCTATGACAACCCGGCGACCACCGCCAATGTGACCGTCACGCGCAGTTGGGATTCGACCAAAGGCGCAGTCACCACGCCGCTCACTGGCGGCAATTCGATTGCGACCACAAATCAATACTCGACTTATTCCAACGGCGCGACCGGCAAGCTGATCAAAACCTTTGACGCGAACAACGTGGCCACCGCCTTTACTTACGGAGACATCGGCAACGGCGTGACGGATTTGTATGTCACCAAAACCATCGTTGCTGAAACGACCTCTGTCGCGCGCACTTCGGAAAACAAATACGACTTTCACACCGGAGTCGTCACCGAAGCCAAAGACACAGACAACAACGTCGTCACTCAAACAACGCTGGACGTGTTTGGCCGTCCGACCTTGGTCAAAGAAGCGGTTGGAACTCCGTCAGAACGCCGCACTGCGACGGAGTATTCCGACACCATGCGCCGAGTCATCACCCGTTCCGACCTGAATACCGCCGGCGATGGCAAACTGGTTTCCATTCAACATTACGACCAACTCGACCGACTTCGTTTGAGCCGCTCGCTGGAAGATTCCACAACCCAAGACCCTTACAACGAACAGCACGGCATCAAAGTGCAGACTCGTTATGCTTATTCCGGCTCGAACAGTTACGAAATCGTTTCGGCGGCATATCGCGCGGCGACTTCCGGTGCGGCGGGCGGCGAAGCCGAGATGGCTTGGCGACGCATCAAAAACGACCAGGGCGGCAAGATCATCGAACTCGAAACCTTTGCCGGAGCCACGCCGCCAGCGCCATGGGGCAACAACACCACTTCGACCGGCAAAGTCACAACGGCTTACGACGCGGAATTCACGACCGTCACCGACCAGATGAATCGTTCGCGGCGGAGCATGGTGGATGGAATTGGCCGATTGATCCGGGTTGACGAACCGGATGCGACCAACGGCGGTCTGGGCACGACGGCTTCGCCGGTTCAGCCAACAAATTACACTTACAGCGCGCTGGATAAATTGACGCAGACCGTTCAAGGCGGTCAGACGCGAACATTCAATTACAGCAGTTTGTCGCGGCTGCTTTCGGCGACCAATCCTGAAAACGGCACGGTCAGTTATGCTTATGACAACAACGGCAACCTGTTGACCAAGACCGATGCGCGTAATATCACGGCCACTCACACCTACGACCCGCTCAATCGCAATACCACCATTTCCTATTCCGGCGGCGCTTCGCCGACCATCCAGCGGTATTACGACGGAGCGGTCAAAGGCAAAGGCAGGCTCTGGTATAGCCTTTCGTACAACGTTCATCCAACCAGCGGACAACTGGCCTATTCCTACACCATTGTTGACAGTTATGACGAACTTGGACGCGCCAAAACCGGTTCGCAGAACTTCCTGACCAACAACGGCGCAACCTGGATGTCGTATCCGATTTCGCGGACGTTCGACATCGCGGGGAATGTTAAAACGCAAAGCTATCCGTCCACTCGTTCGACGACATACAATTACGACAACGCCGGTCGCATCAGCAGCTTCAGCGGCAACATCGGCGACGGCGTTTCGCGCACCTACGCCAACGAATTTCTGTTTAACGCTCAGGGACAGATCAAACGCGAACGCTTTGGCACAACGACGGCGCTTTATCACAACATCCATTACAACTCGCGCGGGCAGGCGGTGGACATTCGTTTGGGCACAAGCTCCGCAGACGAATGGACGTGGAATCGCGGCGCTCTGATCACCTACTTCAGCAATCAGGCACGCAGCGCAGGCAATGCCTTTCTGAATGCCAATGACAACAACGGCAACGTCACCATGCAGGAACATTACGTTCCGATGGACGACGCTTATTCCAGTTACGCCATCCCGCTGCGCGACACTTACGAATACGACGCGCTGAATCGAGTCACCCAAGCCAACGGCGTACAGCGAACGACGGGCGGCGCGTGGCCTTCGGTCTATGCGCAGCATTACAGCTACGACCGATGGGGCAATCGCTGGATCAATTCCGCCGGAACCTGGGGCGCGAACATCTTCAACACCGTCATCCTGCCCAATTCGGCCAACAACAGGCTGAACGGGATGAGTTATGATTCAGCCGGAAACACCACCACCGACAACATCACGGGCGGAGGCGCGCGGACTTATGACGCCGACAACCGCATGACTTCGGCGCAATCGGGCGGGACCTGGAACTATTACGTTTACGACGCGGACGGCAAGCGTGTGCGGCGCATCGTCAACGGAATCGAAACCTGGCACGTGTACGGTTTCAGCGGCGAGTTGCTGGCGGAATACTCGGTCAACGGCGCGACGGGTTCTCCGCTGAAGGAATATGCCAACGGCGGTCAGACGATGATCGTCGGCGACGCGACGAATGTTCGTTGGACGGTGGCGGATGCTCTGGGTACTCCGCGCATTGTGGCGGACAAAACCGGCAGCTTGAGCGGAATTACCCGCCACGATTACTTGCCGTTCGGCGAAGAGCTTTTTGTCGGTCTGGGCAACGGCAGCATCCGCACGACGGGGATGGGCTACGCCAACAGCGGAACGCCGGACGGGATTCGTAAGAAGTTCACCGGCTACGAGCGGGATGACGAAACGGGCTTGGATTACGCGCAGGCTCGTTATTATTCGAGCAAACAGGGGCGCTTCACCTCGCCGGACGAGTTCACGGGCGGGCCGGATGAGTTGTACGACTTCGCGGATGTGGCATCGGAAAACCCGATGATCTATGCGGAGTTAGACGAGCCGCAATCCCTTAACAAGTATCAGTATTGTTTCAACAATCCGCTGGCATTGGTGGACCCGGACGGTCACAAGTCGTGGAAAGATTGGGCGAGAACGGTGGTCGAAGTTGCGACCTACGTGCCGGGCCCGATCGGGACGGTGGCGAGTGTGGTGCAAGCGGTGGACAAGTTGGCACAGGGGGATTACGCGGGGGCGGCGTCGAGTGCTTTGGGCGCGGCTCCGGGAGCAAAGCTGCTTCGAGCAGGTGTCAGAGCGGTTGATAAACTGACTGATGGCGCACGTGTTTTGGACAAGTTAAATGACACTCGCAAGCAAGGCACAGCCATAAAAGCTGCTGGAAACGCCTGTGGGTTATGCTTCACGGCGGGCACAGAGGTCAGCACGCCCGACGGCTTGAAAAAGATCGAAGACATTCGCGTCGGCGACCGAGTGACAACGACAGGCATCAACAAAGATCGTCCTGACGGATGGACGGCGGTTGATCCGAAACAGTGGCGCGTCGTCAAGCTGTTGATGCCTGACCCGAAAGGCAGCGAAGATGTTTACGAGATCGAATTGCTGCGTTCGCTGGAATGGATCAGGAAGGTTGGGGCAGCGCCTCGCAGGTTCATTGAAATCGAGCTAACGGAAATGGGCTTGAGCGGGTTGGCGAAAGTCGAAACGATCACCGCTTGCCCGCCGATCAAAGCCGGTCTTGGCCGTGTCGTTTTGATGACCGTCACGCACATGGATTCCGGCGTGATGGAAATCGAGTTTGACGGCCTGAAGAAAGCTCTGGAACCGACAGTCAGCCATCCGCTGTTTTCGGCAGATCGAAATGATTGGGCTCCGGCAGGGCTGTTAAACGTTGGGGAACGAATCAAGACCAGAACCGGTAACGCCCAGATCAAGGCGATCCATTGGAAGAAAGGCGAACATCGGGTCTACAATTTCGAGGTCGAAGCAGATCAGGCTTACTTCGTTTCTTCACTAGAACTATTAAGCCATAATACTGGCGGCTGTGGTGGATACCTTATCAGGCGTGGGCAAAAGGCGGAAAGTGCTAAGCAACTTGGTGAACAGGCAGCGAAAGCGGAGGCTAATGGTTTTCCTCACGGCGTGTCAACAAGGCTGAAACCTAGAGTATCGGGTACCGATAAACAGAGCAAGTCTGCTTTGAAGTCAGATGTGGAAAAGGTATTCGAAGTCAAACAAACTGGTGCAGATCCAAAACACCATACGGTAATCCTACCGAAACCGGTAACACCGGAAGTGGCTGACAAATTCAATAAGCTTTTCAAGCCTTTGGAGTAATAGACCAATTCGGAGCTTGGCTATGCTATCTTCCTTAATAAAGCAGTTCCTGGTAGATAAAATGACAATACTTGATTGGTACGACGGTATTGTACGTGCCATCGTTTCTATACAAGGTCAGTCATATTTATTAGTGCTGGTTGCTTGGGATGCTGGCGGCTTACAAAAAGCTTTTATCTTGACTAAGCTTAGCTTGCCTTTTGCGGCAACGATAAGTAGGTTGGCGCTAGAGGCTAATAATGAAAGTGTTAAAGAGGAGCGGTGGTCCGAATTTAATAACTTGCTTGAAAAATATATGAGCGATTATTGGGGAGAGTTGTATCTAACGTACGAAGAACCAAGACAAGGAAAGGTTTTTTCAGCTAGTGCCATTAATACGGAACACTTACGAAGAGTTAAAGAGCAAAATATCGAATCAGCAGATAGCTCAGAAGCCAGAGACTTTTGGTTTACATTACTTCCTTCTTGCAAACCTAACAATCAAGATTGAGATTTGCTACGACCTCTCACATAAACGTGAAGGAACATATGACTCTCTTGAGGCGGCGATCAATGCCCATGATCAAGAATTTGAAAAAGGGATATCTTTAGATAAACCCTATTGATGTCGTAGCCGCTTCCGTTCTCTCGTTAGTTGGTGGCAAATCGTTATGGCAGAATCGTGTGCCGCGAAGGCATAGACTATCCATCGATAAATCTACTGATGAGCAAAGCGCAGAATTACGTGAGTTAATGAAAGCAGCAGCCGAACAAGTCCGCCGACGCTGGACACAGGACAGGTTGCGGTTCCTAGCTCTCGGTCTATGCGTAGCATTACAGCTACGACCGCTGGGGCAATCGCTCGATCAATGCCGCCGCTACCCTTGGCGCGAACATCAACAACACAGTCTTCACTCCCGACTCAAACACCAATCGTTTGAATGGGCTGGGCTACGACGTGGCAGGCAATGTCACCAACGACACCATTACCGGAGCGGGAAGTCGTTTGTACGACGCTGAAAACCGAATGATTTCAGCGTCGCTTGGCGTCAATACCGGCAGCAGTTCTTACGGTTACAACGCCGACGGCAAGCGAGTGGTTCGCCGCATTGGCGGGCAGGAAACCTGGTACGTTTACGGCATCAGCGGAGAGTTGATCGCCGAATACGGGGCTGAAGCGGCGGCTACGTTTCCGCTGAAAGAATACGCCAACGGCGGTCAGACGATGATCGTCGGCGACGCGACGAATGTTCGATGGACGGTGGCTGATGCTCTGGGCACTCCGCGCATTCTGGCGGACAAAACCGGCAGCTTGAGCGGAATTACCCGCCACGATTATCTGCCCTTTGGCGAAGAGCTTTTCGCCGGAATGGGCAACGGCAGCATCCGCACGACGGGGATGGGGTACGCCAACAGTGGGACGCCGGACGGGATTCGGAAAAAGTTCACGGGCTACGAGCGGGACGACGAGACGGGCCTGGATTACGCGCAGGCTCGGTATTATTCCAGCAAGCAGGGGCGGTTCACCTCGCCCGATGAGTTCACGGGCGGGCCGGATGAGTTGTACGACTTCGCGGATGTGGCATCGGACAATCCTCTGATTTATGCAGAGCTGACCGAACCGCAATCGCTGAACAAATACCAGTACTGTTACAACAACCCGCTGGCTTATGTTGACCCGGATGGCCACAAAGGAATTTGGGAAGCGATCAAGCAGGGAGCGGAATACGTCAGTTGGGTTCCCGGCCCAATCGGTCAGGGAGCCAGCGCGCTACGCGCCGGAATGGCTCTGGCCGAAGGCGATTATAAAGGAGCGTTGGAGTACGGAGTTGGAGCCGTAGCTGGAGGCAAAGGCGGCACGCTTCTGGTCAAAGGCATTAGCAAATTAAAGCTCCTGGATAGAGCGGCTGATACGTTAAAGGCAGTTGACAAAACTGAAGATGTTGCTAAAACCGCAAAGAACGTCATTGAGCCTCGCCCAAAATTTCGTAAGAAAACTATCGAAAATGCATTGAAGGACGCACCTGATGGGGCAGATGGCGTTAAAATCTGTCCTACTTGTGGGACTAAAATGACAGGTGAGAAGGTAAATGGTAAACGAGATTTTGATGTCGATCATCACACGAAGACTTGGGCGCAGAGAAAAAAAGAGTTGGCTAAAAAACCAAATTTAAATCGTAAGGAAGTTATAGACGAGTACCAAAAAGATGTGCGAGCTCAATGCCCGCGCTGTAATAGAGGGCACAAGTATGAACCCAAAGAACCAGAATAACGAGAAAGAGACGGTGGCTAGTTTGATTCAGCATCTAGAGTTTCATCTTGGAGAGATTGATGGTGGGTGGTCAGAGTCCATAGATCAAAAACGTATACCTTTTCAAATAGTCTGGTTTAAAAATTCTCCAGTAACTCAGGCAACCACTTTTATGACCTTGGGGTTGAGCCAAACCGCTCTCCGTCAGCCGGATGATAGTTTCGTGAGGCAAGAGTTGCTTTTCTGCTGCCACGACACATATGCAAACGAAGAAATTGCATCATTGCTGTTAGCTGTAGGAGAAGACTTGCTCGTGGAAAAGCGTGCCTTGCTAAGAGGGCAAGTACTTAGGCTTGCCAGCCCTGTAATTGATTCTTCAACAATGCAGGTATTGTACTGTACCAGCCCTGTGTATTTTCCCGATGAATTTCACGAATATAAAGGATCATCTCCCGTAACCTCGATTGTCTGGACAGTGCCGATTGCAAAAAAAGAGGCCGACTTTATTACTCAAAAAGGATGGAATTGTTTTGAGGATCTTCTTGTTGAGCAGAATCCGGATTTACTGAACTTGAAACGGGAGGGGTTGATCTGAAAGATAAAGAATGGCCGTTCGACCAGGGACCTCATGTAGCCGCACTTACTACTAGGCAAGTTATTGCTCTGGAGCAGCCTATTCGCCAAATTGTGCATTATGAAGATGACCATTCTTGGGCTTTTATGTGCGGAACAACTGACCAATCGGATGATTACAGGCTTGTTCATATGGAGGAAATGCTGGAAATGGACGAAAGCCTGAATTCTATAGCTGATTTACCGCCAGGTTGGTCAGCTTGGCGAGAGGATAAAAATTCCCCATGGCAAAAATTTCAAAAAGACTTGGAAGAGTAGTTCATTCAAAATTGAAAATTGTAGCAGTGACAGTAATTGCTACGCTCTAATCGCGTCACCCAAGCCAACGGAGTTCAGCGAACGACGGGCGGCGCGTGGCCTTCGGTTTACGCACAGCATTACAGCTACGACCGCTGGGGCAACCGCTGGATCAATTCCGCCGGAACCTGGGGCGCGAACATCTTCAACACGGTCATCCTGCCCAATTCGGCCAACAACCGGCTGAACGGGATGACGTATGACTCAGCCGGAAACACCACCACCGACAACATCACGGGCGGAGGCGCGCGGACTTACGACGCCGACAACCGCATGTCATTCGAGGTTGATGTTGTTTTCTACATTTCGCGGGCGAGGCAGGCGGAACCAGAATCGGGTTCCGCCGGTTTCGCGTGGCGCATGGCCGATTTCGCCTTTCCAGTGTTCGACCGTGATGCGGCAAAAATATAGTCCCAAGCCAATTTTGCCTTTGCCTTTTTTTCCTTGCGCGAATTTTTGAAACAGCGTCGGCGCGATTTCGGGCGGAATGCCTGCGCCTTCGTCGTCAATTGTGACCAGCACTTTGTCGTCTTCGTCGTGGCAGCCAATCGTGACAGTGGAATTGGCCGGGCTGTAACGAAGCGCGTTTTCCAGCAGGTTCGACACCACACGCTCCAGCCGCGATTTTTCGCCAACGACTTTCCAGTCGGTTCGCAAATCCAGATTGAGTTGCAGTTTGACCTGGCTGTGAGCGAAGGCTGCTGAAAGTGCTTCGCTGACTTCGCGCACGGCGCGACCGGCGTCAGGGGCATTGTCGGCGTTTACCGAAAAATCGTTGAGCGATTCGACTTCGGCGGAAAACGCGCTGAGGATTTCGCGGATCAGAGCTTCCTGTTTGGCTGCTTGGCGCAACCCGATTTCCAGAAACTTGCGGCCTTGTTCGGAAATCGGTTCGCTGGCCAGCAATTCGTACCCGCCTCTGATGCCCATCAGCGGCCCGGCCAGATCGTGAACGATGCAATGCAACAGAATTTCTTTCTTTTGAATTTCCTTTGCCAGGCGTTGGTAATTCAAACTCGCTTCGTTGCCTTTTTGCTGCATCAACCGTTGCTGCAATTCTTCCAGAGTTGCGTCCAGCAACAACGCGCAATCGCCCTCTTCGGTCGGGAACAGATGCAAATCAGCGACTCGCCCGGAATCGGTTTGCAAACAGGGCATCAACATCGAATTGCCTTCGAGCGGCAACAGGCCTTCGAGGAAATAAACCTGCTCGCCGACAGGCAGCCCGGCTTGTAGATCGGAAATTCCATATTCAGCCAGGCTTCCGCCCCAGCCGGAAAGTCTGCCTTGATCGTCCGCCAGCAAAAACGCTGGGGAACGCTGTTCCGTCGCCAGACGATTCAAATACGAAAACACAGATGCAGGCATCTCAGCCATAACGGCCTCCGAGTAAAGTTGAGTGTCTGGGGAGTTGAGAGAGTAGGGATTGTCAGCAAATTTTTTCTGCCAGTTGCCGAAACGCTTCTTCGATGCCTTCGCCGGTTTTGGCGCTGGCTTTGACAACCTGCCAGCCAGCGGATTGGCAATCGGCAATCGCCTGATCGTCAATTTCCCATTCGGCGCTCAAGTCGTTTTTGTTGACGATGAAGACGAATGGAATGTCGCCGACGTGTTCCGCCACGCGCTGGCGCAGCATTCGCGCGGTTTCCAGCGTTGCCAGACGAGTTCCGTCGGCAACCAGCAAATACCCGGCAGCGCCGCGCAAATAATCCATGCGGACTTTCTGGAATTCGTCTTCGCCCGCCAAATCCCAAACGATCAAACTGATTTCCTGATCGCCGAGCGTGACGGTTTTCTTGTCCACTTTGACGCCGACGGTGGTCAGGTATTCGTCGGAGTAAAGGCTTTTGACGAAACGCGAAACCAGGCTGGTTTTGCCGACTGCAAACGCTCCAAGCAGACAAATCTTTTTCTGAATCATCTTGATGAATCCTCTGGGGTGAATTCTTCAGGGGCGCGTTTGTGCTTTGGCCTGTCGCGGGTCAAGCAGGGAAACTTTGAACGACACGCTGCGGTTGAATTCCTTGTCGGCTTCGCTGGTTTCGGAACGAACCGGTTGCAGCGAACCAACTCCAACAGCGGTCAGGGAGTTTACGGGGAATTGTTTGGAGTTGAGCAAGAACAAAACTTTGTCGGCGCGTTGCCGGCTCAGAGCCATGTTGGCTGCATCGTCGCCTTCGGTGTCGGTGTGCCCGATCAACTCAACACGAAAAGTGCGTCCAACGGTCGGCGCGAGCGAGGCGAGTTTCTGAAGATCGGCTGTCAGCGTTTTCAAGGTTTCGCCCTGACCGGCAGCCAATTGTGCGCCGCCGCGAACAAATCGAATTACTTGTTGTTCGATCTTCAAACGCAAAAATTCCGGCTCTTTCAAATCTTCGTCAATCAGGTTGCGGTCGTCGAATTTCACCACGCCGGGCAAGGCGCGAGCGATTCGCCGGGTTTCGACCAACCAATCGTGCGGAGCCAATCCGCTCGCCGTCAGCGTTCCGTCGGCGAACTTCAATTCCACTGACGAAGGCGGTTCCAGCAAGCTTTTCGCTCGCGCCAACACCAGCGGAGCTTCGAGCGCGGCGTAATCTTTCAATCGCAATTCGACAGACGAAGGATTGATGACGGTTTCTTTTCGCAAAATCGCCATTGGGTCAGCCGCCAGCGGGTCGCGTAATCCGGCGAGGAATCGTTTGCCATTTTCTTTGCCGGTTTCGGCGATGACGATGCCGGGTTCCTGTTTCAGACGGTTCAGGTAAGCGTTCCAGCGTCGCGCATCTCGCCACGCGAAAAATCCCCACACTCCCAAGCCGATGACAATCGCCGCCAGCAACAGCCAGATGTAAGTCGGGATTTTGTATTCCGCCGGTTCGCTGCGGCCTTGATATTGAGATTGCAGGCACTCTTCCAATCGAGGCCGAGCGCCTTCAAATGCCGAAGCGTCGCCATTGAACAGGTCGAAGGCTTCGCGTTGTTCAACGTGAATCGCTTCCAGCGCCGGAGCGAAATAATCGCTTCGCAGCGTTTCAGGAGCTTCGCCGCGAATAACCACTGCCAGCACGGCGTGCGCGCCTGATTCAAACCAGACTTCGCGGTCGCCCAGATCGAGCGTATCAATCTGTTGATCGCCGGAACCGAACGAATCTCGCGCGAAGTTACCGATTGCGACCTGCATGGCTGTCAGCATGCCCGAAACGATGTCGGCGTCTTTGGTGATCGTCGGGTCGGCAGCGACGTGATGCAGCAGCAATCCGGTTTGTTTATGAATCAGAAATACCTGTTCCGAACGATAAAGCAGCGTGTGATACAGCACGACTTCGGCAAAAGACTTGCCGGTTTTCAAGGCTTCAAATCGCCATTTGACGCCTTGCCACGACAAGCTGTGTTTCAATGTCTGATCAATCGTTTGGACAAAACCGCTGAGCGCGATGGCGATGGCTCGGCGAATGGCCGGTCCCATCAACGGCGAAATGGCTTCGGCAACTGGGCGCGGGTCTTTTTTGATTGAGTGATGAAACGCCGTGACAATCGTCGGAGCCAGCGCATCGGTCAGCGCGTCGTCCTGGGCGTTGCGAAGCCGGATCGCTTCGGGCAACGGACGGCTCATTTCTCGCGCGCGAACGCGAGGATTGTTCAGCCGCTCCAAAATGTTGCCGAGTTGAGTCTGTTCCGGTTCCAACAGCAAACGACGCAATTGCGCCATAGCTTCGGCGTCGTCGGGCTGAGCAGGTTCTTCCAACTCGAAACTGGTTTCCGGCAACAAGTCATCGAGTTGCAGAACGTCGTCCGGCTCCGGCCCAAGCCGTGTCGGTTTGTTCGGAACGATTCGCAACGGGTATTCAGCCATAACGCAATCAGGAAATTATTCGTCGCCCGGCAGCTTGAATTCGTTGTTCAGCCGCATCGCCAGTTCGGTGAACAGATTGGCCAGCGCCGCGCGATCTGTCTTGTCGTTGCGGAGTTCGCGCGATTCGCGTTGCAGCGACGCCGACAAATCTTCATGTTTCGAGCGGATTTCGTCAGCCAGGTTTTTGGCTTGATCCAGAATCTGCTGTCGCAATTCGCGTTGAGCTTGCGAACTGTGTTCGTCCAGCGCGTTGATCTTGTTGGTCAACGAACGCGCGGCGTCGCGCAATTCGCGCGTGATGTCTTCGGCGGTCTGTGTGCGTTGTTGATTTTCAGACCGCAGCCGGTCGCCAAGCGCGCTGATTTCCTGCTTGATGAAAGCTTCGAGCGAATCGAAACGGCGTCGAGCGTCTTCGCGCGCGTCGGCGGCTTCTTTCATCAACCGTTCTTCCAAACGTACAAAGCGGCGTTCGTAATCGCGCATTTGCGCGCCGAACAAAATGTCGCGGATTTTTTCGATGTTGCCTGCGCCTGCGGCGGCAACATCTTGAGCGGTAATGTTGGCGGACTGATGGAAATCAGCGGTCGGCATCGGAATGACGTTGCGTTCTTCGGCAGCGTTCATAATTCATTCTCCTCGTAAGGTAGATAAAGTGAGGCTTCTGGGGCAGCCTGTCAGGAATTTTTTCTGTGATCTCTTGAACCGAATGTTTGGGGATGTTTCCATCTCTGGCGCGCAAAGCATACTTGATAGACTTCAATCACCGCAATGATTTAACCGGAGAAAAAATGACCGAACACGATTCGACAATCCTCGGTTTCGACATCGGCGGAACCAAAACCGCCGTCATCGAAGGCACACGCCAAGCCGAAATTTTGCAACGTGCGGAACTGGCGACCGAAGCCGTTCGCCCGTTTGCCGAAACCTTTCCGCGAATTCTGGCTGCGGCTCAACAAGTGATTGCCAACGCCGAAGCCGCCGGTCGCCGAATCACAGCCGTCAGCGTTTCCATCGGCGGCCCGTTGAAAATTACCGAAGGCGAATTGATTGGTCCGCCGCATTTGCCCGGCTGGCATGGCGTGCGATTGAAAGCCGCGCTCGAAGCGAACTTTCCCAATCTGCCTGTGTTTGTCGAACACGATGGCAACGCGGGCGCGCTGGCCGAATTTCATTTTGGCGCGGGGAAGGGGCGAATGGGACTTCGCCATTTGATCTTCCTGACCTTCGGCACAGGGCTTGGCGCGGGGCTGATCGTCAATGGGCAGGTGCTTCACGGCATCACCGACACGGCTGGCGAAGTCGGTCATTTGCGATTGGCGTGGGAAGGACCGGTTGGATTTGGCAAAGCCGGTTCGTGGGAAGGCTTTGCTTCGGGACAAGGGCTGGTCGAACTGGCAGCGATGATGTTTCCGCATCGGTGGTCGCAGACAACGCCGATTCGTCAGGTCGTTGAAGCAATGTTGGCCGACGATGCGGACGCACTGGCCGTTGCCGCCGAAGCCGGAAAATGGATGGGGCGCGGAATGGCTTTGCTGATTGATACGCTCAACCCGCAATTGATCGTGCTGGGTTCGTTGGCTGTGGCATTGGGCGACCGCGTGCTTGAACCGGCTCGGCAAGCTGTTGCCGAAGAAGCTTTGCCGCAAGCCGCAGCGGCTTGCGAAATCGTTCCGGCAAAACTGGGAAAGGGAATCGGCGATGTTGCCGCGTTGATGGCTGCGATTGTCGGACTGGCTTGAGTGAAGAGACTTTTTCGACAGGATTTACAAGATTGAACAAGATGAAAAGCGACTCAAGGCAGCCTGACAATCCTTCTGTAAGGTCTGGTCAATCCTGTCTATTCAAACCACACGTGAACAGTTTGATTTCCTCAGCGTCCGCCGACAGCCGAATCAGTTTGTCGAAGCGAAAGCCGATCTTTTCCAGCACGCGAATCGAGCGTTGATTGTCCGGCGAAGTGATCGCCACGACTCGATTCAGGCCAAGCGTGTGATAGGCAAAGCGCATCACGCCGGCAGCCGATTCGACCGCGTACCCTTTCGAGCAAAACTCCGGCAACAGCGCATAGCCCAAATCCACATCGTCCAGCGTGTCTCGTTTCAACAATCCGCAGATTCCAATCGCCGCTCCCGAAGTTTTTTCTTCGACGCAAAACAACCCGAAGCCGAATCGTTCGTAACTGGCAACCGGGCCGTTCAGAATGTAATTCCGAGCGTCTTCCAGTGTCCGTACGCCTTTGTTGCCGATGTTTTCCATAAACGACGGCTCGTTCAGCAAGCGAAGAATAAACCCGGCATCGTCCGCCGTGAGTTTGCGAAGGCTCAATCGTTCGGTTTCCAAAATCATCATTTCAGGCCTCGCGCCGGTTAATCTTTGTCGTAATACTTGCTCGGTTCGGAAGTTCTGACATCTGCCAAATCACACAAGCGACGAAAGCCAGCCATCATTGTCAGCCAGGCATCTTCGCCCGCTGTTTCAACCACTTTTCGTTTGACGGTTGGACGGTCAACCAGCTTTTGCTCTTTGAGCAGGAAAACAATGTCATCCAGGTCTTTTTGTCGGCCAGCGTTGTACTTCAGAATGACCAGCCATTCCGGCGTAATCAGCCGCAATCCATTTCGCAACTTGATCGCCTGATTCAGCGCCGCTCGATAAAACTTCTCATACCCGTCGCTGCGAACAATCCAGTCAATCGGAACTTCGTACTTGCCGACTTGCAGCGTGTAACTGCTGCCGCCAAAGCTCAAGGTGTATTTCGGAGTCAACGACAAGTCTTTTGAAGCGATGATGTTCACGTCTTTGGTCAGTCGCTGGCTGCCGTACAGATGCATGGCCAACCCGCCCGCCAATGCCCATTCGATTTCTTCCTGCGCGGCCAGTTCGCCGAATTTCTGCGCGGCTTCAAGTCCAACGTCGGTGGCAATCATCGGATTGGCCGCGCTTTGGATAATGTGTTCGACGATTCGTTGGTATTCGGTTTCAATCATTGCTTTGCACCATTGATTGCTGATGACAACAGGCTACTCACCCTTTCACGCAATCTTTTTTGTCGAAATTTTTCGATAAGCCATCTAGCATCATCGTGAGGTCTTTTGTTGCTTGCGAAATCTCCATATTTTTCAAATTCACTCTCAAGCCATTTTATGTACTTATTCACTTCTTCATCGTTAAAGACTCTCGACAGTTCGAACGCTAAAAATTCAAGGTCGTCTAGGGCTAATAGCTTCATTCTCACAAGTCGCCCTAAAAGGTCGTAACGATATAAGAGTGTGTCGAGCCATCTCTCATCATCGCTATGCTTAAACTCCTCTATCTTGTTTTCATCAAACTCAAACTTTCCGTAATCAATCTTATAAAAAAATCTTCTTAAGCCATCATCGGCGAAAAAGTCTTTTATGATTGTCGTCAGAAATTGTGCTTTTTGAATCTTCCAGTTTCTGTACAACTGAATAACAGTAAGCATAAGTCCAAAAGCCGCTACAAATGGCCCGATAGCTGTTATAAACGGTAAGACATCTTTGATTCGATCAAAACTCATATCAGTTCTTCTCCATACGGCACCTAAGCATTTGTATGAATTCGCAACGTCTAGTGATTAGGTGGAAATGTTTAACTCAATCTGATGGCTAACATTACCGAAGGATACGGCGGAGTATAGTTCGCACTTCGGTACCCGGCAAATTTTGAAGATGACGGCATTCGTGTTCATTCGAGTTTATTCGCAGTTGAATCGTTTTTCATTCATCAATCACTCTGATTCGGTGAATCTTCTCGGCTAATCAATGCTGAACTGGTCAAACCAAGTCGGCTCCGCTACAATCGCGCTTACTTCATCTTTATTTCAATCAAGCACAAGCAATGAAAGGCACGACCCGGTTGCTACCGCTGCCGGTCTGTACCTGTTCAGGAGCCTATTCAGGAGAAAGACAAATGGCACCCGCAGGAAAACTTGCGATTTTGGTTGGGGGCGGGCCTGCTCCCGGCATCAATTCGGTAATCGGTTCGGCAACGGTCAAAGCAATCAACGAAGGCTTTGAAGTGTTGGGCATTCAGGATGGCTTTAAGCATCTGGTCAAACGCGATCCGTCGTGCGCGCGACGGCTTTCGATTGACGACGTGTCGCGCATTCACTTTCGCGGAGGTTCGGTGCTGGGCACGGCGCGCGAAAACCCGACGAGTTCCGACGAAAAAATGCAGGCGGTGGTGGACACGCTGAGTCAGCTTGGCGTGACGCATCTGGTGACGATTGGCGGCGACGACACGGCGAAATCTTCGGCGACGGTGGCTGAACGATCCGGCATCCGCACGGTTCACGTGCCGAAAACGATTGATAACGATTTGCCGCTGCCGCCGCACATTCCGACTTTCGGATTTCAAACTGCTCGACACGTCGGAGCGGAATTGGTCGAAAATCTGATGGAAGACGCGCGAGCTACGCGGCGCTGGTACATCGTCGTGGCGATGGGACGGCAGGCAGGGCATCTGGCTTTGGGGATTGGCAAAGCCGCCGGAGCGACACTGACTTTGATCCGCGAAGAGTTCGAGCACGAATTCGTTCCGTTCGCGCACATCTGCGACATCATCGAAGGCACGATCATCAAACGTCGTGCGATGGGCAGGCAATACGGCGTGGCTGTGCTGGCTGAAGGCGTGATTGAAAAGCTCGATCCGAAGGAACTGGCCGATTTGCAGGATGTGGAAAAAGACGACCACGGCCATATTCGCTTTGCCGAAGTTGATCTGGCGCGCAAAGTCAAAGTCGAACTCGAAGGGCGATTCAAACAACGCGGTTTGCGCGTTTCAATCGGCAACAAAAACATCGGTTACGAAGTTCGTTGCTGCGACCCGATTCCGTTCGATATGGCTTACTGCCGCGAATTGGGGAATTCGGCGATTCGGTTTTTGCTCAATGGCGGCAGCGGAGCAATGGTCAGCATTCAAAACGGTCAACTGGTTCCGTTGCTTTTTGCCGACATCCGCGACCCGAACACAGGCAAAACCGTCGTTCGCAACGTCAGCATCAACAGCGAAAATTATCGAGTTGCGCGGCAATACATGCTGCGAATGGATTACACGGACTTCGAGCAGGCGGATTGGGCCGAGCAACTGGCTCAGGCCGGAAATCTGACTGTTGAGGAATTGAAAACCCGGTTCGGAGCGCGCTAAATAATCAGGAGGCAACAATGAACAACAGCAATCAGTTTATGGCGATCATCGAACGTGAAGGCGACGGTTATGTTTCACTTTGCCCGGAACTGGACATTGCCAGCCAAGGCGATTCGATCGAAGAAGCAAAGGCAAATTTGGCCGAAGCTATCGAATTGTTTTTGGAAGTAGCTGACTCTTCGGAAGTTCAAAGAAGGCTACGCTCTGAAGTCTTTGTCACTCGGGTGGAGGTGGCCTTTGGGTAGATTGCGAGTTTTGTCCGGGCGTGAAGTGTGCGCGATTCTGGCCGAAAACGGATTTGTGAAAGTCAGACAGCGTGGCAGTCATATTGTGATGCAACTCAAATCTGACGTTTCTACGATTACTGTGCCCGTGCCTGACCACAAGGAACTGCGTATCGGAACTTTGCAATCCATCATTCGGCAATGTGGTTTGTTACGTTCATTGTTTGAGGAAGAAGAATAATCGAAAACTAGAACGGGATATTTATATGGCTATCAAAAAACTTGGCATTTTGGTTGGCGGCGGACCAGCGCCCGGAGTGAACGGAGCGATTGCGGCGGCGGCATTGGCGGCGATTGATGAAGGCATCAAACCCATTGGCTTTCACGATGGATTTGAATGGTTGGCGCAACGATACACCGACGAACAGCACGAACTGACGACCGATGAAGTGTCGCGCATCCATACCGAAGGCGGATGTTTGCTCGGCACGTCGCGGTTTAATGTCGCTTCTGACGAACAAGCGTTGCAGCACGCCATCGCCGCTCTGAAAAAATTGGAAATTGACGCGCTGGTGACCATCGGCGGAGACGATCTGGTAGCCAGTTCGTTGGCTGTCGAACAAAAATCCGAAGGCGCGATCAAGGTCGTGCAGATTCCAAAAAGCATTGATAACGATTTGCCGCTGCCTGATCCGCTGGTGTCGTTGGGGTACGAAAGCGCCCGGCAAACCGGCGTTTCGATTGTCGAAAGTTTGATGGAAGACGCGCGCACGACCGGTCGTTGGTATCTGGGCGTGACGATGGGACGCCCAACGGGCCATTTGACGCTGGGCATAGGAATGGCCGCCGGCGCGACCTGCACGATTATTCCCGAAGAGTTTCCCAATGCCGTCATCACGCTGGATGAAATCTGCGACATCGTCGAAGGTTCGATTATCAAACGCCGGGCGATGGGCAAAAATCACGGCGTCGTGTTGCTGTCCGAAGCTTTGTCAGAACGTTTCAGCCCGGACGAAGTGAAAGATTTGCAGGATGTGGATCGTGACGCGCAAGGCAATCTGCGCGTAGCCGAAATTGATCTTGGGCGCAAAATCAAAAACGTTGTCGAACGGCGGTTGGAAAAACGCAGCATCAAACCGACCATCGTGGACAAAACCATCGGTTACGAATTGCGTTGCGCTTCACCGATTCCGCTCGACGAAGAGCACGCGCGCGATCTGGGTTACGCCGCGGTGAAGTATCTGCAAGCCGGAGGTTCTTCGGCGTTAGTGACGATGCAGAACGGCGATTTCACGCCGATGCTGCTCAGTCAGTTGCTGAATCCCAACACCGGCAAAGGCGAATTGCGTCCGGTGGATATGACGACGGAAAGTTACCAGGTAGCGCGCGATTACATGGTTCGGTTGAACGCGCGCGACTTTGCCGACGAAAACTGGCTGGAAACTCTGGCCAAAGCGGCGGCGATGGATGTGCAATCTTTCCGCGAGCGTTTTGGCAAGTTCGCGCAGTAAATCAAGACACCAGACCAAAAGTCGCAAGGCTGAATCCCATTCGATGGAGAGGGATTCAGCCTTTGGTGTTTGCGGAGAAAAGTTGCCGAATAACGTCGCAGCCATTGATTCTTACAGGCAATCGCTTTCAAATAACGGCGAGTCAATCACAGACAGGAGAAAAACTTATGTCAGCAGTAATTGAGGCGGTTTACCAAAATGGCGTGTTAAAGCCGCTTGCGAGCAACGGCCTGAAAAACGATCAGCAGTATCGTTTGATTGTTCAGGAAAGTTTGCCGGGAAATTGGCGGGATGAATTGGATGTCAGCCCTGAATTGGCTGCGGAAATTGAACGGCGAACGACTACCCTTCCTGATGGCAGAAAAATTATTTGCTTGAGCGGGCTTTTTAATGCTGACTTAAGTGGCATTCCAGATGATTACGATCCGGTTGCCGAGGCTTTGGCAGAATTGCGGCGAGAGCGCGCCAGACACTTCGATGAACAATGGCCTGTGCTTGACGATGAGGTGAAGGAGCCAGTGAATGGCTGAATATGTTGCTGACGCTCACGCAATTGTTTGGCACTTGTTCGCCCGTACACGATTGGGAAAATCGGCAAAGGCAATTTTCGATGACGCTGAATCTGGAAACGCGAAAATCTTTATTCCGGCGGCGGCCTTAGCTGAGATGATTATGACTGTTGAAAAACAGCGCATCCCCGGGATCACAATGCCGCAATTTGAAATTGATTATTTGTTGATGCGGCACAGCGCCAACTACGAATTTCTCTCGGTTTTTCCGGATGATGTATTCGATAGTCGCACCCTCACAGCAATTCCTGAAATTTTTGATCGCTTGATTGTTGCCGAAGCATTGCGGCTCGGCTTGCCATTGATAACCAAAGATACGGTCATTCATGCATCCGGCGTTGTGAATGTCGTTTGGGATTGAATAATCGCAGTACCACTCCAAAACAAAGAGAAAGACAAAATGGCTGAAGCAAAGAATCAACTGATTCGAGGTCTAACTTTGACCGATACGACGGCGCTGGTGATTGGCACAGTGATCGGTTCGGGCGTGTTTTTGAAAGCCGCCGTCATGGCGCAGGAAGTCGGCACGCCGAAGCTGGTTTTATTGGCCTGGGTGGCGGCGGGCGTGTTGTCGTTGGCGGGTGCGCTGACTTATGCGGAACTCGGCGCGATGTTGCCGCACGCGGGCGGCGAATACGTTTACCTGAAACATTCGTACGGCGAAGCTTCGGCGTTTTTGTTCGGCTGGTCGCGGTTTATCGTGGCGGGCAGCGCTTCGATTGCCAGTCTGGGAGCGGCGTTCGCCATTTTTCTTTCCGTGTTGATCCCGCTCAATCACGTTTGGGCGACAAGCACATTCAACTTTCTGGGCAAGACAATCAACTGGCAATTCGGTTCGCAACAGGTGGTCGCCGTCGTCGTGATTCTGGGGCTTTCGGCGATCAACTGTCTGACTGTGGCGTTTGGCGGCAAGGTGCAATCGGCCTTGACGGTTTTGAAAGTCGCCGGGCTGGCGGTGCTGATTATCGGAGTTTTCTTTTTCGCTCCGTCGGCGAACTGGTCGAATCTGGCTACGCCGTCGGGAACGGCTGAATGGACTGGGCTGTCTGTGTTCGGCGTGGCGATGTTGGCGGCTCTGTGGGGGTACGACGGCTGGAACAACATGCCCATGGCTGCGGGCGAAGTGAAAAACCCCGGACGCAACATTCCATTCGCGCTGATTGTCGGGATGCTGGTCGTGATGGTCATTTATTGCCTGACCAATCTGGCGTACTTCTACGCTCTGCCATTCAACGAAGTGGCGACGTCGAATTCGACACAGTTTCGAGACGCGCCTTCGGTGGCGGCCAAAGCCGCGCAGAGTTTTTGGGCGGGCAGCGGCGGAAAATTGATTTCTATCGCGTTTGTCGTTTCGGCGTTGGGGGCTTTGAACGGTTCGATTTTGTCGAATGCTCGCGTGCCGTTTGCGATGGCCGCAGACGGATTGTTTTTTTCGCAAATGAAATCCTTGAGCGCGAAGACCAGTGTGCCGGTTTTTTCCATCGTCGTTCAGGCTATCTGGTCTTGCGTGCTGGCGCTGTCGGGGACGTTCGATCAATTGACAGACTGTTTGCTGTTCGCTTCGTGGATTTTTTATGGCTTGGTGACTTCGTCGGTGTTCGTGTTGCGCCGCAAAATGCCGAACGCCGAACGGCCATACAAAACTTTGGGTTATCCGATTGTGCCGCTGGTTTTCGTGCTGGTGACAATCTGGTTGATCGTCAACACCTGGCAAACAAAACGAGTTGAATCTGTGGTCGGTCTGGGGCTGATTCTGATCGGCTTGCCGCTGTATTTTTATTTCCGCTCAACGCAGAAAAAAGGAGAGTAACGCGATGAAAAGATTATTTGTCGCCGTTTTTTTGAGTTGTTTATTGGCGATTGCCGCCGCCGCCCAAGATGCCAAAGTCGAAAACGGTTCGATCAATGGCGCGGCGTTTCGTATTGAACTTCCTGCCGCAGGAGTCAAAGGTCTGGTGATGTATTGCCACGGGTATCAAGTCGTCGGCACACCGAACAACTTTGAAAATGCGCGAGCGCAGGCGTTGCGAAAGGAATTTCTGTCGCGCGGATTCGCATTTGCTGAATCGGCTTACAGCACACAGGGCTGGGCGGTGAAAGAAGCCGTCGAAGACACCGAAGCTCTGCGGCGGTATTTTGTCAGCAAGCATGGCAAGCCGAATGAAACAATCGTGCTTGGACATTCGATGGGCGGAGCTATTTCGATTGCGACGATTGAAAAGTATCCCGAAGTTTACGACGGCGCGTTGCCGATGTGCGGGCCGCTGAATGTCATTCTGAACGGTTTTCAAGAACGCATTTTCGACATGCTGGTGACTTTTGATTTTCTGTTTCCGAACGTCGTCGGTTCGCTCACTCAACTGCCTCAAACCGCCAAACTCGATCAGGCAAAAGCCAAAGCTGCCATCGAAACCGCGCCCGACAAAGCCACGATGTTTGCCAAACATTACAGCCTTGGTTCGGCGGCAGAACTGCCAGGAGTTCTGGCTTTTTGGTTCGAAATTGTCCGCGAGTTGCAATTCCGCGCAGGCGGAAATGCCTTCGACAATCGCAACACGATTTACGACGGTTTTGACGACGATGTGGCTCTCAATCGCGGAGTTAAACGCTACGCCGCCGACGCCAAAGCGCGCGAATATCTGCGCCAGCATTATTCGCCGACGGGAAAGATTGCCGATCCAGTGTTGACGATTCACACCACGTACGACCAATTGATTCCAGGGCGTTTTGTCAGTCAGTACGATGAATTTGCGCGCGTCGCCGGAACGCAGGATTTGTTCGTCGCCAAATTTGTCGTAGCCAAAGGCCACTGCAATTTCACGGCGCCGCAAACCGGAGCCGCGTTCGACGAATTGCTGGCCTGGATTCGAGACAAGAAACGTCCGGCGGCGGGCGAAATCAAATAAACGCCAATCCACCTTCCACAAACTATGCGAACGCTCGACATCGTCATTCTCTTTGCCTATCTGATCGGCACGGTTTTGTTCGGTTCATGGTTTTCGCGGCGGCAACGGCGCGAGATGAAAGATTATTTCGTCAGCGGCCAGCGCGTGCCGTGGTGGGCAATTATGGCGTCAGTAGTTTCGACCGAAACCAGCAGCTTGACCTTCGTCAGCGTGCCGGGTTTCGCTTTCACCGGTAACTTCACCTTTCTGCAACTGGTGATTGGTTATCTGTTCGGGCGCTTGGCGGTGACTTTGATTTTCGTGCCGATGTATTTTCGCGGCGAATTGATGACGGTTTACCAACTGCTGGGCCAGCGATTTGGAATTACCGTCAGGCGGCTGGCTTCGACGTTGTTTCTGATTACTCGCAGCATCGCCGACGGTTTCAGGCTTTACCTGACTGGAATAGTTCTTTCGGCTGTGGTTTTGGCTCTGCCCGGCAGCGAAGCCGCCGCGCGAAACTGGTTTCCGTCGCTCGACCCTACGCTGACGATCATCATTTTTTCGGTGCTGGTGATGGGAGTGGCAACAGTCGTCTTTTCGTACTTCGGCGGCATTGATGCCGTGATCTGGACTGATGTGACTCAGCTTGGCATTTATCTGGTCGGAGCCTTTGTCGCCGCGTTCATCCTGCTCGGCAAAATTCCCGGCGGTTGGAACGAAGTCGTGGCGACAGGCAGCGCCGCTGGCAAATTCAAACTGCTGGATTTCACCTGGGACATCACCAAAAGCTACACGTTCTGGTCGGGCTTGATCGGCGGAGCGTTTTTGACAACCGCTACGCACGGAACCGACCAGTTGATGGTGCAGCGGTATTTGTGCGGCGATTCGCCAAAAGAAGCTCGCAAGGCTCTGCTGGTCAGCGGCGTGGTCGTGCTGGCGCAATTCGCGCTGTTCCTGTTCATCGGCGTGATGCTGTACGTGTTTTACACCGGCTATGCCAGCGCAGAAACGGCCAGCTTTTTGGTGGATGGTAAAGTTCGCGCCGACCGCATCTTTCCGCACTTCATCGTCAATCATTTGCCGACCGGAGTTGTCGGGTTGGTCATTGCCGCGATTGCCGCTGCTGCGTTCACTTCGTCACTGAATTCTCAAGCCGCTACGACCATCGCCGATTTTTACGTGCCGATGACCGGCGGCAAAAAGACCGACGAGCATTACCTGAAAGTGTCGAAGCTGCTGACGGCGATGTGGGGCGTGGTGCAGATTTCGACAGGCATGGCGGCGGCCTTCTTCCTGACGCGCAGCATGGTGGATCAGGTGTTGGACATTCAGTCGTTCACCAACGGAGTGATTTTGGGAATCTTCTTCCTGGGCACTTTCACCAAACGAGTTCAATCTCCGGCGGCCATCATCGGCATCGTCATCGGCGCAAGCGTCATGCTGTACGTCAAGTTCTGGACTCCGGTGTCTTGGCAGTGGTATGTGCTGATCGGTTCGGTGACGACGTTTGTGGTTGGGTATGCTGCCAGCCTGTTGTTCAGCGCAAAACCGTCAAAGGAGGTCGAAGCCCAATGAAGCTCAGAATCCTGGCTGCGCTCTTGGTTTTGGCTGCGCTGTTTTCGCAGACCTTCGTCGCGGCTCAATCGGGCAAGTACCAGCCCTTCGACCGCAAGCTCAGCAAGAAAGATGAAGATTGGGTTCGCAAGACGTTGAAGTCGCTGACGCTGGACGAAAAGATCGGCCAGATGTTTATGGCCGATGCCAATGTCGTGTTTTGGAACCGCGAAAGCGAAGAGTTCAAAAAGCTGCAACATCAAATCGTGGACAACAAAGTCGGCGGCGTGTTGGTCTTTCGCAGCGAAGTGTTGCCGACGGCGCTTGCCGCCAATCGTTGGCAGGAATTGGCCAAAGTTCCGTTGCTGGTTTCGTCCGATCTGGAAATGGGATTGGGGATGCGGTTTGACGAAACTCCATGGTGGTCGCCGAACATGGCTGTCGCGGCGACGGGCGATGTGAAATGGGCGCGGTTGCAGGGCGAAGCGACCGCCGTGCAAGCGCGAGCGATTGGCGTCAACTGGTTGTTCGCGCCGACTTCGGACGTGAACAACAATCCGAACAATCCGGTCATCAACGTGCGCTCGTTCGGCGAAGACCCCGCCACCGTCGCCGAATTTGCCAAAGCCTTTATCGAAGGCGCGCAATCTGCCGGAGCGATGGCTTGCGCCAAACACTTTCCCGGTCACGGCGACACGGCGACGGATTCGCACATCGGGTTGCCGGTGGTGGATGTTAGCCGCGAACGATTGCTCAATCTGGAACTGGTTCCGTTTCGAGCGGCGATAGCGGCTCGCGTTGGCGGAGTAATGTCAGCGCATATCGCTTTGCCGCAGATTGAAACCGAGCTTGCCGCGTCGGTCAGACAGTTGAGCGAACACGAAGCCGCTTCGACGGAGTTTCGTTCGCTGACGGAATCCAGCGCGACGCGCGTGACTTTGCCAGGAACGTTGTCGCCGAAAATCATGACCGGGCTGTTGCGCGAAGAGTTGAAGTTCAATGGAGTGATCGTCACCGACGCGATGAACATGGCGGGCATTTCGGCTCGCTACACGGCGGCAGAAGCTGCCGTCAAAGCCATCAAAGCCGGAGTTGACCTGATCGAAAAGTCGCCGGACATTGACGCCGCCATCGCCGGAGTCAAAGACGCCGTCGCCAAAGGCGAAATCACTGAAGCGCGAATCAATGCTTCAGTCGAACGTTTGCTCAGAGCCAAAGCCGCGCTCAATTTGCATCGGCAAAAACTGGTTGACCTGAACGAAGTGGATCGCGTGGTGAACAACCCGCGCTTAATGGAATTGGCCGGGCAAATCGCTGAGCGTTCGTTGACGCTGGTGCGCGACGAACAAAAAGTCCTGCCGATCAAGGCCGTTGGCAGCAAGCTCTTCAATCTGACTTTTACCGACGAAGATGACCGGCTTATCACCAAACCGTTTGTTGACGAATTGCGAAAGCGCAACGAAGCGGTCGAAAGCTACACGCTGGATGCGCGCGCTTCGGAAGCCGAGATTGCTCGCGTATTGGCGAAACTGGATTCGGCGAATCCCACTGCGATCATTTATTCCGTCGCCGTTCGCGCCCGCAGCGGCAAAGGCAGCGTGGCTTTGCCAGCGATTGGCAAACGGCTTGCCGATGAATTGGTCAAACGCCGAACGCCGCTGGTGGTCATTTCCTTTGGCAATCCGTATCTGCCGCTGGCGATTCCCGATTCGCCGTCGTACCTGTTGGCGTACAGCCTGTTTCCGGTCAGCCAACGCGCCGCCGCCAAAGCCGTCTTCGGCGAAATCGAAATCGCGGGCAAACTGCCGGTCAGCTTGCCGGGACTTTACCCGCGAGGGCATGGATTGAAAGTCGAGAAACAATCCAATTGACAGCGTTATGCGTGTCGCAGCGGTTCAAACATCGGCTGTTCTAAATTTCAGCAGCGCCTTTAAGTTCGAGAAAAATCCCGTTTTTTCAGTGTTTTTCGCCGCCGGAACAGATTGCAACACTCCTTCAGTCAGATGAATTGCCGGAACAGTGTTCGGGTTCGTCAAACCTGGAATTGGATGAATTGTCTGCGGTAATTCCGTAGCTTCCGGTGCGGAAATGGCTGCCGTTGGTTGAACTGGATCAACCGGGTCGAATGTTCTTCGCCCTGCAAGTTCTTCGCCTTCGCTCATGAATTCACGAACATCAGCGATCAACCTGTAGCCGAATCGTGGCAACGTTTCGATGAAAATATCAGAGTCTTGGTACTTGCCGATGGCCTTTCTCAGCACATGGATTGTCTGAGTCAGATTTGCATCTTCAACTACCGTGTCCGGCCAGATGGTTTCGATGAGTTCTTCTTTCTCGACCGCGCGTCCTGCGTGTTGCAGCAGAATCAGCAACAGTGAAATTGCCTTTGGCGGTAAAGAAACGATTTCGCCGTCACGAATCAAACGGGTTCGTTCCACATCTAAACGAAACTGACCGAATTCAAAAAACTGCCTAGCTCGCCTGCCCATTCCTTTTGCCTCCCGTGTGTGTCAATCAACTAAAAGCTCTCGTTTGAGGCACCTCTTGAGGGTTTTCCTGACCCTTGAGAACTTTTGTGAGGGATTTGCTGACCTTGATCCTGGTGTTGAGGGATCAATTTAGAACTTTCTTGATGAATCTTGTTACCTTGATTCACGCCTTGAGGAATCAATTGAGGGGAATTGAGCAAAACCTTGAAGACTAAAACTTTGGTTTTGCATATCCTCGAAAGCGTTCCGAGAGAAGTTCACGTTTATGTTTTTGCTATTTGGTACTGAATGTAAGCGTGGGGGCTTACCAAAAGGTTGTTGAACGAGGCGGCGGCAATATAGCAACGCCTCTAATCACAATCAATGGCTTTTTCAGTTTTTTGCTGTCGGAGAAGTAGGAAAATGCCTACTTTAATGTTAGACGGCAACGGTTCATTAGAAAGTCGAAGGCTCAAAGGAACGAATACAGCGTTAGTGCCCACACTGTTAATAAAAGGTTTCCCCCGAGACCTGGAATCCCCAAAAGATCAACACGAAGTTTTCGTTTTCAGTCTGCACATGAATAAAGACTGAGTTGAAGGCTTCAGACGAAATGCGAAACGCTCGTGGCCTTGGCGGTGACGCCGGTCGCTGAGCGATGCAACGAGTATCGGTTCCATCGAGCGATGGAAACGGTAAACGTCCGGGCATTCGTTTGCCTGCCGAGCGGCAGTAAGGCAATGCGCGGGCACAACAAACAACCACACTTACCTAACAAAGGAGAAAGAAGCATGAAATCCCTCAAGAATTTCTTGAAAGACGAAACCGGATTGGAACTGTCGGAATACGCCGTCGCCGCAGCGATTGTTGTGGCCGGATTGGTCGCTGCGTTCAGCGATCTGGGAACCGCGATCAAAACCAAGATCACGGCTTTGAAGACTGCCATCAGCTAACGAATTTGAAACCGTAGCGCCCTGATTCCCTGATCGGGGCGTTGCGAGTTTCAGCGAACCTTCACCCTTCGCATCAATAACCTCATAAGGAGATACACCATGAAATCCATCAAGACTTTTTTGAAAGACGAAACCGGTTTGGAACTGTCGGAATATGCTGTCGCCGCAGCGATTGTTGTGGCCGGATTGGTCGCTGCGTTCAGCGATCTGGGAACCGCGATCAAAACCAAGATCACGGCTCTGAAAACCTCGATCAGCTAGGCAGGTTGAGAACAAGTAGCGTCTCAATTCTCCAATTGCAGGCGCTACCAATTTCAGGAAAAACCTTCACCCCCCCTCGGTAAAACTTTTAAGGAGCGAACATGAAATCCCTCAAGAACTTTTGGAAAGACGAAACCGGTTTGGAACTGTCGGAATACGCTGTTGCCGCCGCGATTGTCGTAGCTGGACTGGTGGCAGCATTCAGCGATCTGGGAACTGCGATCAAAACAAAGATCGAAGCTCTGAAGACCGCGG
>CADECP010000009.1:45949-183671 GCA_902825875.1 uncultured Acidobacteriota bacterium
TTCAGCGATCTGGGAACTGCGATCAAAACAAAGATCGAAGCTCTGAAGACCGCGGTGAGTTAAGCCGCCTTTCCCGGTTGGCGCATCGCGGCTAGCAGTCAGGGACGCGCCAACCACTTTCAATTTTCAGCGGCGTTTTGTCGCTTCGACCAGCAGCGATTGAGATTCCCCCAAGAACTCCATCGCCGTTTGCAGAGTTGGTCGCAGCTTTGATTTGCGCCGTGATTGTCTTGTAACGATCTGTTTGGAAAACCAAGCGCCGGAAGCTGAGCATTGATTGTCACTTCAGTCCCGGCAGAAAGGTATCCCCCAATGTCAGGCCATATCATTACCAGTCTACTTCTGCTGGCTCCGCTGGCTATTCTCATCACCTATTACGATGTGCGTTATCGGCGCATCCCGAATCTGTTCGTGATTGCCACGTTAATCAATGGCGTCGTCCTCAATACCTGGGACAGCGGTCTTGAAGGATTGATGCTGAGTTTGCAGGGCGGGGCAATCGCGTTCGGATTGATGCTGGTGTTGCACATTTTCAGCGCAATGGGCGCAGGCGACGTGAAATTATTTGGTGCGATTGGCGCAGTAATCGGGGCAAGTCTGGTTTTGAAGACTTTCCTGATTGTGGTGCTGACCGGAGGCGTGCTGGCGCTGATTTTGTCCGCGCGTGCCGGCAGGCTGCGGGAAACGATGAATCGCGTCATGCTGATTTTCGTCAACCTGCTTTCGGGCTGGCAACCGCCACGATTTCCAGCTCCAACAGATCAAAAACAAACGATTCCTTACGGAGTGGCCATCACCTTCGGAACCATGATTTCGCTGGCGTTCTTTCGCCACTAAATCGGCCATATTGCCAATGCCTTGAAGGAGTAACCGTATGCGTAACAAAGCCCTGATTTTTGTGATGGGAGGAGCGATCTTTTTCGGGTTGATCGCCGCATTTTCCATCAGCCGGTTTCTGACTGGAACTCGTTCGAATGACAACCAGAACACAGTCATTGTCGCCAAAGTCGAAATCCCTCACGGTGCCAAAATCATCGCCGAACAACTGACTTCGGTAAAAGTGCCACCGAACGCGACCCCGGTTGGCACGTTCGACAGTTACGACAAAGTCGTCGGGCGAATCGCCATCACTCGAATTTTGCCGCAAGAACCCATTGTCGTTGCTCGTCTGGCTGCCGAAGGAGCATTGGCCGGATTGGCGGCTCTGATTCCTGAAGGCTACCGCGCAATGACTGTCAAAGTAGACGACGAAGCCGGGCTGGCAGGCTTTTTAGCGCCCGGCACTGTGGTGGATGTTTTGGCGGTCATCAGCCCGCCCGATCAAGCCGTCAGCCAGAACCCAATCTCTAAAATCGTTTTGCAAAACATCAAGGTGCTGGCCAGCGGCGACAACCTGGATCAGCCCAAAGACGGTCGAGAGCCAAACAGCGTCAAAACAGTCACGCTGCAAGTCACGCCGGAACAGGCTGAAAAGCTGGTGTTGTCTTCTGCAGAAGGCCGTTTGCGGCTGGCGCTGAGAAATTCTCAGGATCAAGGCGATGAACAAACTCCCGGCGCGACGAAACGAACGCTGCTTTCAGGCGAACGAGCTTTGCCTGTGATCGGTCCCGATGGCGAAACGGTTCAGCAAACCAGACCGCCTGTTCGTCGCAAAGCTCCGAAGCCCGTGATGGCGGAAATTGTGGAAAAACCGGCTCCTATTTTGCCGCCCCCACCTCCACCTCGCGTCACTGTGGATGTGTTTGAAGGTGGAAAAAAACGCACGGTGGATTTTCCAAACCAGCAGCAATAAAGGTCGGAACCATGTTTCTGGCAAATGAGAAGTAGGCAAGCCATGACAAAACGTCATTTCATTATTGAGTTCGTACGAATCATCGGGTTGTTGGCTGGTATGGCACTGGCTGCGGCGGCGGGCAAACCCGCTCTGGCGCAAGAAGCCTCGATTCGAGCTTCGTTCATCAACAAGACCAAAGAACCCGTTGCCATCAGCCTGCTGACCGGGCAATCCTGTTTGATTCTCTTCGATCAGCCGATCGGTCGGTTGTCAGTATCCAACCATGAACCGGTTGAAGCGATTCCGGTATCGCGCAACCAGATGATGGTGAATGGCAAAGCTCTGGGCAGAACGCGGCTGACAGTCTGGTCAAAACAAGACGAAGAGTTTTTGTTTTTCGACGTGGATATTCGCGCCAACCTGGAACAGATTGACGCTCAGGTGCGGGCGTTGTTTCCGAAAGAAGACATTCGACTCAGCCAGGCCAACGGCGCGGTGGTGATTTCTGGCAAAGTGAATCAGGAAGTCTCCAAGCAGGTGGAAAGCGTCGTGCAGGCAGCCGGGTTCAAGACGGTCAATCTGTTTTCAAGTCCGATTCAGAACATGGCCCAGGTCCAGTTGCAGGTGAGAGTCGCCGAAGTCAGTCGCAATCGTCTGGCCGAACTGGCCGCTTCGCCGGTGTATCTGCCCAAAGCCGGGCAGGGCGCTTACACAAACACAGGCATTGGCCCCTGGACGTTGAGCGAAGTGGATCAGGGAAACATGTTCGGCACGGTGGCCAACACGTTGAACGTCTTTTTGATGAGCAACAATGGCTTTTTGTTTTTGCGCGCCTTGCAGACTCAGGGAGCGTTGCGCGGTTTGGCCGAACCAAACCTGATTGCGATGAACGGCCAGCAAGCAAGTTTTTTGGCGGGCGGAGAAATTCCCATCCCCGTGATTCAAGCCAGCAACAATCAGCAAGGGCCGCAAATCGCCATCCTGTTCAAAGAGTACGGCGTCCGCGTCAATTTCAAACCGACCATTCTGGATGAACAACACATACGGCTGGAATTGGAGCCGGAGGTTTCGACGCTGGATTACACCAACGCAGTTCGGTTCAGCGGATTCCTGATACCGGCGTTGCGCGTGCGTCGCGCCAAAACAGGAGTCGAATTGCAGGACGGTCAATCGTTCGGCATCGCCGGTTTGTTGGACAACAACGAACTGAAGTCGCTGTCGAAAGTTCCCGTCATCGGCGACATTCCGATTCTCGGAAATCTGTTCAAATCGAAATCCTTCCAACGCAACGAAACCGAACTGGTGTTCATCGTCACGGCCAAAATCACGCAGCCGATGAATCCCGATTCGGTTCCGCAGATGCGCGGCATTGACGGGTTGAAAGGCGAATCACCGCTCGGTGTGGAAGCGGCGAGTCAAACGACCGGCAAAAACTCTGCGCCTGTTGAAAAGGTTGAAAAGAAAACTAACGACAAAGCGGCAGGCGCTGATACCGAAGCCAATGTGCCGACTCCGGCAAAGAGCGTCGAGGAAATTATTCCGCCCGATTTGAGCGAACCCGCGCCCGACAAACCGGAAATCGAAATTGTGAAACCAGTTCCGGCCAGTTGGCCGATTCATCCTCCTGAGACAAGCCAGCCAGCGACGAACAAGGCTTTGAGCCGAACGCTCGAATCGCTGGAATGGAAAGTACGTATGCCGCAAACCAATGTGTTGACGGCTCAAAAACAACAATGAACTCGGTACGGAACCGGGAGCAGTAGCGACCGGGTGCTTGCGAAACTCGCACCACAAGAAAACCGAGTCGCTGCCGCTCTTAGTTCCGTACCGACTGCTTAACCAACAAAACCAATGATTGCCTCCGATTCGGTACCGCGATCGGAAAGCGAGGTTCATCATGAAACATTTGCACTTAAGGAAGCGCCGAGGCGAAAACGGTTCGATCCTGGGCGTTGCGGCGATTGGCATGCTTTCGTTTTTACTGATCGCCGGTCTGGCAATAGACATCAGTCACATGTACGTCAACGGTTCCGAATTGCAGAACGCTGCGGATGCAGCGGCGCTGGCTGGAGCATCGGCGCTGAATTCCAATGCAGGCGGCATCACCGAAGCGGTGAACCGCGCCGTAGTCACCATGAACAATTACAAGTTGAACAAAGTGGGTGTGACTCTGGCTCGAACGGATGTTCGGTTCGCCGTCAACCTGACGGATTTCGACGGCGGCGGAACCGGAATGAGCGAAGCGAGCGCCGCCGCCGCCCCTACGAACATACGCTTTGTTCAGGTAACGATTCCGCCCAAAGCCGTCAGCGTGTATTTCGCCACAGTCGCCGCCATTGGCAGTTCGGTGAACTTGTCGCGCAAAGCCGTTGCCGGGCAATCGGTGGCGATTAACTATTATTGCAGTCTGGCTCCGTTGTCGGTGGTGATTGACGATGTAACCGGCGGGCCACTCAACCCCGAAGCCGGATGTCCGAACAATACGACGTTCACCGCCGGTTGTACTTACACAATTCGCATGCCGTCGAACGGCAACGGCAACAACGGCGGCAGTGTTTCGTCGGGAAATTATCTGGTGCTGGCGATTGGCGGAGATCGTGGTGGAGCGGCTGCTCGTGAACGGCTGGCGCTGGGCGGGCTGGATTGTTACAACACCGGAGCCTGCGTGATGACCGAACCAGGATTGAATTCTGGGCCGATTCGACAGGGAATCAACGTTCGTTTCAACCAATACAACGCGGGATTGAATGCCTCATCACATCCGCCGGACACCAACATCAAAGCCGGAATTACTTACGCGCAATACACCAGCGGGTTGTCGCAGCACGTTACTGCGCCGTCCAATCCCGGCATTCCGAATCGGCGCATTCTGCTGATTCCGATGATTAACAAGAGTCAGTACGACAACGGGCGCGACGATGTCTGTTTCACCAAAATCGGAGCGTTCTTCATCCGCAATCCGGTTCCGAACGGAAACGGCGGAGACATTCGCGCTGAATACATCGGCGACCGAGTCACGCTCGGACACGGCGGATTCAATCCCGGCGGAGCGGCGGGAAATCCGCAACTGACCGTGGCAGTGATTTACAGATAGGGCTTACGCAAGTGTCAGTCGCCTGCACAATCGTGAGGACACTGATTCCGCGTCACTGGCGTAAGCCCTGAAAACTTTTTTGAGGTTCAGAATGCTTATGACCGGATTGCGACCACAACGGCGATTAAATGAACGCGGTTCGATTTTGTCAGTGACGGCGATTGGCATGCTTTCGTTTTTGCTGATTGCCGGCCTGGCGATAGACATCAGCCACTTGTACGTCAACGGTTCCGAATTGCAGAACGCTGCCGATGCAGCGGCGCTGGCCGGAGCTTCGGCGCTGAATTCAAATACAGGCGGCATCACCGAAGCAGTCAATCGAGCCATTGTGACGATGAACAATTACCAGATGGACAAAACCGGCGTGACTCTTTCGCGGTCGGACGTTCGATTTGCCATGAACCTGTCGGATTTTGATGGCGGCGGAACCGGCATCAGCGAAGCGAGCGCCGCGGCCAGCCCGGTGAACATTCGATTTGTGCAGGTGACGATTCCAGCGAAATCAGTGAGCGTCTTTTTCGCGACAGTCGCCGGGTTGGGCGGCACGGTTGACCTGTCGCGCAAAGCCGTCGCCGGGCAATCGGTGGCCATCAATTATTACTGCGGTTTGGAACCGCTTTCAGTTGTACAGGACGATGCAAACAACGCTCCTCTGAATCCCGAACCGGGTTGCGGCAGTCAGACAGTGTTTACTCCCGGATGCACTTACACGATCCGGCTGCCATCGAACGGCAACAACGGAAATGGCAACGGAAATGGCAACGGAAATGGCAACGGAAATGGCAACGGAAATGGCGACGACGAAGTTTCCGCAGGCAATTATCTGATTCTGGCCATTGGCGGAGATCGTGGCGGAGCCGATGTCCGCGAGCGATTGGCTCTGGGCGGATTGGAGTGTTACACGATTGGGCAATGCGTCGAAACCGAACCCGGAATTTCCGCCGGGCCGGTGCGGCAGGGAATCAACGTGCGCTTCGACGATTATCAGGGCGGCGGGCTGAGCGCGAATTCGTACCCGCCAGACACTAACATCAAACAAGGAATTACTTACGCTCAGTACACCAGCGGGGATGCTGCGCACATTGTTGCGCCGTCCAATCAGGGCATTCCAAATCGCCGCATCATTCTTGTCCCGATCATCAACAAGAGCCAGTTCGACAACGGACGCGATGATGTCTGTATGGTCACGGTTGGGGCTTTCTTCCTTCGCAATCCGGTTCCGGGCGGCAACGGCGGAGACATTCGCGCCGAATACATCGGCGACCGCGTCACGCTTGGCAATGGCGGATTCAACCCCGGCGGAGCGGCAGGAAATCCGCAACTGACCGTGGCGGTTCTTTATAAGTGAGGGTGTTTGTGATGTTGAAACGACAACTAACAACTCGGTTTGGCAGGCAGCGACAAGCGATGGAACGCGGCGCTCAATTGGTGGAATTGGCCATCGTGTTGCCGATCTTTTTGTTGCTGATTGCCGCGATTGCCGAGTTCGGCAGCTACTTTTACACCTACATCACATTGACCAAAGCCACTCGCGTCGCTGCGCGTCATATCTCGTCGCACCCTTACACCGATGATGAGGTCAACAAAGCGAAAAACCTGGCGATTTGTGGCACCACCACAGCCTGCGTCAGCGGCTCAGCAGTGTTGAAAAACTTTTCGACCAGTAATTTCCAGATTTCGCACACAGGGAACGGAGTCATACCGACGACGATTACCGTGCAAATCACTGGATACAACTACACGCCGGTTTTCGACTTGAGCAAATTGGCTGGCGGTGCAACGTGGGCAAACGTCGGCGCGAATCCGAAAACGACCATGCGCTATCTGGTTTGGCGATGAAAGGCAGAACAGTGATGAAGCGAAACAGGAAATTAAACACAGAGCGTGGCAGTTCGTTGGTGGAAATGGTCATCGGCGCTTCGGTGTTGATGACAGTGGTGTTTGGCGTGCTGGAAGTCGGGCGGTTGCTGTGGACGCACAACGCGCTGGCCGAAGCCGCTCGCAAAGGTGCGCGCTACGCCGCCGTCAGCACTCAAAACACGACCAACGTCAAAAACATGGTGGTGTACGGAACGACCAGTCCCGGCGGAGGCGCTACGCCGGTGGTGTACGGAATGACGACCAGCAATGTGAACGTCACCTACACCGGCTTCGGTGTGAAACAGGGAACCGTGACTGTGGAAATCACTGGCTACGTATTCAATTTCAACGTCCCGATTTTTGGCGGAGGCATCACGATGCCTAGCTACAAATCCACCTTAACAGGCGAAAGCGCCGGATACATTCCGGGGAATATGTAAGCAGTCGGTACGGAACGGGAAGCGGTCGCGCCCGGTTTCTTTGTCGGCAGTCGGTATGGAACGGGAAGCGGTAGCGCCCCGTTTTCTTGTGAGGAGCGTCTCGCAAGGTACCCAGTCGCTACCGCTCCAGGTTCCGTACCAAATCTCTGAGAAAGCTATGAATCGTCAGTTATCCATCATCATTTTTGCCAGCCGCGAAACCGAAGCCGAGTTGCGCGAGGCGCTGAAAAACGTTCCGCATTTACGAGTGGTCGCCGCCAGCGATCAGATGGAGCGCGCCTACGCTGAAATCGTTCATTGGCGACCTTCTGCGGTCATCATCTCGCTGGATCAACACGCCGAAGCCGGGTTGATGCTCTGCCGACAGATCAATTCCGTCTGCCCTGAAACCGTTGCCATTTGCGCGTCGAGGAATTCGTCGCCGGATGTAATTCTGGACAGTTTGCGCGCCGGATCGAAAGAGTTTTTGCGATTGCCGGTGAATCACGACGAACTGACAACCGTGCTGAATCGCGTCGGCGAACTCAGCACCGGCGAGGCGCAAGCGGCAAAAAAGCGTGGGCGAGTGATTGCCGTGTTTTCCAACAAAGGCGGCAGCGGAACTTCGTTCATTGCGTCGAACCTGGCCATCGCGCTGGGAGCGCCAACTGTGCTGGTGGATTTGAACTTGCAGGCCGGAAGCCTGGACCTGTTTTTTGGCGTCAAGCCGAAGTATTCGATTGTTGATTTGGTCGAAAACCGCGAACGGCTGGACGATCAAATGCTGGCTGGTTACTTGATTCCGCATTCGTCGAAGCTTTCGATTCTGGCCGCTCCGCAAGACATTGAAGAAGCCGACCGGCTGAAGCCCGAACAGATTTTGGAAACGATTGATTTACTGCGAACACGGTTCGATTACGTCGTGCTGGATTTGCCGCACACCTTTGACCCGCTGACGATTGGCGCGCTGGATCACGCCGACGACATCTTGCTGGTGTTGACGCTGGATATTCTGGCTTCGCGTGCGGCTCAACGCGCCATCACAATTTTTTACCGGCTGGGATACGACAAACAGAAAATCCGTCTGGTGCTGAACCGTTGGAGCAAGCAAAGCGATTTGGAATTGCGCCATATCGAACGCTTTCTGGGCGAACGCATCACCTGTTTTCTTTCTGACGATTACCGCACAGTGGTCAATTCCATAAATATGGGGCGACCGTTGATGACTACGCCGTCGCAAACTCCCATCGTCGCTGAATTCAAACACCTGGCCGCGCTATGCGGTTCGCCCGAAGAAAGCACGGCTCCGGCAACGCGCCGCAATCTGTTGTCGGTGATCTTCAATCGCAACACTGGCGCGTTGAAAGCTCCGGCAGCCGAAGAAACTCCCAGCCCCGTCAAACTTGTCGCGGCCAAACCCCGATAAACCTATGGAGTGCTGCGGCTGGACGCAGCTTTTGTTTTCGCAAGCGTGCCTAGCTCGAAGAAGAAAGCTGTCCTTGAAAAACGGAAAGCGGTGTCGAGTCACCGCACTCCAAATAGAAATCGAATATGCGAAACCTGGAACCCGGAACCCTGAAACTGAGCGAGCGACTTACCAGAGACCCTGCGTTGAACGGCGCGGCAGCCGCGCGCGCCAAAGTTGAAACCGTAGACGCCGGCAATCAGCAGGATTTTCTGGAATTGAAATCGCGGCTGCATCGCATGTTGATTGAGCGCATGGATTTGACCAAGTTGAATCTGTTGACGCCGCAACAGACCCAAGCCGAAGTCGCGCGATTGGGCAAAGAATTGCTGGCTGACGAAGACCTGCCGCTGTCGAATCTGGAACGTGAACGGTTGATCGAAGAAGTTCGCCACGAATTGTTCGGCTTTGGGCCGCTGGAAACTCTGCTGGCCGATCCGACCGTTTCGGACATTCTGGTCAATTCTCCGTACAAGATTTACATCGAACGCGGCGGCAAGCTGGAACGAGTCGGCGTGACATTCAACGACAACGATCACGTCATGCGCGTCATCGAGCGAATCGTGTCGCTGGTCGGTCGTCGGATTGACGAATCTTCGCCGATGGTGGACGCGCGTTTGCCGGACGGTTCGCGCGTCAACGCCGTGATTCCACCTGTCGCGCTGGACGGCCCCGCGCTTTCGATTCGTCGTTTCGGAACCGAGCCTTTGCGAATGCACAAGCTGATCGAAATCGGCGCGTTGACCGCCGAAGTCGCCGAAATGTTGCGAATGTGCGTTCGCGCACGAATGAACATTCTGATTTCCGGCGGAACCGGCGCGGGCAAAACGACGATGCTTAATGCGCTGTCGGCTTACATTCCCGAAGACGAACGCATCATCACCATCGAAGATTCCGCCGAATTGTTGCTGCAACAGCCGCACGTGCTGCGTATGGAAACTCGCCCGCGCAACATCGAAAACCGCGGCGAAATCACCCAGCGCGATCTGGTCAAAAACGCGCTGCGAATGCGTCCCGACCGCATCGTCGTCGGCGAAGTTCGCGGCGAAGAAGCAATTGACATGCTGCAAGCCATGAACACAGGCCACGACGGCAGCTTGACGACCATTCACGCCAACACTCCGCGCGATGCGCTGACCAGAATCGCCACGATGATTCAGATGGCCGGATTGCGATTGAGCGCCGGAGCCATCAACGAACAAATCGCTTCGGCGGTGAATCTGGTGATTCAGGTCGCCCGCTTGAGCGACGGCACGCGGCGCGTCACTTCGGTGTCGGAAATCGTCGGCATCAAACGCAAAGAAATCGTCATGCAGGAATTGATCCGTTACGAACGACGCGGCGTGGATGAAAACGGGCGCGTCATCGGTTCGTTCCGCACGGCAGAGGTTCGCCCGAAATTGGCCGAACGATTGGAAGTGTGCGGTTTGAAATTGCCGCCGACGTTGTTCGGCGATTGACTTTGGAGTGCGGCGATTCGACGCCGTTTTGGATTTCTTGATGAAAGACCATCTGGCATCGGTGGGTTTTACCGGGACGAAAAAGCGGCGTTGACTCGCCGCACTTCAAAACCATTCAAGGAGATATGAACACCATGATTACGTCATTGATCTTGTTGCTTTATCTATCTGTAATTTTCTTTTTGCTGACCACGCTGGTCGTTCACCTGATGTTTGAAAGGAGCTAGACCACAATGACACCTTTTTTTGTTTTTCTGTTTTGCCTGTTTGCCACCTACGCCGGTTACTTACTAGCGACGAAAAAAAAGAACGAACAGCGCGCCGAAATACGAAAGCGCGTCGAACAGGTGCTGGCGTATTCCGCACACGTTGACGAAGACCAACTACGGCTGAAGCGCGAAGAACTGCTCAGCGAAATTCCGCTGATGAACCGCATTCTGTTGCGCGTGCAGGGCGTGATGCAGATCAAACGGCTGATAGATCAAGCCGATTTGAATCTGACCGTCATGCGGTTGTTTATGTTTTCGGCATTTGCCGGATTGATGGCAGTGATGGCGGCTTCGATGGTGACGATCAATCTCCTGATTATTTTTGTCGCCGGAACCATTGCGGCAATCGTGCCGTTCGCGCACGTCATTTGGAAACGGCAAAAACGATTGCATCAATTTCTGGCCGACTTGCCTGCCGCTCTGGATTTGATGAGCCGCGCGCTGGCCGCTGGGCATGCGTTTTCGGAATCGTTGAATCTGGTGGCGAGCGAAATGCCTGATCCGGTTTCCAAAGAGTTTCGGCAAACGTACGAAGAGCAAAATCTTGGTTTGTCGGCCAAGCTGGCGCTGGGGAATCTGTCCGAGCGAATTCCGTTGATGGACCTACGGTTGTGCGTGACTGCGATCATGATCCAACGCGAAACCGGCGGAAACCTCAGTGAAATTCTGGAAAAAGTATCATTCACCATCCGCGAACGCTTTCGCATTCTGGAAGACCTGAAAACGTTGACCACGCAATCGCGCTGGTCAGCGTACGTGCTGTGCGGGATTCCGATGTGCGTCGCAGCGTTTACGACTTATATCAACCCCGAATACATGAGCATTCTGTGGAACGATCCGCGCGGGCATCAATTGGTGGCGCTGGCCGCCGGAATGCAACTCGCGGGAACCTTGCTGGTTCGCAAAATCCTGCGAATCAAGATTTGATTTGAGTAAAGCCATGCCAATCATCATTCCATTTTCGATTTTCGGATTTATCGTTTTCAGCGCCTTTGGCTGTTACTGGTTTTTCTTTCGCCAGCCCAGCGCCGCCAGCGAACGGCTTGAGCAATTGCGAAACGAACAGGCCGGCATCGAACCGCAAGTCACCGAAACCATCACCGAACGATTGGTCGAACACGTCGTCGAACCGGTCAACCGGTTGGTTCCGCCTTCGGCCAGCGAAGCCAAAAAGCTGCAAAAGAAATTGATGCACGCGGGCTTTCGTTCGCCCAACGCCCCGTTGGTATATCGAGCCATTCAGTTGATTTCACTGCTCGGTATTCCTCTGATCACTGTGTTGGTCATTGTGGCGTCTGCGCGTCCGTTAAACGATTCGCTGATGTGGATTGTGTTGTCGGTTGGTGTAGGTTTTCTGGCTCCGCGCGTCACGCTGGATAACCTGACCAAAAGCCGCCAGCAACGATTGCAATGGGGATTGGCCGATGCGCTGGATTTGATGGTCGTTTCGGTCGAAGCCGGATTGGGCGTCAACGCCGCGATGGTGCGGGTCAGCGACGAAATGCGCGATGTGTACCCGGACATCAGCAAGGAGTTCGAACTGGTCAACCTGGAAATTCGCGTCGGGCGCGACCGCGAAGAAGCTCTGCGAAATCTGGCCGAACGCACAGGCGTCGAAGACCTGCGCGGATTGTGCGCGATGTTGATTCAGGCGGATCGCTTTGGGTCTTCGATCACCCGCGCCATTCGCGTGTATTCCGAATCGCTCAGAACCAAACGTCGCCAACGCGCCGAACAAGCTGCCCAAAAAGCCGCCGTCAAATTGCTGTTTCCGCTGGCGGTGTTTTTGTTTCCAACCTTGTTCATCGTGATTTTGGGGCCAGCGGCTCTGCAATTGATGGACAGCTTTCTAAAGAAGTGACGGTACGGAGATGCGTTTAAGGATGATTTCAGCCAGTCGGGATTCGAGCATCGGTGCGTTGTTTGCCGTGGCGTTGTTGCTCAATGCGTTGTTGCTGTTTTTGCTGCAACCGATCATCGCGCGAATGCTGTTGCCGTATTTGGGCGGGACGCCTGCCGTTTGGAACACGTGCATGGTGTTTTTTCAAAGCTTGCTGCTGGCCGGATACGCTTACGCGCATTTCATCACCACGCGATTGACGGTTCGCACACAAACCATTTTGCATTGCAGCTTGCTGGCTTTGGCGGCGATGGCCTTTCCGCTCGAAGTTTCCGAAAGCTCCGTGCAATCGTTGAACGGACAAACAATACCCGTCATCTGGTTGTTGAAATCGTTGCTGCTGATGGTTGGCTTGCCGTTTTTGATGCTTTCGACCGGAGGACCATTGTTGCAGCAATGGTTTTCGACCACCGGCCATAGCGCAGCAAAAGACCCTTACTTTTTGTACAGCGCCAGCAATCTGGGCAGCCTGGCCGCGCTGTTGGGGTATCCGTTGCTGGTCGAACCGAGTTTGGGTTTAAGCCAGCAAAGCCGTTGGTGGGCGATTGGCTATGGCGCGTTGATGGCGCTGATTGCGCTTTGCGCGGTTGTGCGCTGGAAAGCCGGAACTTCGCCGCAGCCAGACGAATTCATCAACGAATCATCGCCGACAAATTCGCCAGCGCCGATTACCTGGAAACGAAAACTGCTTTGGGTGTTGTTGGCGTTTGTGCCGTCCAGTTTGATGCTGGGCGCGACGACTTATCTTTCGACGGACATTACGCCGGTTCCGCTGCTGTGGGTGTTGCCGCTGGCGTTGTACCTGCTGACTTTCATTTTGGCCTTTGCGCGAAAGCCATTGTTGCCGCTGGCTACGATGGTCAAATGGATGCCGTTGCTGGCGATTGCTCTGGTGCTGCTGATTTTCAGCGGATGGACTCCGCCAACGTGGGCGGCGTTTTTCTTTCATCTGTTGTTTTTTTTCGTAGCGGCATTTGTTTGCCACAGCCGATTGGCGAACGACCGCCCTCCGGCTTCGCGGCTGACGGAGTTTTATCTATGGCTTTCGGTCGGCGGCATGCTGGGCGGAGTGTTCAACAGTTTGATTGCGCCGGTGGTGTTTAATTCGGTGGCCGAATATCCGATTGCCATCGTGTTGGCGTTGTTGTTGAGACCCCGCTTGGCGAATTCGGCAAATAAAACGAATTGGTCTGATCTGGCCTGGCCGATCGGCATTGGAGCTTTGACAGTCGTGTTGGCGATTGTGCCGATCAAGTGGGGATTGAATCAGGTGCAGGCGCTGGCATGTTCGTTGTTTTTGCCTTCGGCGATTGGCTACACCTTCATGCGGCAACCGGTTCGTTTTGCGTTGTCGCTGGGCGCGATCATGCTCAGTTTGAGTTTCAGTCTGCAATTGCATCACGGCGAAATTCTGACGACCAGCCGGAGCTTTTTTGGAATTTTGCGAGTGTCGCGCAGCGTGGACGGCGAATTGACCCAATTCTTTCACGGCAACACCAAACACGGGCGGCAATACCTGGATGCGGATCGCCGTTGCGAACCGCTGTCGTATTACCATCGAAAAGGCCCGCTCGGAGAAGCCCTGTCGGCATTTGTTTCGTCACCCAACGCGGCGAACATCGCCGTCGTCGGATTGGGAACCGGCGCGATGGCCAGTTACGCCAAGCCCGGACAGAGCTGGACGTTTTACGAAATTGACCCGACGGTGCTGGCCATCGCTCAAAACGAACTGTTTTTCAGCTACCTGAATTGCGCCGGCGGAACCGTCAACACGGTGCTTGGTGACGCGCGATTGCAGTTGCAACGTGCGCCTGACAGTCATTACAGCTTGATCGTTCTGGATGCGTTCAGTTCCGATGCCATTCCCACACACTTGCTGACCAAAGAAGCGATTTATCTGTATTTGTCGAAACTGGCGCCGGGCGGGCGCTTGCTGTTTCACATTTCCAACAAATATCTGAACCTTCGCCCGGTCATCGCCGAACTGGCTGGCAGCGCGAACCTGGTTTGCCTGGAAGTCTCTCACGATTTGCGAGCGCAACTCGCCAGTGGCGGAGACGGCCTTGATCCTTCGGTCTGGGCTGTTGCCGCTCGCAGCGAACATGACCTCGGCGCATTGCTGACCAACCCACACTGGCAAAAACCGGAACGCCAATCGAAACCTGTCTGGACGGACGACTATTCCAACGTGTTGAGTGCGTTGGACTGGAAATAAGTCTCATCAATCAGCGCATTCAAGTTCCTATTGCCAAATCCGATCGTTTCCTCTCTTTGAGCAGTCCCACCATTCGTGTACACTTCGCGCTTCTTTTTTCAGACAGACTTACAACTGATTTCAAGGAGCAACGATGTCCAATCGAGTGCGCGCCGTTGTCGCTGGGGCGACAGGCTATTCCGGGCGCGACCTGATCAAGTATTTGCTGAACCATCCGCAGATGGAATTGGTCGGAGCCTTTGCTTCGCGTTCCGGCGAAATCACGCCGTTGACGACAATTCATCCACAACTGACCGGCCTGACAAAACTCAACTGCCAGCCGTTTGACGAAGCCGCCATTGCCAAGCTGGACGCGCAAGTTATTTTCTTGGGAACGCCGAACGAGTTTTCGCACGAAGTCACGCCCGCGTTGCTCGAAAGTGGCGCGACGGTCGTTGATCTAAGCGGAGCGTTTCGGCTGAAAGATGCTGCGCTTTACACAAAGTATTACGGCTTTGAACACACACGGCCTGATTTGTTAGCGAAGGCTGTTTACGGTTTGACGGAATTCGTCCGTGCCGAATTGCCCGGCGCGAAACTGATCGCCAATCCCGGTTGTTACCCGACGACGGTGATTGTGCCGATGAAACCGTTGCTGGATGCCGGAATGATTGACCGCAGCCAGACGATCATCAGCGATTCAAAATCCGGCGTCACCGGAGCCGGAAAATCGCCGACCGCGACCACGCACTTTGTCGAAGTCAGCGAAAGCTTCAAGTCATACAACGTCTTCAAACATCGTCACACGCCGGAAATTGCTCAGGCGTTGGGAATCGAAAACTCGCCAACCGCGCTGATCTTCACGCCGCATTTGCTGCCCATCAATCGAGGCATTCTTTCGACGATCTACGCTCGACTGAACACTGGCGTGACTCGTGCCGATGTGCTGAACGTTTGGCAAAAGACGTTTGAAGCTTCGCCGTTCGTTCGCGTCTTTGCCGAATCGCAGCTTCCCGAAATCAAGTTCGTCGCCAACACGCCGTACTGCGACATTGGCTGCGCGGTGGATGACGCGACAGGCCAATTGATCGTAGTTTCCGCCGAAGACAATTTGCTGAAAGGCGCGGCCAGCCAGGCTTTGCAAAACGCCAACTTGGCGTTCGGCTTTGACGAAGGAGCGGGGTTACGATGAAAAGAACAGTCATCAAGCTCGGCGGCAGCATTCTGATTAACGCCGAGCTTCGGCAAAAACTCGTCGCGCAAATCGCCGAACTTCATCGCGCAGGCGACGAATTGATTCTGGTTCACGGCGGAGGCAAACAGATTGCCGCGTTGCTGACGAAACTCGGCGTCGAATCGCGTTTTCACGATGGTTTGCGAATTACTGACGCCGCTGCGCGCAACGTCGTGCAAATGGTTTTGGCCGGTCAGGTTGGCAAAGATTTGGTCGCCGAACTTGCTCGCGTTGGCATCAACGCGGCCAGCATCGCAGGCGGCGACGGCCAGAGCTTTTTGGCTGAAAAGATGAATGCCGAAGACGGAACCGATTTGGGGTTTGTCGGGCGCATCGTTAAAACGAATTCGACGCTGATTGACGCGATGCTCGGCGCGGGAGTTATGCCTGCTGTCACCTGTCTGGCGATGGGCGAAACTGATAAGGAGTATTACAACGTCAACGGCGATCAAATGGCGGCATCGGTGGCTGCCGGATGCCAGGCGGAAACGCTGGTTTTCGTCACAGATGTCGGCGGAGTGCTGGATGGTGAAGGGAAGCAAATCGCGCAACTCAATCGCGTCGGAATCAACGAATTGATGGCCAGCGGAGTAGCTTCAGGCGGGATGCGTCCGAAGCTTCGCGCTTGTACTGAGGGTCTGGAAGTCGGAGTCAGGCGCATCCTCATTGTTGGCGCAGCCGAAGAAAACGTCTTGACGCGCGTGTTGCAAAACGGCGAACCGCTCGGTACCACGATTCATGCCAAATAAAAGCGATTGACCATTACCCATTTGCCATTGCCCATTAACCGACAGGTAAGGATGCTTCTACCCTGAGGATATAATTGGCAATGCGTAATGGCTAATGGCTAATTCCGATTTTAACGTTTGCAAGCAGGAGAAACGGATTTAGCCGATGAGCGAATTCATCTTTGTGTACGGGACTCTGCGGCCTGCGATGGCTCCGCCAGAAATGAAAAGTATCGTCGGGCGCTGGAAACCCGCCGGTTCGGCGACGGTGTTGGGTCAGCTTGTGGATTTGGGCGATTACACCGGAGCGGTGCTGGACGCGAACACTTCTTCGCGTATTGTCGGTGAAGTTTTCGAACTGCCGAACGATCCGGCAATGATGGCCGAGTTGGACGAATACGAAGGCTTTGACCCGGATGAAGCAGACACCAGTTTGTTTTGCCGCGTCAAAACCGAAGTCAAACTGGCCAGTGGTGGAAATCGAACTTGCTGGATGTACGTTTACAACCACGATGCGGCGGACGCTGCTTCGCGCAATGGCCGGCAGGTGAGTAAACCGGCTGCTGTGGCGGCGACTGCCGGAAAAGCACAAAAGAAATCATCTCGAAAGACCACAAAACCGGAGAAGGAATTGAACGAACAGAATCAAGCCCCAACGTTTACGCTTGAGCAGGCGCAAGACCTGGAATCTCAGTTTTTGATGCAAACCTACGCGCGCAATCCTGTGATGCTGGTGCGCGCCAAAGGTTCGACGATTTACGACGCCAACGGCAGAGCCTATCTGGATTTCATTTCCGGTATTGGCGTCAACGTCCTTGGGTACGATCATCCGCGTGTGCGCCGCGTGCTGCGCGAACATGGCGATTTGCTGCACACGTCGAATTTGTATTACCACCCGTTTCAGGGACAGCTTGCCGAAAAACTGGCCAAAGCCTCCGGAATGGCGCGCGTCTTTTTCTGCAATACCGGAACCGAAGCCAACGAAGGCGCTTTGAAATTGGCGCGCGGGTTTCATCATCGGCAAGGTCGTATCGAACAGACCGAATTTGTCGCCTTGACCAATTCCTTTCACGGACGAACGCTCGGCGCGCTTTCGATCACCGGGCAGGAAAAATACCGCACGCCCTTCGAGCCGCTGATTCCCGGCGTGCATTTCATTGATCCGAACAATTGCGCCGACAACTTTGCCGAAGCGCGCGCGGCCATCACCGAACGCACTGCCGCTGTCTTCGTCGAAACCATTCAGGGCGAAAGCGGCATCGTGGCCGTCAGCGACGAATTCCTGAAAGTCGTTCGCCAGCGTTGCGACGAAACCGGCGCGTTGCTGGTGCTGGACGAAGTGCAATGTGGGCTTGGCCGGACAGGGAAGTTGTTCGCGTTTGAAAACACTTCGGTCAAACCGGACGTGCTTTGCGTCGCCAAACCGCTGGGTTTGGGCGTTCCTCTCGGAGCGTTTTTGGTTGCCGAAAAATTTGTCGAAGGTTTGAAAGCCGGAGACCACGGCACGACGTTTGGCGGCGGGCCGCTGGCTTGCCGATTGAGCCTGGAATTTCTGCAAATGCTGGACGAAGAAAACCTGATGCAGCGCGTGATGGAAGTCGGCACATTTTTCCGCAAAAAGCTTCGCCGATTGCAGCGCGACGTGCCCGGCGCGATTCAGGAAGTTCGCGGAATGGGTTTGATGGTTGCCGCGGAACTGACTTTCAGCGGAAAAAACGTTGTTGCCAAAATGCTGGAACGAGGCTTTTTGATGAACTGCACTCACGACACCGTGCTACGTTTTTTGCCGCCGTACATCATCAAAAAAGCCGAAATCACTGCGCTGGTCACGGCGCTGGGCGAGGTTCTGGCTGAAGAGGCAAAACTTCTTCGACAGGATTGACAAGATTTACAGGATGAACCGGAAGGCCAGGCCAAATCCTGTTTATCTTGTAAATCCTGTCTGATATAGAAAGATGGAAATACGCAAAGCCAAAACAGCAGACGCCATTCGCATTCACGAATTGGTCAATCGGTACGCCAAGCAAGAACAAATGTTGCCGCGCACGATGTTGAGCATTTACGAAAACATCCGCGACTTTCATGTGGCGGAACTCGATGGCAAAGTCGTTGGTTGTTCGGGGCTGCATTTCACCTGGGGCGATATGGCCGAAGTTCGTTCGCTGGCAGTGGACGAATCGGCGGGCAAACGCGGCATCGGTCGCAAACTGGTCGAAGCCAACATTGCCGAAGCGCGCGAACATGGCTTGGTGCAGGTGTATGCGTTCACTTACGTGACGGATTTTTTCGCCAAGCTGGGATTTCGCATCGTTCCGCACGAATCCATGCCCCGCAAAACCTGGATGGATTGCATCAATTGCCCGAAGTTCAACTGCTGCGATGAAGTGGCGATGGTGCTCGATTTGGTCGAAGGCGTTCACCCTGAACCGTTCGATGTCAGTCAGGTCAACATTCCCGTTGTTCGGATCGAAAAGCGATAGCATTGAACATATATGCCCGGTTCCGAACTGAGCAATTCCAAAAGCGGACAGCCATTGTTGGTTTAGAGGCGGTAAGTTCAAGGTTTTTATAGCCGATTCGTTGGCACATAACTTGGAAAGGAAAGTTGAACGGCAGCTAAGCGGTAAGTAGCGTCTTCACCGCGTTAGCGGTGATTGAATTTAGCCGTGGGTTTTCAACCCACGGTAGCAGTGTAAGAGTTTTATTTTGTCGCGTCAGCGACAGTTGAATTCAGGCGTCGCTCACGCGACGCGAAATTCTTCTCTGCTAACCCGGCGTTGAAACGCCGGGCTAAATTCAACCGTCGCTCTGCGACGAAGACCTAAGAGAAAGTCAGGCAGTTTGTTAATGCTTTTACCGCTGGCTTCGTTCTTTTGAAAAATGAGTAGCAAAAAACAGGAAAGTAGCCCCAGTGGCAAACGAACGGATTTTTCGGTCGCTTTGCCTAAAGGATTTCTGGCCGGAACGGCGGCCAGTGGTTTGAAAAAACGTGGTGGAGAAGATTTGGCAATCATCTTTTCCGAACGACCGGCGGTTGCAGCGGCGGTCTTTACGCAGAATCTGGTTGCCGCTGCGCCGGTGCTGCTGTCGCGTGAACATCTGCGAAACCGTACGCATCGAGCGATTGTCGTCAATTCCGGTGGCGCGAATGCCTGCACAGGCGAAGAAGGGCTGAATGACGCGCGGCAAACCGTGTCGCTGGTTGCCGAATACTTCAACTGCGATGACCGCGAAGTTTTTGTTGCTTCAACCGGAGTCATCGGTCAGCGGCTGGATATGACGAAAGTCGAATCTGGCGTGCGTTCCGCCACCGCAGAGCTTTCGCGCGAACGAGGATGGAAAGTCGCCGAAGCTATTATGACCACCGACACCCGCCCGAAACGCGCGAGTCGCAAGGTCAAACTCGGCGGCAAAACCGTGACGATTGCCGGAGTCGCCAAAGGCTCCGGGATGATTCATCCCAATATGGCCACGTTGTTGTCGTTTGTGACGACCGATGCAGCGATTACGAAAGTGGCGCTTCAGGCTTCTTTGAAACAGGTGGTCAATCTGACATTCAACCGCGTTTCGGTGGATGGCGACACCTCCACCAACGACACTTTGATGGCGCTGGCCAATGGCGCAGCAGAGAATCCGCCGATTGCCAAAGCATCAGGCGAAGACTTTGACGCTTTCACCAAAGCCTTGACCGAAGTTTGCTGCGATTTGGCGAAAGAAGTCGCCCGCGATGGCGAAGGCGCTACGAAACTGGTGACGATTCACGTTCGACGAGCGCCAACCGAGCGCGACGCCGAAAAAATAGCTGTGACCGTCGCCACAAGTCCGCTCGTCAAGACTGCTTTGGCCGGAGCCGACGCCAATTGGGGGCGGATTCTGGCTGCCGCCGGACGCAGCGGCGCGAAGTTCGATGTTTCCAAAGTCGAAGTCAAAATTGGAAAGTTGGTCGTTGCGCGAAACGGACGCGGAGTGCCGTTCAGCGAATATCACGCGCTGGAAATTCTGAAACGCGACGAAGTGACCATCACCATTGATCTTCGTCAGGGCGAAGCCGAAATCACCGAATGGACGTGCGATATGACCGAAGGTTACATTCGGATCAATGCAGACTACAGGAGTTAGGATTTAGGGCTGAGTAGTGAGTGAGCGCACTAACGCTAACTCCTAAATCCTAGCTTCTATATCCTGACTCCGCCGAATCCAATTTTCTTGCAACCGCTACTGAAATCAGTTCGTAAACAGTTGCGATTAGTTACCCGAAAACACTCTGTTTTCAAAGCAATTCAACTCGGAGAATGAGGAAGATGACTACGAAAAGCTTTCAAGCTCTATCCCGTCAGTTGGCAGGCATTGCCCTGATCGTGTGTTGCGCGATGATGTTGTCAACGCTGGCATTCGGTCAGGATCAAGTTCAGCCCAAACAGGCTCAGCAACCGTCTGTGCGGCAGATTCCGCAGCGCACTGTTGGGTTGGAACCCGGCAAAGTCGTTCGCTGGACGTTGCGCGATGCGATTCTGGCCGCGCTCGAAAAAAACATAGACATTGAACTGGAACGCGAAAACACGCGACTGGCTCAGTACGATTTATTCGCCGCTGAGGGCGTTTACGATGTCACTACCAACGGAACGTTTTCCTATGGTGGGTTTACGTCAGCAAACACTAGGTTGTTTAGCGGTACGACGGCAACCACGACTTCGCAAAAAACTCTGACCTACAACGCGGGCGTATCGAAACTGCTCGAAAATGGCGGCGGAAATTATTCGGTCAACTTCAACAATACGCGCCAGACGAACAACTTTGGAACGTTTTCGCCGCAATACAACCCACAACTGAACTTCAGCTTCACGCAACCGTTGTTTCGCGGTTACAAAATTGACTCGAACCGTCGTCAAATCAAGATTGCCAAAAAGACTCTGGATTTGAACGATGCCACTTTCCGTCAGCGCGCGATCGAAATCATTTCGCGTGTGCAGCAGGCTTACTGGGACCTGGCTTTCGCCATCAAGGACGAAGAGATTCAGCGCGATTCGGTCAAACTGGCTGAAACCCAACTAAGCAACAACGAACGTCAGGTGGAAGTCGGAACGCTGGCTCCGATTGAAGTCGTTCAATCCAAAGCGACGCTCGAATCTCGCCGTCAGCAAGTTTTCGTGGCGATGAACTCCATCGCGCAAGCCGAAAACGCCCTGAAATCTTTGACAATCGGCACTTCTGGCGACGATATGTGGGGAGCGCAGATCATTCCGGTTGAATCATTCGACGTAAAACCGGTGGTCATTCCGCTCAACGATGCGCTGAAACTTGCGTCTGAAAATCGCCCCGAACTGAAACAGTTCGCCGTGCAAAAAGAAATCAACCAGATCAACGTGGATTTCTTCCGCAACCAAGCCAAACCGCAAATTGATTTTACCGCCAGCTACAACCTGAACGGTGTTTCCGGTCAACGCAATTCACAAAACCCGTTGGCCCTGACAGTTCCGGCCTGCGTTGACGGACAAGCGCCGCCGCCGTCAGGTTGTTTACCCGCCGACCTGTTGGGCGGTTATTTCAACTCGATTGGCAATTTGTTCAAAAACGATTTCCGTAGTTGGTCGTTTGGCGTGAATATCCAGATTCCTTGGCGCAACCACGTTGCCAAAGCCAATTTGGGACGCGCCATCGAACAGACCAAACAGATTGATTTGCAGAATCGCCGCATGGTTCAAAGTATCGAAGTCGAAGTTCGCAACGCAGTGCAATCGCTGGAAACAGCGAAAATGCGAATCGAAACTTCGCGCGCTGCGCGCGAATACGCGGAACAACAACTGGAAGGCGAAGAGAAGAAATTCGCCGCCGGACTTTCCATCACCTTCTTTGTTTTACAGCGTCAAACCGATCTGGCAATCGCTCGTGGTTCGGAACTGCGCGCGCTGGCCGATTACAACAAAGCCGTTGCCGAATTACAGCGCGTGATGTCCACCACGCTGACCAGCAACAGCATCGAAATCAAACCGACGCCGCAAGCTTCGATCAAATAAGTGGCGGTACAATCCGAAACAATAAAGGCGACCGATTCAAACTCGGTCGCCTTTATTGTTGAGCCTTACTTTTGCGGAATCAGCCTGCCCATTTTCGGCCAATCCACTTCTCGCTGTTCGCGCAGATACTCCATCACCGATTCGGAAATCAGCGGGCCGTTGCCCAGCGGCCTGGCTTTCAAAAAGGTTTGATACAAATCGCCGCCTTGTCCCAGAAAACTGTTGGTGGCGACTCGATATAGCTTCTTGTCGTTCAATGGCTGATCGCCGATTTTCGTTTCCACCATTCGCCGACCGCGAGGCCGTTTCAAATCGTAAACCGCCGTCAAACCTGACACCTGAATCATTCCTCGCTCCAACGTGAAGCCCTGTTCCAGCACTTCGCGGAGTTGCGCGCCGGTCATTTCAAACGTTGCCAGCGAATTGACGAACGGCAGTGCGTCCAGCACGTTGCCTTTGCTGATGTCGCCTTCGGGCAGGTCGGCGCGCAAACCGCCAGCGTTGGTCAGGCCGACATCGGCTTTGCCTTTGATGCGAATCACATCGGCGACAAAACTGCCCAGCGAAGATTCCGAATTGTAATCGCGCACCAATCGTCGCCGAGCTTTGCCTACGATTTCACCAATCTGCGGAGCGACCAGCTTTTTATACTGGGCAAGTTTCGCCGCAACCAATGGATCAGGCGGCAATTGATCGCTCCAGACTTTCAGCAATTCACCCTGACGCGAAACGACTTTTTTATCTTTCAGGCTCAGTTTCAGATAACCCAGCCGAGTTCCGTAACCGTAAGTCTGGCCTATGATCGTGCCGGTTTTCGGATGAACGTACATCGGTTCGATGCCGCGATGAGGATGACCGCCGATGAACACATCAATGCCGGGAACTTCGCCGCACAATTTGATGTCGGCGTCGAAATCGCGCTGCACTTCGGGCCGGTTTTCGGCATCGGTTTGCATCGGGCCGGTTTTGCCTTGATGCGCCAGCACGACGATCAAATCCACTTGCGGACGCAGTTCCTTGACGGCTTCGGCGACGATGGGAATCGGATCGGGAAATTCCAGTTGCGTGATGCCCGATGGTAAAGCCACGCTGCGCGCGTCATCGCCGATGATGCCTATGACTCCCACCCGCACGCCGTTCTTTTCCAGAATCGTCCATGGGCGGCTGAACCGGTGTTTGGTTCCCTTGTAAAAGATGTTTGCGCCCAGCACAGGGAACGAAACGCGATACATCTGTTTTTCAAAATTGTCCGCGCCGTAATCGAATTCATGATTGCCAATGCCCATTGCGTCGTAACGCATCGCCGCCATCATTTCCATTAAAGCTTCGCCTTTGGTCAGAAACGAAAGCTGCCCGGTGAACATATCGCCCGCGTCGAACAAAAACACGGTTTGTTCACGCTGGCGAATCTGATTGACCAGCGTGGATAGATGCGCGGCTCCGCCGAGTTTGGGTGAACCGGGCAGCCAATACGCCGGAATCGGGTCAAAGGCGCTGTGAAAATCGTTGGTGAACAGAATGGTGACTTCGCGCGAACCATGGCTGGTTTGCAGTCCGGCCAATCTGGTCGCGGTCAACATTGACAGCGCAAGAAAAACTAAAAGGAATTTCCGAATCATAATTTTTGTAAAGTGAGAGTCTCGTTAATTGCTCGGCAAATGCTTGCCGAGTTGGTTTTCCGCCTGTGACATAACCTGGCAGAGCATACTTTGATTTTTGTCCTTGAAATAGACTGTCTTGATTGTTGAGCGAAAAAAGTCGGCTGAACCATTGGCCTGCGAGTCTAACGGCAGGCATTACGGGCGGAGTTTCTGCGGTTCAAAACCGGCAAAAATCCGGCTTGACGCGAATAGCCGAGCCGGATAGATTGACTGCCGAGTAAAAATCAATCACCGCCCCCTTAATTCCCAGAGCTTGAACCATCGCCTTTGAACTCGCGGGCGGAAATCTGACTGAGCACCGCTTCCCGCGACGGATTTCGATTATCCAGACTTCCATTTAGGAGAAGACCATGAAGATGATTCCAACACCATTTTGCTCGAATTTCATTCGGGCAATGTTTGCCACTTTGCTGATTGCGATTGCAGGTTCGGCCTTTACGGCACAGGCACAGGTTTCGGCAGTCAATGCCGCCAGCTTTGCGACTGACAAAGTAATCACTCCCGACACGATTGTGGCCGCGTTCGGCACGTTCACTACACAAAACAATCAGGTATACATTGCCAATTCAACGCCGCTGCCGACCACGCTCGGCGGAGTTCGCGTTCGCATTGGAACCACCGATTGCGGATTGTTTTTTGTCGCGCCTTCGCAGATCAATCTGGCGATTCCCGCCACCGTTGCCGATGGAGCCAGTGTGACGATGACTGTCACCAATTCCAACAACACCACGACCACCGGAACTGTGACGGTCGTGCGTTCCGCGCCTGGAATTTTTTCGGCCAGAGCAACCGGAACAGGGGCCGCTGCGGCTCAGACCAGCAACGGCGGGCCGCTCATCAATACTTACAACCCGGATGGAACCGAACGCGATGTCAGCGCGGGAACGAAAGACATGCCCAATGTTCTGGTGTTGTATGTGACGGGCATTCGCAACACTCCTGCAACAAATCCAACTGACGGCAACGGCGTTGCCGAATCCGTCACCTGCCGCATTCAAGGTGTTCCGGCGACAGTGCTGTATGCCGGACCTGCTCCGGGTTTTATCGGACTGGATCAAGTGAACGTCGTCATCCCGCCCGAACTGGCCGGGCTTGGCAGCGTCAACGTAAGACTGACGGCGAACAGCCGCACATCAAACACAGTAACAATCAAACTTGCCGGAACGGTTCCGCCGGTTCGCGCTCAGGCCATTACGTTTGGCCAGACGGTTTCAGGAGCATTGACCGCAGACGATCAGGTGCAGGCCGGTTCGGCGGGCAGCACGTTTTTCTTCGATGCGTACAGCTTCACGACGACGGCTGCGAATACGACCATCGCCGTTGATCTGCGCTCGACGAATTTCGATGCTGCTGTTTTGTTGTACAACAATGCCAGTGGGACGTTGAGTTTGATTGCTGCTGACGATCAATCGGGAAATTATGGCAGTTCACCTACGGCCAATAACAACAACGCGATGTTGATGACGGTGATTCCGAATCCTGGCAGTTACGCCATTTTCGCTACAACTTCTGATTTGGAACCGAACGGGTTGGGCAATTACACCTTGAAGCTGCTCAATAACGTCGCCACGCAGATAAACTACGGCCAGACGATCAATGGCAGCATTACCACTGCGGACTTGCAGACTTCTGCCGGAACCTATCTGGATTTGTATTGGTTCAACGGAGTTCAGAACGACAACGTGCGGGTCAATATGAATGCTCCGGTTTTGGATTCGTTCCTGTTGTTGCACAGCAATTCCGGCGATCCGCGTCTGGCTCAGGACGACAACACTGGCGGAGGTAGAAACGCTCAAGTCACATATCGTCTAACGTCAACGGGCATTTATATTGCCATCGCCACGCCGCTCGATCCGAACATCACTGGGGATTATTCGATTCAGGTTCAGAAACTAGCCAGTCTGGCTGATGATCCTATCGCTGCTTTCAAATCGGGCTTTGAATCCTTGTTCAAAGTTCCCGGACGCGAAATCCGCGATCATCGTCAAGGTTTGGTTGATCCAGACAAACCCAGTCTGGAACGGTTCGGCACACGCCGCATTGTCGAGCAGTAATCAAACCAAAAATTCGGCTTCGATTTACACCGAGGCAAGTTCGAAGCAGGGAAAAGCCGTATCGGTTTTTCCCTGCTTTCGTTTTCTGTGGCCAAAAAAAGAAAACAGGCGCTACTTTTTCCAAGCTTACGTCGTCCCGGATGCCAGCTCAGATTCAGTAGCGCCTGCTGATTGAATCCTTGAACGGATTCGATCAATGCGCCGCAAGTCATTTTCAGAGCAAAGCGCATTCCAATCAGGCAATCCCAAATTTCAGCAAGTTGGCCGGTTTGTTGAAACCGTTGTTGACTCTTTTCGTTGCGGCGTTCGAGGCGCTGTGGCACAGTTCGTTTCGGTTCAAGCTGTCACCGGAACATGAGACTCAAAGCATCAAAAGCCACGATTTCGGCAAATGATCGTAAGCGGCAGGAAACACAGGGCTGGACAATTTCTGCGTCTCGATTTGGCCGGTAATCGAGTTGACCCGTAAGCGGCGGAGTTTGGACGGTGATTTGCAGGTTTCCGTGAAGATTGTTTGACGGATGAACGAATAGGAGTGCTGGGAATGAGCCTTCGTGGAAGAGTTTTGATTGTTGACGACGATCCTGAATTCGGGCTGGTCGCTCAAAGTCTGGTCGAACTGGAAGGATTGACGGCGCAATTGGTCAACAGCGGCAGTGAGGCTTTGGCGGTTTGTGGCGAGCAGAATTGCGATGTGGTGCTGTTGGATTTGATGCTTGGCGATGTTTCCGGCCTTGACGTTTTGCGCGAAATTCGCAGCCGCAGCGAAACCTTGCCGGTGATTATGGTCACGGCTCACGGTTCGATGGAATCCGCCGCCGAAGCCGTTCAAGCCGAAGCTTTCGATTACATTGGCAAACCGTTTCGCGCCGAAGAATTGAAATCGGCGCTTCGTCGCGCGCTGGAATGGCGAAAACAACAGCGCAACGGTCACAATAATCATCCGGCCAAAACGACAACCTCGCCATCCATAGTCGGTCGCAGTTCGGCGATGGTCGCCGTGTACAGAGCCATTGCTCGCGTTGCCGCCACAGATTCGACAGTTCTGATCAGCGGCGAAAGCGGAACCGGCAAAGAACTGGTTGCGCGCGCGTTGCACGACAACAGCCCTCGATCCAAACGCCCGTTCATTCCCGTCAATTGCGGAGCCTTCACCGAAACTTTGCTGGAATCGGAACTCTTCGGCCACGTGCGCGGATCGTTCACCGGAGCGATGGCCAATCATCGAGGCATTTTTGAAACAGCGACCGGCGGCACGATCTTTCTGGACGAAATTTCCGAAACGTCACCGGCCTTTCAGGTCAAACTGCTGCGTGTGATTCAGGAACAGGAAGTTCGTCCGGTCGGCGCGCCGGAATCTCGCCGAGTAGACGTTCGCATCGTGGCTGCCACCAATCGTCGCGTGCAGGATTTATTTAGTGCGGAAGATTTTCGCCGAGACCTGCTCTATCGTTTGAGCGTCATTAACCTGGAACTGCCGCCATTGCGCGAACGCAAAGAAGACATTCCGCTGCTGGTCGAACACTTTCTGCAACGATTCAACGCTCGATTCGGCAAAGCTGTTACTGCGCCTTCTGAAACGATTGACTGGTTATGTCAATTCGACTGGCCGGGCAATGTGCGCGAACTGGAAAACGCCGTCGAACGAGCCGTCACGTTGAACGTCGGCGGCAAATTGTTGCCGGAAGATTTCATGCAATTCACTCCAACTCCGCTGGTTCGCGTTGCCGTGCAAACGCAGACTATTGCGGCGAATGTTCAAAGCGCAGCGCCGGAAACTGCCATCGCCCCGAGTTCGCCATTCTGGATTTGCGAATTGCCCAGAACTTTAGAAGAGGTTGAACGCCAGCACATTTTGGCGATGCTGCGATATACCAAAGGCAACAAGTTGCGCGCGTCAGAGTTGCTGGGCATTGGACGGTATTCGCTTTATCGCAAAGCCGAACGGCTGGGAATTGATTTGAATCAAGAGGATTGATGATGCGTTCTTTGGTCGTTTTGATCGTTGTGATTGTTTTGTTGACTGTCGCGCAGTCAAATCCGGGCAGATACGAACTAACTGCCGCCGCGCCATTCGCCGTGCAGCAGATCAAAGGTCGAATTGAACTGGTCAACTCAAAGTTGAAATCGCGCGATGCCAGCGGAGTCGTTGTCTGGTTGAAACCGGCGGACGGTTCGACGCCGCGCAACGGATCGAAACAGCGCAAAATCATCAATCAACGCGACAAACGGTTTTTGCCTCACATTGTTGCCGTCGAAGCCGGTTCGGAAGTGGATTTTCCGAACGATGATCCGTTTTTCCACAACGTCTTTTCCATCTACAACGGCAAACGATTCGATCTGGGCTTGTACGCCAGCGGAGAAACTCGTCCCGTTAATTTCAATCGCCCAGGCATTTCATACATTTTCTGCAACATTCATCCGAAAATGAGCGCCGTGGTCGTCGCGCTCGATACTCCTTATTTCGCTGTCAGCGATAAAGCCGGTTCATTTACGATCAGCAACATTCCTGCGGGCGATTATCGCTTGAGCGTCTGGCACGAACGCGCCAAGCCGGAAACGCTGGCGGCAATTTCGCGCACCGTTCAAGTGGGCACAGGCGAATTAGATTTAGGAGCGATCAACATCAGCGAAGAAGGTTATGTGCCGCGACCGCATCCCGATAAACATGGCCAGGAATATGACAGCCAACGAAATAAACCCGGTTACCGAAAGCCGTGACGGCGGCAAGCTTCGGAATCAACTGTTCATCAGTTCCGCGTTGTTGACCAGCGCGCTGGTGTTGGTGACTGCCTGGATTATCAATTCTCAGGTGATAGGGCAGGTGCGCCAACAGGTTCAGGCTGAAGTCGAAACGCTGTTGCCGGTTTACGAATCGGTTTGGGAAGAACACGCCCGGCGGTTGTCCACGATGGGAGCTTCGTTGGCCGATTCGCCCATCGTCAAGCTGGTGTTTGGCAGCGCCGGAGCTTCGCGCGATAAACGAACTTTGCATGAAATGGTCGCCGACGTCACCGAAGACACGTTGACGGCGGGCGATCTGGTTTTGATGAGCGACGGTTCCGGGCAGATTTTTTTTGCCGAACAGCAAGGCGGAGTTTCGCCGGAAATCGGAAAGCTGGTCGGAAATCTGGAAGCCGCGCGCGTCGCCGGAGAAAACCAAAAACAAAGTCGCGGGTTCACATTGATCGGCGGACGGTTGTATCAACTGGTGGCGACGCCTGTGCTGTTGCATTCCGGCAGCAGCGACATCAACAACACGCAGGCAGTCATCAGCATTGCCGAAGAAGTCAATCAGGGAATGGCTGCCGAAATCAAACAGCGCATCCACAGCGAAGTCGTCTTTCTGTTGAACAACAAACTTTATTCGTCTTCGCTGGCGGCGGAAAACGAGCAAGCGGTGTTCAATGCGATTCAGGCTGGTGATCTGGCCAAAACCGCACCGGGTCGTTCGACTGAAATCAGTTTGAGCGGCGAAACGCATCTGGCGTTTGCGCGGCAATTGACGGATTTCGACGGCAAGCCGATTGGGCAGGTTGTGATGCTGCGTTCGCTGGTCGGAGCAGGCAAGTTGTTTCGGGCGATTTCCAATCGCTTGCTGGTTTTGTGGACGCTGGCAATTGTCGCGGCATTGGCGCTGAGTTATCTGGTGGCCGGTCGCATCACGCGCCCATTGGAAAAACTGGTCGTCAGCGCCAAAGAACTTGGGCGAGGCAATTACGACGTGGAAGTGCCGACCGGCGCTCAGGGCGAAGTCGCTCAACTGGCGACGGCGTTCGATCAAATGCGGTTGTCTTTGCGCCAATCGCAAACCGCGCTGCTGAAAAACGAACGACTGGCGACCATCGGCCAGATGGCCAGTTCGATCATTCACGATTTGCGAAATCCACTGGCGACGATTTACACCGCCGCCGAAGTAATGATGAACGATGGTTTGCCAGCCGATCGTCGTCAGACGCTGATTGAAACGCAGCTTCGTGCGTCCGGGCGAATGAATTCGATGCTGGCCGAACTGCTGGAATTTTCGCGCGGCAGTTACAAACTCAATCTTGGCCGGTTGTCGCTGGCCGAAATTGTCAGGCGCGTGGCTCAGGAATTGAACATTCAGTTGTCGCAACTTGGCGTTCAATTCAAAGCTGATGTCACCGAAGACATCACGCTGGACGCTGACGACGAAAAATTGGGGCGCGTGATCGAAAACCTGTTCGTCAATTCGTTGCAAGCCTTTCAACAAGGCGGGCAGCCATCGGGAACGATTCACATTCGGGCTGCACTTGATGGCGACAACGTTCGTCTGGAGTTGATGGACGATGGGCCGGGCATTCCCGATTCGATTCGAGAACGATTGTTCGAACCGTTTATCAGTCAGGGCAAACCGGGGGGAACAGGGCTGGGGCTGGCCATCGCGCGCGCCATCGTCGAAGCGCACGGCGGCAAAATCAGTCTGGCGAATTCTTCCCACGGAGCGCATTTCGTCATTCAGTTGCCCCGCAGAACCGTTCAAGTCGGAGGTGTGGATGAAACTTAAAGTTTTGTTGGTAGATGACGACAAAGAGTTTCGCACAGTCGCCGCTCTGGTGTTGGAAAACGCTGGGCATTCGGTGACGGAAGCCGTGGACGGATTCGCTGCGCTGGAATTGCTGCAAGCCGAGCGACCCGACATCATCATCTCCGATCTGCACATGCCTGTGATGGACGGGCGCATGTTCTGCAAACGAGTTCGCGCCGATGCCGAACTCGCCCAAATCCCGTTCGTCATTCTCTCGGCCTACATCGAAACCGACGGCTCCAACACTTTGTCCGACACTCCGGCGGATTACTGTTTCAGCAAACAGAGTTCGTTTATCTCCCTGTTGCCGCAATTGGAGAACCTCATCGCCAGAGCCGTAAGCAATTCAACGCAAAGTCGCAAAGAGTGAAAGCCGCAAAGGCCGCTTTTTACCAGCTTTAGTTCTTTGCGCCTTTGACGCTTTGCGCCTTTGCGTTTGAAGTCTTCCCGGAAAGCCCAGCCACGTAATCCGAATGTTGCGCGACGTTTTTACAGGCCGCATCCGTCGGAACTTTTCCCGTCAACAACGCCACAGTCACGCAAGCCGACGCCGGAGCCAATGCCGAACTCGCAGAGTTGGTTTCGTGGTAATGATTCGGCACGCCGTTCGATTTGCAGGGATCAACGGCTTGTTTGATGTCCAGCTTTTTCAAATCTACAGGCTCTCGCCGCCAGTCGTACATAGGCACGATGTAGCCCAACTCGTCAGGGCACAGTCCGAACATAAACCTGTACTTTGCCGTCATTGCATCGCGTATCGAAGGTTCACTCGGCGCGCCTGTGTCGGCTGCCGGGCAATCAGTGCGTTTGTATTTTGCGACGCCGTAAAAGACTTCGGGCAACAATTCGCCAGGCGTAGTCACTATTTGCGCGTCGCCCAGAGTCAAAGCGTAAATCCAGGTTTTGAATTGCGGCTCGGAACCGTCTGCCGGAACCGGAATCGTGTCGAAGACTCCCAGCCGAGCTAGAAACAGATAACCCTGGTTGTCCATCACGCCTTTCAAATCGGCTTTTCGGACTTCCAGTTTGGAAGATTTGCTCCATTCGCCGCGTTGCAGAGCTTCAATGGCTGCTTTGCCAACGTCGCGCCCGATGGCTTCGGTTCGTTCAAAAGTGTAAGCCGGACGATTGTTTTTAGCGTTCAGCGGGAAGTCTTTGCCGTCGAATTGGAAGCGGTCAGTCGGTTTGGTGTTGGTGTCGCCGATGATTTCGACTGCGCCGATGGCTCCGTTGATGAACAGCGCCGTGCCGCCGAATTTGCGTTCGACAGTTTCTCTGATCGCGTGCGGAAAGTCCGAAGTCAGCAACGTGTTTTTGTCTTCCATTGATTCCGGATGCGTGTTCCAGTTGACCACTGTCGCAATCGTTTTGTTGGTTTTGATTCCGACGAACTGCATTACGCGCAACTCTTCGTCAAAAAAGCGCGGCGGGCGTCCGCTGGTTCGCGTTTGCATTCCGGCCAGCGAAGGCGATTTTGTCGGATCGGTCTGGCCGAGTTTGATCTTCGCCGGTTGCAGATTGGCGGCAGCCATCGAAATACTTTTGGCGATTTGGCGATCCACGAAGCGCAGATATTTTGGAAACTTGCCGTCTTTCAGCGGGCCGTCTCCCCAGGGGCCAATCGTGTCCGGGCCTTCGTGGCTGTGTGTGCTGGACAGCAGAATTTCCTGAATGCCGAGTTTCGGGTCGAGCAGTTTTTGAATCTGGCTGACGCCGTAGTATTTGCCGTCGGAGTAATAACCGATGAAATCCACTGAAACGACAGCGATGCGCGTCGAACCGTAATCCAGCACAATCGTTCGCGCCCACAAATCGTCGTGCTTGCCCGTAGCCAGCCGTTTGTCGCCAAAGCCCGCCAGATAAATTCCGTCGTATTTGTTTTTCGAGCTTGGGTCGAGTTCCGTGTTGCCCGGATCGTCTTCCCAAGGTTCGCCGCCATCCCAAACTCCATTGCCGTTTTGGTCGCTGAACTTTTCGCCCCAGACTCCGTTGGCATTCATACCGCCATTCCAATCCGGATGTTGGCCGAACGGCGTCACGGCGACGGCGGCAGCGCCGACTTTCAATTGCGCTTTATCGGCAGCTTGCGATGTTGGTTCAACCGGTAAGCTTCCAGTGAAAAGCCAGAACACAACTCCGCATAAAACGACAACTCCTGCTGATACTAATTTCATTGAGTGACTCTCCGTTCAAGGTTTGTACAGCACGTAAATGGTTTGATGGCGCGTTCCGCCAAAGCCGAACCACGACCGATTCAGCACATACCCGTTCAGTTGAAAGGCTTGCGAATGAAGCAGCGAAAAACCTGCCGACTGAAAATCTTCTGCGCGCAAATTGAACTCTTTAGGCCCGGCCAGTGCGTCCCAAACGACCAAAGAACCGGGCGGCAATTCGCGCAGCGTTTCCAAATCAATTTCCCGGTTGCGTGTGAAGGCGGGATTTTCCCACGGATCGCGGTCGAACAAAATTGCCGCGTAAGGTTTGCTCCATAAGAGGCGGCTGACGGGCGGTTTCGACGGTTGAGTTTGCCAAAAAGAAAATGCGGCGTTGATGGCTTTGGCGTCGCGCGACCATTCGGCTCCGTCGGCGTACACGAAATTCGTCCAAGCCGAAACCGCGAACAACACCGCGACGCAGCCGCTTTTGATTGGTTTAGAAACATGCGCGAACCAGTTGGCCATTTGGTTCCAACCGACCAGCGTAATCAACGCAATCGCTGGCGAAATGGCGACCAAATAACGCGGATACCCAGCCGAACCCAACAAACCGAAGGCTCGAAAAATCGTGTGCAGCACAAAGATCAGCACAAACGACGAAGTCAGCGTCGGCAGTTGTCGCCGCTTCAACAGCCAAATCAATCCGTACACAAAGCAGGGAAGCAGAAACAAGCCTACGACTTCGGGCAAACGGCTGGGGTAAGCTAGCAATCCGTGCGCGCCGTACATCGTGCCGGTCATTGGCCAACTGTTCGGCCAGTTGTTTTTGATGAACAACGCATCGCCAGTCAGCGCCAGCGCCGACAGCCACCAAAGAATTGAACCGGTGGCGAGCCATAAAACTTTGGCTAAGGATTTAAGATTTAGGATTTGGGATTTAGAGTTTCTCAATACCCAAACCGCCCACAACACGCCTAGAAAGAAGCCTTCCGGTCTGGCCAGAATCATCAACGAAGCCACAATCATTCCGGCGACGAATTTGCCTTTGTGATGAAGCCTGAGCGCAACGACAAATGTCAGCGCGAAAATCGGCTCGGTCATTGTGTCGGCGCAAAACAGGAAAAAAGACGGCTGCAAAAACAGCAGGGCGATGCTTAATGGCGCTCGCGGCAATTTGAAATCTTCTGCCAGTCGCCAGGTTTGCCAGGCAATGACCAGACAAATCAGTACTGTCAACGCGCGAGCGGCTTGAAAGCCGATGGCTGCGGGAAAGGCGTACACAAACGTGAACAACGGACGCGACCAAACTCCGACAAACAATTGAGGATATGTCCACGCCCAACGCGCGAACAAATGATGTTGGCCGCCGTCCATCTGGCAACTGTCGTCAAATGCAAACAGCATCAACAGTCCGGCAACGGCGCTCAACATTATCCAAAAAACAACTTGAAGACGTTTCGGAAGAGGGTTAAGCATGCGGCGCGGATGGTAAATCAGTTGATGGATTTGGTAAACGAACAGGGGATTTCCTTTTCATGCTGTTTCATCTGTGAGGCAGGTGAATTTTTTTTTGGAGATGCCTGCCCAAAAATGCCAATCAATTGCTAAGGCCAGAAAATCCTTGGGTTTTGGCTGGCTCAGCGCATCATATCCACCTGAGCAACGGCTTTAGCCCAAGATAATGTGCTCCCGATTGATTCAGACACAAGACGAGTTTTCCACAGAGGTGTTTAAGCATTCGGCAGTTTTCCACAGAACTAGGTTCTTCTTTAGGTTGCAAGCGTGAAACTACTGAAAAATAGTGCTTTACAGTGTTTTACCTGCGTGCTACCGTCCGCGCCATCTTAAGCAAAGCATTAAGTAAACAGGTTCAAGTTACTTTTTCCGGCAGCCAAGCCGGTTCGAGTGGTGCGGTTTTTGGCCACAAAATTTAAGCAACATACTTTTTGAATTATTGAAGTTTCCACGTCGAGGACACGATGGGAATAACTTTCGGCACTTCAGGATGGCGAGCGATTATCGCTGATGAGTTCACGCTGGATAACGTGCGTTTGGTGACGCGCGCTATTGCTTCGGTATTGAACGAATCCGGTTCCGGCGGAGCTTTCATCGTCGGTTACGACACACGATTTTTGAGCGAACGATTTGCCGCGGTTTGCGCCGAAGAGCTGGCTGAGCTTGGGTTTGAATCGTATTTGACGACGCGCGAAACGCCGACTCCTACGATTTCTTACGCGATTCGGACTAAGAAGGCTCGCGGCGGAATCAACTTCACGGCCAGCCACAATCCGCCGCAATACAACGGCATGAAGCTTTCGACGGCGGATGGCGCGCCTGCTTTGCCGGAAACGACCAAAGCCGTCGAACAGCGCATTGCCGAGTTGCAAGCCGGAACTGCGCGAATTGAAAAGACAACGCCCGGCGCAAAAGCCATTGAGTTCAATCCGCTGGAAGATTATCTGACCGATCTGGCGACGAAGATTGATTTTGACAAGATTGCCAAAGCTGGGTTGAAACTGGCTTATGACCCGTTGTGGGGAACCGGGCGCGGTTATCTGGACGAAGTGCTACGCCGCAATAATTGCGAAGTTCAGACGGTTCACGATTTCCGCGATGTGCTGTTCGGTGGTTATAGCCCGGAACCTTCAGAAAGAAATCTTGCCGAAATGCGGCAACTGGTGCTGGATCGAAAGCTGGCTCTTGGCGTAGCGACCGATGGCGATGCTGACCGGTTCGGGTTCATTGATCGAGACGGTACGTTTGTTTCGGCGAATCACCTGCTGGCTTTGGTGTTGGATTACCTTTGCGAATCGCGTCCGGGTTGGGCAGGCGGAGTCGCTCGTAGCGTGGCGACGACTCATTTGCTGGACAAGGTCGCGGCCCGGCACGGGCGCGAAGTCTTTGAAACGCCGGTTGGATTCAAATTCATTGGCGAATTGATTAACGCAGACAAGATCATTCTCGGCGGAGAAGAAAGCGCCGGGCTGACGATCAAAGGTCATTTTCCCGAAAAAGACGGGATTCTGGCTTGTCTGCTGGTGGTAGAAATGGTGGCGGCTCGCGGTGCGAGCCTGGGCGAAATGATCGAAGAATTGTTTCGGAAAGATGGCGCGCTTTATTGCGAGCGCGTCGGAATTAAATTGACCCCCGAAGTCAAAGATCGTTTGCAAAAACGTTTGTCCGACGATGCCCCGGCCTCAATCGGCGGACGCCGCGTGACCGAAGTCAACAGAATGGATGGCGTCAAATACATCTTCGACGACGGCACGTGGATGTTGCTCAGAATGTCCGGCACTGAACCTGTGGTTCGGTGCTACGCAGAAACTCACACAAAGAAAGATTTGGAGGTGTTGCTTGAAACGAGCACTAAATTCGTACTCAGCTAGAACCGCTTCAGCCCAGGCTGTTGCCATTCGCACACGACCGACTTCGTTCGAGGATCGTTCATCAATCGGCGCTCGCGTCGAAGGTTGGATTCCGGCAATCCCGGCTTATGCGTGGCTTGGTATGGTTGCTATGGCGTTTCTGGCCTTGTCGTTTACGGTTTATTTTCGCGCTCAGGTCGCGGCCAAAGAAGCCGCAAAATCCCACGCGGTAATCGTTTCGCGTGTCGAAGAAGCCAGAGCCGCGAATAAACAGATCAAACAACAGACGGAAAAGATCAAGACTGATCCGGTCGTCAAGGCGCAAAAAGCTCAAGAGCAAATGCGCACGTTGCGACCTAACGAAATTGTTGTTGCCAGACCATAATTTAGGTGGTTGTGAATCTGAAAAAGCGAATGGCCATCGAACTTGAGTTCACTCAAGTTCGATGGCCATTCGCTTTTTCAACGCCGTGTTCAGGAAAGTGCAGGGCGTTTTTTTGCTCGTGAGAAGAATTTTTTTCGCATTCTTGCAAGGGCAGGGACGTTGTACTAAGATTCGCAACCTAGTAATCAAGCTTCCTTTTTGGTACCCCAAAAATCGTTCTGCAAGGTAATTGCCGCATTCGCCGGTCACAGTGTGACACGAATGTGTAACGGTAGAGGAGCACCAACTAAACGAGAAAGGTTCGGATGAAAGCGTACGTTCCCATTCTGATAGTCTTCATCTTTGTGATGGGCTTTGCCGTCACGAACATCATCCTCACGCATCTGGTTGGCAAGCGAAAAGACACTCGCGCCAAGTTGATGCCGTACGAGTGCGGTATGGACCCGGTCGGTTCGGCGCATCAACGCTTTTCGGTGAAGTTTTATCTGGTGGCAATGCTTTTCATTCTGTTCGACATTGAAGCAATCTTTTTGGTGCCGTGGGCTGTGGTGTTCAAAAGTTTGATTACAAAGCTTTCCCGCCCGTTTGTTTTCATTGAGATGATGGTCTTCTTCGCGGTTCTGCTGGTTGGATATGTGTATGTCTGGAAGAAGGGCTTGTTCGAGTGGAACAGCACGAACTAACTGATTGAGTGGAAATCCGAGAATAACTTTATGGGTCTTGAAACTAAAGTTGGCGAAGTTCTGCCAGAAGTAATCACAACCAAATTGGATTCGCTGGTCAATTGGGGACGCAAATCGTCTATTTGGCCTGCGACCTTTGGATTGGCTTGCTGTGCAATTGAAATGATGGCGATGACCGATGCTCGCAACGACATCGCTCGATTCGGAGCCGAAGTTTTTCGAGCGACTCCGCGACAGGCTGACGTGATGATCGTTGCCGGGCGCGTTTCGATCAAGATGGCTCCGGTGTTGCGCCGCATTTACGATCAAATGCCCGAACCGAAATGGGTCATTTCGATGGGCGTCTGCGCTTCGGCTGGCGGAGTTTTCAACAACTACGCCATCGTGCAAGGCGTGGATAAAGTCGTTCCGGTGGATATTTTCGTCCCCGGTTGCCCGCCGCGTCCCGAAGGATTGATCTGGGCAGTGATGAAACTGCAAGAAAAGATCGAACGCGACAAAGTGTTCAAAGAAGAGAAAGTTGCTGCTTAATGGTGGACGGTGGACGGTTGTCAGTTGCCCGTTTCCAAGCCGACTACCGACTACCGACTACCGACTACCGATAAAGAAATGTCCGAATCCATCGAACAATCACAAACGCATTCCTCGCGCTATGCGGATGCTTCTTTAGTCCGCACCAAGTTCGCTGACACAATCGAAGAAATCATCGAAGCAATTGGCGAAGTTACGCTCATCGCCAAACGCGATGGTCTGGTCGAATTGCTGACTTTTTTGCGCGACGAACCTAGCCTGAAGTTCAACTACCTGAGCGACATCGGCGGAGTTGATCTGGGCGAATTTGCCAGCCCGCGCTTTGCTGTGGCTTATCAACTTTACTCGCTGGACCACAACCATAGGCTCCGCATCAAAGTGTTCCTGCCGGAAGACGACGCCAACTTGCCGACGCTTTCCAAGGTGTGGAAAGCCGCGAATTGGTTGGAGCGTGAGATTTACGACATGTTCGGCGTCAATTTTGAAGGGCATCCCGATCAACGACGCATACTGATGCCAGCGGATTACGAAGGTCATCCTTTGCGGAAAGACTTCCCGATGAAAGGCTACTAAAAGCCAATAGCACTGAAACTATGCAAGCCAGAGAATTAGCTGTACCGACAACTTCGACTTCGACATTTTCACCGATCTCCATGCTGCGGAAATCAGACCCGTTGGCTGACACGCGCATGACGGTTTCGCTGGGGCCGCAGCATCCCTCGACGCACGGCGTGTTGCGTTTGGAATTGGTGCTGGACGGCGAAACAGTGGTTAGTGCCATTCCCGACATCGGCTACCTGCACACAGGCATGGAAAAGACGATGGAGAAGGAAAAGTGGCAGCAGGTCGTAACCATCACCTGTCGAATGGATTACCTGAATTCGATGGGCAACGATTTGGGTTATTGCCTGGCGGTTGAAAAGTTGATGGGCGTCGAAGTGCCGGAGCGCGCTAAAGTCATTCGCGTTCTGTTGACCGAATTGAACCGCATCGCTTCGCACCTGGTTTGGTTCGGAACGCACGCCATGGACATCGGAGCGATGACCGGATTCTTTTACGCCTTCACACATCGTGAAAAGATTCTGGACTTGTTTGAATGCGCGACCGGCGCGCGGTTTCACCAGAGCTATTTCGTCATCGGCGGAGCGCGTTACGACGTGCCGGATAACTTCATTCCGCTGTGTCAGGAATTTCTGGATGGATTCCCCTCGCTGCTCGCCGAAGCCAAAAAACTGGTCACCGGCAACAAGATTTTCCAAACTCGAACCAAAGGCGTCGGCGTCATCAGCAAAGAAGACGCAATCAACTGGGCGCTTTCCGGCCCGACGATTCGCGGCAGCGGTTTGAACTGGGACATTCGCAAATCCGAACCGTATTCGGGCTATGAAACTTACGACTTCAACGTGCCGGTTTATAACGACGGAGACGTTTGGTCGCGTTATCTGGTTCGCATGGATGAGTTCCACGAAAGCTGGAAGATTTGCTGTCAGGCGTTGGAGCGGCTGCGGACGATTGGCGGTTCGGTCAAATCCGATCATCCGAAATTGAAATTGCCAGAGCGTGACCTGATGAAAGAACACATTGACGTGATGATTCATCACTTCCTGCTGGCTTCTGAAGGATTCACCGTGCCGGTCGGCGAAGTTTATCAATCCATCGAATCTGCCCGCGGAGAGATTGCCTATTACATCGTCAGCGACGGAGCCGAACGCCCTTACAGAGTTCGCGTTCGCACTCCTTCTTTCGTCAATCTGGCGGCGTTGCCTGCAATGGTTGAAGGCTCGCTGCTGGCCGACGTGGTTGCTGTCATTGGCAGCATTGATATTGTTCTCGGAGACGTAGATAGATAGTTGGCAGTTCACAGTTGGCAGTTCGCAGTCATTTGCGACGCCCGCTGTGAACCGTGAACAGCGAACTGTGAACTGAACATGTTTACTCAAGCAAACGAAACAAAACTCGACGAAATCATCACTCACTATCCGGTCAAGCGGTCGGCAGTGCTTCCAGCGTTGTATATCGCCCAGGAAGAGCACGGCTATGTCACCGACGACGACGTTCGGTACATCGCCCAGCGGCTGGATATGCGCGTCAACGAAGTCGAAGAAGTGGTGACTTTCTACACGATGTATTCGCGCAAACCGGTAGGGAAGTACAAGTTGCAGGTTTGCCGCACGCTTTCCTGTGCGCTGCTTGGTGCTGAGAAAATCGCCGAACACATCGAACACAAGTTGCACATCGGAATGGGCGAAACGACCATAGATGGCAAGTTCACTTTGACCGAAGTCGAATGTTTGGGCTATTGCGATCTGGCTCCGTGCCTGCAAGTCAATTTTGACTACCACGAAAAAGTGACGACTGACGGCGTTGATAAGTTGATCGAAGGTTTGAAGTAAAAAAACACAGCGAACTGATATGACAAAAGTTCTCACATCCAGATTTCATCTTAAAGGCCAGGCTTGTGACATTGATGTTTACAAGCAAACGGGCGGCTATCAGGCTTTGCCCAAAGCTCTGAAAGAGTTCAAGCCGGATCAAGTCATTGACGAAGTCAAAAAATCCGTCCTGCGCGGACGCGGTGGTGCGGGCTTTCCGACCGGCATGAAGTGGAGCTTCGTCCCGAAAGAATCCAAGCGTCCGAAGTACGTCGTCTGCAACGCTGACGAATCCGAACCCGGCACTGGCAAAGACCGCGACTTGATGCGGTACGATCCGCACCAGATGATCGAAGGAATGATTATCGCCGGTTACGCGCTCGGCTCTAACGCTTCGTATATCTACATTCGCGGCGAGTATTGGTTCATCAAAGAGATTTTGGAAAAAGCCATCGCTCAGGCTTACGCGCAAGGCTATCTGGGCAAAAACATTCTTGGCTCCGGTTTCGACCACGATATGTATGTTCACCCCGGAGCGGGCGCGTACATTTGCGGTGAAGAAACCGCGCTGTTGGAATCGTTGGAAGGCAAACGAGGCCATCCGCGTCTGAAGCCGCCTTTTCCGGCGGTAGTTGGACTTTACGGCGGCCCGACGGTAGTCAATAACGTCGAAACTTTGGCCGTAGTCCCGCACATCATTTTGAACGGCGGCGAATGGTACAAGGCTCTGGGAACGGAAAAGAGCGGCGGCACGAAGCTCTTCACCGTCAGCGGTCACGTCAACAATCCGGGCAACTTTGAAGTCCCGATGGGTTATCCGTTGATGTCGCTGATTAACAACGAATGCGGCGGCATTTCCGGCGGACGCAAATTGAAAGCGGTGATTCCCGGCGGTTCGTCTGTGCCGATTTTGACCGCCGAAGAGTGCGAAAAAGTGAATATGGATTACGAATCGGTGGCGGCAGCCGGTTCGATGCTCGGTTCCGGCGGAGTCATCGTTATGGATGAAACTGCTGACATCTTTGAATCCACGATGAACCTGACGCACTTTTACAAACACGAATCGTGCGGATGGTGTACGCCTTGCCGTGAAGGCACACGTTGGTTGTACAAAGTCTTCCAGCGAATGAAACGTTACGAAGGCCGTTCGGGCGACGTGGAATTGCTTTACGATCTGGCCGACAAGATTTTGGGCAAGAGTTTCTGCGCGCTGGGCGACGCGGCGGCAATGCCTGTGCAGTCGGCGATCAAGAAATTTCGTGAAGATTTCGACCGACGCATCAAACACAACCTGATTCAGATTGCTAAGGCTGCGGATTGATTTGAGGTAAAGCGCAGATGCGGCAAGAGTTTGAATGGGACAACCAGAAAGCTGTCGTCAATCTACGCAAACACAAAATCAGCTTTGATGAAGCTGCGACAGTCTTTAACGATTCTTTCGCAAGAACGATACCTGATCCTGACCATTCGATTGAAGAGTTTCGTTATCTGACTTTAGGAGAGTCAGCGGAAGGGAAGTTGTTAATGGTTTCGCACACTGAAAGGCAAGATAAGATTCGCATTATTAGCTGCCGCAAGGCGACTGCCTCTGAAAGAAGGAAGTATGAAGAAGGCTAAAACCAAAACAACTGATTCGGAAGATGGTATGCGAACTGAGTACGATTTTAGCGGCGGGGTTCGCGGCAAATACTTCCGAAACATGCGGGAAGGTTACACCGTCACGGTTCACAATGAAGACGGCACAACGCTTGTGCAGAATTTCAAGCTGGAAGACGGTGCAGTGAGACTGGACCGTGATGTTCAGGAGTATTTTCCTGATGCAGAGTCGGTCAACAATGCGTTGCGTGGTTTGATTTCGCTGTTTCCAAAACAACAGCGAAAATTGAAGACTAAAGCGCGTGTTGCCTAAAAATGTGGCGGCCAGTTGGCGATCAAGAAGTTCCGCGAAGATTTCGAGCGTCGCATCAAGCACAATCTGATTCAGATTGCGAAAGCGGCGGATTAGCAAACCGGCTTACAACCCCACAGTGAACGGTTTCAGCGTATTGACAGTGACGATGATGAAATCGCCGCGCAGTTTGTTTTTGCGTTGAGTGAGTTTCAAAGCAGCCAATGGCTGGCAAGACAGTTATATCAGCCAAGTGATCGTCCAAGTTGCGGCCATAACGTAGTAAATGAAAGTTCACTGCCCAAGGTGCGACAGGAGAATTGCCGATCTCGCCAAAGTTGAAAAAGTTGGCGTTCAGATGGCGGTTTGCAGGCATTGCAACATACACGCTCATGCGACTTACGAACACAAAGACGGCGGAGATTATTGGGATGTGCATTTTGAACACCCAAGACCAAGAGATAGCGGAGCGGCTGGCTTTTTTGGGTGCCTGATCCTGGCGCTGATTATTCTGGCGGCGCTGTTTTACTTCGCACAAATGGCGGATTGATCGAGTTAGCGACAATTCTATAAACCGATTTATGGAAACAGTAAAAATAACAATCAACGGACAGGAAATGACCGCGCCGAAAGGCGAATTGCTGATCGAAGCGTGCGAAATGAACGGCGTTTACTTGCCGCGCTTCTGTCATCATCGCGGACTGACGCCGCAGGCTTCGTGCCGCATGTGCGTGGTGCGCGTGGACAATCCGAAAATTCCCAAGCTGCAAACTGCCTGCACCATGCCCGTGACTGACGGAATGATCGTCACAACGGAATCCAAAGAAGTCGAAGAGACTCGCACGGCGATGATCGAATTCCTGCTGTCTAACCATCCGGTGGATTGTCCCGTGTGCGACCGCGCAGGCGAGTGCGAGTTGCAGGATCAAACTTACGGCTTTGGCGAAGACCGCATTCGTTCGCAGTACGACGACAAGGAAAATTATCTGGAACGCCAGATTTCGCCATTCATTTACAACGACCCGCAACGCTGCGTCACCTGCAAACGCTGCACTCGCGTTTGCGAAGAGTGGATGGACGAAAACGCGATCACGACCGTCAATCGCGGCTCAGCGACTTTGATTAGTGCTTTTGGCGGTTGGGTGGAATGTTCCGATTGCGGCAATTGCGTTGATGTTTGCCCGACGGGAACGCTGCTGCACGTGCCGTACAAATACGTCGCGCGCCCCTGGGATTTGAAACAGACGCCGACCGTCTGCAATTTCTGTTCGGATGGTTGTTCGACACTGGCTGGAACTCGCAGCGAAAAATTGATTCGCGCGGTTGCCCGTGATGGCCGAGGCCGCACAGCCGGAGGCATCAATCACGATTTTCTGTGTTCGCTTGGACGGTACACTGTGGATTTTGTCCACAGCAAAAAGCGCATTGACCGCCCAATGATTCGTCGCGGAGATCATCTGGTTCCGACGACCTGGGACGATGCGCTCAGTTTTGCCGCTAAACGGCTTGGCGAAATCAAAGCGCAACACGGTGGACAGAGTTTGGGCGTTATCAGTGCGGCGCGGCTGCTGAATGAAGATCAGCGCGCGTTGCTGCGGTTTGCCAATGAAGTTCTGGAAACCAAACACGCCGATTATTATCACGACGACGACGAATGCGATCTGCCTTCGTTTTTCCGCTACGGTTCGCCGACCATTGCCACACAGGAACACATTCAAAACGCCGACACGATTTTGCTGATCGGCTCTGACCCGAACGAAGAAAATCCGCTGACGGCGTTTTCGATTCGCTGGGCAGTTCGCCAAAAAGCCGCTCGGTTGTTGATCGTCAACTCCGTTGCTTCGCGTCTGGAGCGACAAGCGAATGTGGCTGTTCGTGTCCGACAGGGAAGCGAAAGCGCGATTGTTCAAGCTCTGCTGGATGAATCGAAACTGGCCGACGCCGCCGACGCGATGGGCGCAAATGCAGACGACATCCGAACGATTCGCAGAGTCGTTCAGGAAAGCGAAAAGGTCGTGGTTATTTTCGGCGACGAATTGCGCGGAGCGGCTGCCGAATCGCTGGCGCTGCTGGAAGAAGCTTTGGCCGCGCCAAGCGCAGAAGCCGCTGACGCCGCGAAGAAGGCTTACATTGACGCACTGCAACGTCAGGTCAAATCGTCCAACTCCACGCAGAAACCTTCGATCAACGAAAACCCGTTCACTTACATCGTTGAACGTCCGACGCTGGAAGTCGGCGCTTCGCCCGTTCGCACCGAAACCAAGTTTTCATTCGTGCCGCTGGTTCGATACTCGAACTCGATGGGCGCGGGAGCGATGGGAATTGCCAGCGGATTGACCGGTGGCATGTCGGCTCAGGCGATGCTGAACGGAGCAGGCGGAGGCATCAAGGCTCTGCTGATTGCTGGTGAAGACATGGTCAGCAAAGCCAATGGCGATGCCAGTCTGGTTAAATCGCAACTTGGCAAGCTCGACTTTCTGGTCGTGCAGGATATGTTCCTGACCGAAACCACAGAACACGCCGATGTGGTTTTTCCTGTGACCAGCTTTGCCGAAGCGCAAGGCACGCAAATCAACAACGGCATGCAAATCCAGTTTGTCCGTCGCGCTATTCCGCCGGTTGGACAGGCGCGACCTGATTGGATGGTCGTCGCTCAATTGGCCAAGATGATGGGCGTGGATTTGGGTTATCAAGGCCAACTCAAGAACGTGTTCAAGGAGATTGCCGATAACTTGCCGAGCTTCGATGGGTTGTCGCACAACCTGCTGGCCAACGAAGGCGCGACCCAGATCAAATTGACGGCCTTTGATGCCAGCAAGATCAATCGCGCCGATTTGGCCGAACGACTGGCCGGACAGGTGGCGAAAATCAATCGCTCGGCGGCTGTGGATAAATCGGAAATGACGGCTCAGGCCGGTTCGCGGCTGAAACAGCGTTATGTGCAGATCACGCGGCATTCCGAAATGCTGACGCCCAAGCTGCCGCAAACAGCCGAAGGTGAAACTGCCAAAGTTTTGATGTTCCCGGCGTAAGCGATTCGTCGCCAAATAACGGTTGCCCTCTGTGGGCTGAACTACCTACGAAATCAAATGTCATCGCTGATTAACTCAATTGATTTTCCCTACGTGCTTGGGGCGCTGATCAAAGTCGTGATTTTCTGGATCACTATCATGATTATCTGCGCTTATGCGGTGTATGCCGAACGCCGGGTGCTGGCCGTGATTCAAAACCGGCTGGGACCGAACCGCGTCGGCTGGCAAGGTTTGCTGCAACCGTTCGCCGATCTGATCAAGTTCATCTTCAAAGAAGACATCATTCCAATGTCGGTCAATCGCGCGCTGTATGTTTGTGCGCCGATTATTTCGCTGGTCCCGGCGATGATGGTTTTGATCGTTTATCCGTTCGGCCCGGACAATTTGCCGTTGCCCGGCGGAGAGTTTTTGACGCAAACCATCAACGATCTGACGACGAAACTCGGTTTGGGGTGGAACGTGGATTTGCGGTCGGTCAATTTGCACGTCACACATTTCAATGTCGGCATCTTGTACATCTTTGCGATGACCGGCTTGGGAGTGTACGGAATCGTCGTTGCCGGTTGGGCGTCGAATTCTAAATACAGCTTGCTCGGCGGACTGCGTTCGTCGGCGCAAATGGTTAGCTACGAACTCGGACTTTCGTTGTCTGTGGTGGCGGTGCTGCTGATGGCTGGCACGCTCGACCTGACCGAAATCGTTCGGCAGCAATCGGGTTGGGGCGGAATGCGCTGGAACATCTTCGGCGGAACTTCTGCCGGCGAAGGCCTGAAAAGTCTGGCGATGGCAATCCCGGCGATCATCGCGTTTTTCATTTATCTGATCAGCGCAATTGCCGAAACCAACCGCGTGCCGTTCGATTTGCCCGAAGCCGAAACCGAACTGGTGGCCGGATTCCACACCGAATACAGCGCCTTGAAGTTCGCCCTGTTTTTCATCGCCGAGTACGTCAATATGACTACGGTTTCGGTGCTGGCGACTTCGCTGTTTCTGGGCGGATGGAACGGACCGTTTATCAATGTTTTTCCCTGGCTGGGGCCGATTTACTTTCTGGGCAAAGTTTTCTTCTTCCTGTTTTTGTACATCTGGTTGCGCGGAACGTTGCCTAGGTTGCGTTACGACCAATTGATGAACTTCGGCTGGAAGTTTTTGTTGCCTGCGGCACTGTTCAATATCGCGCTGGCCGCGACCATTGCAGTGCTGGTTTACTAAGCCCTCTTTCACAGTCGGGCTACTGACTCAAATGGAACAATTCGCTCAAATCCAAGTTTCGCATCTTTTCTTTCTGGCGTTTGCTTCGCTGGCTGTAGTGGCCGCGTTTAACGTCATTTTGCAGCGCAATCCGATTTACAGCGCCATCGGGCTGATTGTCGTGATGTGCTCTTTGGCCGGACTGTTTCTGACCTTGTCGGCGGAATTCATCGCCGCGATTCAGATCATCGTTTACGCCGGAGCGATCATGGTCTTGTTCGTCTTTGTCATTATGTTGCTGAACATCCGCGAAGAAGACGCCAAAGCCGACCGGCAAAAATACCTGAAGTTTCTGGCCGTGCCGTTGTTTCTGGCTCTGATCGGCGTGGTGATGGCTGCGCTGAAAACCATAGGCAATCCGGCGGCTTCGTCCAATGTGCCCGGCACGGTCGAAAACGTTGCCGAAGGGATGTTCACAAATTACTTGCTGCCGTTTGAAGCCACATCGGTGTTGATCCTGATGGCGATTGTGGGTTCGATGTTTCTGGCGCGGCGCGAAAGCGCGGAAGACACCAACGAAATTGAAACGGCGCTGAACGCCGCCAATCAGCCGACGGCTGTCGAAGAAAGTTCCGAAGAGGAGGTTCACGCCTAAAAATGGTTCCGCTTTCCTGGTATCTGGCGCTGAGCGCCGTGTTGTTCACCATTGGCGTCGCTGGCGTACTGATTCAACGCAACGCCATAGTTTTGTTTATGTGCATCGAGTTGATGCTGAATTCGGTCAACCTGACGCTGGTCGCGTTTTCGCGCTTTTTGGGCGATGTGACCGGACAATTGTTCGTCTTCATCGTGATGGTCGTCGCCGCTGCCGAAGCCGCAGTTGGGTTGGCCATCATCATCGCGCTGTTTAGAACGCGCGAAACGCTCAATGTGGACGAAGCAGATTTACTCAAGCTTTAGGGGATAGGAGTTGGGAGATAGGAGATGGCGAAAGCGCTATCCCAACTCCCGCCTCCCGACCACCAACTCCTGGTTCTTATGCTTAAATGGATCACCCTTGCGCCGCTGATTGGCGCGATCATCAACGGATTGTTCGGCAAACGGCTAGGCGAAAAAGTCGTCGGCGCGATTGCCTGCGGCTCGGTTGCCGTGTCAGCCGTGCTGGCATTTTTGTCGTTCAATCAACTGATACACGCTCCTAAAGACGCCAACGATGTTCGCCGCATCACCGAACATTTCTTCACCTGGATTTCGGTCGGCAATTTCCAGGCCGATTTCGCCTATCTGCTCGATCCGCTGTCTGGCATTTACATTTTGTTCATTACAGGCGTCGGCTTGCTGATTCACATTTATGCGGTCGGTTACATGCACGGCGACCCGGGTTTTTACAGGTTCTTCGCTTACTTGAACCTGTTTATGTTCATGATGCTGACGCTGGTGCTGGGCGATAACCTGTTGCTGCTGTTCGTCGGTTGGGAAGGCGTCGGATTGTGTTCGTACCTGCTGATCGGCTTTTTCACGAAATGGAATGTCGCGGGCGATGCGTCGAAAAAGGCCTTCATCGTCAACCGCATCGGCGATTTCGGATTTATGATCGCCACGTTTTTGGTCTTCACTACCTTTGGCACGATCAGCTTTGTCACTAAAAACATAGGCGGCCACGAAGTCGCCAGCTTCCTGACGCAAGTGTCTGCTCCGACCATTGCGGCTGGCGGAGTGCTGACGGCAATCGCATTGTTGCTGTTTGTCGGCGCGACCGGCAAATCCGCGCAAATTCCGTTGTTCGTCTGGTTGCCGGACGCGATGGCTGGGCCAACCCCTGTGTCGGCATTGATCCACGCGGCGACGATGGTCACGGCAGGTGTGTACCTGACTGCGCGTTGCAGCGCAGTGGTGGTGAAATCTCCAACCGCGATGACGGTCATTGCCATCATCGGAGCCGCAACGGCAATTTTTGCCGCGACGATTGGCCTGGCGCAGAACGACATCAAAAAGGTTTTGGCTTATTCGACGGTTTCGCAGCTTGGTTATATGTTTCTGGCTTGCGGAGTTGGGGCGTTTGCGGCTGGAATCTTCCACGTAATGACGCACGCCTTCTTCAAGGCGCTGCTGTTCCTTGGCGCAGGCTCCGTAATTCACGGCGCGCACGATGAACAAGACATGCGAAAAATGGGCGGATTTCGGAAATACATGCCGTTCACCTTCGGCACTATGTTCGTTGGTTGGCTGGCAATTTCCGGCTTTCCGCTGCTGTCCGGCTTTTTCAGCAAGGACGAAATTTTGTGGAAGACCTGGTCAACGGAAGCTTTGCCTCATGTTTGGGGCTTTCCGCTGAGCAAAATCCTGTGGGGAATTGCCGCTCTGACCGCATTGCTGACGGCGATTTATATGACCCGCATGATGGTCATGACTTTCTGGGGCGAAGAACGCTTTGGCAAATCACACGGTGACGATCACGGCCACGCTTCGCACGGTCACGACGATCACGGACATGGACATGGCAAACCGCATGAGTCCGGTTGGTTGATGGTTGGGCCGCTGGTTGTGTTGGCAGTGCTTTCGCTGTTTGGTGGATTCGTCGGAGTTCCCGCTGCAATGGGCGGGTCGAACCATTTCGAACATTTCCTGGAACCGGTGATTGCTCACGCTCAGCCGCACGGCGCAGCCGCTGCTCACGCTCCGGCTGCTGGCGATGCTCACGGAGCCGCTCCCGCTGAACAACATGCCGCGACGACTGCCGCTCCTGCCGTTAAAGTGGAAGAACATCACGACACGACAACCGAACTCGCTCTGGCCGGATTTTCGATTCTGCTGGGACTTATTGGCATTGGTGTTGGTTTTGCAGTGTTCGGCAAAAATCCGCTCAAACCTATGCCGAAGCTCCTGGAAGACAAATATAAAATTGACGAGCTTTACGATGAAGTCGTCGTCCATCCGATTGAAACGCTTTCACGCGAAGGTCTGTGGAAGATCGTTGACGTGAAAATCATTGACGGCGTGGTCAACGGAACCGCGAAGTTGTTCGGGGGTGTTTCCGGCGTGTTGCGTTACACGCAAACGGGTTTTGCGCGAAATTACGCCGCAGTGATTTTGGTCGGCGCTATCGCCATCATTGGGTATTTCGGATACATCGCTTTGCGTTAAGCCGGAGCGCGGACGAAAACGTCCGCTAACTGGCACGCGGACGTTTTCGTCCGCCCTACACTGACTTATGAACCTCATTACGATCACAACTTTTCTGCCGCTGATTGGAGCGATCCTGCTATTGCTATTGTCGTTGCGCGATTCTGGCGATCAAAAAGCCGCGAACAATCTTTATCGGTACGCGACGCTGGCGATTACGCTGGTCACATTTTTGGTTTCGCTGGTGATTCTGGCGCGCTACGACAGTTCCAATGCAGCGGCGCAGTTGGTACAGAAAAATCCTTGGATTGGCTCGCTGGGCGTTTACTACCACGTAGGCATTGACGGTTTGAGCATCTGGCTGGTGATTCTGACGACCTTCCTGATGCCGATTGCAGTGTTGGCAAGCTGGCACGTCACCAAGCGCGTCCGCGAATACATGCTGTTTATGCTGATTCTGGAAACGGGAATGATCGGCGTGTTCGTGTCGCTGGATATGTTTTTGTTTTACCTGTTCTTCGAAATCACGCTGATTCCGATGTACTTCCTGATCGGAGTCTGGGGTGGAGAACGGCGCATTTACGCTGCGATCAAGTTTTTCGTTTACACGGTCGTCGGCAGTTTGCTGATGCTGGTCGCCATTATCGCCATTTACTTTTACAACGGCGGCACGACGTTCGACATTGTCGAAATCACCAACAACATTCAAACCGGCAAAACTCTTATTCCGGGCAACGTGCAAGTTTGGTTATGGCTGGCATTCGCGCTGGCGTTTTGCATCAAAGTTCCGCTGTTTCCATTTCACACCTGGTTGCCGGACGCTCACGTCGAAGCGCCGACTGCCGGTTCGATCATTCTGGCCGGAGTCTTGTTGAAAATGGGAACCTACGGATTGATGCGATTCAACCTGCCGTTTTTCCCGTCCGTGTCGCAAAAAGCGGCTCCATGGATGATGGGCTTGGCAGTGATTGGCATCATTTACGGCGCGTTGGTGGCGATGGTGCAACCGGACATGAAAAAGCTGGTGGCGTATTCATCGGTCAGCCACTTGGGATTCGTCGTGCTGGGAATTTTCGCCTTCACCGATCAAGGCATGCAGGGAGCGTTGTATCAAATGCTGGCGCACGGCATTTCGACCGGCGCGCTCTTCCTGGGCGTAGGCATCATTTACGACCGACGCCACACTCGGCAGATCGCGGACTTCGGCGGAATTTCAACGCCTATGCCGCAGTATTCGACGTTGTTTTTGATCGTCGCGCTTTCCAGTTTGGGCTTGCCGTTATTGAACGGATTCATCGGCGAATTCCTGATCCTGCTCGGCACATTCGCTTCGCCGGTTCCGCACGCCAAGATGTTCGCCGTGCTGGCTGCGTTGGGCGTGATTCTGTCGGCAGTGTATTTGCTGTGGATGATCCAGCGCGTGTTTTTTGGTGAAATCACCAAAAAGGAAAACGCCGAACTCAAAGACATGGATGGCCGCGAAGTGCTGGCGATGGTTCCGCTGGTCGTATTGGCGATTGTGATGGGCGTCAAACCGATGACCTTCCTGCGCGGCAGCGAAAAAACAGTCACCCTGGTTAAAGAATATGTGATAGGCAAACCTGCCAAGGTCGCAGAAAACCATCAAGACAAATAAGTAGGAAACAGACAGGATTCACAAGATGAACAAGATCGGAGCATCAAACTCTGTTTTGGTTTTCATCTTGTTGAATCTTGTAAATCCTGTCTAAAAAGTTTTCGGGTTGATTCGGAATAACAATGCAACTCACTTCTCTAAATTTGAATTACGCAGCAATCGCGCCGGAATCCATTGTGTCAGTGGCGGCGGTGGTGATTATGCTGGTGGATGCGTTTTCCAAAAAAGGCGCTCGCAAAATTAACGCCGGAATCACACTGGTCAGTTTGGTGCTGGCGCTGATTGCTGTTTTCGGACTGAACTCGGCTGGGCGAGGCAGCTATTTTTCCGGGATGATCGTCGTTGATCCGATTCGCGTGTTCTTTTCGGTGACGATTTTGATTGTTTCGATTGCCGTGACCTTGCTGGCCAGCCAGTTTTTGCGCGACGAAGCCTTGCCGCCAGGCGAATTCTTTGCGCTGATTTTGTTCGCCACTGCCGGAATGCTGCTGCTGGCCGGAGCGGGCGATCTGGTGACGGTCTTTTTGGGACTGGAAATCGCTTCGATCACGACTTATGTCATGGCAGGTTATCGCCGTTATGACACGCGCGCCAGCGAATCTTCGTTGAAATACTTTCTGCTCGGTTCGTTCGCCACGGCGTTTTTGCTGTATGGCATGTCGCTGGTTTATGGAGCGACAGCGACGACCAATCTGACTGCCATCAATCAGGCGATTGCCGAAGGCAAAGTTCAGTTTCCCGCGTTGTTGATGATTGGCGCGGCATTGATGCTGGTCGGTTTCGGATTCAAGATTGCCAGCGCGCCGTTTCATCTGTGGACGCCAGACGTTTACGAAGGCGCTCCGACCATTGTCACGGGCTTTATGGGAACGGCTCCGAAAGTGGCGGTGTTCGCGGCGTTTCTGCACACTTTTGCCGAAGGCTTCAACGCTGGCGGGCCGCTCGGTTCTCAACTGCATCACGTTTGGGTGACGGCGGTGGCGATCATTGCCGCGTTGACGATGACCATCGGCAACATCGTTGCGCTGTCGCAAAAGAACATCAAACGAATGTTGGCGTATTCGTCCATTGCACACGCCGGTTACGCGCTGGTTGGATTCGTTACCAGCGAAGCTGCGCCGGTTGGGTTTTACCTGCTGGTCTATTCGCTGATGAGCGTCGGCGCGTTTGCCGTGATTCAGTTGCTGGCTCGCGCTGGCGATCAAAAGGTCGAAGCGGCAGATTATGCAGGCATTGGATTCCAAACTCCGGCCTTGAGTTTTTCGCTGGCGATTTTCCTGTTCAGTTTGGCGGGCATTCCGCCGACTGCCGGGTTCATGAGCAAGTTCTTCATCTTCAAATCGGCTTGGGATGGCGCGCCAACTTTGCGTTGGCTGGTCGTCGTAGCAGTCATCAACAGCATCATCTCGGTGTATTACTACCTGTACCCGATTGTGGTGATGTTCTTCCGCCCGCTGGCTCCGGGTTTCGTCAAACCTCGCGTCAGCACAATGACGGCTGTGGCTTTGGCGCTGGCGCTGATTGGAACACTTTATTTGGGAATCCTGCCGAATCGCGTGATGAGTTCAATAGGACGTTCCGGTACTGCGAATACGGCGCTGGTTCAACCGGCGAGCAAGTAAACTGATCTACAGCTTCAAATCAAAAGAGCGCGGCGAAGTCACTTTGCCGCGCTCTTGGTTCTTAAGGAAAACATTCGCCAATTCTTCGTCGCGTAGCGACGGCTGATATTAGCGCGGCGTTTCAACGCCGGGTGCGAACAGGAAATGATCCGCGTCGCGTAGCGACGCCTGAGCTAACGAACCATGATCGGGTTTGAGTAAATCCACGGACGTTGTTCGCCATCAAGAGTCAGCCAGACTTCAGCGCGATAAATTCCTGCTTCGGTCATCGCAAAATCCAGTTTGTCGGCATTTGCTTCCCGAATGACTTTGCCGTCGCGGAAGAGTTTGATCGTTCCAGACACAGGCGTAGCCAGTCGCAGCTTTAATCCTTTTTCCAGTTTCACTTTATCGCCCATCACGCCAATTCGTTTGCCGCCGCGTTCAGCGATGAAGGCAAAACCGGTCGCATCGCACAGCCAATCGTGAGCGACAAAAGCGTGGCCTTGCCGCAAAGCTTGCCGAACCGAAGCTTCATTCAAATCTTTCAGCAAAACGTGAGTCGCCACAAAAGTCATGCTGCGTTCATAGGGATCAAAATCCAGTTTGGAAATCACGTCGCCGGGTTTGCGGTCTTTCAACATCTCGGCGATGCGCGGAGCCTGCTTGGTGGTGATTTTGCGCGGCGGATCGGGAAAGGCTGTCACTTCGATAGCATCGTCGGCGACGGCTCTGACGGTGAACAGTTGGTTGTGATGGCAATCGTTGGCGGCGACGCCGGTCAGATGGTGTGCTGGCAAATCTCGATCCCACTTGGCGATGACCGTCGGCAAATAATCCTGTAACGCGCCGAAAGTTTCGGCAGGGAATTCGGCCAAAGCTCTTTCAAAGAGTTTCAGCCGATCCGGATTCGTGAACGCTCCCTGCAGCCAGCGGACAAACTCGGCTTCATCCAGCAAGTCGGAATGGATGTTGTAAATCTCCAGCCCGTCCAACTGGCTGGTATCCCAATCGCCTTTTTCTTCAACGTGCGAAAGAAAGATGTCGCCGCGATCCTGGCCGACAGACGCTTTCACCAATTGAACGTATTCGTCGCGCGATTTGAAACTTTTGTTGATGTGCGCCGCGATGATCGAACGTTGCGGGTAAACCAGAAAGCCTTCGCTTTCGGCTCCGGGAATGAAGAGCACGCCTTCACGCAGGCCTCGCCAACTGTCGTTGATGAAATCCTTCGGAGGCCGCACGTGGTCGGTCAGCATAATGATCTTCACGCCAACGCGCTTGGCCGCCGCCAACAACTCCGGTCGAGTTCCTCCCGTATGCGAAGAGTCTTCGGCGTGCGCATGCAAAATAGCTTTGTAATCATTGAATCCAGTTTTGAGCGGAACGGCTTTGCGCGCTTTCTGAATCCGCAGCTTGTCCGCATTGACAGCGCGAAGCCGCTCGAAATTCATGCGCTCAATGGTGGAATACTTGCGGCCAAGCCCAAGCTTGCTTGCCGCAGGCGACTGCGTAGAGACGCCGGTAGTGGAAATCAGGAACGTGATAATGGCAAATATTGAGAAATGAAATTGTTGCCTCTTCATAAAGTTTTCAGATGACTTTCGATATTGCTTCGGTCAGTCGAACGACAGCGGTCATTTCGGCTACGTCATGAACGCGCACGAAACGCGCGCCGCGTTCGATGCCGATGGTAAGGCTGGCGGCAGTTCCGGCGATTCGTTCGCGTTGGTCGTCGCGTTTCGTGGCGGTCATTCGCTGGTCGAGCGTTCGTTTGATGAATGATTTTCGAGATGTACCAAGCAGTACCGGCAGGCCGAATTCCGCCGTCAGCCTATCCAGATGGTTGATGAGTTGCAGGTTTTGTTCAACCGTTTTGCCGAATCCTATGCCGGGATCAAGGATCAGTTTGTAACGATCTACGCCGCGTTCGACCGCTCGTTCGATTGACCAGCGCAGCCCGCCAATCACTTCGGCAAAGATGTCTTCGACAGACGGAAGTTGCTGCATCGTTTCGGGAGTTCCGCGCGAGTGCATCAAGATCAGTGCCGCTCCGGTTTCCGCCGCCAAATCTGCCAAACCAGCCTCAAAGCGCAACCCGCTGATGTCGTTGATGAGTTCGGCTCCACGTTCTATGGCTCCGCGAGCGACTTCGAGTTTGGTAGTGTCTACGGAAATGGGAATTCGCAGCTTTCCTGACAGACTTTCCAGCACGGGAAAGACGCGATCCGCTTCTTCTTCGGCGCTGACCGCCAACGAACCGGGGCGCGTGGATTCGCCGCCGATGTCCAGAATGTCCGCGCCTTCGGCTTCGATTTCCAAAGCGCGCTCGACGGCTCGTGCGGTGTCTTCGAATTTACCTCCGTCGGAAAACGAGTCCGGCGTGACGTTCAGCACGCCCATCACCTGAACGCGCGATTCCAAATCCAGAGTTGATCGAATCAGTTTCATATCCTAAATGCGGATTGCGGATTGCGGATTGCGGATTTGCTCTTTGGCGGTTTCGATTTCCCATTCAGCAATCGAGAATGACTTCAGCGCCGCATTTGACGGCAAACTTTTCAGCCGCCGAATCGCACCACAATGCGATTTCCCAAAACCCGGCGCTGCCCGGATAAGCGAACAAACTGGTTTTGTCCGTCGCAGCTTCAAAGTGAGAACCGAATTGGGTGATCTGCTGGCCGGCGAACAGCAGCTTCGGCGGTTGCGAATTGCCGGTTGCCGATTGCGGATTTGGCAATTCGCGCTCAGTCAGATTTGTGATGCAGTTACCGAAACGGTCAATGTGCAGGATTGCGCCAATAATTTTGCCGTGTTCGTCAGCGGTCGGTTCCGGCAAATCCAGCTTCACGAAATCAAACACTTTCCTTCCGACCGATTCCGGCAACAAGCCTTTAGAAAGATGGGCGGCAATCGGCGCAAACATATCACGTCCGTGAAATGTGGCGCTGATCGGTTGGCAAAACAAATCTTCGCGTTCGATCTGAAACACGCGCACGCGATCTTCTCGCCGGTAAACGTAACTGAACAATCCATTGTCCGGGCCGACAAACAGATGCTTGCCTGCTTGGACAACAATCGCCCGACGAACAGAGCCTACGCCAGGATCAACCACAGCCAGATGAATAGTTCCAGCCGGAAAGTTGCGATAACACGCGCCAAGCGTGAAAGCTCCGGCGGCGATGTCTTGCGCTGGAATTTCGTGCGTCAGGTCAATGATCTGAATTTGTGGATTGATGGAAAGGATGACGCCTTTGACAGCAGGCACAAAGTAATCGGCAGTGCCGAAATCGGTGAGAAAAGTAATCATCGGAAAGTAGACAGTAGTCAGTAGTCAGTAGTCAGTAGACAGTAGCGAAAAGCGGTGCTCGCTACTGTCTACTGTCTTCTGTCTACTTATTCTCTCGAATTGGCCGGAGCCGCCGAACGGATCAGCATTTCCGTGCCGGGGTCGAGCGTCAATTCCTTGCCGCCTTCGACAAAGACGGAACCAGCGCCGACGCCAGCACCGATAGCCGCTCCGATGGCTGCGCCTTTGCCGCCACCGGCAACTCCGCCGATGATCGCGCCAAGCACTGCGCCGCCGCCAGTTCGCACAGCGGTGTCTTTCGTGCGGCTGCTGGATTCGACGTTGCCTTCTTCGTCAACGCTTTTGACTTTTTCGCTTTGGTAAATTTTTTCGACTTGAGCCGCAAATCGTCCGCTGCGGTTGTCGCGCAAATGGATGGCGTCGAACACCAACACCAACTCGGTTTTGCCAGTCGCCTTGCCGGATTTGTTCAGCTTGGCGATGTGGCCTTCGATAACGGCATCGGCGTAATCGCTTGGATCAAGCACAACAGCGGTGAACTTGTCGCCTTCGCGGTTGGTTTTAGTGCTGATCTGATCGTTCAAACGGATTTTCATCTGCACGCCGTCACGAACGATGATCGCGTTTCGACGCGATGAGCTTCCAGAAGAATTATTCGATGCTGCACGATCCCGCGAACGGTCAGTCGGTTCGGGCGCTCTATTGTCAGAAACGGCTCGATTGTCATCCGCCGTGCGTGGGCGGCTGGCCACTGTGGAACCAGTCGAAGCATTGACCGTCGCAATCACGACTTTGCCCAGATTGGCAGGCAAAGAAACGGAGTACGGACGCCCGAAATATCCGTCGTTGTAAGCGATCTCGAAGCCAATTCGGTAGCCTTCCTGATATTCGGCCAGCGTCCCCATGGATTCTTTGTAACTGCGGTCGGCCCGATTGTAAGCTTCGCTGTTTTCAAAATCGCGCGGCTGAGCTTCGTTGACGTCGCTTTTGCCTTTGATGAATCCGTCTTCGTAACCCCCGCGATACCCGTGCTGGTATGCGTACCGATACGACGCCGGATCGTTGGTCATGACCGCCGGGCGAGGTCTGGACGTTTGCGCCATCGCCACAACTGACATCATCGCCAACACACTAATCGCGGCTGCCAGCAAAGCTGTGCGGCGAGCAAAATTGTTATTCATTGATTGCCTCCTTCTGATTTTCACTGACTGGTTGCAGGGGAGTAAGGGTATTCGTTTTCTACACCAACGCCCGACCCAAAACAAGCACGACTTGGTGTATGCTTTCATCGCGTTACACCTTTTCGGGGAGATCAAGCCAATGGACTTTCTTCAAAAAGAAGTACTTGAGCCGGACATTACTGCGACTGGCAATTGCCATTCCTGTAATGAGCTTGTGCAGTTTGGGACGCCCAAATGCCCGTATTGCGGAACGCTGCTCGACAGGCAACGCATGCTGGCTAGCGTCCAGGAAAATTTTTACATCACTCAAGCCGTCAGTTCTGCCAACACGATTCGCACCTTCAGACCTGCGGCTTTTCTCTTCCTCGTCGTAGCCGTAGGCCGATTTCTGATGGATTACTCGCTACGGAACAACCTGTTCATGACAGTCTTGTGGTTTATGCCGGTCGTCATCATCGTCGCTTGGTTTTTCAAACATGGCGGCAGAACTTCAAAAGACGATGATTACCTGGAATCCAAACAGAAGATGAAATCAGACCTTTTGCTCTGGCTGGCGGTAAACATCCTGAACTGGGTCACGCTCGGCGTGGTCTTTAGCCGAAGAAAATAACTTTATGGCACAGCGGAAAATCTATCTCGATAACAGCGCCTCCACGCGAGTGGACAATGAAGTCGTCAACGCGATGCTTCCCTTTTTCACCGAAGAATTCGGCAACGCATCCAGCACCCATCAATTCGGCCAGCAAGCCAAACAAGCCATCGAAACGGCTCGCGGGCAAGTTGCCGCGCTGCTCAATGCTTCGCCGACGGAAATCACCTTTCTGTCCGGCGGAACCGAATCCGATAATCTGGCGATCAAAGGCATTGCCGAAGCTCACGGCGAAAAAGCCCTTGGAAAAAGCCACATCATCACTTCACAAATCGAACATCCGGCGGTGCTGGCAAGCTGCGCGCATCTGGAACAGCAAGGATTCAAAGTCACGTATCTGCCGGTGTACCGCGAAGGCTTCGTTCGCATCGAAGACGTTCGCGCCGCGCTGACCGACGAAACCATTTTGATTACGGTCATGCACGCCAACAACGAACTCGGAACGATTCAGCCATTGAGTGAAATCGGCGCGTTGGTCAAAGAACGCCGCGAAGCCGGGCAACGACACCTGCACTTTCACACCGACGCGGTTCAATCGGTCGCCAAAATTCCTGTGGACGTGAAAGAACTCGGCGTGGATTTGTTGACGCTGACGGCTCACAAATTTCATGGCCCGAAAGGCATCGGTGCGTTGTTCGTTCGCAAAGGCGTTCGCCTGACCAGCCAAATGCATGGCGGTCATCACGAACGCGACCGCCGCGCCGGGACTGAAAGCGTTCCGCTGATTGTCGGCATCGGAAAGGCTTGCGAACTTGCGCGGATTCATCTGGCTGAACGAATGCAACACGCGGCGGAGCTTCGCGATTATCTGGAAGCGGAACTGTTCAAACGCATCACAGACATTTCGCGCAACGGCGATCCGGCTCGGCGAATTCCCAACGTTGCCAACTTGAACTTCGAGTTTGTCGAAGGCGAAGGTCTGCAAATTTCGCTGGATTTGAAAGGCGTAGCGGTTTCGACAGGTTCGGCCTGTTCATCCGGTTCCCACGAACCTTCACACGTGTTGATGGCGATTGGCTTGCCGCGCGACAACGGTTACGGTTCGCTGCGGTTCAGCTTTGGCAAAGACAACACGCGCGAAGACGTGAATTACGTGTTGGAAACGCTTCCGGCAGTTGTCGAAAAACTCAGAAAGCTGTCACCTCGCCTGAAGCAAAAATCAGCTTCAGGTTGAAAACAATCGGCGATTACAATCCGGCGGCAAAACCACTTTGGAGGATCAAACTTATGATCGCGGCAAAAACTCAGTCAGAGGCCTTGACTCAATCAGTCGTGCTCTACAACAAAAGTTGGGCGTTTTACCAGCAACTGTTGGCTGGCCAGGAAGACACCAGCAGCCCTCGGCTGACCTTTAATCAGGGAACATTGGAGATAAAAGTGGCCTCAACACAACATGAACAAATCAATCGCTCTTCAGATCGGCTGGTTGAAACAATCGCCGAAGAATTGGGGCTGGATTACATCAATACCGGCTCAACCACTTTCGACCGCGAAGATTTACAGCGAGGTTTTCAACCCGACAGTTCCTTTTACATCCAACACGCGGATCAAATTCGCGGCAAGCTCCGCATCAACCTGACCGTTGATCCGCCGCCCGACCTGGTGCTGGAAATTGACATCACACATCCTTCGCTAAACAAACTGCCAATCTTTGCCGCGATGAGCATTCCTGAAATCTGGCGATTCAACGACAATGTGTTGACGATTCTGAAACTGGTTGACGGCGAGTACATAGAGCAACACGAAAGCGACGCTCTGCCCGGCGCAACCAGCCAGCAATTGACCGAATTATTGAACAACAGCGTGCAGATGAAACGCGCTGATTGGTTGGTCGCGGTTCGTGATTGGGCACGCTCCCTGCAAGTGTAAAATTTTTCGCCCACAATCTTGAGCATTCATCCATCCGGCAGTAGTATCCGCCCGTCTTAAATTCCACAGTCGGCCACCCCTGCAAACTACACAGCATATCGCTGTTCGCTTGGAGGGATTCGCATGCTCCGTTTTGCCTTTGCCGCACTGCTCTGCCTTTCGATCAATTCTTTTTTCATCGTTGACGATTTAGACCATGTCGGTTTTGAGGGCGTCGTCAGAGACGCCAACAAAAACGCCGTCGCCAACGCCAAAGTTTTCGTCAAGCATTCCGCCAGCAATTCCGAACGTAGCAACACGACCAACGCGGAAGGCCGCTATCGCTTTACTTCGCTGCCGCCAGGCAATTACGAATTGCGAATTGAAGCCAGCGGCTTTCAAACCATCAAAATAGAAAAGCTCAATGCCATTGCAGGCACGGTCATTCGCAAAGATGTTCAGCTTTCACCCGCAACCATCGCCGAACAAATCACGATCAACGCCGAAACGTCCGAAAGCCTGATTGACACTACGCGCACAGTTGTCGGCGGAACCGTCACACAAAAACAGATTGACGCTTTGCCGACGGAATCACGAAATCCTTTTGATTTGATTTTCACTCTGGCCGGAACCGCGCCGCCAGCATTGACCGACAAAGACCTGGATGCGGGCGATGCCAAAGACGGATTTCGCCGCCCGCCCGAAGAAGTCGGCGTTTTCAGCCTCACCGGCGGAACTCCGTTTTCCAACAACCTGACGATTGAAGGGTTGGACAACAACGACGACCGAGCCGCAAGCGAACGCTTCACGCCATCGCTACACGCGGTCGAAGAAGTCCAGGTCATCACCAATCAGTTTTCGGCGGAATACGGGCGCGCTTCCGGCGGCAGAGTCAATTTGCGATTGCGCGGCGGAGCCAACCAGTTTCACGGGCAGGCGCTGTATTACTTCCGCGACGAAAGCCTGAACGCAAATTCGTATCGGCGAAATTCCGATCCGGCGCGAGGCTTTCGCTTGCCGTTTCAAAACCACAACCCCGGCGTCAGTCTTGGTGGCCCGATCAAAAGAGACAAACTGTTTTTCTTCGCGGCTTACGAATATGACAACGTTTACGACAAAGCGGAAATCCAGGCGCTGTTGCCAGTAGCGACGAATCCGGCCTTCGCGCTGCCCAAACCAAACGGAGCGAATCTGGGCACGACCAGTTTGGACACCAAAGGCAATCGAATTGAAGTCAACGGCGGCGCGGCAGTCGGTTTGTATGATTTGACCGTAACGACTCCGCGCGTAGCCCACACCGTTCAAACGCGCAATGATCTGTTTTTGAACGACCGACACAATGGCTTTGCGATTTTCACGCTGGCTCGCAACCGCGACGAACGCGGATTCCCAGGCGGGCGCCGCACGTTGGACACGTTGCGGCGAACCGGGCGCGATAGCCAGTCCATCGCGCTGGGAGATAACTTTGTGATTTCGCCCAAACTGGTCAGCAACGCGCGATTTCAATTTTCGCGGCTGGCTCCGGCGGATGCTCCGCCAAATGACAACCCGGTTGTCATCATTGATTTCGACGACCCGCGCGATGTGATTGGCGACACGTCCGCGAATCCGTTGACTCGGCGAGGAAACCTGACCGCCGGAGCCAGCACCATCAGCGGAGTTGATCGCCGCGAAGATCGTTGGCAGGTTCAAGAAACCGTCAGCTACCAACGCAGCAATCATTCGCTACGATTCGGCGTGGACGTTCAGGCGATTCGTTCGCGCTTCATTGACCTGAGCGATGCCACTGGCGTTTTCCGATTCGCTTCTCCGGCGGATTTTCTGGCAAACAAGGTTTCGCGTTACGAACATCGTTTCTTCACCGAATCGGAATTGCGAAACACTTATGCTGGCGTGTTTGTTCAGGATGATTGGAAGTTGCGCCGAGATTTGAACATTTCGTTTGGGCTGCGCTGGGACAACGAAACGATCCTGAAAGATCGAAACAACATCGGCCCGCGAGTCTCATTTGCCTGGTCGCCGCGTCAATCTCACAAAACCGTAGTGCGCGGCGGGTACGGCATCTTTTACAACCGTGCGATGTTGCGGACGCTGGATGATTTCATTTTGACTTCGCAAACCGTGGCGATTGACACGAACACGGCGCTGGCCGAACCGCTGCTAACCGCGCTGAAATTCCCTGTCCGGCTGGACGCCAACGATCCACGAGTCAAACAGTTCGGCGTCCGCGAAGCCGGGTTCCTGCGCCGATTGAGCAACGATTTTCGCATTCCTGAAAGCTATCAGGCTTCGGCTGGATTCGAGCGCGAACTGGCGCGCGGTCTCAAAATCGAAGTGAATTACGTCTTCAATCGCGGCTTGCACTTGTGGCGCGAAGTCAACGCCAACGCCCCGCGATTGCCCGCCGGTTTTTCGGATTTTGCCGCGTACCTCACTTCGCGCGATTTCGACAACCGGCGGGACGCTGAAGGAAATCGGCCAATTACGGCGACGGGCAATTCTGACTTCGTTCGCTTCAATCGCAGCACGACGGCTACGCAAACTCTGCGCGAAGGCGACAAAACCATTGTCGTTTTTGGATTGAACAATCCTTCAACCAGCAACGCGACTTCCGGGATTCGCTCGGCGCTGGCAGTGCTGCGGCAGTTCCGGCCTGATCCGAACCTGACCCAAATAGAAGAACTGCAATCGCGCGGCAACAGCAATTATCACGGCGTCAGCTTTGAAGCCACGCGGCGATTGACCTCGCGCGGATTCCTTCGCGCCAGCTACACCTTGAGCAAGTTGATGGATGACGGCGTAGTCAACACATCTTCGCCTTTGGTCGCCGGAGACTTTCGCCGCGAATACAGTCTGAGCTTGCTCGATGCCAGACATCGCATCGCCGTCAGCGGGTATTTCCAAACGCCGAAATCAATCGGAGCCGTGACGCTGGCCGGAACGCTCAACGTTGCGTCAGCTCGCCCCTTCAACATCGGAGCCAACGGCAACGACCGAAACTTGGACGATGTGGATAACGACCGCCCCAACTTCAGCGGCAATGTGGATTCCATCGGCTGGCGTAAATTGGAAACGCCGCTCAATCAATCGCTGGCTGATGCGTTTTCGCTGCCGACCATCGGCACGGTTGGAAACCTGCCGCGCAACGTCGGACGCGGCCCGGCTTCGTACACTTTGAATCTGCGCTTGTCTCGCCGATTTCAACTGGCCGAAAACCGACGGCTGGAATTCCAACTCGAAGCTTTCAATCCGTTGAACTCGCCCGTCTTCAGCTTCGGCGCAGAGTTTGTGGATTACACGCCCGCGAGTTTGAGCAATTTTCTGGTTCCGGTGCGCACGGTCAAACCGCGCACGATGCGCGTGGGATTGAAGCTGGAGTTTTAGCGCCAAAAACAAAACGAGCCGAACGCTGCAAAACAACGTTCGGCTCAGTAATCTGAAGCGAGCAAGACTCCCCAGAATTACTCGCTTCCATTAAGAACGGTGCCAGAATCCCCATACCAGCATCCGTTCCCGATGCTCTCTCCAATTGTCTGAAGGCTTTTGCTCTCAGACAGGCAGAAGATACTCCGTGATCTGTTCCGCAAACATACGTAGTTTTACCTGTTTTTGCTGCCAGACCATCTCGTCAGACCCAACTTACCGCTCGGAAAGTATGGACTTGCTGAAATTGGCGGCTTGGCTATAATGCGCCCGTTCCGTACCTCATTTGCTGATTTCGATCAGCACACAAAAAAGCAAAAAAGAATCAAATAAACGAGCGACGTTAGACCTGACTGTGGAAGCGGGAGAAGACTCTTCCGGGCTTTGCATAACTCAAGATTGAGAGTGCCGACAGGCATTTGCCTGTTTTCCAAACAGACACTCAAATTCGAGTCTCCCTCTCTCCTAAGTCCCTAAACCAATTCACCATTTAAGGAGAAATCTATGCGACGTTCTGCCAGCTACGCATTATCAACCTGGCTCTTGCTATCAGCATTCGCATTGTTTGCGATGGCTCAAGTGCCGGTCGGAACCATCACCGGAACGGTAACCGACCCCTCCGGCGCGGTCATCCGCGATGCTTCAATCATCATCAAAAACAAAGCCACAGGCATCGAACGACAATTGAAATCCGATTCCGATGGAAACTTTGTCGCGGCTTCGTTGGCTGCGGGTGAATATGAAGTCAGAACAGTGGTCGAAGGCTTCCGCACCTTGTTGCGCGAAGTGACGGTCGCCACCGGCTCGGTTTCCAAAGTCGAAATGGCCTTGGAAGTCGGCCAGAAAACGGAAATCGTCACAGTCGAAGGCACAGGTTCCGCTCAAGTCAACACCGAATCTCATTCGATTGACGGCGTCATCACCCGTCAGAAAATTCAGGAACTGCCGCTTAACGGTCGCAGCTTTTTGCAATTGGCATTTTTGGAGCCGGGCGTGACGGCTTCACCGGGCACGACCTCGCAGTACAACTCGCTGTTTTCTGTCTCGATTCTGGGCGGAGCATCCAACAAAACCGCCATCACAGTTGACGGCGGAAACGTTCGTAACTCCATCGAAGGCGAAACCGGAATGAACTTCTCTCAGGAAGTGATTCAGGAATTCCAGTTGTCTTCGTCGAATTTCGATCTTTCAACCGGCATCACCAGCGTCGGCGCTGTGAACATCGTTTCCCGCAGCGGCGGCAATGAATTTCATGGATCGGGTTATTACTTCTTCCGCGATCACAACATGTCGGCGTATCCCGGCCTGAAACGTGTTTGCCAGGAAAGCCCGAACAACCCAATCTGCCAAAATGCGGATTCGCGCAAACGTGTCGAAGACCCATATTTCGTTCGCAGCAATCCCGGATTCTGGTTTGGCGGCCCAATCGTCAAAAACCGTGCGTACTTCTTTACCAACTACGAATACAATCGTCAGGTGCAAGCTTTCGTGGTGCAGCCCAACGTGCCTTCTGTCGCCGGTCTGGCAGGTAATTTCAGCAGCCCGTACAACGGTCATCTTTTCAGCACCAAGTTCGATCTGAAGATCAACGACAAACACACGGTGTTCACACGCTACTCGCTGGATAAAAACAAAGGCTTTGGCCCCAGCGGCGGCGCGACCATGCCATCCAATTGGCTACAAAACACCAACAACTCCAACCAGCTTGTGACCGGTTTGACCTCAGTTTTCAAACCAACGCTGGTCAACGACTTCCGCTTCAATTTCACTTATTGGAGGAATCGCAACCTGTTTGCCGACGGCACTGTTTGTCCTAATTGTATTGGGCTTGGCTTAGGCCAATTGTCTGTCAACGGCACTAACTTCACGGTCGGCAATACTTCGAATGCGACGCAAGGCCGCGATTTGTATCGTTACACCTTCGTTGACAACGTGACCTGGCAAAAAGGCTCGCACCGCATCCGCTTCGGAACAGAATTCGAGCACGCTCCCGGCACCGGTTTTTGGGGATTCTGCGATCCTGCTTGCAACGTGGCCGCTTCGCCAGAACTGGTTCGCAGTCTGGTTCCTGCACAATTGGTTGCGTTGGCGTTCCCCAACCTGCCAACTGTCATTCGCAACGATGCAGACCTTTTGAATTTACCGTTCCTCGGCGGAGTCGTCGGAGTAGGGGACCCCTCCCAACCTCCACCGTTTAACGTGGACAAAGCCAAACTTAACCGCCGTATGCGTTTCTTTGGCCAGGACACCTGGAAAGCCACGCCGAAATTCACGCTCAATTACGGTCTGGCCTGGAATTTCGAAAGCACACTGGTCAACCGTGATCTGGACAAACCCGCGTACCTCGCTCCGCTCTATGGCAGCGACCTGAGTCCGACCAACAACAACTACAACAACTTCTCGCCTTCGTTGGGGCTGGCGTATTCCATGAACCCAAAAACAGTCTTCCGCGCCGGCGCGGGAGTTTATTGGGACACGGAATTGTTGTGGCGGCGATTGCAGGAGCGCGCCTTTACCGGCCCGGTCGGCAATGGACGTATCCAGGTTCCGAATACAGCTTTCGTCAATATCTTCCCTGGCATTTTGAACATCAGCCGTGGCGGAACCCCAATTGCTGTGGGCGCTGCTTTGCCAACAGGTGAATTGACCAATCTGACAGTCGGCCAATATCAACAAATCGTCAACCAACAGATTGGCGCCATCACAGCGAGGTTGGCCCCAACAAATTTGAATGACCTGTCAGTTCGTAATATCCAATTGAATAAATCGGCTGCACAGCTTTATCCGAAAGATTATCCGGTGCAACGTAGCTACCACATGAACTTCGGAGTCCAGCGCGATTTGGGCAACGACATGGTCATCAATGTTGATTTTGTCCGCCGAGTTTTCGTCAATTTGCTGTTGGGCGATCTTGACCTGAATCGGTTCAATCGCCGCGTCAACGGCGCACAAGCGCCAATCATTCCGCTTTGTGCAAACGCGCAACAACGCGGTGACATCAACGCTCAATGTTCCACCGGCCCGATCACTTTTTGGGTTCCCGGCGGACGCGGAACCTACAACGGTTTGTTGGTGAAACTGGATAAACGCTTCTCGAAGCGTTATCTGTTCACGGCTTCGTATGCCTTGACCAACAATCATGGAATCAACGGTATTAACAATCTGGACGATTATTTCCGCACTTGGGGGCCGCAGGGCGGTCGTCATCTGCTGAACTTGTCAGGTTTGATTGATCTGCCGTGGGGATTCCAGGTGGGCGTGATTTCGGCAATGGCCAGCCGTGGCCCGTTGATGCCATTGGTCACCGGAGTTGATCTGGACGGCGATGGCACGACAGCCGAACCGTTGCCCGGCCTGGAATGGAACTGTTTCAATCGTGGTTGCGGCAAAGAAGACCTGAGAACCGCTGTTGCAGCCTGGAACACCAAATACCCAGCAGGTTCCAGAGACGCTCGCGGCTCGGCGATTCCTCAACTGACGTTGCCGAATGATTTTGAATTTGGAGACAACTTCAGTTCGCAGGATATTCGCGTCACCAAGAAATTCACCTTCAAAGACAACGTCTCGCTTTCGATCTTTGCTGAAGCCTTCAACATCTTCAACATATCGAACCTGGGCGGATTCAACTTCACCATCAATTCCGGTGGTGCGTTTGGCCAGGCACAAGCACGCGCGAATCAGGTTTTCGGTTCCGGCGGCGCTCGCGCTTTCCAACTTGGCGGACGTTTCCAGTTCTAACCCATAAACAAATTCGTGAGGCAGGCTGACAGCCTGCTTTACTGAAATTCCTGCCCGGCTGACTGCAACGTCAGCCGGGCATTTCTGTTCTACGGTTGTAAAGTCACTCAACTACAAGTGAAACAAGGGGAAAGATTGATTTGAGGGATTCCAGATCGCAGACGATCTGCGCCATATCTCGTAAGTAATGAAACTGGCAAAGCTGATGCGGCATCTGCGAGCAATCACATCCAGCCCGAACGTGTAAGGCGGCAATGCGAACGATCCTTCAAATTCGGGCTGTCGTTTGACTTTGAACTGCGCGCAATTAGGCGGGTGCGGTACATTACCGATCATCTGGACGGCAACTATTCAGTGGATGTGGGCTACGACAATCACAACCCGGCTGACCAGTTGTGATTGTCGTAGCTGGTTGCTTCCTAATCCGCGCCGATCGGTTGTAGAGGTTCGGGCATGCCCTCGGTGATGGGTTTGTCGGATTTCACTTTTTCGCGTGCGCCGCGCTCTTCGATGATGGTGTAGATCGTCGGTATGAAGAGCAGCGTAATCAACGTTGAAGTAATCATGCCTCCGATCACCACGCGAGCCATCGGAGATTGCACTTCCGCGCCTTCGCCGATGCCGAACGACATCGGGATCAAGCCCAGAATCGTCGTCAGCGAGGTCATCAGAATCGGACGCAACCGGCGACGACCGGCGAGTTCGACAGCGTGACGGAGCGCCAACCCATCGCGTTCGCGCAGCAAGTTGGTGTAATCAATCAGCACGATGGCATTGTTGACGGCGATGCCCGCCAGCAGAATGGCTCCGATGAAAGCCTGCATGTTGAAGGTCGTGTCGGTCAGGAACAGCATCAATGAAACGCCAATGCCCGCCAGCGGAATCGAGAAGAGAATAATCAGAGGATCGCGCAGCGATTCAAATTCCGCAGCCATGACCATGTAAACCAGCACAATCGCCAGAATCAGACAAAACAGCAATTCACGGAATGATTTCTGTTGTTCTTCAAACTCTGCGCCGTAGTTCAACGAAAAACCAGAGGGCATGGTCATTCCGCGTAGCCGAGCATCAATGTCACCCATAATCGAACCCAGATCGCGTTTGGCGTAACCGGCGGTGACGCGCACCAGACGTTCCTGATCCTGACGTTCCAGCGAAACGGGGCCTTCGCGGCGTTGCATCGTGACCAGATTGCCGATCGGGATGTTCTGGCCGCTCGGCGTGGCGACGGTGATGTCGGGCAACTGGCTGATGCTGGCGCGTTGTTGTTCGTTCAACCGAACCAGAATGTTGAATTCACGGCCTTCCTGTCGGAACTGGCTGGCGCGGCGACCGCCGATGACGGTTTCCAGCGTGTCGGCCACGTCGGCGGCGTTGATGCCCAGACTGGCGGCTTTGGTGCGATCGGCTTTGATGACCATTTCTGGCATGCCTTCGCGGCGACTGATTTGCGAATCGGTGATGCCGGGAACGGCATCCACAATGTCTTTGATTTGTTTGGCCAGTTCACTGGCGACGACCATATCGTGGCCGCGAATTTCGACGGAAACCCGTTCGCCGGATTGATTGCCCATTCGCATCATCATCTGGCCGCTGCTGGAACGCGCGCGAACAATCAACCCCGGTTGTATATTCAATTTCGGGCGAATCAGATTGACAATTTCCTGAGTCGAACGAGTGCGTTCTTTCTTGTCTTTCAATTGCAGCCGCAGTTCGGCGCGATGTGTGGACGAAGACATAAAACCGCCGCCGCCAACTTCGGTCAGCAGGTGTTTGATTTCAGGCACTTCGCGTTTGACGATTGTCTCGGCGCGTTTGGCCAGTTCGTCCATCACCTCGACGCGCGTTCCGGGCGGCATTTCCATATCCACGCGGACTTCGCTTTCGTCTGTTTCCGGCATCATCTCGAAACCGATGTACGGAATCAGCATCATCGCTCCGGCAAACAAGGCTACCGCGCCGAACACCACAGTCTTGCGATGATTCAGCGACCAGCGAATCGCCATCTGATAATTTTCGTCCAGCTTGTCCAGCGCCGCTCCGCTGACGGAAACGATCTTGGCCATAATCGCATGGCGTTCAGCGTCAGGCGGACGCACGCGCAGGTATTTGGAGCAGAGCACCGGAACCAGCGTCAGCCCGATCAGCAGCGAAAAAAGCTGCGAGAAGCCTACGATGTAAGCTAACTGCTGGAACATCACTCCGGTCATTCCGCCCAAAAAGACCAACGGCACAAACACGGCCACCGAAGTCAGCGTCGAAGCGATCAACGGCGCCGTCACTTCGGTCGTTCCGCTGACGGCGGCTTCGGCATGAGTCTGGCCGGATTCACGATGTCGGAAGACGTTTTCAATGATGACAATGGCGTTGTCCACGATCATGCCTACGCCGAGTGCCAGCGCGCCGAACGACATGGTGTTGAGCGTGAAACCGTTGGCATACATCAACAAAAACGTGCCGATGATGGTGATTGGAATCGAAGCCGCGACAATCATCGTGCTGCGGATGTTTCTGAGGAAGAGCAGCAACGCCACAATCGCCAGTAAGCCTCCGGTGATGGCGGAATCTTTCAGATTGTTGATGGACTGTTTGATGAACAGCGACGAATCGGAAATCGGCCAGACGGAAATGTTCGGGAAGTTTTTGTTGATGCGTTCCAGTTCCTTATTGACGCGCTCGGCGACGGCGACTGTGTTCGCGCCGGACTGTTTGCGTATGGAAAACCGAATGCCGGGTTTGTCGTCAATGCGGACTTGCTGGCGGATTTCTTCGTGAGTGTCTGTGACTACGGCGACGTCTTTCAGGTAAATCGGCGTGGCATTACGCGAAGCGACAACGACATTTTGCACGTCTTTGACATCTTCAAATTCGCCCTGCGAACGCAGCAGGATTTCATATTTTCCTTCGTCAATCGGGCCGACCGGGCGATTTTGGTTTTCACGGCGCAGAATGTTGACGATGGTGTTGACTGACAAACTGTACGAGCGGAGTTTTTCAATCGAAAGTTTGACGTGAATTTCGCGGCGCAATCCGCCGCGAATGTCCACAGCGGCAACGCCGGGAACTCTTTCCAATTGTGGCTGAATGTCTTTTTCCAGCATCGTACGCATTTCACGTGGATCCATGTTGCCGGCAACGGCCAGAAACATGATGGGGAATTGCGTCGTGTCGAATTTGAAGATCGTCGGCGGCAAAACATCTTCCGGCAAACCGCCGCGCACGCGGTCAATGCGGGTGCGTAATTCGTTGGCGGCTTCGTCCAAATTGACATTCCATTCGAATTGGACGCGCACGCTGCACGAACCTTCCGACGAAGTCGAAGAGATACGATACACGCCGGGGGCGGAACTCAGCGCCGATTCGATTGGGCGCGTCACCAGATTTTCCATTTCTTCCGGCGCAACGCCCGGATAATCCGCGCGAACCGACAGCGTAGGGTTTTGAATTTCCGGCATTAAATCCACCGGCAATCGCATGAACGCGATGGAACCGAGCAGAACCAACACCGAAATAAACATATAGACCGTAATCGGACGACGCACTGAAAATGCTGGCAAACTCATCTCTTACTCCGCTTGATGATAACTTTTGATTTTCCAGTTTCTATTTTTGAATTGCCATTTGTCATTGGCCGAATCCCGTGTGGCAATGACAAATGACAATTGGAAACTGGCAAATGGAAAATGAAGTCAGTTTATTGGCTGGGGCGTTGCCCTCGCTGGCCTGGTTGTTCCGGGCCGCCTTGTTTCTGACCGTCGGGTGGACTTTGTGAGCCTCCCTGCGCTTGTTGCTGGCCGGGTCCGCCACCTTGACGACCGCCGCCTTGTCCGCCGCCGGGGCCGCCCGCGCCGCGTTCAGCCACACGGTCGCCGTCTTTCACCAGATTGACGCCTTGCGTGATGACCTTGTCGCCGAGCTTCAGCCCGCCGAGCACTTCGACTTTGTCTTCCTGAGCCAGCCCGGTTTCGACTTCCAGAAACTTGGCTTTGTCGGCTTCGATGGTGAACACGCCGGGTTTTTCTCCGCGATAAACCAGCGCGTCGCGCGGCAACAGCAAAGTTTCGCGTTCGCTGCCAAGATTCAGTTCGACGCGGGCGAACATTTCGCCTTTCAGCAAACCGCCGGTGTTGGGGATTTCGATTTCGACCTGCCCGTTGCGCGTTTGCGGGTCTAGCAGCGGCGAAATTCGCATCACTCGCCCGTTGAATTTCTGACCCGGCAAACTGTCAATTGTGACGTTGACCTGTGCGCCTTTTTTGATTCGGGAAATATCCTGTTCGGCGGCGTTGGCCAGAATAACCATTGGGCTGACGCTGACGATGGTGACGATGGGAGTGTTGGCTCCGGCCATTGCACCCAAATCCAGTTGGCGTCGGGCGACGATTCCGGCAATCGGAGAAAACACGCGAGTCTGACTTTGGCGAATGTTCAATTCGCGCTGTTCGGCTTCGGTTTGGCGACGCTGAGCGCGAGCCAGTTCCAGTTGCGAAGCCGCCACGCGATGCCGCATTTCCAGCCCGTCGAGTTCCTGTTGAGACAGCACGCCGTCTTTGACCAGTTGTTTGCGACGATCAAGCTCGACTTTGGCGTTGCTCAGTTCGGCTTCGCGTTGCGCGATGGAAGCGTCAGCCACGGCGATGGATGCTTTCGACCGTTCGATCTGCTGGCGAATTTCGTCGTCTTCGATGGTGGCGATCAACGTGCCGCGTGCCACCAACTGGCCGACATCCACATTGATTTGTGTGATGCGCCCGGAAATTCGCGGGTTCACGTCCACCTGCTGTTTTGGTCGCAACGAACCAGTCAGCGCGACTTTTTCGCTGATTTTGCCGTTGGTAATCAGCCCGGTTTGAACCTGTTGAACACGACCGCCGCCGGGGCCGCCACGACCGCCGCCCATTCCACCCGGAGCGCCGCCGCTTGGAGTTGCCGCCGCTTCGTTTTTTGCCTTGATCGTTTTGTATACCTTGTAGCCCGTGAATCCGAACAGCCCAAGGAAAAACAGAATTATCAGAAAGTGTTTGAACTTAAATTTTGTAGCCATGATGTAACGAGGATGAGAACCGTTTCCTTCTCAATGGCATAGACGGAATCTCACGAAGAATCGGATACAGATTTTTTTGTAACTGCTCAGCCGGTACGGAACGGGAAGCGGTAGCGCCCCGGTTTTTCGTGAGGAGTGAGCTTTGCAAGCATCCCGTCGCTACCGCTCTGGGTTCCGTACCGAGTTTTTGACTCCAGGCTGAGCAGTTACTTTTTTTGTGCTCAGTGAAGTTTGGATTAAGGCGTGGGTTACGCATCGCCGGCTGAGTTTCGGCCAAATTTATCAGAGCGTAAATTCGTCATCGTTCGCTTCGGCGAAGAATCGAAGGTTGAAAAATATCGCCGACGCGACAGCGGAAACCAGGCAGGAGCTGTTCGCTGGTCAGTTCGTTTTCGGCGGTCAAAATGGTTGTGCTGGTCGGCGAATGATAAATTGTGATGGTTTGCTGTTCAGGCGAAACCAGCCAGACTTCGCGCACGCCAGCGGCAAAATAGTTGCCGACTTTTTTGCCGACTTTTTCCCACATGTCGTTTGGCGAAATGACTTCAACTGCCAGATCGGGAGCAATCGTCCATAAGTTTTCCGGCTCGCCGTCTTCGGGAATACGGTCAGCAGAGACAAAACCGATGTCGGGCAAACGTTCGTTCGAGCCAATCATGAAAGTCGTGTCCGGTGTGTAAACGCCGCCGAGGAAATTGTCTTCAACGTGCGAAACGAGTTTACCGATCAAGCGCGCAGTGACGCCGCCGTGTCTGGCTCCAGCCATATCTTTCACCTCCGGTTTGCCGTTGACGACTTCGAATTCTCTTTCTGTGTCGAGCGCGAGTTCAGTTGCGACTGCCATAAGCTTGCTCCTGCGAAATTTGTTTGAGGCAAAGCGATTTTAGCCTTTCGGCCAGGCGTGAGCAAAAAGTCAGTACCGCGAGGCAGCGCGAGCTTGCAACGTCGCCACTTGCTACCTCGCGCGGTACTGACTCGGTGATTAATTCAACCAGCGTTTTAGCCAGCCGTGAACTTCCGAGTAAAAAAATCGGCTGTTTTCGCCACGCAGAATCCAGTGGTTTTCTTCGGGAAAGACCACCAGCTTGCTGGGAATTTTCAGGCGCTGGTGAATGCTGAAACTTTCCAGTGAATTGTTCAGCGGCACGCGGAAATCGTTTTCGCCGACGGTAATCAGCATAGGCGTTTTGAACTTCGCGGCGTGACGGATCGGGTTTTGAGTGCGCCAGGTTTCGCCCTGTTCCCAAACCGGGCCGCCGTTGTTCACTTCGCGGCTGTAAATGGTGTCGCTGGTCGCCCATTGCGATTCCAGGTTCATCAATCCGGCGTGCGAAATCAGGCATTTGTACCGCGTGGTCGTCGCTTGCATCCAGTTGGCCAGATGCCCGCCGTAACTGGCTCCGCCCGCCGCTTGGCGTGAAGCGTCAATCCATTTGAAGTCTTTGGTGACGGCGTCGGCGGCCTCGTTCAATTCTTCGCCGGGGCCTTTCAGCGGATCGTGCTGAATTTCCTGAGAGAACTTTTCGCCGTAGCCGGTCGAGCCTGTGTAATCGGTCATCAAAATCACGTAACCCGGCGCAGCCAACAGGTGATAATTCCAGCGCAGGAAAAACTGGTCGCGCGTCATCGTATGCGGCCCGCCGTGCAAGAAGTTGAACAACGGATACTTTTTGTTTTCGTCGAAGTTCGGCGGCAACACGATCAATGAATGAATCTTTTTGCCACGTTTGCTGGTGAACCAGTGATGCCGCAATGGAGCCAGATCGAGTTGCGCCAGTTTGTCGGCGTTAAACGAAGTCAGGTTGTTGTGACGTTTGGCGGCCAAATCAACTTTGACGACTTCTGCCGGATTGGTTGCGCTTTCCCACAAGGCGAACAACGTGAGCGAAGACGCTTTGCCGGGAATTGACAGGGCTGTGTACACGCCGGAATTCATCTCAAACGCCAGTTTGGCTTCGCCGCCGCTGGTCGCAACCGAATACAGTTTTTCGTGGCCGGTGTCTTCGGCGGTGAAGTAAATCGTTTTGCCGTCCGGCGTCAGCGCAAAGCCGGAAGGCGCGCGGTCAAATCCGGCAGTGACGATTTTTCTATCCGCCATCGCTGGCCACGCAAAGCTGACGATGCGATTCAGGTTGTAAACTTTTTCGGTGTTCGGATTGAACACGCAGAAAAGCGTTTTGCCGTCAGGGCTGAATTTCGGCGCGAAGTGACCGTCTTTGCCAGTGGTCAGCTGCTTGGGTTCGCCACCGTTCATCGAAACTTGATAAAGATCAGAGCTGGTGTCGGCGTAAGCTCCGATGTTGCGATTGACGGTTGCCGCGAAAACTACTGACTGGCCGTCGGGCGACCAAACAGGATTCAAATCGTCGCTGCCCGATCCGGTGATACCGGAGAAACCTGCTTCGGCAACCATTTTCGTTCCGGCCAGCAAGTCTTTGGCTTTGGCCCCGTTTTCAAGCGATTGAACAAACACGTGCGTTTGTCGGTCGTCCAGCCAGCGATCCCAATTGCGAATCGGGAAGCTGTCGTAAACGCGAGCATTCCATTTGCGAGCTTTTCGGTCAGCGGCAGCTTTCTTGTTGTCTTCGTCGTTCAGGGTTCCGGGGAAAACGCTGCTTTGAAACAGAATCGTTTTGCCGTCGGGCGAAAACTGCGGGCTGCGCGCTCCGGTCGAAAGGGAAGTGACGCGCGTGGCTTCGCCGCCTTCGATGTGGAGGAGGTAAATCTGCGGGACTTCATCGCCTTCGCGCCGAGCGGAAAAGGCAATGCGCTTGCCATCGGGCGACCACGTTGCGCCGCTTTCGCCGCCTTTGGTGCTGGTCAATCGGCGAGGTTTCGCGCTGCCGTCGCCGGGTACGATCCACAAATCCGCGACTTGATCGGATTCGACGTAACTCGGTTCCAGAACGGAAAAGACGACCCATTTGCCGTCGGGGCTTGGCACTGGAGCACCGACGCGCTTCATCAACCAAACGTCTTCGTGAGTGATCGTGCGTTTGGTTTGCGCCGAAACGGCAATGGCCAACGCCGTCAACACTATGATTGAAATGATGAACCGTTGAATGGAACGATAAATATTGAACATGGCTTTACCCTCAGAGTGTGTTTGGGAATTGATTATTTTTCCGTAGCCCAGCCGTTTACGGCTGGGAATGCGAATTATCATTACATCAAAGGGCGGTTTACCGTCCTTTTCAAAGGCTTTAGCCAGGCAATCCGGTGGCTGAAGCCAATAACAAGCCCGGTAAACCGGGCTTAACGGATTTTCTTTGCCTTTTCCCAGCCGTAAACGGCTGGGCTAGTGGAAAAAAGAATTTCCAAACAGGCTCTCAGAAAGTGTCAGTAGCCCGCGCGTGAGCAAGGGCGTTTCACCGATACCAAGCCCTTCCTTGCGGGCGGGCTACTGACACAGAGTTTTCCTTACGATCGGGCTACTGACACAGAGCTTATTTTTTCAGCGCGTCTTGAACAAAGGCCGAAACGTCTTGTTTCAGTTTCGCCAGCGATTTTACGTCTATGTACATCATGTGGCCGGCTTCGTAATACGCGGTCTTGACGTTCTGTTTCAGCGAAGCGTCCAGGTACATGTGGTCAATCGTGTATTCCGCCGCAAAGTACGGCGTGGCCATGTCGTAATAACCATAAGCCACAAACACCTTCATAAACGGATTTTTCGCAAAGGCGCTTTTCAACGCGACGCTGGTGTCCACAAAGGCGTTATCCGAACTCCAATTCCACGGCGAGGTAAAGCCTCCGCCCAGAATGTGATAAACCGAATCGCTTTTGTAACCGAGTTGGCGGCGAACGTAATCGTTGAACGCAGAGGTGTATGGCGGACGAATCGCCGACATGCTCGGATCGAAATCCGTGCGTTCGCCTGCCGAGTTGGAATCAATTCCTTTGAAACGGCTATCCAAACGCCCTGTCGTGCGGCGTTCGCTGCGTAACAATTCCTTGTTGAATTTACCCAGATCAATTTTCAAGTCGCAGTTTTCGATAAACTGTTTGCTCAACCCAGTGTAACGCGACAATTGTTCAACGGCTTTTTGGCGCTCGGCAGCGGTCAATCGTCCGGCTTTGGCCAGGGCGACGGCGTATTCGGTGATTGTCCATTTTTCGGCTTCGTCCAGAACTTTGCGAAGCGGCAGTTTCTGCAAATCCGCCGGAAGTTTTTTGTGATACCACGCCGTAGCTGTGTAAGAAGGCAGCATCAACACGAACGCCGAATCATTGCCTTCGGCAAAACGCGCCGTCTGGAAATTCATGATCGTCGAAATCAGCAACACGCCGTTGAAGGCTATGCCGCGTTCGACCAGCAATCCTGACAAACCCGAAGCGCGCGTTGTGCCGTAACTTTCGCCGACCAAAAACAACGGCGAAGCCCAGCGTTCATTGCGTGTCAGGTACATGCGAATGAATTCGCCGACCGAATCCAGATCGCCATTCAGCCCCAAAAACCGTGCGGCGATGTCCGGGCGCGCGGCTCGGCTGTAACCTGTGCCGACCGGATCAATGAACACCAGATCGGTTTGATCCAGCCAGGTGTTTTCGTTGGATTCCAATTCATAAGGCGCGGCGGGCAGCCAACCGTCCGGCTGCATTTTGACTCGTTTCGGCCCCAACGCGCCCAGATGCAACCAAACCGAAGACGATCCAGGCCCGCCGTTGAACGAAAACATCAACGGGCGTTTGGCCGGGTCAGCAGTGCCGTCCAGCGTGTAAGCCATAAAAAACATCTGCGCTTCGATTTCGCCGGAAAGCTGATTTTTGATCGGCATCATTCCGGTGGTGACGGTGTATTTCAGCGTTTTGCCGCCGACCTGAATTTCGTGTTTGGTGACAACGGGCGGCTCTTCGCGCATTGGCGGTGGAGTCGCTGCGGGTTGTGCAGTCGGCGATGTTGGAATTTGCGGTGGAGTTTGTTGGCCACGCTGTTGAGCCATCAACGAAAGATGGCAAACCGACAACAAGACCAGCAAAAGCAGAAATCTTTTGAACACGGTGAAACCTCCAATTTGAGTTTTGAGCGGCGAAAGTCTGTTCGGAAACCACAGCTTTGGCAAGCGAACTTACCGAAGTTGATTGGCTTTGGCGTTTACCCGGCTGCGAGCAATCGGGAAATCTGCGAACTCCACTCGCATCGGTTTGCGGCTGCGGCCAATGGGCGCGAATTGCAACGTGACAATTTCAGCATTGCCAACGCGCAACGTTTGGCCGGTTGGCAACGCCAGTGCAATTCCAACACGACCCTTTGCGGCTTCGGACGAATTCACCAGCAAGGTTGCCGATTGAGCATTGCGCCCAACTTTGGCCAAAACGAACCGCCACGCCGACGAATCGAAATTCAGGCTAAAGCCAAGAGCATTTTCTTCACCAGTTGCATCCAGCTTCACCATCACCAGTCCATCAGCATTTCGGATCGCAAATTCGTTGGCACTTTTCTTACCAACTCCCAACTCCCAACTCCCGATTCCCGATTCCCGATTCCCGATTCCCAAAGTCACCGAAGTTGGGCCGCCCGCAACCGGCAGAGCATCAACTCCGGCGACGTAACGTCCGGTTTGCACCCAATCAATCAGAGTGATGCGGCCATCGCCAAGCGTTTCGCGCGGAGCGACATCGGCGCGCTGAAATTCGTTGCCAGCGGCGACGGTGTCCAATCCGGCGACAAAGCGTCCAACCTGAACCCAATCGGAAACCGTCAACACGCCGTTGTTGTTGCCCGAAGGTCGCGGAGAAACATCGGCTTCATAACCTTGCCCGACGCGGCTGATCGTCGCTGAGGCGCTGGTTCCGCCCAAGCTGGCGGGCAACGTCGCTGTGATCGTGACCGAATTGCCGGTGGCGACACCCGTGACAGAAAAGCTTGCCGACGTTGAACCGGCAGGAACCACCATGCTGGCGGGAACCGTTGCAAAAGATGTGTTGGACGAACTGAGCGACACCGTGACTCCGTTCGATTGAGCATAGCCAAGACTGACCGTCATCAGGTTGGAAACTCCGCCGATGGAAACCGACAGCGCGGCAGGCGTCAGCGCGATGCTGGGAAAGGTCGTAAAAGTCAGTGTTTGTGCGTCCACGCAACCCGGTTTGCCGAGCACAATCGGAGCCGTGCGCGCTCCGGCGGGGACGGTTGCCGTGATCGAATTGTTGTTGTTAATCGTGAACTGCGCGGCCACGTCGCCGAATTTCACCGAAGTCACGCCGCTGAATCCGTTGCCAGAGATCGTGATTTGATTGCCTGCAAATCCGCTGCTGGCGCTCAGGCCGCTCACGTCCAAACAGTTGGTCTGGCAACAGGCGAAACCGGTCAACTGCAACGAAAATGCGCGAACGCTGCCGCTGTCTCCGGCAAAAGCGTCCACGACCGTCAGCAACCACGTTCCGTTCGGATTTTCTCCGTCAAAAGCCGAAAGCGCATTCGACGGTTTGAAGGTTCCGGTGTACGGCGGGCCTTGCGGAATCGGGCCGTTGGAAGCAATCGAACCGATGGACATCGCGTCTGCCGCGTCGTCATCCAGCAAAGTCTGGCAAAAGTTTTTACCGCTGTTTCCGCTGCCGCCCGGACGACTGATGATTGTCACAGTCGTTCCCGCAGGTGAAGTCAGCCGAAAGACCAGATCGCCTACCCAACTGTGATCCACGCCCACGCCTGTGGCAGCCAGGTTGGTAGAACATTCTGTGCCGTCAATTCTGAAATTCAGGTCGGCCAGAGCACTGCCGAACCCGCTAACGACAATCGGCAAACTGACGCCGCGCGAATCTCCGTCGGGGATTTTGGTCGCTTCGCCGGTGTAGCTGAATGTTCGCGCGGTTGTGCCAAGCGCACCCATCGTGAAATTGAACGTGACGACGCCCAAATCTTCGTTGCCATCTTTCAATCCCAAAATGACGGGCAGAGTTCCACCGCAAGCGCCACTGGCTGTGAATGTGAATTGCCTCGTGACGGCTGCCGAACCCGGAGTCATTGCGCCGTAAGTGCGGATTTGATCGCCAATGGTGATATTGCCAGCGGACAACAAAGTTGCTGCCAGATTGGTTATTGCGCTGGAACCATTGTTGCCAAGCGACAAACTGACCGTCACCGTTTCGCCGGGGTCAATGACTTTGTTCGCAGGCGCGCAACTTTCCGTCACCAGCGAAGCTCCGGCGGCGATCAGCAGCTTGGCAGGTCGCACCAATCGCGCGCGAATGCCGTAATTGCCGAACGAGCCAATCGAATCAATCAGCTCGAACGTCACGCCGTCCAGCGAACGATAAGACCGCGTTTTCGATTTGGTGGTGTCCAGCGCAAAAGGGAAAACGTTTTCCGCCTGCGTCAGTCGAATGCCGACGACAAAATCGCCTGACGAAATGGTCAGCGGCGCGATGTTGATGACGTTGAACGCGCCGACTTGTTGCACCTGAGCCGCCGTCGTTTGAAACGTCATGCCGTCAATGTTCGCGTCGCCGTCAGAGTTGGCGGCGACAACTACGGAAAACTGATCGCCAACGCGAACGCTGGCATTGTCGGGGAAGTAAACCGAAACCGCGTTGATCGTCGCCGGGTAAAACGCCGGAGTCAGCCGGTTGACTCTGAACGAAGTGCCGCCGGTCGAAATGCCTGCCGCCGTTTCAAAACCTCCGTCGTCCACAGAGAGTTCAAAAGGCGCGGCATCTTGCGTGATGGTGAACGCCTGCCCGCCAATGGAAATTGTTCCGGTTCGCGGAATCGGTTGTTCGTTGGCGGCGACTGTGAAATTGATTGAGCCGTTTCCTTGCGCGCCGCTGACGAACAACACCTTGATGAACGAATCGCTGATTGTCGGAGTCCATTCGCATTCCGAAGCGGCTGTGACGGTAAAGCTGCCGGAACCGCCGTTGGCAGGGAAGTTTCGCGTCGTAGGCGTCAGCGCGTAGGCGCAGCCATTTCCGAAGTTCTGAGAAATCGTCACGGTTTGGCCGGCAACGGTGATCGTTCCTGTTCGAGCGGCTCCGATGGTTGGCGCGACGGTGAAATTGACCGTTCCAGTTCCGCTGGCGACCGAGCCGGAATTTATGGTGATGAAGCTGGAATTGCTGATCGCCGTCCACCCGCAAGCCGCAGAAGTTTCAACGTTGATCGTGCCTGCTCCGCCCGAAGCGGCAAATGCAGTGTTGTTCGCCGCAACCGAGTACGCGCAATTGCCAACGGTCAGAATGTTGTTGCCAGTTGCCGATTGGCCGTCCGGATTGGTGATGGTAACGGTTTTGATTCCGACGCTGGCTGCAACTGTCGAAAGATTCAACTGCACGGTTGTCGGATTAACGTAATTGACGCTGTTGACCGTGACTCCGCCGCTGACTTGAGCGCGCAACCGGCAACTGAACGCTTCGCCCGGATCGAAAAAGCCTGCGCCTTCAGCGGAAATTCCTGTGATTGTGACGTTGACGGAGCTTTGCCCGGCGGCGACTGCTGGCGGATTGGCTGCCGCTGGAATCGCGGGCGGCGGCGCGGGAATTTTCGCCACACGCAAACCGTAAGAATTGGCGACATCGGCAAATTGCTGAACCGTCCACAAAGTCATGTCGTCGCAAGGATCAACGCTGGTGAACGAATAATCTCCCCAACGGCGACGGCCTTGCTGATTGCCGCTGTCGCTCGAAGGGTTGTAAGGCGCGGGGCTGGTCGTAATCAGCAACGGCGATTGCAAAGTTCCCAGCGAATCACCAGCCAACCGGTTGGCAATCATCGCGTTGATGTATTCGCTGGTTCCGGCGGTGTTCCCGCCCAGCAACACATGCCCTTGCCCTGAAATCGCCAGCGACGGCATGAAGTAATTTCGTTCGTCTTCGGTGTTGGTGGCGGTTGGCGTGAACAGCGTTCCGGCTTGTTTCAGTGTTGGACTGTTGGTGTTTAGGTCGGTGATTTCATACCAGCGAATGCCGTTGCGCGTGCGCGGAGCATCAACCGTGCCTTCGTTGTTGACCGAAATGTTGTGAGTCGTCCAGATGCTGCCGTTGCGGAATTGCGCCATCGTCAAACGGTCGTCAATCGCGTCCAGCCTGCCGTTGACGCCGTTGATATTGCCGCGATGGCGAACTGTGATCGGTTGCGAAGTAGCCAGCACGTTCAGGTAAATGTTCGCCGACATTACGGGAACTCCGCCGGGATTGGTGACTCGGCGCAGCACCAACCGGCCAAGACTGTTGGCGTCGGTTCCGATGAAATAACCTTCGGTCGAATTCGGATCGCTGTTGTCCACTCCCTGCGGCGTGAAAATGCCGTTTCTCAGCAAAGAGCCGGACATATCCACCAAATTGCGAAAAACAGACACGACAATCTGCCCGCCGCTCAACAACGAAGATTTGCGAATGACAAACGCCGTCGTGTTGGAAAAAGCTCGATTGCAAAACTGGTTCAAGCCGACGTAAAGCGCGTTGGCGTCAATTCCCAGCGTCGGAAAGTCGGCGAAACATCCGTTGTCGCCCGCCGGAGAAACTTGATTGTGCTGGAATTGGTAAAACGTCCAGATGGTGGCCGTGTTGATCGTGGCCGAATCGCTGACCGCCAACAGCACGCGATTGTTGGATGACGCCGTGTTGATGATGACGATGAACCATCGCCCGGAAAGCCTGTCGTATCGAACGCGCGGATCAGTCGTGATGCTTCCGGCTCTGACCGAATTGAAAAAGCTGTCAATGTCAGCGTCTAGCTGGCCAATCGCGCCGGTCGTTTTGTTGAAGACTCGAATGCGGCCATTGACTGCCAGCAAAAACTGCGTCGGCCCGGCGGCTCCCATCGCATCGGGCGGGAAGGCGCTGGTCTCGGCCAGGTTTGCGGCTGTGAAAGCGAGGCTCGGTGAAGGGGCGAATGGAAGACGTGGAGAAGGAGGGAGAGATAGAGAGATTGAGGGATGGGGAGATTTTGATCTTTCTTCCTCAACCACTCTGTCTCTCAATCTCTCAGTCCCTCTATCACTCATTCCCGCTGTCTCAGAAGGCGGCCACAACGCGCCCGGCAATGCTTCAGGATTTTGCGGCAAACCGTCACGGTCAAGGCGTTCGTGTTCGCGTTCGGCATTGCGCCCGGCGTCCTTTTCCGCCTGTCGTATGGAGCGAATGCCATTTGCTCGCAACGCAGCTTCGCGTTCCATGATGTCGGCTGTGGTTTCGGCAATGCCTGCTTCGCCAATCCACGGCGAACCGTTGATCGAACCGTCGGCGTTGATTTGTTGCTGGTCGTTTTTAGTTTTCCTGACGGGCGAAGTTTTGGTTTTAGTCTTTGTCGTTGAACTTCGACGTTCGGCGGTGGGCTTGGCTTTGTGCTGAGCCAATCCGTCCATCAGCCATTTGCCAAACGCGACGCAGAAAATCGCCAACGTGAAAAACATCAGCCGACGAATGCCGGAAGATTGAAGCCGAAACTTGCGGAAAGAAAAAAACATACCGATTCCTGAACCTCACCAACAGCCACAGCCAGTCAATGGATGCAGCTACGCCGTTACCGTAACAGCGAAAAGAATTTCAAAAATGAAGTGCTGAAACTTATCAGGGATTGAGAGGCTGACTCGCTGCCGGTGGTTGGGGCTGAAACTTCATGGTGAGACTGCCGCCCAACGGCTCAATTGGAAGATCAAGAAAAGCTCTTCCGAGCGGAACACCAACTCGCGCGCCACGCGCGTGCAGAATCGAGTCGTTTTGGATTCGCGGTTGCGAATTCGCCTCGTTTGCTTGTCGCCGATTCCGATGCCGATGGCGACAAGCGGGCGCAAAAGTAATCAGCGGACTTCGGACTGTCAAGACGGAGTTTGTGCCAGCGTTTTGCTTGATTCTCAGCGAAACCCATTGCATCTTGTCGCACGGATTGTTCACACTAAATTCCCAATGCTGTTCAGACCGCCGGGCAAAGCAATAAATAAATGGAGGAATCACCATGGAGCGTCATCGCTTATTTCGGACGTCAGCTTTAGTTTTGACCCTATGTTTGCTGAGCGTAGTGGCTTTATCGCAAGGCACGCTGGCCGATTACGAACGTGCCTTCGGTTTACGAGACCAGTTGCAGGGCAAAACGGTCAACCTGCCCGACCGCGCCAACTGGATCGGGAAAACCAGCCGATTCTGGTACAGGAAATCTGTCGTTGGCGGCAACGAGTTTGTGTTGGTGGATGCGGAAACGCTGGCCAAACGCCCGGCTTTCGATCACGAAAAACTTGCGGCGGCGCTTTCGACCGCAATGAACGAAAAATACTCTGCGCTGAAATTGCCGTTTCAGCAAATCACGTTTGCGAATGACGAAAAAAGCATTGAGTTCAGCGTTGTAGACGCCCGATGGCGATGCGATCTGGCAGATTATTCCGTCAAAAAATTGCCGCCGGAAGAACGACGCGGCGGAATTACCTTCAGCACAGGTTTACCAGGACCGCGCTACAACTTTCCGCGAACCGATGCGAAGGTGTCGCCCGATGGAAAGTGGGAGGCCTGGATCAGCAATTTCAACGTCTGGATTCGTCCAAAAGGTAAACGCGAAGGCACGGCGCTAAGCTTCGACGGGTCTGAAGGGAATTATTACGCGCTGGCTTCGTTGGTGTGGTCGCCCGATTCCAAAATGGTCGCAGCGTACCGCGTGCGCCCAGGTTACAACCGCAAGGTTCAATACGTGGAATCTTCGCCAGCCGATCAGGTTCAGCCGAAATATCATTCGATGGATTACGCCAAACCGGGCGACGCGCTGGATCAGCCGCAGCCTGTGTTGTTTCACGTCGAATCCAAAAAGCAGATTGTGGTGGACAACGCGCTGTTTCCGAATCCGTACAACCTGACGCGCATTGAATGGCGCAAAGACAATCAAGCCTTCACGTTTGAATACAATCAACGCGGCCATCAGGTTTATCGCATCGTCGAAGTTGACGCCGCCAGCGGAAAAGCGCGTTCGGTCATCAGCGAAGAACCGAAAACCTTCTTCACTTATTCCAGCAAGAAATATCGCTTCGATCTGGCCGACGGCAAAGAAATCATCTGGATGTCCGAACGCGATGGCTGGAATCATCTTTACCTGATGGACGGTGCAACCGGGCAGGTCAAAAACCAGATTACCAAAGGTCGGTGGGTGGTTCGCGGCGTCGAAAAAGTTGACGAAGAAAAACGCCAAATCTGGTTTCAAGCCAGCGGAATGTATTCCGGCAAAGACCCGTATTTTGTTCATTACTACCGGATCAATTTCGACGGCAGCGGCTTGACCGCTTTGACCGAAGCTGACGCCAATCATTCGGTGACGTTTTCTGCCGACATGAAGTTTTACGTGGATTCGTGGTCGCGCGTGGATTTGCCAACGATGGCTGAATTGCGAAACTCGGCAGACAAAAAGCTGCTGGCGGAACTCGAACGCGGCGACATTCAGGAACTGGTCAAAGCCGGTTGGCGCGCGCCCGAAGTTTTCACGGCGTTGGGACGCGATAGCAAGACCGACATTTGGGGAGTGATTTATCGTCCATCGAATTTCGATCCGCTGAAAAAATATCCGGTCATCGAAAATATCTACGCCGGGCCGCACAGTTCATTCGTGCCGAAATCCTTCGGCGCTTTCAACGCTATGCAGGCGATGGCCGAACTTGGTTTCATCGTCGTGCAGGTGGACGGAATGGGCACGTCCAACCGTTCAAAAGCCTTTCACGATGTCGCGTGGAAAAACCTGGGCGATGCCGGATTCCCGGATCGCATCTTGTGGCATCAAGCCGTTGCGGCGAAGTATCGTTATTACGACATCACGCGCGTAGGGATTTTCGGCACTTCGGCTGGCGGCCAAAGCTCATTGGGCGGCTTGCTCTTTCACCCGGAATTTTACAAAGTTTGCGTCTCATCCTGCGGCTGCCACGACAATCGAATGGACAAGATTTGGTGGAACGAACAATGGATGGGTTGGCCGCTGGGGCCGGAATATGCTGCGGCGTCCAACGTTGATAACGCTCACCGGTTGCAAGGCAAGTTGTTGCTGATTCTGGGCGAACTGGACACCAACGTTGATCCGGCTTCGACCATGCAGGTCGTCAACGCGCTGATCAAAGCTGAAAAGACTTTCGACTTTTTGATGCTGCCCGGCGCGGGCCATACTTCCGGCGGAGCTTACGGCGACAAACGGCGCTACGACTATTTCGTTCACCATCTGTTGGGAGTCGAACCGCCTGACTGGAACAAGATCGAAAAGAACAAGATCGCTGCCGCCGACGGCAAATGAGTTTTCTGTCTTACTGCTTTTACAAACATTCCAAAGGATCGAAATCTGAATGAAGCGCAATCTACCGTTTATCATCATCGGGGTCGTGTTCGGGCTGGCCATCGTCGCCGGTTACTGGATGTTCAGCACATCAAAACCTCAAACCAAAACTTCCATGCCAACGCCGCAGGCTGAAACTGGCGGTCAAGCCGCCAAATTGGTGGTGTTGTCAGAATTTGGCGATTACCAGTGTCCGCCGTGTGGCGCTCTGCACCCGGAACTGAAAAAGATCAAAGAAAAATATGGCAGCCAGGTGCGGCTGGATTTTTATAACTTCCCGCTGACCAGAATTCACCAACACGCGATGGCCGCTTCGCAAGCAGCAATGGCCGCAAAACAGCAAGGCAAGTTCTGGGAAATGCATAACTTGCTGTATGAAAGCCAGGAGTTGTGGAAAGACGTTTCGGATATGAAGCCGATTTTGAAGAACTTCGCACAGCAATTGAAACTGGACGTTGAACAATTCGAGCGGGATTTCGACAGCTTGCAAGTGAAAGCGGCTGTTGCTTCGGACGTTCAGCGCGGTGAAGCACTGGGAGTCACTGGCACTCCGACTTTGTTTATCAACGGGCAATTGCTGGATTCCGAAACGATGACGGCGGAAGTGCTTCGCACGGAAATTGACAAACGGTTGGCAGGGAACTGAAGTCAGTCAACAAATGCCTAAAAACAATTCAAGCCTCAGTTTGTTGGTTCAAACTGAGGCTTGAGTTGTTTTGGGTTGTGAATTGCAAATTGCAATTAGTTGCCCGGCGGTTTTTCGCCTTGTTTGCGAAGCGTCGGACGCTCTTTTTGTTCAGTGGATTCCGTGCCGGTTGAACTGGCGTCGCCATTTTCACCGGGCGCTCCGGGCTGACGGCGTTTCAGCGTCGGGCGTTTGCTGTCCGCTTCGGAAGCTCCGCCGATGCGACCGCCGGTCGAACGGGCGTTGGTGATCGAAATCAGCCGATTTTTGACTTGCTGGAATTCCGATGTGTTGATCGTATATTCGCTGCGTTCTGGGAATCGCGCGATCAAGGCATTCACCTTGTCAATTCGTTCGCCGACCACCGGATGAGTGCTGAAGATTTTGTTGATAGTGCCGGGCTTTTTCTTTTCCTGAGCTTGCAGCTTTTCAAAGAAGGTAGCCATCGCGTGCGGGTCGTAACCTGTTGCCCACAGATATTGCACGCCCAGCATATCGGCTTCGTATTCGGCATTGCGCGAAAATTTCAAAAAGCCCACCGGGATGAAAATGCTGGCAGCCTGACGCGCGCCGAAACCGCCCCAACCACCGACAAAAATCAGCGGCAAGGTGCTCCAATTGACGATTTCGCCTTTCGAGGCTTGTTCGACTCCGTGCCGAGCGGCAACGTGCGCGATTTCATGAGCCATCGGCCCGGCCAGTTCGGCTTCGTTGTCCGCAGCCAGAATCAGCCCTTTGTTCACATAAAAGAATCCGCCCGGCAACGCAAAGGCGTTTACTTCGTCGGCGTCAACCACTTTGATTGTGAAGGGAACTTTGGCGTCCGAATGAAGCACCAGATTCTGGCCGACCTTGTTGATGTATTCGACGACGATCGGGTCTTCAACCAGCTTGGCGGAACGATCCACTTCCTGAGCAAACTGGCGTCCGATGCCGACTTCTTTGTCTATTGAATAAAAATTGATCTGGTGTTTGTTGATGTTCCGCTTGCCGATCATTTCCGGGTTTTCTTTTTCATCGAGAGGCTGTGATTTGACGGCGGCGGTTGGTTTGGCGGAAGGTTTCTGCTGATTGTTTTGAGCAAAAGCAGGGGCGGAAAGCAACAAAAGACTCATTGCAACTCCGCAACCGGTGAGCGATTTTTCCGATAATCTCATTGCTAAATCTCCTTACCAAAATCTCTGTGGTATCAACTGAGCGGGGCCAGTGCTCATACAATTCTGCCGATCCGATTGACCGACAATGTTTAGTGGCCGTGTTCAATGCAATCTATTTTGTTTATTGTTCTGCACTTGAAGTGAGCGCATTATACTCAGCGTTAATAAAACATGCTGCTACTTTGTAATTAATCTTCTCTCAATGGGAACGGTCTCATTTTTGAGATGAACCGTCGGCAGTCACGCGGTCATTGTGTGAGTTTGACCACACCAATGGGCTGCCAAAAGATCAATTCACCAGAAAAACACACCGATAACCGACACAATGAAAGAAACCAAAGAGCAACTCAAAGTTCGCGCGCAACAAATCATCCGCGCGCTGAAGAAAACTTATCCCGACGCAACCTGCGCGCTGAATCATTCCAGTCCGGTTGAGTTATTGTTCGCCACGATTTTGTCGGCGCAATGCACAGACGAACGAGTCAACATCGTCACCTCAACGCTCTTCCGCAAATATCCAACCCTTGCCGATTACGCCAACGCCGATCCGGCTGAGCTTGAGCAAGACATCAACTCGATCAATTTTTTTCGCAACAAAGCCAAGTCCATTCAAACTACGGCCCGGTTGCTGTTGGAAAAACACCACGGCGAATTGCCAAAGACACTGGAAGAACTGACGCAACTTGCCGGAGTCGGTCGCAAAACCGCCAACGTAGTTCTTGGCACAGCTTTCGGCATTCCGACCGGAGTTGTTGTAGACACTCACGTTTCGCGGATTACTCAATTGCTCGGACTGACGAAAAACAAAGACGCCGAAAAGATCGAACAGGATTTGATTGAATTGCTGCCGAAAAAGGAATGGATTGATTTTTCGCACCGGCTGATCTGGCACGGTCGCCGCGTTTGCAAAGCTCGCAAACCGGCGTGCGGCGAATGTTCGCTGGAATCGTTGTGTCCGTCTTCTTTGTTGAAAACGCCCACAGACAAAAAGAAGATGAGATAACGGAACAGACGGAAATAACGGAATGGACGGAAATTTCAGTTTCTTCCGTTATTTCCCAACCCTTCATTCAGAACTGGCTTGTCTGCAACAAGTCAGCAGGCAAACTCACTTCCAACAATTCAAGCTTTTCGCCTGCTTGCAAGGTGAACTCCATCCCAGCCGGAATCACAAAACAATCGCCTGCCGTCAATTGATGCCCGCCTTCTTCACTGCCGACAAAACCCAACTCTCCGTTCAGCACAAACAGAAACAGGAATTCCCCTTCGTGCCGATGCGCGTTTGCCAAAGCCGCCGCCGCAAACCGGTGAACTCTTGCCGAAGCCAAACCATTCGTAGCCGCCGCGATTCCTGTGTCGCGCACTTCACAACCGGCAAGCGTCGAATCCGTCCAAGTCGCTTCGCTGGCAATGTGGCGAGCGAACCGCTGACCGCCGAACAATCGTTCCGGCAAGACTCGCCTGGTTGGAAGCTGCATATCGTGCTCAACGTAAGTTTCGTGAATCGCTGGGCTGCCGATTTCGATGACTTCCAAGCCCGGCGAAGATTCCAAAACTCGATGGCGAATTCCGGGGGGCTGCAACACGCAATCGCCAGCCTGAAGCACAAACGGTTCGCCTTGATCTTCGTAAACCACGCGCACCCAACCGGCTTTGCAGTAAATCATCTGGAAACGGACTTTGTGGAAGTGAACGTAATCGGGAACTTCGCCGCCGTCGGGAATGCGAATGTGCGAAGCGATGAATCGCCCGCCCAGCCTGCCCGGAATCAAATCGCGGTACTCCATCCCGGCTCTGCCAACGTGCCAGGCTTCGGCGGAGTTCATTCGGCTGATGATGAATCCTTCAGCGTCAGCTTCAGCATTGAGCGAAATCGGTTCATTCGATTCCAACCGCAAACGAATTCCGTGCCCCGCCACCACCGCCGCGCGCGGAGCATCCGCCGGAACAATCATCTCCAATCGAAAACCAAGCCGTTGCGTGAAAAACTCTATGGCTTCTGTCAGATCAGGACACGGTATGACGGCTTGAGGTGTTGGTGTGTCGTTGTCTTTGGTCATCATTAGTTACGGAGTTTATGGGTGTTGATTCGGATCGTCGGTCAACAACCCTTCTGCCTGAGCAGCTTGATTCAGTTCAACATCCGCCGAAATCAGTGTCAGCGGGCCAATGCCGTCCACCGTCATTTCCTCTTCGAGCATCTTTCGCTGACATAGTGTTTGACCAATGCGCTACTGTCAAAAAAGTAATAAGCCATTAACGCCGCTCCTCAATGATGATTTCTGAAAGCGGTTTGCCTTGCACCTGTATCGGCTGGAATGATTCAGCAACGTCAACCACTGGCGCAGCTTTTCGTTTGGCTACCAAGCCCTCGGCTTCCAATCGTTCCCAAAAAGCTTTGCTGCGCGCGGCATCAGATTCTTCCAAAACCTGGGCAATGGCTTCGACCGTAGTCGTGCCTTGCGCCTGAGCGCGTCGCTCCAATCGCTGGTAAACGTCATTGGGTAAATCAATTGTGATGGTCATCGTTTGTTCTCCTTGGGGAAAATTGTGGCCGGATTGTAATTGATCTTTGGTAACTGCTCAGCCACGTAGTGGCTTTTGAATTTAGGCAGGTCGTTTACGGCCTGCAAAGCGTTCAACAATCAATTGCGTCACGTAGTGACGCTTGAATACTGTGGGATTGTGACGAAATTCAGCCGTCGCTACGCGACGCGAAGGTTTATTCGCCCTTTCACAGGCCGTAAACGACCTGCCTAAAATCAGCCGTCACTACGTGACGAAGAGGCCTGAGCATTACGATCTTTGTTCGCTCGAAAAAGCAGCGCAACCAGCCAATGTCCGACAAGCTGGCAGCTTGTCGGACATTGGCTGGCGAACCAGTTGGCTTTATTGCCACGTCCGCGACAAGCTGGCAACCCTGTCGGAAACGCTCAAAAAAATTCGACCGCTACGCGGTGAGGGGTAAAACCATTCTGCTGACGCGACTCCCGTCCCTCCAATCCCGGCAGTTCCATCTTCGCTTCGCCACTTCGGGCGGCTTCGCTACGCCCTTCGTTTGCTACGCTACGATTCCACTGCCTAAACGCCGGGCCGAAGGGGTAAAGAGGGTAAAAAGGGCTAATAGGGCTACCTGTCGATCCTCACGAGGCGGAAACCGAGGGCGTCGTAGCGGCCGCCGGGCGTGTCGTTGTACCGATTCGCCGACCGGCAGCCGACGGCAAAGTAGTACCAACCGCCGCCGCGAATGACGCGGTACGAGCCCGAGCTAGGGTCACGTGGATCAGTCATAACCCCTGCTGCTGACATTCAGCATAGTAATCCTTGCCATACCAATCAGAGCACCATTCCCAAACGTTCCCGTGCATATCGAACAGGCCAAATCGGTTCGGCTTTTTCTGTCCAACCGGATGTGTTTGGTTACCGGAATTGCCAAAAAACCAATCAAAATCACCAAGCTGCCCTGCATCATTGCCAAAGCTGTAACTCGTTGTAGAACCGGCGCGTGCCGCGTATTCCCACTCAGCCTCTGTCGGCAGCCGGAATTTGTTTCCGGTCTTGTTCAGAAATTCCTTGATGTCATTCCACGACACATTCTCAACCGGTAAATCATCCCCTTTGAAACTCGACGGATTGTTGCCATTCATCACAGCTTTCCACTGTGCCTGAGTCACTTCAAACTTGCCGATGGAAAAGGCCGAAACCTTGACTCGATGCTGCGGGCCTTCATCGTCAAAACGCCCGGATTCATTGTCCGGCGAACCCATCAGAAATTCTCCGCCGGGCAATCGCTTCATGACCAGTTTGACGCCGTTCAGGTTTTCGGAGAACTCAGCGCCCGGACTTGGCAATGGCTGGCTCGTCCCCGGTTGGATGTTGCCCGGTGAATCGAAAGAATTCGGCGGAACCGTTGTATTCGTTTTCGTCGCCCAATAAGTCGCCACAGCCAAAATGATGACTGCCAAACCCGCTCCGCCCCATTTCAACGGCGAAAACTGCACCCTTGATTGGACTCGAATCGGTTCCTGAATCGGCGGAATGGTTTCCGATTTCGGTCGCGGTGGAGCAACGCGCGCTGGTTCCGGCTTTGGTTCTGGCTTGATAACAACTGGTTCGGTCTTTGGCGGCGGCGCGGTTCGCGGAGGTTCAGGGATTGGCAGCGGCGCGGTTGATTTCCTGCTTTCGCGGAGTTTTCGGCCTGATAATGCAACGCCTTCAACAAACGATCCCAGCCATCGGCTTCAAACCAATTGACGCACTGGAACTCATCCACGCGCGCTGGAATATCGCATTCTTCCAATCGGAGCGGGATGAAATAAATGTCGTCTTGCAAACGCTCTTCCCACAAATCGAGCGCCGTATTGATTTCACGTTGAATGAATCCGCGCCGGTTGCTGGATTGAGCCGATAAACACAGCAGGAAAAAATCAGAATCACGCATGGCTTGTTCAATCGCCACGCGCCATCTGACGCCGGGCAGCAAATGCTCGCGGTCAATCCAGGGATCGAAGCCCTCGTCTTTCAGGCGTTGATAAAGCGGCAGAACTTTATCCTGATCCACGCGGGCATAGCTGATAAAGATTTTCACCTTGTCACTCATCGCTTGAACCTGTTCCGATGCGGTCGTTGGGTTTTGGCAATCAGGCCACCTCTGCATTGTTGATTTGTAACTGCTCAGCCGGTACAGAACGGCGAGCGGTAGCGACCCCGTTTCTGGTAGGGAACGAGCTTCGCAAGCGCCCGGTCGCTACCGCTCCCGGTTCCGTACCGAGTTCCTGCCCGCAGGCTGAGCAGTTACTTGATTTTGCGATTGGCCTTACGGCAGTGGACGCGCGGTTTATAGCACAAGCACGGCGACGCTCACTATTTCCGTTTTCTCAATTCCTGATCTGGCGCGGGTTGCAGCTTCAATCCGATGCCGCCTTGTCCCACCAGTTTTTCCAAGTCGTTCAATTCTGTCGGCAAAAACTCCGTGAAGTTTTCGTAGCCGGTTTCGGTAATGACGATCACGTCTTCGTAACGGATGTACAAAGTTTCTTCGGGAACCCAAAGCTGCGGGTCTATCGAAAAGACGTGACCGACTTTCAGCACACCGCGGTTGTATGGGCCATCGTCGTGAACCGCCAATCCGACCGGATGCGAAAGCGTTCCGCCGCCGGTTTCCATCATCTTGCGCGCGGCTTGTTCGTAAACGGGTTTGGAAAATTTCGTGCGTTGCAGAACAGGTTCCATCGCTACGCGGGCTTGTTCGTAAATGGATTTGGTGGTGACGCCAGGGCGAATCTGTTTCAAAACAGCGTTGCGGTATTCCAGCACGAATTGCAATAACTCGCGCTGCGAGGGTGAATACTTGCCATTGACCGGCCACATCCGCGTCACGTCGCTGGTGTAATAACCATAGTCCGGCGCGAAATCCATCAACACCAAGTCGCCGTCTTTCAACTGAGCGTTGTTGCGGTAGTAATGCCCGTTCCAAATGTTCGCCGTGCCAGCCGCCGTGATCGAACGATAACCTTCAAGCCGAGCGCCGCCCGCCAAAAAGATGTACCGCGCGGCGGCATCAAGCTGATATTCGTACAGCCCGGCTTTCGTGCTTTTGATCGCTTCCAGAATTCCCAAGCCCGCCAATTGCGACGCTCGTCGGATCAAATCAATTTCACGCGGACTTTTCACGCTTCGCAATTCATCCAGAATCGGAGTCAGGTCGCGGATTTCAGCGCGCGGCGCGCGGGTTCGCAGCAAGCTGACGAAATGAGCTTCGCGCGACAAACGGCCATCCCAATAATCGGCGGCGATGGCTGCATTGGCGTTGTTCAACTCGAAGCGGCTTTCGGCGCTGCCTTCGGCTGGAGAAAACAAGGTGTAAATCACAGGCGCAGGCGCTTTCATCAATTCGCCCAGCCATTCTTCGCCCATTGTTTTGGCGCTGACGACGGCATCCGCACCCGTCAATTGCTTGACCAGTTCGGCGTCATCGGCCGATAGCACTTTGCCTTCGCTGCGTTCCAGACGTTCGTTGCGCGGCGGCAAAAGCAAAGTGGCTTTGCGCGTCCGCCCATCCAACAGCAAATACGCGCCGGGAGTTTCAATGCCGCTCAGGTAATAAAACTCGTTGGATTGGCGCGGGAAGTTGAAGCCTCTGGCCAGCGAAACTCCCTGCACAACCGCGACGGCGCGGTCGCCAATTTGGGCATAAAGTTTCGCCCAGCGCGCTTTGAATTCTTCCGCTGGAAAGTGAGTTTGATGATGCGGCGACTGCGCCAGCAACACGGCTGGCAGCAGCAATGCGAAAACAAGAGTAGTAAGTCGTTTCATGGTGAGTTCCTCCGGTTGTGAAACAGGAAAAGATTTTCTCCCACGAAGACACCCGAAGAGAGCACGAAGAAATTGTGGACAGGATTTACAGGATTGGTTTTATACAGAATCAATCTCGATTCCCCGATTGTTCATCCTGCTGAATCCTGTCAATCCTGTCGAAAAATGTTTCTTCCCTTCGTGTCTTCTTCGTGTGCCTTAGTGGGAGAGCTATTTCTTTTTAGCGTTTGGTGAAGCGTGATTCCATCAACGTCCAGGTGTTTGGATCAAGCACGACCTTAGACGGTTCTTTGTCAGCAGAGATTTCAAATCTTTGCTGTTTCTGTGTCAGTTCAATCTTTTCGATTCGAGTTTGCGGCGCGCCTTCAACCGTCACGCCAAGTTCCAGCGGTAGCCGATAAGCTTCGCCAGGCTGGGTTTGCGAAAGTTCGATCACGATTTTTTTCGATGCTGAGTCGTAACTCCAACCGCCTTCGATAACGGGCGAACCGGCGCGCGCCAACCATTGACGAAAGAAGCCGGACAAGTCTTTGCCGGAATGTTCTTCCATCACACGGCGAAAATCTTCGGTCGTCGCGCTGCTGTTGCGATACCGCTGGTAATAATCGCGTATGCCTGCCCAAAACGTTTCCGTGCCGATTTGTCCGCGCAGCATGTGCAACGTCCAGCCGCCTTTTTGATAGATCAGACTATTGAGCACCTTTTTCATATCCGACAGATTGTTGTGCAACACAGCCGCGCCGGGCAGTCGTTTTTCCAAAGTGAAAACTGTTTCTCGGCTGCGCTTCAATCCGGCGACAAAGGCATCGCGGCCTTCGTAATGCTCGCTGACCAGCAAGGTGAAGTACGTGGCAAAACCTTCGCTCAGCCAAACGTCGTCCCAGTCTGTTTCGGTGATGGAATTGCCAAACCATTGATGCGCGATTTCGTGAGCGATCAAGCCAGTGTCAGGCCGTTCCAGAATTGATTTTTCGCCGTAAAAAATGGCGCTGGCGTGTTCGGTTCCCCCGCCAAAGCCTGCGGCTTCGACGTTGGCGAGTTTCTCGTATGAATACGGGCCAACGTGTTCGCTGAAAAATTCCATCGCTTGCCGTGATTTGGTTTCAAACCACTTTGGGCCGATTTCGCGCTCCTGACGATAAACCCAGGTTTGATGTGGCACGCCTCTGACCAGGCCGTCGTGATGGACAGAAAACTGCGCGACGCCGATGGCGTTCAACCACGAAGCAATCGGCACGCTCTGTTTCCAATGCGTCAGGCGGCGTCCATCGCCTAAATCGGTTTCTTCCTGCAACAGACCATTGGCGACAACCTGATATTTGACCGGCGCGGTGACGATGAATTCGCTGGTTGCTTTGTCGTAAGGGTGGTCAATCATCGGCAACCATTGCCGAGCATTGTTCGGCCAGTTTTCACTGAAAAAGACTCGCTCGCCGAATTTGTTTTTCAGCATACGCAATCCGTTGGCGGGAACTCCGCGATAACGAACTGTGAACAGTTGGCGCGCTCCGGCTTTGGATGGAGCGGACAGCGTGATGTTCAGCCGGTCGGCTTGATGTTTGAACGAAAGCGCCGCGCCGCCGGAAGTGACTGCCGAAACAGTCATGCCTTTGGCGTTCGCCGCCGAAGCCAGGTCAAACGCGACTTCGCTGACGTTTGATTGCGTAAACCGCACATCAATCGTCGCTTCGCCGATGATCTCGTCGCTGTCATCGCTGAGCGTCAGCCGAAAAACGTAATGGAACGCATCCACGCCCGGTTGGCGCGGATAAGTGTCGGCAACAGCGATTGAACCCAACAAGACAACCATTAACATTGAGTGAAAAACACTGGTGAGCTTTTTCATGATTTTTCCTTTTGCAGACAGAATTGAAATCTTTGACAGAACTTTGCGGCGTGACGTATACAGGCCGTCATTCCGCATTTCTGAATCCAAACATATAAAAACGTTGTGTCAGTAGCCCGCGCGTGAGCAAGGGCTTGAGTTTGGCAAGAAAGCCCTTGCTCACGCGCGGGCTACTGACACGGGCAAAGTGGTACACCTGTGGCAAACAATAATCTGAAACGAATTAACGTAATTGACTCGCACACCGGCGGAGAGCCGACGCGGCTTATCATCGGCGGCGGACCGGAACTTGGCAATGGTTCGATGGCGGAGCGGCTGGCGATTTTCCGCGATCAGTTCGACCAATATCGAACCGCAACCGTCAACGAACCGCGAAGCTCCGATGTGGTCGTCGGCGCTCTGTTGTGCGAACCGGTTGATCCGACTTGCGCGGCGGGCGTCATCTTTTTCAACAACGTAGGTTATCTGGGAATGTGCGGACACGGCACGATTGGGTTGGTGGCGACACTGGCTTACCTGAACCGAATTCAGCCGGGCGAACATCGGATCGAAACTCCTGTTGGAGTCGTCACCGCTACGCTGCACGAATCCGGCGAAGTCACTGTCGGCAACGTTCCCAGCTATCGTTCGGCCAAACGCGCTGCGGTTGAAGTCGCCGGTCACGGCACGATCTTCGGCGACGTAGCTTGGGGCGGTAACTGGTTTTTCTTGGTCAACGATCATCAACAACAACTGACGCTGGACAACGTTGAAGGTTTGACCGAATTGACGTGGAAGATCAGGCAGGCTCTGCCGCAACAAGGCATCACAGGCGACGACGGCAAAGAAATTGACCACATTGAATTGTTCGGAGCTTCGACGATTGCCGACAGCAAAAATTTCGTGCTTTGTCCCGGCAAAGCTTACGACCGTTCACCGTGCGGAACCGGAACCAGCGCCAAGCTGGCGTGTTTGTACGCCGACGGCAAACTGGTCGAAGGCCAAATCTGGCGACAGGAAAGCATCGTCGGCAGCGTGTTTGAAGGCAGCGTGAAAATTGCTGACGACAAAATTCATCCGCTGATTAAAGGCTCTGCTTTCGTCAACGCCGAAGCCACGTTGGTTTTGGATGAACGCGATCCGTTTTGTTGGGGAATTCGGTAATGACTTTTGACGTAGTCATTGTTGGCGCCGGAATTGTCGGCGCGGCTTGTGCCGACGAATTCGCTCAAGCCGGATTGCGCGTTGCCGTCATCGAAGCCGGTCAAATCGGCGGCGGAGCTACGGCAGCCGGAATGGGTCACATCACCGTGATGGATGATTCCGAAGCTCAGTTCGCGCTGACCAATTTGTCGCAACAACTCTGGCGCGCGCTGGCGGACGAGCTTCCTCAAGACGCCGAATACATTGAATGCGGTACGATGTGGGTCGCAGCCGACGACGAAGAAATGGATGAAGTCCGCCGCAAACAGGCGTTTTATCAACAGCGAGGTTTGCCAGCCGAAGTTCTGGACGCCAAAGCTTTAGCCGAAGCCGAACCGAATTTGCGCGATGGATTGGCTGGCGGTTTGCGCGTTCCGCAAGACGGCGTGACTTATCCGCCGTGCGGAGCGCGCTTTTTCATCGAACGAGCGGAATCGCGTGGCGCTGAAGTTTTTCTGGGAAAGCCTGTCGTTGAATTGACCGGCAAAGGCGCTCGATTGAATGACGGCACGTTCATCGCGGCGGGTTTGACGGTCAACGCGACCGGCAGTTGGGCGCCAGAATTAACGCCCAACATCAACGTCCAAAAACGCAAAGGCCATCTGGTCATCACAGACCGTTACCCGAACTTTGTGCGGCATCAATTGATCGAGCTTGGTTATTTGAAAAGCGCGCATTCGATTTCGACGGACTCTGTGGCGTTCAACGCTCAGCCGCGAAAGACAGGACAGATTTTGATTGGGTCTTCCAGACAATATGCTCCCAAGCAAACCAACCCGGTCGCTACCGCTCCCGGTTCCGTACCGGCGGACAAGCAGATTGATCCGCCAATCCTTCGCCGAATGATTGACCGAGCGATTGAATATATGCCGCGACTGGCCAAACTGTCCGTGTTGCGAACGTGGACAGGCTTTCGCGCCGCAACGCCGGATAAGTTGCCGTTGATTGGAATGAGCGCGATTGAAAACGTTTATCTGGCGACTGGCCACGAAGGGCTTGGCATCACGACTTCGCTGGGCACGGCCAGGCTGCTGGCCGATCAGGTCTTGAAACGAGCTCCGGCGATTTCGTTTGAGCCATACTTGCCTTCGCGTCCGATGAAGGAGCATGACCATGCCTGAAACCATCACGCTACAAATCAACGGCGAATCCGTCATGGTTCCAGCCGGAAGCATGGTTTCGACAGCCGTCGCCCTTGCCCAGCAAGAAAGTGTTAGTAGCCCGCGCGTGAGCAAGGGCTTGGACCTTGCAGCCGCAGCCCTTGCTCACGCGCGGGCTACTGACACGCAGCCGCTCGGCTTTCGTCGTTCAGTCACTGGCGAAACGCGCGCTCCCTTGTGCGGAATGGGAATTTGCTTTGAATGTCGAGTGACGATCAACGGGCAAGCTCACAGCCGCAGTTGCCAAATTCCAGCAGCCGCTGGCCAAAACGTTGTGACTGATTGCGGAGCTACGGATTGCGAATTGAGCGACGACGCGGCGACTCCCGACTCCCGATTCCCGACTCCCGACTCCCAACTCCTAATCGTGGGAGCTGGTCCCGCCGGAATCGCCGCCGCCATTCGCGCAGCCGAAAGCGGCCAGCGAGTCACGGTCATTGACGACAATCCGGCCTCTGCTTCTCCAGGTGGACAAATCTGGCGCGCCGATCAAGCCAAGCCGAGTTCGCCCGAAGCGCGTGAATGGTTCGAGCGTTTGAAAAGCGTCAACGTTAAATTCATTCACGAAGCGCGAATTTTTGCTCAGCCTGAAGCCGGATGCTTGCTGGCGGAAACAGCGGATGGCAGTTGCGAATTGCAGTTTGAAAAATTGATTCTGGCGACAGGCGCGCGCGAACGCTTTGTGCCGTTTCCGGGTTGGACTTTGCCGGGAGTGACTGGCGCGGGCGGATTGCAGGCGTTGGCGAAATCCGGCTGGCCGGTGGCGGGCAAACGCATCGTCGTCGCTGGCAGCGGGCCGTTGCTGATGGCTGTTGCGGCTTATTTGAAAAAACGCGGAGCCGAAGTTTTGCTCATCGCCGAACAAGCCGCTTGGAGCAGCTTGATGAGATTCGGCGTGGAGTTGATTCGCCAGCCGTCGAAAATTGCTCAAGCCGTCAGCCTGAAAAAACAACTGGCCGGAGTTCCTTACTGGCCGGGTTGCTGGCCTGTTTCGGCAAAAGGCGACGGCAAGTTGGAAGCAGTCACGATGCGGCGCGGCGGCAAGACGTGTGAGGTTGAATGCGATTATCTGGCGTGCGGATTTTACCTTTTGCCGAACATCGAACTGGCCGGATTGGTCGGATGCGAAGTGCTAAACGGCGTGGTGACGGTCAATGAATTTCAACAGACTTCGTTGCCGAATGTCTTTTGCGCGGGCGAAGCGACAGGCATAGGCGGTTTGGAATTGTCTTTGGTCGAAGGGCAAATTGCCGGATTGGCCGCCGCTGGCCGCGAAGATGAAGCTCGAAAATTGTTCGCCGAACGCACTAAACAACGCCGCTTTGCCGAAGTGTTAAACCGCACGTTCGCTTTGCGCGAAGAATTGAAAACTTTACCGACTGCTGAAACGCTTGTCTGTCGCTGTGAAGATGTCAGCTTTGAACGATTGCAGCGTCAAACTTCGTGGCGCGAAGCCAAGCTGCAAACTCGCTGCGGAATGGGGCCGTGCCAGGGGCGTATCTGCGGAGCGGCGACAGACTTTTTGTTTGGCTGGGGAATGGAATCAATTCGTCCGCCGGTGTTTCCTGCCCGGTTGGAAAATTTAACTCGTTAAGAAAATGACTCTCCCACTAAGTCACACGAAGAGAGCACGAAGGAAAGAAGGAAAGAAGGAAAGTTTTAGACAGGATTCACAGGATTCTTCAGGATTTGGCTCAACTCGCTTTGGCCAAGCTCGCCAAAAATGTTCATCTTGCTAAATCCTGTAAATCCTGTCTAAAAATTCTTCGTGCCTTCTTCGTGTGACTTAGTGGGAGAAAATAGGAGTTCACAAATATGGCTATGATTTGGAAGGGCGTCATGCCCGCAATTACCACCTGCTTCAACGAAGACCTGAGCATTGACCATGCTTTTGTCGCCAAACACGTTCGCTGGATGCTGGACAACGGCTGCACCGGAATGGTCGCGCCGGGCAGTTTGGGCGAAGGCAATACGCTGACATTCGCCGAGCGCGGCGCGTTGTGGGACACCATTGTCAAAGCTTCGGGCGACAGCCCGGTTGTCGGAGCCATCTCTGCGCTGAGCACAGCCGAAGCCATCGAACAAGCCAAAATGGCTGCCGACAAAGGCTGTCAGGGGCTGATGGTTTTGCCGCCGTATGTTTACAAAGGCGATTGGCGCGAAATGAAGTACCACGTCGCCGAAACGTTCAAAGCCACCAAACTGTCCTGCATGCTGTACAACAACCCGATTGCCTACGGCACGGACTTTTTGCCGGAACAGATTCAGGAACTGGCCAACGAACACGAGAATTTTCATTCGGTCAAAGAATCCAGCGCGGACACTCGGCGAGTGACAGGCATTCGCGCGTTGGTTGGCGACAGGCTGGCGATTCTGGTTGGCGTGGACGACGGCATCGTCGAAGCCATAGGCGTTGGCGCAGTCGGCTGGATTGCCGGGTTGGTCAATGCGCTGCCGAAAGAATCCGTTGACCTGTTCAATCTGGCCATGAACGGGGAGAAGGAAAAAGCGATGAAGTTGTACAACTGGTTTTTGCCGATGTTGCGATTGGATTGCGTGCCGAAATTCGTGCAACTCATCAAGCTGGTGCAGCAGGAAGTCGGAATGGGTAGCGCGCGCGTTCGTCCGCCGCGTCTGGAGATCGTCGGCAAGGAGTTGGAAGAAACGCTGGCATTGGTTCGGGCGGCGCTGGCCAATAAGCCATAAACAGGATTTAGGAGTTGGGATTTAGGAGCTAGCGTTTCTTGTCGCTCCTAAATCCTGACTCCTCAATCCTAAATCCTGAGTCAGTTTCCGGTTGTCACTGGCCCATAAAACTTCCAATTGGTTTTGTGATCGCGCGTCAGTTTTTGTTTGGTCAACAGCGCGCGAACCATTTCAATCGGGATGCGGTTTTCACGCAGAATCGTGTCGTGAAACACGCGGTTGGTCATCTTGCCGGAATCCACCAACTCTTTGTGCAGCGAATAAATCTGCAATCCGCCGAGCAGGTACGCCGCCTGATACAACGGGCCGTAACTGCCAGCGAAAGATCGGCGGACTTCTGCCGTGGCGTTGTCCACTTCGTGGCCGACTTTGTTGACCAGCAAGTCAATGCACTGTTGCGGAGTCATCTTTTCCATGTGAAAGCTGAGCGAGAAAACGATTCGCGCGCAGCGGTGCGAACGCCAGAACAAAAAGCCTATGCGGTCTTCGGGCGTTGTCGGAAACTTCATGTCCCACAGCAGCAATTCCCAATACAAAGCCCAGCCTTCTGTCCAGAACGGAGTGCCGAACAATCCGCGATAGGTTTTGTAGCGCGCATTCATGAAACCTTGCAGGTGATGGCCGGGAATCAATTCGTGATGGACGGTCGCTTTGGAAAAGTGCGGGTTGTTGCCGCGCATGCTCATCATCTTTTGTTCGTGAGCCATCGTGTTTGTCGGATACGACACGATGATGTTCTGGCCGCCAAGAAAGAACGGGCTGACCAGTTGCTGCTGGGGCGACATCATCTCCATCGCCCAATCTTCTTTGGCCAGAGGCGGCACGGTGAGCAGATTGTTTTTCTCGACGTATTCCGTCGCTTCCAACGCCAGAGCCTTAATCATTTCCGGTTGCTTGCCCGGCTCGACGTATTTGTTTTTGACGTGTTCCAGAGCCTTGTGCCAGTCGTCGCCGAAGCCCAGTTCGCGCGAAGCCTTCTTCATTTCTTCTTCGCACCAGGCCAGTTCTTTCCAGCCGATGGCGATTAACTCTTCCGGCGTGTAAGGAATCATTTCGGCCTGGAGTTCGACCATCAGAGCTCCGCGGCCAATCGGGTCGCCTATGATGTCGCTAGCATCTCCAGCGCGAGCGTTGGCCGCGCCACCTCCGCCGCCAAAACCTCCGCGCTGACCGCCACCGCCGAAACCACCGCCACCGCCGGGGCCAAAACCGCCGCCCGCCCCGCCTCGTCCACCACCTTGCCCGCCACCGGCAGGCGCTGAAGCCATCGTCGCCGGCGCAGCCGTCCGAGTTCCATTAACGCGGTCGGTCAAAAACGTTGCGTAACCGGACAGGGATTGCTCAACCGCTTTGTACGGTTCGTCCACCCACCACGTGAACATAGGGTCATAACCGTTGTAATACCCAAACCAGACGCGCAGGTTGTTGCGAAATCCGTTCAACGTCATTGCCGCACGATTCAACACGGAGCGTTTCAACTTGCCGGGTTCGGCGCGCAAACTGGCTTCAAGCGTTCGGCGAGCGGCTTCGATTTCCTTGTTCATCGCGTTCAGCGTCGCGGCGATTTTGAACGGTTCGATCTTTTCCATGTTTCGCCGAGCTTCGGCCAATTCGGTGATGGTTTTGGCAAAAGGCATCAACGGCGCGACTTCGGCAAAGGCTTTGGTGTTCAGTTCCAGTTGTTGTAATTCGTGTTCCAGGTGAGTACGGAACAACAGGTAATCCACTTTGCCGTCCTGGCTCATCGCGTCGAAATTTAGCTTGCCAATCGTCGCCAGCCAGTCGGAATAAAACTGTTTGTAACGCGCTTGCCGTGCCGGAGAGCTTTCGACCGGAAACAATCGTCCCAGCGTGTTGCGGTCTACGGCATATCGTTCAATCGAAGTTTTCATTTCGCTGGTCGGGGCGTCCAGGTCTTTGGCGTCGGGAATGTCCGAGCTTTTTTGCGCGTTGGAAATCGGCGTGAAGGCAAGCGCGAAAGTCAGAACCAGCGCGATTGCCAGACGAAGAGGTGAACCGAATTTGTTCTTCATTGGTGGCGTCTCCTGAAATGTGATGATGGTGGCGGCAGTCTTCAAGAAATGAGGCGGAACTTTCCTTCACCGCAGAGACGCTGAGAACGCAGAGGAAGCGCAGAGATGTTTTGCCAAAATCTCTGCGTAAACTCTGCGACGCTCTGCGCCTCTGCGGTGAAAATTCAGATAAGGAATGTTATTCCGGGTTCATTTCCGAAAACGCTGTCTTGTCTTACGACGGATTGAAAGAAATCCCGGTTGCGGCTTTCGCAGTTTATTTCTTTCGACTACCATACGGCTTCCTGCAAACGTCGCTTCAACCTTAAATCAAAACTTCAATCGGAGGAAAAGACATGCGTCGAAAACTGTCGCTCGCCTTAGCTTTCATTTCACTGCTTTGCCTGGCTGCACTGGCTACCGTTTCAGCCGACAACTGGCCGCAATGGCGCGGGCCGATGATGAACGGCATCAGCATCGAAAAAAATCTGCCGACCAAGTGGGGCACCGAAGAAAATGTTACCTGGAAGCTGGCGATGCCCGACCGTAGCGGCTCGACTCCGATCATCTGGGACAACATGATTTTCCTGAATGTCGCCGACGGAACCAAAACTACTGGCACGTTGTCGTTCTGGGCGCTGGATCGCACAACCGGAAAAGTGCTCTGGAAAAAGCCGCTCGGCGCGGGCGATCACATGATGCGGAAACAGAATATGTCTTCGCCTTCGCCTGTGACGGACGGCAAAACGGTTTGGGTGCTGACTGGAATGGGCGTGCTGCGCGCGTTCGATTTCAAAGGCAATGAACTGTGGATGCGCGACATTCAAAAAGATTACGGCAAGTTCGGTTTGAACTGGGGATATGGTTCTTCGCCGTTGCTGCACGAAAACGCGCTTTACGTTCCGGTGCTGCACGGAATGCGAACCGACGATCCGTCGTACCTGCTGAAAATTGACAAAGCGACGGGCAAAACCATCTGGCGACATGAACGTCCGACTCCGGCTCATACGGAATCGCCTGACGCTTATATTACTCCTGCCGTGTTGAAGCAGGGCAATTCGCTGCAAATCGTCGTCAGCGGAGGCGATTGCGTCACCGGTCACGACCCGGCAACCGGCAAGGAACTGTGGCGCGCTTACGGATTGAATCCGCAGAACATCGCGTTCAACCGCATCGTCAATTCGCCGATTGTCTTTGATGGATTGGTTTACGCCGGCAGTCGAGGCAATCCTTACATGGCCGTCAAAACCGGTGGCAGCGGCGACATTACGAACACTCACGTCGCCTGGACGTTTGCCGCCGGGCCGGATGTGCCTACGCCGGTGACGGACGGCAAATACTTTTACTTGGTGCGCGACAACGGCACGATGTTCTGTCTGGACGCCAAAACCGGCAAAGAGATTTACGCCAATCAACGGATGAAACCCGGCACGTACAGTGCCTCGCCCGTGTTGGCCGACGGAAAGATTTATGCCACCAGCGAAGAAGGTTTCACCGTCGTCGTCAAAGCCGGGCCTCAATTTGAAGTGCTGGCAGAAAACTCGCTGGGCGATTATTGCCTCAGTTCGCCTGCAATTTCCGACGGTCAGATTTTTATGCGGACTTCTGGCTTTTTGTACTGCATCGGCAAACGTGTAAAGAAGTAATGCTTTCCGCCGCGAAGGAGTTTGATGAAGGTTCGCATCGGAATTGATGTGGGTGGAACGTTCACTGACGTGGTTGTGATTGATTCGCAAAGCCACGAATTGGTCGGCCAGTTGAAATTTCCGACTTCGCACGCGGCCAAAGAAGGCGTGGCGCTCGGCATCGTCACAGCCTTAGAACGCGCGATGGCAGAATTCCAACTCAAGCCGGAAGACGTCGCTTTCATCGCACACAGCACAACTCAGGCGACCAATGCTTTGTTGGAAGGTGACGTTGCCGAAGTCGGCGTCATCGGCATTGGCGATGGTTCGGTCTGGAATCCAGAAGGATGGTTTGCCAAACGCTCAACTGTGGTTCCTCCGATTTTTTTGACTGCCAGCAAGAGCTTGAAGCCGCAGCATGCTTTTGTCGGTGTCGTGAATGGCGGGTTTGAATCCGAAGCCGAAACAGCGATTCGCAAGTTGTCCGCCAACGGCGTTCGCGTCGTGGTTGCCAGCGAAGCTTTCGGCGTAGATCAAACCGCTCACGAAGAATTCATCGCTGAAATCGCCAAAGCCAACGGCTTGTTCGCTACTACAGGCCACGAAGTCAGTTCGCTGTATGGTTTGCGTGTGCGAACTCGGACGGCTGTCATCAACGCGGCGATTTTGCCGAAGATGATCGAAACCGCTGAAATGACCGAACGCTGCGTGAAAGACACCGGCATCGAAGCTCCGTTGATGATTATGCGCTCCGACGGCGGCGTGATGAGCGTCGCCGAAGTTCATCGCCGCCCGATTCTGACGATGCTTTCGGGGCCGGCGGCGGGCATCGCCGGAGCCTTGATGCACGAACGAGTTTCCGACGGCATCTTCATCGAAGTCGGCGGAACCAGCGCGGACATTTCCGTCATTCGAGACGGTTCACCAGCAATCAGGCCAGCGCGGTTGAATGGCCATCGAATGTATTTGAACACGCTGGATGTGCGGACGCTCGGCGTTGGCGGCGGCAGCATGATTCGCGTTCGGAAAACAGAAATGCCGAATGCGATAGTTGATGTTGGGCCGCGTAGTGCACACATCGCCGGTCTGGGTTATGTGTGTTTTGCTGAACCCGAAGAACTTGCTGGAGCTTCGATTGAATTTATTCAGCCTACGGTAAGCGATGCAAACGATCACGTTATTCTTCGAGCGAGCAACGGAAAAGGATATGCGCTTACAACAACCTGCGCTGCCAATTTGTTAGGCTTGGTCGAATCTGGTCACTTCGCTTTCGGAAACAAGGAGTCGGCAAAGATTGGCTTCAAATTGTTGATGGAAAGTTGTGGTGAGTTCACAGATGAGCAGGAGATTGCTGAGCAAGTTCTGACCGTTGGCTGCCGCAAGCTGGAAGCGACGATTCAGGAACTGATTGCCGAGTACCAGCTTTCGCGCGACCAGGTCGTGCTGGTTGGTGGCGGCGGCGGCGCGGCTTCGCTGGTTCCGTTCACGGCGAAGTTGATGAACCTGGAACATCGCATTGCGCGCAACGCCGAAGTCATTTCCCCGATTGGTGTAGCGATGGCGATGGTGCGCGACACGGTCGAACGCAACATCGTTGATCCTTCGCCCGAAGACATTTTGAAAGTTCGCCGCGAAGCCGCCGAAGCCGCCATTGCCGCCGGAGCCGTTGCTGACAGCATCGAAGTCCAGGTGGAAGTGGACAAACGCCGCAATCTGGTTCGCGCGACGGCGATGGGAACGACGGAGCTTCGGCGGCGCGACGAGGAAGAGGCCAGTTCCGGATTTGAACAATGCCGCGAAGCCGCCGCGCGTTCGATGCGGCTGCCGGTTGACGAAGTGGCGTTGGCGGCGGAAACTTCCGGCCATCTGGTTTTCATCGGAGAGCAACGCTCAACATCGTTTTTTGGCTTCTTCAATTCGCGGAAATCATTGTTGCGCGTTGTGGATCGCACCGGAGTCGTTCGGTTGCAACGTGGTGCGGCTCGCGTCAGCACGGCGGTTTTAAGCGACATCAACGCCGAACTGGAACGCGCGGTTGACGCTTTGACGGATTATGGCGATGCTGGCCGGGCGATTCCCGACATTTTCATTTTGTACGGAGCGCGCATTGCCAACTTTTCGGGTTTGGCCGAATTGGAACAAGTCGCGGCATTGGTTGAAGTGGAATTGCGCTCGCTCGATCCGGCGACGAAGTTGGTTGTGATTGCCTGTCCCAAGCAGGTGTAATTCAGACGTTATGGTTTCAAAGACGAACAAATTGTTTCTGTTGTTGGCGGCGATAACGCTTTGGGGAGCGTGTGCCGTTGTTGTGCAGGCTCAGTTGCCAAATCTGAATGCCGATTCGCAAAAAGCCGCCAATGCCGCTCGCGCAAAAGAACTGGTTCAGCAAGCGCGTGCTGCCGCCGGATTTGAACAGGTGCAAACGCTGGCGTTCAAAGCGCAGACCGAGCGTTTCGTCAAATACTACAGCGTGCAATCGCCGACCAAAGTCGTAGAAAACAACAAAACGCTTTCCGGCAAGATCGAAGCCGAATTCTGGTTTCCTGAACGGTTCCGGTTGAAGACGAAAACTGACACCTTGTCCGGGTTCGACGTGTCTTACACAGAGATCATGAATGGTGAACTAGCCTGGCGTGACCCGCCGATGCAGGTTCGCTCATTTGGTTCGGATCGCCGCGTGATTGATGTGGGCGATGTCGAACGAACGATGTTGATGCAAACTAGAACTGCCAAACAGCACATCGCTTTGTATGCCTTGGGCTGGATGTTGCAGACGCCGGCTTCGGCTCCGGTCGGAATGGTCTATGCCGGAGCGGTGACTATCGAAGGCCAGGAATACGACGCCATAACTGTGGATGGGCAGGATGGATTCGGCAACATTTTGCTGCTGGATCGCAAAACGCGATTGCCCGCGGGACTCGCTGTGGTGTTTTACGAAGCCATGCGCGACACGGTCATCGTCGAAGCTCATGCTTTTGATCGGCGATTTATGCGCGACACTTACATGCGAGCCAGACAAGAACGCCTGGCTCGGTCGAAACCGCCGCAACGGCACGAAGCGATTTGGCGCTTTGTGGATTACACGACGATCAACGGCGTGACGCTGCCGCAGCGCGTGAAAATCACGCTGGACGGTCAAACCATCGAAGAACTGACGGTCAACGAATACAAAATCAATCAGCCGATCAATCCGAAACGATTCGAAGGAAAGCCCGAAGTTAAGTATTGAACCCGACACCCGCCTGATGAAATTCACTTCCACGCAGGATTTCACTTCGCTGACAGAGTTGCTGAAGTTTTACGGCGACGCGGATGAAATTGTTTTCAAAAGCCATAGCTCGTTGAACGAAGCCGACATTGCCGAAGCCTGTCACAACGGACGTTGGACGGCCAATCGGTTGCGATTGCGAAACGGATCGAAAGGTGTCGAAGACATTGTGATCGGTTACGGCTGTCGCGTGGTTCATGAAGCTTGGCAGGTGGCCGACGGCAAAATCGTTTTTCTGGGTGAATGCCTGCTTCACCACAAAGACGGCGGCGCGGTGATTCGCGTCAATTCGGACGCGACGAAATCGCTGGCAGAGTTGATGGCGCAATGGGCTGACGAAACCGAAAGGCGCTGGTTCAGCGAAGAGAAAATCGTAGAAGTCGTCATCGCACACGAATTGTTTCATTTGCTCGACCATCATTCGGAAAGCCGAACAGCTTCAACGTTGGTGGAATTGGCGGCGCATGCTTTTGCGCGGGCGATGACTGAATTGCCGTTTTCGCCGTTGCTGTTTAACGCGCTGCTGGTTCGGTTGGCGACTGGGAAGAGAACTTTGATTTTATGAAATACTTTCTTGGCATAGACGGCGGGCAGAGCCACACGACGGCTTTGATCGCCAATGGCAATGGACAAATTTTAGGGCGAGGCCACGCGGGCGCTTGCAATCACACGCGAGAACCCGGCGGACGCGAACGGCTGATTAACGCCGTGACCAAATCCGTCGGCGAAGCTCTGGCTGATGCCGGGCTGCTGAAAACGGGCGTGCTTTCAAGCTTCAAATTCGCCAGCGCGCATCTGGCCATGTGCGGCGAACCCGAATACAAGGTTGCCATCGTCAACGAATTGTTGCGCGCCGATCATTTGGTGGTCGGACACGATGCGCCGGGCGCGTTGGCCGGAGCATTGGCGGGCGGCGCGGGCGTTGTGGTTTTGGCGGGGACGGGTTCGGTCGCTTGCGGAGAAAACGACGACCGCAACTTCGTTCGCGTTGGCGGGCACGGTTATATGTTCGGCGACGAAGGCAGCGCCTTCGGCATCGCCTGCGATGCGTTGCGCGTCGCACTGGCGCTGGAAGATCGGAGCATGCCTGCGGCGTTGAATGCCGAACTGCTGACGCATTTCAAACAACCGAACCTGAAGGCGATTGCCGAAGATTTTTACGCTGGAACGTTGTCGCGTGATCGGCTTGCTTCGTTTGCGGCGAAGGTCGGCAGGCTGGCGAATCGCAAAGACCCTGCGGCAGTGGAAATTCTGGATGTGGCGGCGGAGGCATTGGCCGATTTGGCAATCGCCTGTGTGAAGCGATTGGGATTGCAACGCGCGAAGATTTCCTTTGGCGGCGGCGTGTTCAAAAGCCGGTTGTTGCTGGAAAATTTTGCTGAAATGGTTCTGGCGGAATTGCCGGATGCCGAAATCGTCCCGCCGCGCTTTGCGCCGGAAATCGGAGCGTTGTTGTTGGCATATCGCCAGGCTGGGAAAAAGATTACCTCGAAATTGCTGGGAACCCTTTCTGAAACTCAAACGACAAAATGATTCAACCGGAAATCGAACAACTTCGCGGCGGACTGATTGTTTCGTGTCAGGCTCCGACAGGTTCGCCGCTGTGTGATCCTCACATCATGTCGGCAATGGCGCTGGCTGCCGAACAGAACGGAGCGTCAGGCGTGCGCATCAATTCCGCCGAACACATTGCTGCGACCAAGCTCAAAGTCCGCGTTCCAATCATCGGAATCGAAAAAGTCGTCACCGATCAATCCAATGTGTACATCACGCCTACGTTTGCCGTCGCCCGTCGCATTGCAGGCAGCGGAGCCGACATCATCGCGCTGGATGGAACTTCGCGGCCAAGACCTGAAGGCGAACGGCTTAAAGAATTGATTCATCGCGTGCATCAGGAATTGCAGCTTCCGGTGATGGCCGATGTGGCCACGTTTGACGAAGGTTTGCAGGCAGCGGGATTCGGCGCGGAAATCATTGCCACGACTTTGTGTGGTTACACGGCGGAAAGTCGCGGCGCGCAATTGCCCGCTTTCGAGTTGTTGGAACAACTGGCGAAGCGGTTGAACGTGCCTGTGATTTGCGAAGGCGGCGTCAGTTCGCCCGACGAATTACGCCGAGCTTTCGATTGCGGAGCCTTTGCCGTCGTCGTCGGCACAGCCATCACCGGCGTAGGTTATTTGACCGAACGTTTTGCCGCCGCGCTCAATTGTCCGCAGCGATGAGCGCGGCGTATTTGATTTTTACTTCAGCCTTTCCAGCAAATTATCTCCCACGCGCAGCGCATTGGCCATAATCGTCAGCGCCGGATTGACCGCCGCGCTGGAACAGAAAAAGCTGCCGTCAACTACGTACAGATTGTCCACTTCGTGAGCTTTGCAGTTTTTGTCCAACGCCGCAGTTTGCGGGTCGTTGCCGAATCGAATCGTGCCGTTTTGATGAGCCACTCCGGCCAGCGGAATGCGGTCGCCGACAAAAGCGTTGAGCGGAATCAGGTGTTCGTGGCAATCGGCTTCTTTGATCATTTCTTTGACTTTGGCGTAAAGCCGTTTGTGGCCTTCCAGATTGTTCGGCGTGTAAGCCATCGTAATGCGGCCTTCGCGGTCTAGCGTCACGCGGTTGTTCGGATCGGGCAGGTCTTCAGAAGTCAGCCAAAAATCCAACGAATGATTGGCAATGTATTCCAGTGTCAGATGCGGCGCGAAAGGCGGCGCTCCGGCGGCGAACATGTTCGCGTCGAACTTGCCTACGAACGAGATGTGACCCATCGGAAAACCCCATTCCTGGTTGGCGAAGTAAAAATCATTCAACGCCATCGTTTTTTGAAAGACCGTCGGATTTGGGCAGCGTGAAATCGCAAACAGCACCGAATTGTTGTGACCCATGTAATGCCGACCTACCACGTCTGAACCATTGGCCAATCCGCGCGGATGTTTGTCGCTGGCCGAACGCAGCAACAACGCCGCAGAGTTAATCGCTCCGGCAGAAACGACCACAACATCAGCCGAATAAATTTCTTCCACTCCTTCGCGTTTGACTACGACGCGCTTTACTTCGCGCCCGGATTCGTTGGTTTCCAGCCGTTCGACATAAGCCTGAGTCAGCAGAGAAACGTTTCGATATTCCAGCGCCGGATCAACGCAAACGACTTGCGCGTCGGATTTGGCGTTGGTCACACAGGCGAATCCGTCGCAGGTGTTGCAGCGCACGCACTTGCTACGGTTCATCTGTTTTTCGTCCAGCATTACTCCCAGCGGAGTGTGAAAAGGTTTGTAACCGAGCCGTTCAAAATCTTCGGCAAGCTTGGCGATGCGCGGTTCGTGGCTGACCGCCGGATGCGAATAAGGTGCGCTGGCCCAGGGTTCGGTAATGTCTTCGCCGCGATTGCCGTGAACGTGGTAAAGGTGTTCGGCGGTGGTGTAATACGGCTCAAGTTCGGCGTAACTGATCGGCCACGCGGGAGAAATGCCGCCGTGATGTTTGATCTCGCCGAAATCCTGTTCGCGCAATCTGAACAACGCCGAGCCGTAAAATTTGGTGTTGCCGCCGACGTAGTAATTCGTGTGCGGATGCAGGTCTTTGCCTTTGCTGTCGCGCCAGACTTCTTTTGTGTTGTATTTGCCTTCCTTGACGGTGGCCAGCGTGCTCCAGTTGTCTTTTTCGCGCGGGACGTATCCGCCGCGTTCCAGCAGCAAAATCCGTTTGCCCGACGGAGCCAGCTTATAAGCCAGCGTGCCTCCGCCAGCGCCCGTGCCGATGATAATCACGTCGTAATGGTTCGAGTTCATTGTCTTCTCCTGATTGATTCCTGCGATTGGAGTCGCTGCTGTCAAAAGCGCCAGTGCGACAAGCAACGGCTCACGACCGACGAAATGCGCTTATTCCTCTTTCGGCTGTTGAATCCAACTTGAAGGCGGAAAAATTCCAGGTCAGGAAAAAACGGAAAGCGGGTTGTGCGGTTGGGCTGTTGGCAGTTGCCTTGAAACACGAGCTAGGTTGCCGGTCACAAAATCGAATTGCCGCCATCCGCAACGGCGGCAGTATTTGTCTGGGGCTTTCAGCTCGAACTGGCAACGACGGCAGGGTTTGCAATCGTTGCACTCGGATTCTTCTGTTTGACAGAACAGATTGATGATCTCGCCTGTGTTCATAAAGTTCTCCTTCACTGCTTGATAGAAATTTGTATTTCTTCTGACCGATAACGATTCAGGATGTCGAAGACTTGGAGTACGGTGTTTCTCACCGCTTCGGGAAACCACATTTAGCCAAACGGTGTGAAAGAAAAGCTACGCCAAGTCGCACTCTCTCAACCCCTCTTTGCAGAGAATTTATTTCATTTTGGACTGATGAAGATTTGGTGGCAGTTGGCGTTACTGCCGTTTGCGTTCGTGGACTGTTAGATACACTCCGCGCCAGATTTCGGCAAATTTTTCTCGCTGGGCGGCGAATTCCGGCCAGTTCCATGGATCGAGCACCGGTGATTGATTGAAGGTGATGACGACCGAAGCCTGGTTCAGTTGTTGGCGAATGCGTTCGTATTCGAGCGGCGATTGCTGGTCGGGCGAGAGGAAAAAACTGACAGGCGAATCTATGTTGGGATAAAGCAGCTCAGCGCAGCCGTTGTTGAAGTAAAAAATGCGGCGCTCTCCGGCCAACTTGCGCGCGTGATTCCATTCGTCGCACTGGTCGGGAAACGCCCACAACCCGGCGGATTCCGGCGAACGCTGCATCCATTTCCAGGCGTTGACGGTGATTTGGTAGCGTTCGATGTTGCCAGCCAGTGCGATGACGATCATTGCTGCAACCAACATTGGGCGAACTCGGAATGCCGCCAAGCCAAGAGTTACTCCCGCAACCAGCAGCGAAGAGTAATAAGTCCACGAACCCGGCCAACCGAAAAAGGTAAACAGAAAAACGAAATGGCAGATGGCTACGATGGCAACGGTTTCGTGTTTGTCGGTTGGATTGTTCAGCAGCTTCAGCAGCGCAATGATTCCGAACGTTGCCAGCAACAGCGTGCAGACGATCCAGAATCCGGCGGGAGTTGTTGCGTAATACTTGGCGAATTGCGCGGCGTTGCCGAGTTTCGGCAGCCAGAACGTTTTGCCGTTGCCGAAAAAACCGAAGCCCAACGCTTTGTAACTCTGCGCGCCGTTGATGGGAATCAACGCGCTGATGGTGGGTTTCACGCCGAAATACGCGGACGAAATCGTCAGGCACGAAATTCCGCTGATGATCGCTGGGCGAAGAAACAGCAGGAACGATTTCCAGCTTTCGCGCTGACGAATCAATTGCACGACGGCCAGCACGATAATCAAAAAGCCCAACACATAAGCCATCGAAGGTTTGACGAACAGGCAAACAGTCGCCAGCGCCAACGCTCTGGCTCGGCGGCCAACGGCTAAATCGGCGATGGTGTGAACGATCAAGGCGGCTTCCAGCGGATGCGTCAGGTGAACGTACACCGGAATGATTGCGTGCGGCATCGCGGCAACAAGGAAGGCGGCAATCAGCCAACCGCTTTGTTTTGCCAGTCGCCAAAGCCCAAACAAAATGGCGGCTTCGGCTAGAAACATAAACAGGATGTAAGCGGCAGGAGTTCGACCCGCGAGCGCAAAAAACATTCGGCCAAGCATCAGCGGCAAAAGGCTGTACGGATAACCGAAATCCACTGTTGGGATGAAGCCTTGTTCAATCAGCTTATCGGTGCGAAGCGTGACTCCGGGATCGAAGAAAACGAAGTTGGCGAATTCGTAAATCGTCGGCAACTGAGCCAGAAAGGTCACCGCGTGCAGCGACAGCAGCGCCGCCAAAAAACAGCGTTGCTTTGAAACTGCGGCTTCCGTCGGCTGAGCGTTTGGCGATGGCTGATAGGTCATAAGTGAATCAGAAAAGTTCCGTGATCGGATTGACGCCGTGGTCAATGACTCGGACAGGGCATCCATGCAAGCCGGGAAGTTCCGTGTCCAGATCAATGTGCAGCGAATGCAGCATCGTCGCCGCGACTTCTGCGGGCGTGACCGGGCGGTCTTTGGGGTAAGCGCCGATTTCATCCGAAGAGCCGATGATCTGGCCGCCTTTTACTCCTCCTCCAGCGAACAGCATTGACCAGCATTGAGGCCAATGATCGCGTCCACCCGCCGGGTTGATGTGTGGAGTTCGTCCGAATTCGCCTGTGGCTACGACCAGAGTGTTTTTCAGCAAACCTCGTTGATGCAAATCTTCCAGCAACGCGGCGTAAGCGTTGTCGAACATTGGGCCGACTTCGTCGCGGTAACAATCAATCGAACTGAATGGAGCCGAGCCGTGAATGTCCCAAGTGATTTCGTTGAAGACGGTTTCAAACTGGTTGATTGTCACAAACCGCACGCCGCGTTCGATCATTCGCCGAGCCAGCAAGCAGCTCATTCCGAATTTGTTGCGACCGTAACGATCTTTGATGGCGTCGGGTTCTTTTGACAGGTCAAAAGCTTGGCGCATTTTGGCCGAAGACATAAGCGTGTAGGCTTGATGAAAATTGTCATCACTCAAACTGGCGTCGTCGGCAACTTCAAACTTTTTGACCGAAGCGTCCACCATTTCACGCAACTTGTGAAAGTTATTCGTCGGCGGGACGAAAGGATCAAATTGCTTGCCTAAAAAACCTGCGGTCTGTCCGTGAGGCAAATTGCCTCCGGTGTTGCCAATCGGGCGGGGAAGCAAAATGTGCGGCGGAGCATCGCCGCGCGCGCCACGAAGTTTCGACAACACGCTGCCGATGTTTGGATGTTCTAGCTCGGCTTGAAAGAGTTTGCCGGTTTGCATCATTTGATGGCCGGTATCGTGAACGGCTGCGGCTTCGTGGTGAAGTCCGCGCACGATGGCGAACTTGTCGGCGTGTTTGGCCGTGCGCGGAAAGATTTCGCTGATTTCGATGCCGGGAACGTTGGTTTTAATCGGTTTGTACGGGCCGCGAATTTCCGCCGGAGCGTTCGGTTTCATGTCCCAAGTGTCCAACTGACTTGGGCCGCCCAACAGCATCAGGAAGATGCAATTCATGTCTTGTTCGGAATTCACCGCGCCCAACGTTTTCAGCGTGAACAAATCCGGCAAACTCAACCCAAGAAACGAAAGCGCGCCCGCGTGCAGGAAATCCCGCCGCCGAACGCCGTCGCAAAACTTCACAGTCTTTTCAGCATCGAATCGAAACATAGGCTTTTTACGCACTCCGAATTGTTTTTCAGTTGGTCAGCCGCGAAGACGCGAAAGCAAGCGGCGGCTGAGCAGACGATATATCACAAACGGGTTGGCCGGGCATGTTACGGCGAGGAATTCGGCTGGAAATCTTCGCCGAGTCGAAGTATAAAGTGTCACCCGTTCCGAATTGGTGCCCACCCATTTGTGCCCCGTCTCGAAACCTCACAACTCGTTAGGAGAACAAGATGCAACCCGAGACGCATTTTGCCAATTCGTTTGGCGAACAGGCTTCAGGCATTTCAGACGATCAGACGGCCAGAACCGTCATTCAATCCATCAAACCGAAAAACCAAATCAGCGCGCAGGAACGAAAGCTGGATGTAGTTTCAGCTTCGATTGTCGTTGGCGGAACCGCACAATTCGTCACCTTTCTGTTTGGGCTGGTGACGGAATTCATTCCGCGCGTATTCGACAACATATTGCTCAGCGCCTTTGTGGGATTGTGCGTTGCCGTCATCGCGTATGCGTTGATGAAGGGGAATGACTGACAGTGGAAAGTGAAAAATGGAAGGTAAAAAGTTATCGGCCAAAGCGACCATCAACTTTTAACTTTTTATTTTTCACTTTCAACTGCCACGCGCAGCAATTCTGCAACGCTCCAGGCTTGCGCCACGCAACCGCGCGGAGCGTGTGGAGCATCTCCATCGAAAATTTCAGAGACTTGCCCAAGGCACGCCTTGCTGAGGTGTGGCAGGAATCCGTCCAACCATTTTCGGACTTGTTTGCGCCCGGCGTTTGAATCGCCGTTGGCTCTTAAGTACGCGGTAAGAAATGCTCCCATTGGCCAGGGCCAGACTGTGCCTTGATGATAAGCGCCGTCGCGGCTGAGCGTGTCGCCTTGATAAATGCCGATGTAGTTTGAATCGTTCGGCGACAATGTCCGCAATCCAACCGATGGGGCAGTCGTCAGCAGTTCGCGTTCGACAACGGCGACGACTTGTTTGGCGTGTTCGTCGTCAAGCATTGAATGCGTCAAGCTGGCAGCAAAAATTTGATTCGGACGGATCGAAGCATCGCAGATGTCTCCATTCACCACGTCGCACAAACAGCCAGCGGTTTCATTCCAAAACTGACGATTGAAACTTTCTTTCGCGCGTTCGGCCATCGAATGGAATCGTTCGGCGTTTGAACTATCGCCGAACTTGCTTGCCAGTTCTGCCATCACGCACAGCGCGTTGAACCACAGCGCCTGAATCTCCACCGGTTTGCCAATGCGCGGAGTCACCACCCAATCGCCGACCTTCGCGTCCATCCACGTCAATTGCACGCCTGGTTCACCTGCGAACAGCAAACCGTCTTCGTCAACGTGAATGTTGTAGCGCGTGCCGCGTTCGTGCCACGCAATGATGTCTTTCAACGTGTCGTAAAGATGTTTACGAACGAAGTCGTAGTCGCCAGTGTGAGCCAACAACGCTCGCACGGCTTCAAAATACCAAAGCGTCGCGTCTACAGTGTTGTATTCGGGAGCTTCGCCAGCGTCCGGGAAGCGGTTCGGCAGCATGCCTCGATCAACGTGTTTGGCGAATTCCAGCAAGATGCTTTTGGCTACGTCATAACGTTTGGTCGTCAGCGTCAGACCCGGCAGAGCAATCATCGTGTCGCGCCCCCAGTCGGCAAACCAGTGATAACCGGCGATGATCGTTTTTTGATTTCCGCGAGCGACGATGAATTGATCGGCGGCCAGCGTCAACGCTTGAGTCAGTTCATCGCGTTTGACGCCTGACAACAGTTTCTTGCGACGATTGAGTTCGGCTTTGCGAAGCTTGTCGGCGTCGGCGGCTTGATGATGTTCTGTGGAAGCGATGACAGTTGCCGCGGCGGTTTTGCCAAGATCGAATTTCAGCGCGAAGGAATTGAACAGGTCTTCGCGGAAATCCAACCCGCGTTCGCGCTCGACCTGGAATTCAAAATTGCGATACCAATAGCCAGTCGCGGTTAGTTCTTCGGCGTTGTGCGCGAAGTGAAGTTCGGGCAAATCGGCGTAAGGATGAATCGTCGCCAAGCCATTCGGCGATTCGACGTGATTGCTGATCGCGGAGTTTTCGTGCGTTGTGCTGTGGTAATCGCGGAAGGCTACGAGTGGGTGAAGTTCCAAGCGGCAATCTTTGACCGTGCGACTTTTCTTGCGGCGTTTGTATTCGACGACGACTGTGTTTTCGCTGTGAACCAGGAAAACGGATTTTTCCAGCGTGATGCCTGCGACTTCGTAGACGAAGACAGGAAAAGGGTCAAGCCGGAATTCTTTCAGGTAGCGATGGCCTTCAGGATGAACAGCGCCGGAGTATTGATTGGCTGACAGATCGAAGCGTTCGCCGTTGACGATCAGAGTTTCTTCCAGCTTTGACAGCAACAGCATTCGTCCGACTGGTGGTTTGGTCGCGGCCATCAGCAAACCGTGATAGCGCCGTGTGTTCAAACCGATAATTGTCGAAGAGGCGAATCCGCCCAGCCCGTTCGTTTCCAGCCATTCGCGTTCGATTGCTTCGGCCAGATTGCCGCAGATGTTTTCGTCGAAATGAATCATAAGCTCCTCCGAAAACAGTAATCCTCAGAAGGCGGGGAGTTATTCCTGCGACTCCATCTAAATCAAAGCAGGAGAATTTAGACAGGATGAACAGGATTTTTGTCAGGATTTACGGGAGAAGTTGATAGGTTGATTACTGTTGGCCGAGATGATTCTGTTAATCCTGAAACAAATCCTGACAATCCTGTTTTGAAAAACTCGCTTATCGGATTGGCTCAATCAATTGGTCGCCATTCGCGTCCGTCGCGGGCCATCAATTCGTCGGCTTCTTTCGGCCCCCAGGTTCCGGCTGCGTAATTCGGGAAAGCGCGCGGAGGCAAGGCGTTCCACACGTCAATCACGGGTTCAATTTCGCTCCAGCCGATTTCGACCATATCGGCGCGTTGAAACAAAGTGGCGTCGCCGATCATGCAGTCATACATCAGTCGTTCGTAACCTGTGCTGGGGATTTTTCCGAAATGGTCTTCGTAATTGAAATCCATTTCGACAGCGCCCAGCCGCATGATCGGGCCGGGAATTTTCGCGCCGAACCGCAAGCTGATGCCTTCGTCAGGTTGGATGTGAATCACCAACCGGTTGGTTCGCAGCCGTTCGACCGGCGTGTCGCGGAACAATGTCAGCGGCGCGCTTTTGAATTGAATGGCAATTTCAGTGACGCGCTTGGGCAACCGCTTGCCGGTTCTCAGATAAAACGGCACGCCGGCCCAACGCCAGTTATCAATCATCAACTTCAACGCGACATAGGTTTCCGTCGTCGAAGTCGGCGCGACGTTTAGTTCCTGGCGATAGCCAAACACTTTTTCGTTGTTGATTTCGCCTTCGCCGTATTGGCCGCGAATGGCGTTGGCCAGCACTTCTTCCGGCGACATCGGAGCTATCGCATGCAGCACTTTGGACTGTTCGCCTCGCACGGCGTCGGCGTCGAATGAAGTCGGCGGTTCCATCGCGGTCAGCGAAACCAACTGGAACAGGTGGTTTGGGATCATATCCCGCAACGCGCCGGAGGTTTCGTAATACCCACCGCGTTTTTCCACGCCTACGGTTTCGGCGGCGGTGATTTGCACGTGGTCAATGTAACGGCGATTCCAGATCGGTTCGAAGATTCCGTTGCTGAATCGAAAGACCAAAATGTTCTGCACGGTTTCTTTGCCCAGGTAATGGTCAATTCGATAAATCTGGCGTTCGTCCAGCACCTGCCGAATTTCGGCGTTCAGTTTTTTGGCCGAATCCAAATCGCGGCCAAAAGGCTTTTCGATAATTACCCTTCGCCAATGGCCATTGTCTTCATCCACCAATCCAGCCGCGCCAAGTTGCCGAACTGTTTCGCCAAAGAAGTTCGGCGAAATTGCCAGATAGAAAAAGTAGTTGCCGTGAGTGTTGTGAGCTTTGTCGGCTTCGACAATCGCAGCTTTCAGCTTTTGGTAACTTTCGGGGGCGGTCACGTCGCCGCTGACGTAATAGGTGCGATTCAAAAACCAGTCCCAAACGTTGGCATCAACTTCCGTTGTGGCAAAGGTTTTGATGTCGGCGGTGATTTGTTCGCGGAAAGCTTCGGTCGTCAGTTCGTTGCGCCCTGTGCAAACGATGGCGAATTCGCGCGCCAGCAAATTGGCCTTCGCCAGGTTGTACAAAGCAGGGAAGAGTTTGCGTTTGGTCAGGTCGCCAGTGGCTCCGAAAATCACCATCACGCAAGGCTGGGCGGGGTCTCCGACATAAGTCAGCGGTTCGGTTTTGGACATGTTTTTCCCTCAAATTTTTTGCTGGCAAAAAATTGGGGCAGAAAAACGAAAAAGGAGTTGAGAAGTTTTTGTGCCCCCATTTTTTTTGCCAGCGTTTTCCAGTGTGATTAGCCGCCAGTGGGTTTTTCGACGTGGCCGCCGAATTTTTGGCGCATTGCCGACAGAATCTTTTCGGCAAAGGTGTGATCCTGACGTGAACGGAAGCGCGTGAACAGCGAAGCGGCCAACACATCGGCAGGCACGGCTTCATCAATCGCCGCTTGAATCGTCCAGCGGCCTTCGCCGGAATCCTGCACGAAGCCCGTGTAATTCGACAGCGACGGATTTTCGACCAGCGCCATCGCGGTCAAATCCAGCAGCCACGAAACGACTACGCTGCCGCGACGCCACAACTCGGCAACGTCGGCAAGGTTCAAGTCGTAGCGAAGCTCTTCGGGCAAAGAATCTTTGTTGGCGTTTTTCAGAATGTCGAAGCCTTCGGCGAAGGCCTGCATCATTCCGTATTCGATGCCGTTGTGAATCATCTTGACGAAGTGGCCGGAGCCAGCCGGGCCGCAATGCAGATAACCTTCTTCGGCGGTTCCGCCCATCGTTTCGCGTCCCGGAGTTCGATCCAGTTCGCCGCGTCCCGGAGCCAGCGTTTTCAAAATCGGTTCCAGGTAAGCGAACGCTTCTTTTGATCCGCCAACCATCATGCAGTAACCGCGCTCGGCTCCCCAGACTCCGCCGCTGGTTCCGGCGTCCACGTAATGAATGCCGCGTTCGGCCAGCGATTTGGCTCGGCGCGCATCGTCTTTGTAATTGGAATTTCCGCCGTCAATGATGATGTCTCCGGCGGACATGTACTGCGCCAATTCGTTGACGGTTTTTTCCGTAGCGTCTCCCGCCGGAACCATCACCCAAACGGCGCGCGGGGCATTCATTTGTTTGGTCATGTTTTCCAGCGAGCTTGCGCCTTTTGCGCCGTCGGCTTCCAGCGCCTTGACGTTGTCCGGGTTCAAGTCAAAGACCACGCATTCGTGGCCGCCGCGCATCAACCGGCGAACCATGTTTCCACCCATGCGGCCAAGTCCAATCATGCCTAATTGCATGTTACTGCTCCTTTTGTAGATTGAAATTTGATGTTTGAGAATCGGCTCGAAGACCGAAGTGGCAGTGTAGTCGCTGGCCAGTTGAGTGACAAGAAGCGCTCCTGCAAAAACAAAAGCGACAAACCAGCACAGACTTTCGCCCGTGTTGATTGGCCGCTTTCAGGAGGACATTCGTTAAAGTAGGGCAACCTGCCGAGGTTGCCCGGCGCTCTCGAAAGACTGTTTGAAGAAAGCAAGACAACCTTGGCAGGTTGTCCTACCCTACAACGAAGCGACTTCGCAAAAGACTTTGATAGCACCTTTGGCGTTTGTCAGCTTGTCGAACAGTTCGCCGTAATTTTCCAGGCCTTTGACTGGATGTGTTAGCAACTTTTTCAGCCAACAGGGATATTCCGCCTGAGCCTGAGCCATATCGCTGACTCCCATCTCAAAGTATTCGCGGTTGGCGTTGACCGTACCGACCATGACTTTGTTGCCGAGCACGAATTCCAGATTGATCTTGTCCGCCGGAACTTCGACTGTGCGATCGCCGCCGGTGACGCTGGAAAGCACCAGCACACCATTTTTGCCGAGCGCCTGCATGCTCTCAAAAACAATTGGCGAGTAGCCGGTTGCTTCAAAGATGATGTCGAACGGGCCGTACTTTTTCGCGCCTTCCTGCACGGGCAGGTTGTCGGTGGTTTCGTATCGCGCGCCGATGGCTTCCAACAAATCGGAATTCAAATACGGTTTCGGAGTTTTGCCGAACACCGTCACCTCCAATCCGCGCAACCGCAACACCAGCGCGGCCAACAAACCAATCGTTCCGGCTCCCATCACGGCGGCTTTTTTCGGTCGCCAGACTTTCAGGCGGCGCTGGATTTCATACGCCTGATGAATGCCTTTTTCGACGACGGTCATCGGTTCCAGCAACACGCCGACTTCTTTCAACCCTTGCGGAATTTTGACGATGAACTCGGCATCGTCCACGTAATACTCCGTCAAAAATCCGTGCCGCAGATTGATGCCTCGCTCGAAGTAAGTGTCGTCCGTCGTCATATCGTTCGTGCCGATCAAATCGTAAATGGACGTGCCAGGACGACGAACGGTGGCGACCACGTAATCGCCGGGTTTCAGTTCGGTGACGTGTTCGCCGACGGCTTCCACTTGGCCAAAACCTTCGTGGCCGATGGTCAGAAAATCGTAGCCTTCGGGCGCTGCGCCGTATTCCGCCGCATTGATTTCCTTGTCTGTGCCGTCAACTCCAACGCGCAATACGCGAACCAACACTCCACGACCGTTTGGAATTTCATGTACGTTTGGCATTGGCATTTCTGCCAAATGAACGCTGCCCGGCTTACCGGGAAACACTGCAATCGCTTTCATGTTCTCTCCTTTTTTTCCTGCTAAAGATGGCGCAACAAAACGGCGCTCGCGGGTTGAATGCCCAACGAGCGCCGATCTATTCCATTGCTGAGTCTTGATACGTTACTTGACGTTTGCGCGAAGCGTGTTGGCGGTCAGTCCGTCAACGTTGACAACGATGTCTACGTCGCCGCGTCCGATCAGGGTGCGCGGCAGCAAGGCATTGATTTGATCCAGGCCGACAAAATCCGTTTGCGCTCCGGCGAAGTTGATTGGAGCCGTAACGCCTCCAACCTGAACCGTCACCGCCGACAAGCTGCTGCGATTGCGAAAACCGGTGCCGAACAGCAGCAAGAACACTTGATCGCTGGCTGATCCCAGATCAATCGGGCGAGCGACGAAGCTGCTGCTGGCCGAATCGAACACGGCGACCGGTTCAAAGCTTTGCGAATTGTCAGCTTTGATTCTCAACACAACTGCCGCTGCCAAACCTTTGCCAGTGGCATTGGCGGCAAACAATCCCGGACTGACGTTGGTCACTTGAGTTGTGCCGAACGACGACGATCCGAATCCGCTGACCACAGTGATCGAAGCCGTTCCGGCAGCAGTTCCCGGCGGCATCTGGAAATTGATCTGCGTCGGCGAAACGAAAAACAGCGGAGCGTCGCGTTCGATGTTGGCGCTGTCTTTGATGACTACGCGAGTTCCGGCGAGTTCGTTTGGCAACGGAGACGCCGTCGCAACTTGCGTCGTCGTCGCCATCGCGTTGCCAAAAATCGTGACCAGCGATTCGACCGCCAGCGAAACTCCGCGATAGTTTGCCGACGAAACCAGCGTCAGCGGATTCGGCGATACGACGATTTCCTGCGCGCGAGATTCGCGGCCAGTCGCGTCAACCACGTACAGCAAAGCTCGCCCGGCGAACAACGTCGTCGGCAATGCAAAGCGAATTCGTTTGTCGCTTTCTTCCCAAAAGTTGCCGCCAGCAATTTCGTAACGATAAAGGCGGTTGGTTTTGTCGGTCTGTTCGACGATGAGTTTTTTGCCGCTGGCGGGGAAACGTCCAGTCACAGTAGCCGCCTGTCCGGCACGAAATTCATTTCCTGAATCCGGCAGAAACGCCAGGCAAGGTTTCAAACGTGGTGGGCAATCGGTGCAAGGCTGCGAGATCGGAATGATGCTTTCGACGGATTCGCGGCCTTGTGCGTTGATCAGATACAGAATCGTTTCGCGTTCGGGGACTAAATCTACGGGGAGTTTCAGCACAATTTGCGAAGCCGATTCGCTGAGGAAGTTCGGTTGCGTCAGCGTCCATTTCTGAAAAGTGTGTTGCGTCACGCGCTGTTCGATGACGACTGTGTTGCCGCTTGGCGAAAACGGATTGCCCGAAAGTGTGACCGTGTCGCCCGGAGCCATCTGCAAGGTCTGGTAATTCGTTTCCAGAATTCCGCACGATGCGAAACGTGGGCAATCGCTGCACGCGATGGGAATGGCTTGCGAGTTGGAGACGAAACCGCGCGCGTCAGTGACGTAAACGCGCGTCCAGCCACTTCTCCGTTCGACTGGCATGGAGAAATTGATCTGCGTCGGCGATTCGTAAAAATCCTGAACGTTGTCGCGCGGCAATTGGAAATGGCGTTGTCCTTGATCGAAATGCACTGTGTTGCCGCTGGCCGAAAACGGCGTGGTGACGTTTTCGCAACAACCTTGCGCGTAAATCGAAATCACCGTGTCCGGGTTGATTTGGAAATTCGACAGACCTTGTCCGTTCAAAATGCCCGGATCGGGAGAAGTGCGAATCTGCGGACAGCCGGTGTAATTCGTCGCTGCTTGCCCGGCCAATCGTTTGCGGAAGTTTTCGCCGAGCGGCGACAAGTTCACCTGGCCATTCCGGGTTTTGTACAAACCGAACAACTCCACGCCTATGCCGTAAAACGGAGCGTTGTCCACCACCTGCCAGAACACGGCGTAAGATGCCTGAAACGAGCCTTCGCCTTCCAGCGCGTCGAACATTTCGCTGGTGTGATTGGCGGCGTTGCAATCGCCGTAACGCGCGCGCTCGAAACCGTATTCGCCGAGTATGAAATTGTGTTCGGTGATTTCCGGGCGACGCGCTTTGATCAGCGACAACGCAAAATTCAGATCGGCTTTGTAGCGTTGTTTCAAATTGTCGTTGGGAAAGGTTTCCTTTTGGATCAGGCTTTCCCACGAAGAGTAAGAGTAGTAATCAACTTCGACTTGAGGTGCGACGTAATCAATCAAGCAGCGATTCCGCAGCGGATCGGTTCGTACCGGATCGCTGACCGGCGAACCGCACAATTCGCCAGTTTGCCAGTTGTGGATTTGATTGAACTCCAAACCGGAAAACAGCTTTGCCGACGACGCCGGATATTTTTGCCGTGCCAGTTTGACGCCTTCGGCGCGCGAACGAATCCAGTTGGTGTAAGCGTCCCAGATCGTGCGTTTGTTCGGCCACAAAGCCATCGCGTTGTCGCCTTCCCAATTCAGGATGATGAAGGTTTTGCCGTTGAACGCCGGAGTGTTCAACAGGTATTCGCCCAGCCGCCGGATTTCGTCGCGCTCGGCATCGTATTCGGATTGTGTGTACCCGTCGCTCCAATTGCTGGCCATCGCTCCACGCGAATACGTTGTTAGCATTACTGTGCGAAAGCGCGTGTCTTTCAACACTCGGTCGTAAGCCGGATGCTGCGCCAATTGCACCAAATCCAGATTGCTCGCCAAATTGCCTGGAAGCCCCAGCCGGTAATCGTCGCGCGTGGCCATCGCGATGCGAATCGTTCGCGTGCCGAGTTCAGCAACCAAATCCGTTCCCCACGTGAGTTGATCGGTTGTGGCAGGTTTGGCTGCGTCGTTGATGTTCCAGTTGTATACGCCGAATCGGTCAGCGCGCGAAGCTGGCGGCGGCGGAACGGTTGCCGATTGAATTGCAGACACGCCGCGCATTGCGTCGGGCGACAGAATGATGGTTGCAGCAAAAAGAAGTCCGGCCAGCGCGAACTGGCGAAACAAAGGCTTGAGCGACATAACTACTTCCTCAAGTTGAAAGTTGGGATTGATTCAGGGAACAGCGGCGGTTTTTTTTGGGAAGGGGCAAGCCGTTGGTTTCGAGGGCGGGCGGATCATAGCCTGAAACGACAAAAGGACGCAAAATTTTGCGTCCTTTCGTCAGTTTAGGTTATGGCACGGAACCGGAAGCAACCGGGCTGGTTACAAGAGCACCCAGTCTCTACCGCTCCTGGTTCCTTACCGAACTTGATTAGCAGCTTGGCGGGAACACCGGAATGACGTAGCCGTTGGTCGCGTTCAACGTCAGAGCGTGCAGGTTATGGCCTTGGTTAAAGGCTCCTGCTGAACTGGCCGCGTTAGCGTTGAAGTTGATCGCCGCTCCAGTGATACCGATCGCTCCGGTTTGATTGAAGACTTTCGCCCAGCCAGTGCGTCCGGCAGGAATGAAGGTTTCAAAACGAGGCGTCGTACGCGGGAAGTTGTTGGTAATCGAATTACGCAACTGGCAGCCGCCCGCAACCGAGAAGCTCAGCGCGTTTTCCGCATCGTCGTACAGAATGCCGAACAGCGTTCCAAGCGATGAAGCTCCGATGCCAAGATTGCCTGCGATACGGTTGATGACCACCAAGGTGTCGTTTCCATCAGCACGCGATCCGACATTGTCGAGCGCCAAAACTGCAGGCAGACGGTTGTAATTCTGACCGTCAAACGCCAGAGTCGCCGTCACCGAGTTACCATCGCAGGGCGAAGCCGAACCTGCGGCAAAGGCTTCCGCTCCGAGATTGGCAGCGTGACCGGAAGCGAACTTCACGTATTCATCTCCAATCAGATAGTTGAAATTGACCGGACAACCAATTCGTCCGTCAACTGCAACGGCAACGATGTAACCGGTTGTGCCCGGATCAAGGTCTGAAGCCAGGAAGCTGGCAGTCTGATTCGCCGTTAAGCAAATGTAGCTGTCGGCGATCGCGCAGCTTTCCGCCACGAAGAACAAGTGAACCCACGCATCACGTTGCGGATGCACGTTGGTGATGTTGATGCGAGTGTTTTGCGCGTTGCCGCTGGTCGCACCCGAAGTGTAGACGTTGTAAATCAGAACCGAACCGGCTTTCTGATCGCTCATTTCTGAAGTCGCCGGAACAGGAATACCGGGTCCGACAGGATCGCTGCACGGAGCCGCGCCAGGAGCGAAGATCGCCACGGCATATCCACTCGGAACCGTATTGGCGGTGTTGCAAGCGATTGTCAGGCCGACGCTCGCCGCAGCATTCTGGATGCCGGTCGTCGAACCGCTACCGGCTTCAGGATTGCCAGGACCAATCTGGTAAACGATTTCATTGCGCGTGTGATAAAGAATCGCCTGGAAATCGAAGTTCTGGCCATCGCTACCAAAGTGGTCAACGTCCTGCCATTGGAAAACTGTGCAGGCTTCGGCGCATCCGCCGAAATCGTTCGGACGCGGACAAGTGGCGAAGTATTGAGCGTATACACCACCATTGACGACCAAATCATCGTGCAGCGGATAAATGCGCGCGCCTCCGCCTGTGCTTGGCGTAACAGGCAACGGGCAATCGTTGCTCAGGTCTGGACCATCATCCGTCTGATCCGTTGAAATGTAACCATTGGTTGTAACCGCGACTGTGGTCAGAGCCGATCCATAAAAACTGAAAGGGGCTTGCAAGGTGTAAGGAAAACCCTCGTCGTCGCCCGTTCCCAGATTGGTTCCGGTTCCGCTGATGTCAACGAATTGATAAGGAACAGGGTTGGCTCCCTGGTTATCGCGCCAGGTATTGCCGAAACCGTCCGGGCCGCCAGTCGCGTTCGGAGCGGCTTTGCCAGCCGATTTCGCCGCCGCGCTTTGCGCGCCACGGCATTGGTTCCAGGTAGCCACAGCAGCATCAAACGCCGAACGTTTGGTTTGGTTGTTGCGGTCGGCGGCCAATGCTTCTTTGGCCGCTTCCATCGCAGCCAATTGCGAATCGCAGTTGTTTTGCGCCTGACTGGTTGAGTTGGAAAACACGTTGGTCACTGACGGAATCATTGAGGCCGCTGCCAACAGCGCCGCGCAAATCGCCAGCGAAAACAAAATGTGTTTGGCGTGTGTACGTTTGAGTGAGGTTTGCATTCGAAATTCCTCCTAAAAAACTTGTGGGTGAAAGAACAGCAGCCTTCAGGAAATCCATCAACTGCCACAAAGATTCAAAAACCGGAAGCTTTTCCGATTTCGATTGGATTCGAGCCGTCTTTCTTGCAAAACCATCCGCGCTTACTTTCAGAAGAAGTGGCTGTAGATGATTCGCACTCTTCCTTCAAGAATTGGCTTGCCGATGTAAAGACAACCGGTGATGAAAGCAAAAAACGTTTGACTTGGTTCGTTCGCCGAAATGTCGTGAGTTGTTGAAACCGCAAACTTGATTGAAATTCGTCTTGTCAGCGCGGCATCCGGGGCAAATGTGAAGTGTGAGGGACGCCTTTTGTGATTAAATTCAGCTTGCTGACGAGCGGATTCTTACACTCGCAGGCGAAAGTCGTCAAGGTTTGGCCAGCAATTAAAAAGGTGGCTGCGGCGAAAATACCGGATCGTTGTCTATCCAGGGGCGACGACAAGGCTGGCGACGCTGATACTTGCCCAAATCTTCGGCCAGCATTTTTTGCAAAGCCGGAAAGTTGGACTCTTTGGCGGCTGCGATGGCGATTTGTTGCAACTTGACGGCTTCGTCGAATTGCTCGGCTTCGGCAAAGGCCATCGCCACCGATTGAGCGAAATTCGGATTGTTTCGGTCGGAGAAGACGGATTGAACCAACGTCATCGCTCGCTGACCGTCACGAATTTTTTGATCGGGACAAGCCGACAACAACCTGACCAACACCTGTGCGATTTCCTTGTTGCCTTGCAGAGCGTTTACTTCTTCTTCGAGTTTGGCGCGAGCTTCGGCAAACCGTCTGAGTTTGATCTGTGCCAGCGCCAATCGGAAGTGCGCCATGCCGTGACGCCGATCAATCGAAATCGTTTTGGCATAAGCCTCGGCGGCTTGTTCAAACTTACCGGTTCGCATTAGCGCATCGGCCAGGAAAAAGTTTGCCGATGTGTTGCGAACGTCATTGGCGGCGGCGGTTCGGAAATGATTGATGGCGGTCGAATCGTCGCGCAACTGAACCAGCACCATCGCCAGATTGTAATGGGCTTTGGAGTTGTTCGGATCAAGCTGAACGGCTGCCGCCAATTGTTCGCGGGCTTCCTGGCGCTGACCCAATTGAGCAAAAGTCGAACCCAGATTCAGGCGAATGGTCGGATCGTTAGGATCGGCAGCGACGGCCAGCCGAAATTCTTCGATGGCTTCTTTGTATCGCTGAGCCTGAATCAACTGGCTGCCTCGTGTCAGATGAGTTCGCGCTCCGGTCGTCAATCCGCGCAATTCAGCCATCAGCGGATCGTTGATTTTGATGGCTCCGGTTCCGCGCCTGGCCAGTGCTTCCTGTTCTTTGGCCGGATTGCCCTGACGGCGATAAGCCTGCGCCAGCGGATAAAACAATTCGGTCGCCGATGGCGAAAGTGCCAGCGCATTTTCCAAGTGGCGAATGGTTGCCGCGTAATCACGTTTGGCCAGAGCGATTTTGCCCAAGCCCGCCACTGCCGCTGCGCTCGAACGATCTTTGGCGAGAGCTTCCTGGAACAGCGGTTCGGCCAGTTCGTGGAAATTCTGCGCCAGATTGATTTCCGCCATTGCGACAATCGCCGGAACATAATCGGGTTTCAGACTCATTACCGCGCCGAAATTCGTCGCGGCCTGTTTCAAATCGTTTTTGATTCTGTACAGCGAACCCAGGTAATGCGGCCAGCGGTAATCGCCCGCAGCCAGTTGCTTGGCGTTTTCATAACAAGCGATGGCGGGTTCGGCCAGATTGTAGGAATGATAAAATTTGCCCGCAGTGCCGAACGCTTCGCTTAATTCCTGATCGGAAATGTTCGGTTTGGCGATGGCGCTGTTGAGCAGATTCTGTTGTTGGCGAAGCTGATCTTGCGCGGCGGTTTCCAGCGCGGCGAAATCCGGTTCGGGAATCGGTTTCAGTTGGCGCGAAGCCGCGTTCCGGCACGCCATTCCCAACACGCAGCCAAACAGCGCCATTCCCACCAGCGAAATTGAAACCAGCCGATTCATCATTGTCGAAACCCATTGTGAGTTTTAGTGATTGGTAAAGGCGCGCAGTGTAGGCGGCGATAACAATTCCCGTCAATTTGTGTGGCAATCGGCAGGTTGCAAAAATTGACAAACGCCGCAAATCGAATAATTATCCAAACCGTTAAGCCGGAATGTTGAGCGGTCAATTTTTTCCGGCTCTTTTCAGGCAGAACGAGTTTTCAAAATCCACTATCAGGCAGGTACATCGAACATGAGCACTGGCATGGGCCCTGGAGAGCCTCGCACGATTAACGAGCTGTTCAGTCAGGCCGTAGAACGTCGCGCCGATCGCGTTGTGATGAGTTTCAGGCGCGACAAGAAATGGCACGACATTTCGGGCGCTCAGTTGAACGAACGTGTGCAGAATCTGGCGTTGGGGCTGCATCAGCTTGGCGTACGTTCGGGCGACCGTGTGGCGTTGTTGGCCGAAAGCTGTCCCGAATGGAGCATGACCGATTACGCCATTCTTTCCAGCGGAGCGGTCAACGTGCCGATTTATCCCACGCAAGCGGTGGATCAGGTCGCCTTCATTTTGCGAAACAGCGAAGCGCGCGTTTTGTTTGTCGGCAACGGCAAACTGCTCAAACGCATTCAGCCTGCGCTGGATTCGATCAACCGACAGGAACGTCCGCGCCTGATTTTGTTCGAGCCGCCGAAAGAAGCCAAAGACAAACCCGAAAGCGCATTGTTGCTGGAAGAGTTGGAAAAGAGCGGTTCGGAACTTCGCGCCAGCCAGCCGGATTTGTTCGGTCAGCTTGCGGCAGAGGCTCAGCCGGAAGATTTGGCGACAATCATTTACACGTCGGGAACTACAGGCGAACCCAAAGGCGTGATGTTGACGCACCACAATCTGGTGTCGAACGTGCTCAGTTCCGGCAGCGTGTTCGACTTACGCCCCGACGACACTGCGCTGAGTTTTTTGCCGCTGTCGCACGTTTTTGAACGGACGGTGCTGTACATCTACATGAGTTTTGGCGTTCAGATTTGCTACGCGCGCGGCGTCGAAACCGTCGCCGAAGACATCAAAGAAGTTCGCCCGACGGTTGTCACCGCAGTGCCTCGCCTGTTCGAGCGCATTTACGCCACGATCAACAAACGCGCGGCGGAAACTCCGCCGATGAAACAGAAAATCTTTCATCGTGCGGTCGAAGTCGGTCGTCAGGTGGCGATGTTGAAAGATCAGGGCAAAAGCGTTCCGATGCGGCTGACTCTGGAATTGAAGGTGCTGGACAAACTGGTTTTCACCAAATGGCGCGAAGCAGTCGGCGGTCGCATGCGGTTTTTCGTCGCCGGAGGAGCCGCGCTTTCGCCGGAACTGGCATACATCTTCGCCGGGGCCGGGATTCTGATTTTGCAGGGTTATGGGTTGACGGAAACTTCGCCTGTGGTGTCGTTCAATCGCCCGACTGGGAATCGAATCGGAACCATTGGCCGCGAAATTCCCGGCGTCAAAGTCAAAGTCGCCGAAGATGGCGAATTGCTGGTTCAGGGCGACAACGTCATGCAGGGGTATTACAAAATGCCCGACGAATCCGAGAAGTGTTTGCAGCGATATGGCGACGGCGTTTGGTTTCACACTGGCGACATCGGCACGGTTGATGCTGATGGATACATTCGCATTACGGATCGCAAGAAGGATTTGCTGAAAACCAGTCTGGGCAAATACATCGCGCCGCAACCGATTGAAAACATGATCCGCACCATCCCGATGGTTGAACAGGCGATTGTCATCGGCAACGCGCGCAAATTTCCGGCGGCGTTGATCGTGCCGGCCTTCGATCAGTTAAAGACCTACGCCAAATCGCTCAGCGTTGAAGGCAAGGATTTAAGGGAACTGGTTCGCCATCCGCGCATCGTCGAATACTTCAAAAAGAAAGTTGACGAAGTGACCAAAGAACTCGCGCCGCACGAAAAGATCAAAAAGATCGCTTTGCTGGATCAGGAATTTTCGGTCGAAGGCGGAGAACTGACGCCGACGTTGAAAGTGCGCCGCAAGTTTGTCGAAGACAAGCACAAAGAAGTGATTGATGCGCTGTATCCGAAGTTTGAAACCGAAAGTTAAGTCGGGCAGGTTGGCCTGACGCACTGTGGAGCGCGAAGAATCGTGTTGGTACGAAGGTTCTTCGTGCTTCTTCGTTTTGCGGAGTTGTTCATGCAGCAAAGCCAAAGCCGCCAATCCATTTTTGTCGAACTCGCCAAAAGCTTGATACCGATTACGCCAATGGGCAGAGCCATGTTAATCGGCGTAGCGGTCTGGTTTGTGAACTGGATTTTCTCTGGCGCGGAAACGCTGTTCGGAAGTCAGGCGCTGAAAACGCTGATTGATTTCCTGTCGGCTTTGGCGCTGATTCCGCTGGTTTACTTTGCCTTTCAGGCTGCGCGGGCAGTGACGGCAGGGTTGTTGTGGCGGCTTCGTCGTCGGTTGATTGTTACGTATTTGTTGATAGGAGCGTTGCCGTTATTGCTGCTGTTGGTTTTGGTGGCGTTGGTCGGTTGGGTGGTGGTGATGCAATCCAGCGCCAGTCTGGTCGAACGGCAATTGGAAAGTTATCTGGAACAGTCGCGCGCTGCCGCGCGTGCGCTCAGCCGCGATTTGAGCGATGTGAATGCCGAACGTTGGCAGCCAGCGGTGATGTCCAGGCGATTGCAGGAGCGAGCAGATGCGCTGGCTCCGATGTTCCCCAACATCACGCTGAAACTGCGTCAGGAAAGCGGACTCAATTTAACCGTTAAAGGCGTTTCGCCGGAAGGCGTGCAAGCACAAAACGAATTTGTCGGCGTGGATACGAACCTCGCTGCCGATTGGATGAGCGCGCAGGAATTTCACGGCTTCGTGGTCGAAGAAAACTTCGAAGGCGAACGCAGAATCTTCGCGCGTCACGTGATTCGGCTGGCAGCGCCTCCGCAAGCGATGTTTCAACTCAGCTATCCCATCGGCGACGGATTGTGCGAGCGGTTGTTCCGCACCACCGATTTGAAAATCCTGCCCGGTCAGGCGCGCGTGTCGTTGATGATGACTCCGGCGGGCGGCAAAGTGGACGAATCCGAACCTGGAATCGCACCTCAACCATCGCCCGATCAAGTGGTGATTCCGACAGGTATTCCAATTTTCAAACCCGTCATTGAATGGCGAACAGGCATACGGCGGGAACGCGATGTGTTGATGATTGACTCGGCGTTTTTGTCGCCAGGCAGCATCTGGCAGCGAGTGCAGCGGTTCAAATCGAGCAGCACGTTCGGTAGCGCACTGTATGTGGTGATTGCTTCGCTGGCGTTCGTGTTTTTCCTGATTGCGTTGGCGGCGGTTGTTTCCGCGATTGTTCTGACGCGCTCGATCACCGGAGCCGTGCATTACCTTTATCAAGGCACGCAAAAAGTCGAAGCAGGCGATTTCGATCACGAAATCAAAATTGGTGGCAAAGACCAGCTTGCGTCTTTGAGCGGCGCGTTCAACCAGATGACCCGCTCGATTCGAGACTTGCTGCGTGTGTCAGCGGAAAAGCAACGGCTGGATCAGGAAATGAAAATTGCGGCGGAAGTCCAGGCGCGACTGTTTCCCCGTTCGACTCCGAAAACGACTGCGCTGGATTTCGCCAACGGAGTTTGCATTCCTGCGCGTTCGGTCAGCGGCGATTATTACGACTTTTTGCAGGTGGCTCCGGGCGTCATTGGCATCGTCGTCGCGGATGTTTGCGGCAAAGGAGTTTCGGCGGCATTGATGATGGCCAACCTGCAAGCCAATTTGCGGGGCCAGGTGCAGGTGTATCACGACACTTACGATCAGGCGCATCCCATTCGGCGAATCGTCGAGCGAGTCAATCAGCAAGTCGCCGAATCGGTCATGGATTCCAGCTTCATCACTTTCTTTTATGCCGAATTCGACGAACGTCGTCGCGTTTTGCGTTACGTCAACGCCGGGCACAATCCGCCGCTGTTGGTGCGCGCGAAATCAGACGGCGTAACAATCGAGCGGCTTGATCGAGGCGGAACCGTGTTGGGTTTGTTCTGCGATGCGGAATTCGAGGACGCTGAGTTGCAACTGGAATCAGGCGATGTGTTGGTGGCCTTCACCGATGGTTTGATCGAAGCCCGCAGCCCGGACGGCGAAGAGTTCGGCGAAGAGCGTTTGATTGATTGTTTGATGGAGTTGACGAAAAACCTCAAACGAGATGCGGCAAGCATCGAGCAGGAGATTTTACGCGCGGTCAAAACTTGGACTCACGATTCCGAACAGGAAGATGATCTGACATTGGTCGTCTTCAAAGTCGCTCAACGTTAAGCAAACATTATTGCCTTGTTGATTCTTCAGCTAAAGCTTCACATTCTTCCTTCAAGTCTTTGAGCGCACGAATTTTTGTGGAACTTTGACGGGCATGTCGCGTTCAAACGCCCGTGCGAGCGAGATCGGCATCGGACATTCCAACAGTAGTAATCCAAATTCTTAAGTATGCAGCATCGGTTGTTTAGACTGTTTGAGACAGCAGCGCGTTTTGCCCATTCACTGGCAGGCGGAATTTCGTGCGTTGCGCTCATCGCCGGTTTAACAACCATTCTGGCGATTACTGCGAATGTCGTCACAGCTTCGGCGCAAACAAGCGCCGTTGGCTTCCAGTCGAACATTCAAGATTCAAAACCACCCAGCACTGTTATCGCTCGCAAGAGCAGCGGGGGATCGTTGGGGGTTTATCTTGGCGACATCAACGAAGAGCGAGCGAAAGAGTTGAGACTCACCGAAGCTCGCGGTGCGCTGGTGGGGACAGTTGAAGAAAGCAGCCCAGCCGCAAAAGCCGGGTTGCAGGTGAACGATGTCATTCTGACTTTCAACAATCATCCGATTTTCAATCCGACTCAAGTTTTCAGATTGTTAAGCGAATCCGCTCCGGGAACTTCGGTAACGTTGGGGATTAGCCGTGGCGGAGCTTCGTTGATTAAGCCTGTCGTTTTGGGGCAACGCCCCACTTCGCAGCGTGACGAACGATCAAGGTTATATGCTTTATCCGATGCTCATCTTGCTGCAGCAGAGGAAGCCGCGCGAGCGAAAGAGGAAGCGAAGCTTCGCGGCAACGAAAAGGACTTTGCAAAGTTTGCCGAAGACGAAAAAGCGTTTCGCAGGATGGCTGAAGAAAGCCGTGTTGCCGTTGACAAGGAATTGCAGGAAGGAAAAGCCAGCCTTTCGTCTTCTGCTCAACAGGCCGGTTCCAGCATCACAGCCGCCCGTTACCAGCTTGGAGTTCGAGTGACTCCGCTAACTTCGCAATTGGCTTCGTTTTTCAACGTCAAAGGCGGAATGCTGGTCAACGAAGTCAGAGTCGGCGGCGCGGCGGAACAGGCAGGCATCAAAGCCGGAGATTGCATCACGGCTGTCAATGGAGAGCCTGTGAATATGCTGGCTGATTTGAACAGACTGGTGGATCAAACGAGCCGCGACCTGAAAGCTCAGAGCGTAGGAGAAGCGACGCTCAGCGTGGTCAGGGAACGCGCAGAGCTTTCGATCAAGGTCAAATTCAATCAGCGATAAGTTTTATGTGTGTTTGGTGTTCAGGGTGAGGTGTCCGAATGTTTTCGGACCCCGATTTTGTGAGGAGGCGATTTTCGGCCTCCTCATTTTTTTGCTTCAGCGTCGCCACTTTGGTTCTCACCTGTGGTAGTTTTTGCCCGACAATCCAACGATTCAAATCCAAACTCAGGAGGAAAACACGAATGGCGAGTTTCCAGGCCATTTGGCGCCGAGCATTGCTGGCAGCGGTTGCTCTGCTCAGTCTGTTTGGCGGTGTTCTGGCGCAGGAAGCAACCAGCCGCGTGACGTTGTTGCAGCTTAACGACGTTTACCAGATTTCGCCTGTGGACAAAGGCAAAAGCGCAGGTTTGGCTCGCGTGGCGACATTGCGAAAGAAAGTGTTGGCCGAATCGCCGAATACGCTGTTCTTGCTCGGCGGCGACACGATTTCACCATCGGTTGCTTCGACCATATTCAAAGGCGAACAGGTCATCGCCGCCTGGAATTCCATCGGACTGGATTATGCCGTGTTGGGCAATCACGAATTCGATTTCGGTAACGACGTATTGGTTCAGCGCATGAAAGAATCGAAGTTCGTCTGGCTGGGAGCGAACGTCATTGATCGTGATACGGGCAAATCTTTTAACGGCATGCCGCCTTATGTCATTCACAAATTCGGCAACGTCAAGATTGGCATTTTCGGATTGCTGACCACAGATACGGCGACAAGTTCCAGTCCTGGCAAAAACATTCGCTTTGTTGATCCGATTCTGACCGCACGGCGGCTGGTTCCGAAAATGCGCGCCGAAGGAGCGACGATCATCGTTGCTCTGACTCATCTGGCAATGCCCGAAGACAAATTGCTGGCACAAACCGGATTGGTGGATGTGATTCTGGGCGGGCACGAACATGAACTGCTGCAATCGCATGCTGGCCGCACGCCGATTTTCAAATGGGGTTCGGACGCGCGTGTGCTTGGGCGAATTGATTTGAACATCAACCCCAAAACTTTGCACTTGGAGAGTTTGGATTGGGCCGGAATTCCTGTGACGGACGCCACGCCCGATGATCCGGAAGCAGCCAAAGTCATTGCCGAATACGAAAAGAAACTGTCTGCCGAACTCGATAAACCGCTTGGCCGCACAGCGGTCGAACTTGATGGCACGAATCTTGGCAGCCGCACGCGCGAAACCAATTTGGGCAATTTGATAGCCGATGCGTTTCGTTTCACGACCAAAGCCGACATCGCAATTGTGAATGGCGGTTCGATTCGAGCGAACGCGACGTTCACCGCCGGTTCCATCAGCAAACGCGATGTGGTTTCGATGTTGCCGTTTGAAAACCCCATCGTGAAGATCGAAGCCACCGGCGCGCAGATCAAAGCTGCTTTGGAAAACGGCATCAGCCAGATTGTCGAAGCCAGCGAAAGCGGTCGTTTCCCGCAAGTCTCCGGTTTGGCCTTTGAATACGATGCGCGCAAACCGGCTGGTTCGCGCGTGGTCAGCGTGACGATCAACGGCCAGCCGCTCGATGAAAAGAAAACCTACACGATGGCTTCGTCGGTTTTTCTGATCGAAGGCGGCGACGGGTACACGATGTTCAAAAGTGCAAAGCTGTTGATAACGCCGGAATCGGCGGCGATTGACAGTGCTGTGTTGTCGGATTTCATCTCCGCCGCCGGCGAAGTTTCGCCAAAAATCGAAGGCCGCATCAAGCGGTTGAACTGATCTGATTTTACGTTCAATGGAGAATTCAATTTATGTTCAAGTCATTTTTTTTGACGATGGCCTGCACTCTGGTTTTGTTGATGACGGGTTGTTCCAATCCGCCTGTCGCTCCTGAAACGAAACCGGCGACAACGCCGAAAACTGTTTCAGTGCCGGAATGGAAATCCGGCTATCGCGTGTTCGTCACCAACGAATCGTCAGGCGATTTGACGATCATTGACGGTTCGACGCTGGAAGTGTTGGCGAACATCCCGTTGGGCAAACGTCCGCGCGGCATTCATGCCAGCCACGACGGCAAAACGATCTTTGTAGCTTTGAGCGGTTCGCCGCAGGCGCCGCCGGGAGTGGACGAAAGCACTTTGCCTCCGCCGGATAAAAGCGCCGACGGCATTGGCGTGTTCGATGTCGAGCAAAATAAATTGCTGCGCGTGCTGGAAGGCGGTTCCGACCCGGAAAATTTCGACATCAGCAGCGATGGAAACACGCTGTTTGTTTCCAACGAAGATATTTCCAGTCTGAGCTTTTTGGATATTGTTTCGGGCAAGGTGTTGCAGACGATCAAAGTCGGCGGCGAACCGGAAGGCGTTCGGCTGGCTCCGAATGGAAAAACTGTGTACGTGACTTCAGAAAATGACAGCGCCGTGGATGTGGTGGATGTCGCCGGTCGCAAATTGCTCAAGAGCATCAAAGTCGGCAGGCGTCCGCGCAACATCATCTTTTTGCCCGATGGTTCTCGCGGTTATGTCAGCGCCGAAAACGACGGAACGGTTGCGATGTTCGACCCAGTCAAAAACGTCAAGCTGCAAGACATTCAGCTTGGTGCGGCGGGCGAAATCAAACCTATGGATTTGGTCTTGTCGCCGGACAACACCAAGCTTTATGTCAGCGCCGGACGCGGCAAAAAAGTTTTTGTCGTTGATACCAAAACGAATCAGGCCACAGCTTCATTTGAAGTCGGCACTCGCCCCTGGGGCATAGCTGTTTCACCCGACGGCAAGATGTTGTTTTCAGCCAACGGCCCTTCCAACGATGTTTCCGCTGTGGATTTGGCCAATCAATCGGTCGTCAAAAAGATCAAAACCACTGGCAGTCCCTGGGGAGTTTTGATCCTCAATCGTTGAGAGAAATTTGCTGCAACCGAGGAGAGTTTGAAGACGAAGGCTTGTCGAATCCTTCGTGTTCATGTTTGAATAAGGTTAAACCAAGCGTCCGCACAAGCTACAGCGGAAGCTCCCAGCCATTTTGATTTACAGAAGCGGTCTGTAACGCGCCCTGAATCCGTCAAAGGTCGCGTCTGCCAAACTTTAACAACTGAATTTCAAACCATAGGAGCGGTTATGCACCCCAGTAAAAGCAAGACTATCTTCCGTCTGTTTATGTTGCCGATGACACTGGTTTGTCTGCTCTCGGCGGCTTTTGGTCAGGGATTGACAGGCCAAATCTCTGGCACGCTCAACGACCCCAATGGCGGAGTCGTTCCTAACGCCAAGGTCGAAGTCATTAGCCAGGAAACCGCTCAAATTCGAACGGTTACCTCCGACAGTTCCGGCAATTTCGTCGTCACGCAATTATTGCCCGGCACTTACACAGTGGTGGTGTCGGCCAATGGATTCAAAAAGTTCGAGCAGAAGGGAATTGTCCTAACTGCCAACGAACGAATTGACGTTCACAGCCTGAGGCTGGAAGTCGGCGATGTCAGCCAAACTGTGACTGTGACCGCCGAACAGACCTTCATCAAAACCGAAAGCGCCGAACGTGCTGGTTTGATTGACGAACAGCAGATTCAAAGCATTGCGCTGAAAGGCCGCGATTACATGGGGTTGGTAAAATTGCTGCCTGGCGTGGTTGACACAGCCAACCGCGAAGCTCCGGGTTGGAACAATCTGGTCGGCGTCAGCATCAACGGCAGCCGTCCCGGAACGATCAATCTGACGCTCGACGGTGTGTCCTCGCTCGACACCGGTTCGCAACTTGGGCCGTATCTTGCCCCCGGACTCGATGCCATCGGCGAAGTCAAAGTGCTGCAAACCAACTATCAGGCTGAATACGGACGCAGCAGCGGCGGCACGATCAACGTCGTCACAGCAATTTCCGGTCAGCCTTTAACTCTTTTGTTAAGAGTCTTTAGGCAATCGAGTTTTCGCGCTTGTTTTGAGGTTTAACTCTTTGCTTTAAACAAGTTACCTCAGTTTTTGCCGGGAATTACTGACGTCGTCATCAAAAAAACATAAATATCAGCGAGGTATATAGAAGTTATTACCACTTTCTTTTTGCTGGAAAGTAATTAACACGAGTTTGGACAAAGTTAGTTTGAGATGATGCCTTCTGCTACACAACGTCA